>JAFEBU010000045.1 GCA_018242505.1 Pseudomonadota bacterium
GGAACCAAACAATCCCAGCACATGATCGCTTTCGACCAGCTCTCGGGCGCGTTCGATAGCTTTCGGCGGACTATATCCATCGTCGAGCGACAGCATCTTTATCTTCCGACCGTTGATGCCGCCCTTGGCATTCAATCGGTTGATATAGGCCTGATCCACGCGGCCCTGTACGCTCCATGCGGACACGGGCCCACTATATGGCTGCGTTTGTCCGATCGTGATTTCGGTTGCGGTAACGCCCGGTGTGGCTTCCTGGGCGAAGCTGTTGGCGGGTGAAAGCGCCAGCAGCACCGTTGCCGATAACAGCGAGCGACGAAAAGCGAGCATCACATCCTCCCACGTCCGATTCTTGACTTCTGGTTCTGCCTACGACGCGGGGACGATGCGGCTTGAGCCAATCGCATGCAATGCGGTTGGCTCGTTCGGAGCGACTAATCACGTATATGATCAGACTGCGCCAATCGAAAGCGCGCTCCTCGATGCGGGCGATGCACGTCATCACTGGACGTGGCGCCGTATTCTTCAACGCTGTTCCTTGTCGCTGCTGTGCATGGCGCTTCCTTCGTCTTCTCCATCACATCTCTGATGAATGCGCTGGAATCGATGGTCGGTATTGCCTCTAGGTCCCACTTCCTCCAGCGTCCCCGGCGCAACTGGCGGAGCGAATCCAGCATGACAACAAGCAGCCAACATCGGTTCGACGGTCAAGTGGCGGTCGTAACTGGAGCTGGCGCGGGTCTTGGTCGGCAGCATGCGCTCGAACTGGCGCGCCGGGGGGCGAAGCTCGTCATCAACGACGTCGCCAAGGCCGCCGACGGGAGCTGGGTGGCGGAGCGCACGGCGTCGGAGTTGCGGGCATTGGGCGGCGAGGCCGTCGCTGACATGGCGGATGTGTCCGATGAAGAGGCGGTTGGCGCTCTGATAGAGCATGCAGTCCAGGCGTTCGGGGCCATAGACATACTCATCAACAACGCCGGCAACGCGATTACCGCGCCTCTTTGGAAGCTGTCGACCTCGGACATGAAGGCCGTACTCGACGTCCACCTGTGGGGCACGTTCTGGAGTATGCGCGCCGCGCTGCCGCATATGCGGCAACGCGGCTATGGCCGCATCGTCAATACCGCATCGGCGCTTGGTGCCTTCGGCGCTCCGCATTCCGCGCCATATGTTGCCGCGAAAGCGGGCATCATCGGCCTGACCAGGGTCGCTGCGCTCGATACTGCGGGCACCGACATCCGGGTCAATTCAATAGCGCCGATCGCCTATACGGCGCTCGCAAAGGACTTCTTCGACCATCACCCCTCCGTGAACGTCGAGAAACTGTCGACTGCCACCGTCTCGCCGGTGGTGCTGTACCTCTCGCACGAAAGCTGTGAGCTCAACGGAGAACTGCTCAGTGTCGCGGCCGGACGCGTGGCGCGAATCTGCACGATCACGGCGCCTGGCCTGTACAGCGAGCATCTTACAAGCGAGCAGGTGGCCGACAACCTTGCGACGATCATGGATCCCGCCGGCTACATCGTGCCATCGAAGTCGATGGATCAATACAAGTTGCTGAAGCTCAACTAGACGTTCCATGCCGATCCCGTTTTCCGAAGCCGGTCGCCCGTTCGGGGCCCTCAGCGACATCAGGATAATCGACCTCACGCAGATGCTGGCCGGTCCTTACGGGACGATGGTCCTGGCTGACCATGGCGCTGAAGTGATCAAGATCGAAGGGCTCGCGGGTGATGTCACCCGATCGGCGGGTCCCTACAGAGACGGCGATAATGTCCGCGCGCTCGGGGGGTACTTTCAGAGTGTCGACCGTAACAAGCGCAGCATATGTCTTGATCTCAAGTCAGCGGAAGGAAAGCGGATCTTCAAGGATCTCGTGAAAACCGCCGATGCGGTGACCGAAAATTTCCGGGCCGGCGTCATGGACCGGCTCGGGTTGAGCTACGAGACCCTTCGCGAGATCAATCCCCGCCTGGTCTATGGCGCCCTGCGTGGGTTCGGAGACCGACGCACGGGCCATTCACCCTACCAGGATTGGCCGGCATACGATGTCGTCGCTCAGGCCATGGGTGGCGTCATGGCGATAACGGGCCCCAATGCCGAGACACCCACCAAGGTAGGTCCCGGCATTGGCGACATCGTGCCTGGCATGATGCTGGGATTCGGCGTGTTGGCGGCAATCCACCACGCACGGCGTACCGGAGTCGGCCAGTTCGTGGATGTCTCCATGGTGGATGCGGTCCTGGCTGTGTGCGAGCGCATGGTGTGGCAGCATTCGGTGGAGGGACTGCGGCCCGGTCCTGAAGGAAACCATCATCCGTTCCTTTGTCCCTTCGGCATGTTTCCCGCCGCCGACGGCTTTGTAACGATTGCCGCCCATCAGGACGAATTTTTTACGATACTTGCGGCTGGCATCGACGCCCAGGATCTGCTGGATAATCCCGACTTCAAGTCGCGTATCGCCCGCACGCGCAACCGTCATCGCCTCATCGTGGAATTGAACGCGAGGACGTCCCGGTTCTCGAAGGCGCAGCTGATCGAGCGGCTGGCGGGTAAGATCCCGTTCGGCCCGGTGATGGATATCGCCGAAATCGTGGCCGATCCCCATTTCGCGGCTCGCGAGATGATCGTCGACGTGGAGCAACCTGGCACCACGCCGATTCAAGTCGCCGGCGTGCCTATCAAGATGACGGAGACGCCGGGCGGCGTCATGCGGCGCAGCCCGCTGCTCGGCGAAGATACCGATGCCGAGCTTCGCAAGCTCGGCCTGTCGGATGAGAAAATCCAGTCCTTGATTGATCAGCAGGTCGTCGTCACGACGACCAGGAGAGGAAAACCATGACGAAGCGCCTGGCGCGGCTGCGTCGCTCACAGCTCTCGGTCCCCGGCAGCAGCGAAAAAATGCTGCGAGGGGGAGCGTCATCCAGCGCAGACCACGTCTTTTGCGATCTTGAGGATGCGGTCGCGCCCAGCGCCAAGGTGGAAGCGCGAGACAAGATCGCATGGGCGCTCAATAACCTCGACTGGGGAAAGAAAACCCGCTGCGTGCGCATTAACGATGTGACGACGGAGTGGTGCCATGGAGACATTCTCACTGTCGTCGAAAAGGCGGGCGCCAACCTCGACACGATCATGCTGACAAAGCCGCGCGTCGCGGCGGACGTGATCTTCGTGGACCGGTTCCTGGGGCAGCTTGAGAAGCGCCTGAAGCTGCCCAAGCGCATCGGCATCGAGGTGCTGATCGAGGAAGTCGAGGCGTTGGAGAACGTCAAAGAGATCGCGAGATGCACCGACCGAATGGAAGCGCTGATTTTCGGCATGGGGGATTATTCGGGGTCGCAGGGCATCGACACGCGTGAGATCGGAGGCACCGGCGGATATCCGGGAGACATCTTCCACTACGCACGTTTTCGCGTGACGGCGGCGGCGCGTTCGGCCGGGATAGACGCGGTTGACGGTCCATTTGCCAATTTCAGGAACGAGGAAGGCTATCGCGCCGAAGCGAAGAAAGCCCAGGCGCTGGGCATGATCGGCAAATGGGCGATCCATCCTTCCCAGATCGCTCCCGCGCTGGAGATTTTTTCGCCAAGTCCAAAGGAGGTGGCCCGCGCGCGGAAGATGGAGGCCGCGTATAAGGAAGCGGAAGCGCGAGGGCTTGGAGCCGTTCAGGTCGATGGTGTCATGATCGATGTCGCCGTGCTCCGACTCGTGCGCAACACGCTGAACAAGGCGGATCTCATCGGCATGTGAGCCGGTGTCCCAGGGAATACGCCATAACCAACAGATCAGAACGAACATATGTGGAGGAACAGATGCGATGGCTGATGAAATCGTTGATTGCGGTAATCACCCTGTCGGCCATGAGTGCGGGCAGCGCCTACGCCGAGTACCCTGATCGCCCGATCCATCTGCTTGTGCCATATCCTCCAGGCGGTCTGGTCGACACAATGGCCCGAACGATGCAGGAGCCGCTGTCGAAGGCGCTTGGCCAGCCGGTCATCGTGGACAACAAGCCCGGCGCTGCGGGGGCCATTGCCACCCGATCCGTCGCGCAGGCCGCGCCGGACGGATATACCCTAATCTTCGGCAACAACGGGCCAAGCGCTCTGTTGCCGTTGGTGCAGAAGGACATTGGCTACGATCCTATCGCCGACTTCGAGCCGATTTCGATGATCGCCACGGCGCCGATGGTCATGGTCATCCATCAAAGCGTGCCGGCGAAGGATCTGAAGGAATTCATAGGGTACGCCCTGCAGAACCCCGGCACTATTGCTTATTCCTCCGCGGGAAGCGGCTCACTGGGCCATCTCGCCTCCGAGCTGTTCGCGCATGTCGCTGGGGTCAAGCTCATTCACGTGCCCTACAAGGGATCCGCGCCAGCGGTGATGGCGGTCCTGGGAGGTGAAGTTAAGATGTACCTTTCGTCGCCCAGCGATACGCTCACCGCGGGCATCAAAGCCGGGAAAGTGCGGCTGATCGGAGAATCGTCGTCTTCGCCGTCCAGCCTGGCGCCCGGTGCAGCCCCCATCGCCGACGTGCTGCCAGGCTTCGATGTCCTGATATGGTATGGCGTCCTCGCGCCTAGAAAGACGCCGAAGCCGATCATCGACCGGCTGAACAAAGCCTTCAGCGAGGTGCTTGCGCAAAAGAATATGCGGGACCGTTTCCATTCCTATGGGGCGGACGCCACCACCAGCTCACCCGAGGAGCTGACGAGACGCATCGCCGAGGAGGTGCCCAAGTGGCGCGACCTCATCGAAACGGCCCGCATTGCCGCGCAATAACGTCGATGTCCGCGGAACCGAGGAGAGTTGTCGATGACCAAGAAGATCACTCCGGGAGGAAGACCGGCGCTTGAAGGTCTTCGGGTGATCGACTTCACCCATTTCATCGCCGGCCCATATTGCACCATGATGCTGGGCGATCTCGGCGCCGATGTGGTTAAGATCGAAAATCCGACGTCGGGCGGCGACAGCATGCGGACGTTCCGTCCTCTGATTGCCGGCGAGAGCGGGCCGTTTATCTGGGCGAACCGCAATAAGCGCAGCATTGCGATCGATCTGGCGACGGCGTCCGGACGACAGGTGGTGATCGACCTGGTGACCAAAGCCGACGTGCTCGTTGAAAACTTCTCAACGGGAATCATGGAGCGCTTTGGGCTGTCGTATGAAGCCGTGTCCAGGCTCAATCCTCGGCTGATCTACTGCTCGATCTCCGCATATGGTCGGGAAGGTCCACTGAAGGAGCGGACTGGCTTCGATCCAATCGTGCAGGCCGAAAGCGGCTTCATGGCGGTCAATGGCTTCGAAGATCGAGAACCCATCCGCACCGGCCCGGCCATCATGGATATTTCGACCGGTATGATGGCTTGCAACGGCATTCTCGCGGCTTTGGCGGCGCGTAGCCGTGATGGAGTCGGGCAGAAAGTCGAGATTGCCCTCTTCGACGTTGCAACGACCATGGTCGGGTATCACGCCATGAACGCCCTGCTGACGAACATCGAGCCGCGTCGCATCGGGAACAACAGTTTCGACACGGCGCCCATGGGGGTATTTTATGCGGCCGACGGTCCGTTCTATCTCGCGGTCGCCAACGACCGTCTCTTTGAACGGCTCGCCAGGGATGTATTGGCTCGACCGGATCTTCCGGCAGACAGAAGATTCGCGACCAACGCCGACCGCAACGCTCATCGGGATGAATTGTTCGCGCTTCTCAATGGCCTCTTTGGGTCGAAGGGAAGGGAACATTGGCTTGCCAGAATGCGAGAGGAGGGCGTGCCGGCGGGCGCCGTTCGAACCCTCTGCGAGGCTTTTGCCTCCAAGGAGATGGCTGCAAGGAAGCGGGTAACCAGAATTCCGCATGCCACGGCGGGCGAAGTGCCAAACATCGGGTCAGCGCTGCATTTGGCTGGATCTCCCGTGGTGTCGCCGACGGCGGCGCCTACGCTGGGGCAGCATACGGGTGAGGTCCTCCGGGAGTTTGGCTATTCGGCGCCGGAATTGGCGATTTTGTCGGAACAAGGCGCCTTCGGCCGGCCTTCGAAGCCAGCCGACGCATAAGGCTGTCCCAGGAGCATCCATCGGAAAGAGGAGTGAGAACTTGGCGAGCCCAGAATTTTACGAGCTGGTAAAGAAGCTCCGTTCGCGGCCTCCAGAGGAGAACCCGCCGATCGAGCGGCTACGAGCCGGTTTTGAAGCTCTAAGCCGGCAATTTCCCCCGCCCTCGAATGCTTCCTTCGAAACCATCGACGCCGCCGGTGTGCCAGCCGAGTGGGTTTCGGTCACGAAAGGCAAGCAACTACCGGTGATTCTCTATTTCCACGGTGGCGGTTATTGCATCGGCTCAGCCAAGACCCATCGTGATCTCGTGGCGCGCATGTGCATCGCCGCCGAAGCGCGTGCATTGTCGGTCGATTATCGGCTCGCGCCCGAGAACCCGTTCCCGGCGGCTGTGCATGATGGCGTTGGCGCCTATCGGTGGCTTAGGAGCCAGGGCGTGCCCGCTAAATCGATCGTTGTTGCAGGAGATTCCGCGGGCGGAGGTCTCGCGCTGGCGACATTGCTTTCGCTTAAGCAGAGCGGCGATGAACTTCCCGCCGCTGGCATATGCATGTCACCGGTTACGGATCTCGCGAAGGAAGGCGAGTCGATGCGGACGAAGATCCATCTCGACCCGATGGTGCAGCCCAAGAGCAGCACCGCGTACGCCCAGAGGTATATCGCCGACGGAGACATCAAGGCGCCGCTTGCTTCGCCTTTGTACGCGGAGCTCGAGGGGCTGCCGCCGCTGCTTGTTCTGGTCGGCACCTGGGAGGTGCTTCTCGACGATTCGACACGCTTCGCGGCCAAGGCAAATGCGGCGGGCGTTCCGGTCGATCTGGAGGTGTGGGAAGAGATGATCCACATCTGGCCGTTCTTTGCCGCCGTTCTTCCGGAAGGCCGGCAGGCGATCGAGCGCATGGCCGCCTTTATCAAGAACCATGTGGCATCTCCGAATTGATTCTTTTGCTTCCGCCGAGGTTGTCATGATGTTGTCAGGCAAGGTTGCAGTCGTGACTGGAGCGGCGCGGGGCCTGGGGCGTGCCTATGCGCTTCGTCTGGCGAGGCTTGGAGCGGACGTCGCCATACTGGATATAGACCTGAAAGGGGCGGCGAAGTTTGGCGAGGAATTGGGCGCGCCCTCCGTCGCGGAGGAGGTGCAGGCGCACGGCCGTCGGGCCGTTGGTCTGGAGGTCGACGTAGCGGATCGGTCGGCAGCGGAAGACGCCATCGAACAGGTGCATCGCCGGTTGGGGCCAATCGACATCCTGGTAAACAATGCAGGTGGCGCGATCACGGACGTCGCAAAGAGCGGACCGTCGGTGGTGTCGTCGGACGATATTGCGACAATCCTCAACGCGAATCTGATGAGCACGATTCATTGCTGTCAGGCAGTCGCCCCTGTGATGAAGGAACGGCGTGCTGGGATCATCGTCAATACCGCATCCACGGCGGCCCGGATCATCGGTTCTCGCGGTAGCCTTTCCCATTACGGGTTCGCCAAGGAGGCGGTCGTGCACTACACGAGATCGCTGGCGGCAGAACTCGGGCCGTACGGTGTGCGGGTGAATGCCATAGCGCCCGGCATCATGATGACGGCCCGCGTCAGGAAACTCGCAGATGAACGGGGTATCGGCCAGGCGTCGCAGGCGCAGCGCATACCGCTGGGACGCCTGGGTGAGCCGGATGATTGTGCCGGCGTCCTCGAGTTTCTGGTGACCGATCTTTCGAGATATGTCACCGGGCAAAGCATATCGGTCTGTGGCGGGGCTGCCTTGTCACCGTCCTGAAGGGAGCCAAAGCGGGAGCATTGCATGAACGATATCGTTGCCGATCTGAAGGCGCGGGCGCAGCCCTGGCGTCGCGGCAATTCGTACGAAGATTTCACGAAAGGCCAGACGTTTCGCCATCATTGGGGCCGAACGATCACCGCCAGCGACAACGTGCTCTTTGCGACGCTGACGCTTCATTATAATCCGCTCTACACGAACGCCGACTATGCACGATCCCGTGGGTTCTCCGATCTGGTCGTCTGCCCGCTATTGCTCTTCAACACAGTGTTCGGTTTGAGCGTCGAGGATCTGAGTGAAATCGGCGGTCCGTTTCTTGGCGTGGACCAGCTCACATACCAGCGCCCGGTGATTGTCGGCGAGACGGTCTACGCCAATAGTGAGGTGATAGATCGGCGCGAAACGGAAAGCAGGCCAGGGTATGGGATCGTGACGTGGCGGACGCAAGGGGTAACGGCCGACGGCGACGTGCTTCTTGTCTATCGAAGAGCCAATCTCGTCAGGAAGCGAAAGCCCGTTTCGGGTTGACCCGCTGGAACCGGACCGTAATTCGAGGAGCTCATGGACTTCATGAAAGGGCGCACGTCGCCAGACAACTATTTCGAGGATTTCGAGATCGGGCAGGTTATCGCCCATGCGCGAGGCAAGACAGTGACGGAGATGGACAACGTCTTGCTGACCAATCTCGTGATGAACACGGCCGATGGCCATTTCAACGAGCATCGGATGAATCGGCAGAATAGCATTGCGGGCTTCAATACACGCATCGTTTATGGCGGCATCAGTTTCTCGATTGTCATCGGCCTTGCCGCACAGGATACCGGCGAGCATGTGCTCGAAGAGCGAGGCATGGACAAAATCAGGCTTCGGGCTCCTGTCCATCACGGCGACACGCTCTACTCCTTCACGGAAGTGCTCGACAAGTCGGATAGCGATGTGGCTGACGCAGGTATCATCCGCTTCAAGCACTATGGCGTGAACCAGGACGACAAGTTGGTCTACGACGGCGAACGAACCGTTCTCATGCAACGTCGGCCCAAGTAGTCGCGCAACTTCTGCGCGTTACTCTGTAGCGGCCATGTCAATGGCGCGCGAGGACAAGGTCTCCAGATGGCGACGCGTGACGGCGATGATTTCCCGACGACGTCTGCTAATTCGTTCGATGGGACCGCCGACGCCGATGCCAAGCGGCGTAGCTTTTCGGTCAGCCGGAACCAGCATTGCAATGGTGCTTGCAGACGAAATCATCCTCCCTTTGCTCTCGGCAAATCCCTGGCGGCGGATATCTTCGAGTTCTGCTAGAAAAATGCGCTCGTTCACTCGATGGTCGTCTGCGGTGGCATCGGCGTTGTTGCGTCTTATAATGGCGCGCGCTTCGTGATCGGGCTTCTGAGCGAGCAGGATCATGCCGAGTGCCGACCTCGTCATAGGCCGCAGCGTGCCGTTATTGATAATCAGACGAACGGCGTAGCTCGCGTCAACGATATGAACGTACTGCATTGCAGGGCCGTTTTGGCGCCCCAGGACGACGGTCTCGCCAATTTCGCGTTGGATGGCCTCCATGGCGTCGGTCAGAGGCCCATATTTGAAGAAGCTTTTTTGTATCCAGTTGCCGAGCAGCGCGACGCGGTAGGTCGGTCTCAACGATCGAGACCCAGCGGTGTATTCGAGATAGCCCAATGATACCAGGCACTTCAACAGCATCGATGTACTGGACTGCGGCAGGCCGAGCGAAGCGGCGATCTCGCCGACCGTAGCGGCGCGCTTGCGCTCCTGGAAGAACTCCAGGATTGCAAGGCAGCGCTCGGCGGACTTGATGCCGCCAGACCCTGAAGGAAGCTTGATGGCTTTTCTCATGGCAAGATATCGACCAGCCAGTCACGTGAACTCGCGCAACGAGCGTGGCTCCCAGGTTCGTGAGCCGCCATTGTGATCTGCGGAATTTCCCTTCATATCACATATGTGATGGTGATCTTCCGGGCGCGTATGCGCCTCGCCATTGACTAGGGTTTCAGTGCGGCGGCCGAGTATCCGAGCTGCCGCGATATCTGAATGCCAGCGTTGGTGAGGGCGGTGCGAAGTCGGAGCACCTCCTCGGAATTCAGCTTCTTCGTCGGCCCACCAGCCGACAGCGCGGCGACCACCTTGCCATCGTGATCGAATATGGGGGCTGCGACGTGGCGGAGACTGGGAACAAGCTCCTCATCGTCGAGGGCGAACTGCTCACGTCGGATCTTGGCAAGCTCTTCCTTGAAGTGGCGCATCGAAGTGATGGTTTTGGGCGTATAGGCATCCATGCCGCGCGCCTCGAGAAGCTTCAGCAGGTCCGGCTCGGAAATCCACGCAGCCAGCAACTTGCCCGGCGCAGAAGCGTGGATCGGAACCACCGCGGTGAGGAAGGTATCCTGCTGCATCACCTCCACCGGCCCACCGCGCACCATCACGACGCGCCCTTCGACCAGGCGACTCAGGCTGATGTACTCCTTGAATTCCTCGGAGAGTCGAGCCATCACTGGAATCGCAAGATAATCAAGCTTTCTACGGCCTAAAGCCCCATGGCCCAGAAGCGCCAGGCTGAGTCCCAACTGGATCCGATTGGTTTCTTCGTCGTGATCGACCAGGCCACCTCGTGCGAGCGTTGCGACGAGTCTCGATACGACGCTCGGCGTGAGCTGCAGGCTCTTGGCAAGCTCCGAAATGCGCATCGGTCTGCTTGCAGCAGACAACTCACGCAAGATGCCCATGGCCTTGTCGACTGACTTGATTGCGCCAACGCCGTGATCTTTCAGAGGAGTTGACGAGGGCCGCCCGTTGCCCTTCGCACGCCCGCGTGTCTCGGCCTCCATATGGCGAAGAGTCATGACTACCGTCGCTCCGCAATGTGCGAAGCTCGATGGCTCTCTATGGATGTGCGTCCCATGGCGTAGATCCAACTCAATGCGTGTTCCTTTGAAATGCGAGACGGATGTTTCCGTCCCATTGCTTTCGATCGGCACCCTTTTGTCTTGTCCCTCGTGCCGCATGTGGGTCGATGTCGGCCCCGACAAGGGACCTCGCCATATGCCTCCGAGCCCGGAGCCGTGCCACTGCGGCGTACTGGCCTAGACTTGACAGAAGGCGTGCTCTATCGACAATCATTATGCTCATTATGCAACGACGTTGCTAGATGGATTTCGAGCTTCTTGAGGTTCCCGGCTCCACCGGAAGGCTTGGAGGCCAGGATGTTGGATCAGGACGACGGTGAAGGGTGTAGAATGAACGCAGTTCGTGGTCGGGAAATCGATACGGTCATTGGCAACCTGGAATTCGATCCCGTTGCCCTCAAGCGCAAGTACGAGCAGGAGCGCGATAAGCGTATCGTGCCTGAAGGACATGACCAATATGTGCCGACCATTGAGGGAAGGTTTGCCGACTACGGCAAGGATCCCTGGGTAAGCCCCGGCTTCAGCCGGGCGGCATTGAACGACCACACGGAGGTTATTGTCGCCGGTGGCGGTTTCGGTGGCTTGCTCGTCGGGGCCCGCCTCCGGGAGGCGGGTGTCACTGACGTGCGCATCATCGACGAGGCCGGAGACTTTGGCGGCACTTGGTATTGGAACCGGTACCCGGGGGCCATGTGCGATATCGAGGCTCATATCTACATGCCTCTCCTAGAGGAGCTGAACCACGCACCGAGGCACCGCTACGCCTATGCACCGGAAATGCTCGAACTCAGTCGGAAGATTGGCGAGCGCTACGGCCTCTACGACAAGGCATGCTTTCAGACGGTCATCACCGAGGCGCGTTGGCTGGAAGACCAGAAGCAGTGGCTGATTGAGACCGATCGTGGCGATCGCATGACAGCCAACCACTTCGTACTGGCATGTGGTCGCCAAAGCCTTCCGAAGCTTCCGGGCATTGCCGGCATTGGTGATTTCGAGGGGCATGCCTTTCATTCGAGCCGATGGGACTACGCATACACCGGCGGCAGCGCCGACGACGCGAGGCTCACGGGTCTGCGCGACAAGCGTGTTGCAGTCATCGGTACCGGAGCGACGGCCGTCCAGATCGTTCCGGAGGTTGCCAAATGGGCTCGGGAGCTTTTCGTTTTCCAGCGCACCCCGTCGGCAGTCTATATCCGTGGGCAGCGCGAAACGCCGCCGGACTATGCCGATATGTCGAAGCCCGGCTGGCAAAAGGAGCGGCGAGAGAACTTCCAGAAGATTCTGGGTGCCAAGCCCCAGGACGTCGACTACGTCGCCGATGGCTGGACGGAGCTGACTGTGCGCATGAAGCCGGTGCTATCGTCCAGGGAACTCGCGGCAAGGCTCAACCGAAAGCCGACGCCGGAAGAGCATGAGTTCGTCGCCGAGATATCCGACTACCGCGTCATGAACGCTATTCGCACGCGCGTCGAAGAAATCGTGAAGGACCCTTCAACGGCCGAGGCGCTGAAGCCTTGGTATCGATGGCTGTGCAAGCGCCCATGCTTTCATGACGACTACCTCGACGCATTCAATCGCCCGAGCGTTCATCTGGTCGACACCGGCGGACGCGGCGTCGAACAGTTTACAAGACATGGCATCGTCGTTGATGGCCATGAGTACAAGGTCGATTGCGCAATTTTCGCTACCGGTTTCGAGGCCGGTATTTCGTACGTGCGCCTGACGGGCTTCGACGTCGTCGGACGAGAGGGGAGGCGCCTCAGTGAACATTGGCGAAATGGTGTTCGCACCCTTCACGGCATCACAACCGACAACTTCCCCAATCTGCTTCTGGTCGGCGGAAACCAGCATTCCGTCGCGGCGGTGAATGCCGTGCACCTGCTCGATGAACAAGCCACACATGTCGCGTACATCATTCAACAGGCTGGAGAACGCCGCCTGCAGGCCATCGAGCCGACGACCGAAGCCGTCGACGCCTATACGGAGATCATTCGATCGGCGCCTGCCAACAAGGTGCTTGTGAACTTCTATTCGAGCTGCACGCCCGGCTACTACAACGGCGAGGGCAAGGGTGCCAAAAGCGAAGACCTGTTCTTCGGTAACCGTTACGGCGGCGGGGCCATGGCCTTCTACCAGATGCTTGCAGATTGGCGGCGCGAGAACAATCTAGAGGGTATGGCGCTGCGATAGTTTTCGACTCCACCAGATCGCAGGATTCTCCCCATCATCCTCCCTGGGGAGATAGGGCAGGGTGCCCTTACTCCAGACCCGGCGCTTGGCGTCGGGTCTTTTTCTTCTCTTCATCCATCAGACCTGAGGATCGTCCCCACACAGTCTTCCGGACACTCCCCACGGCTGATCGACGCTTTCAAGCCGACGCTTGCGATGTTGTCTCACCTTGGACTCGAGAACGCGAAAGACCGATCCATTTTGCCCGCGATGGTTACCTGATCCGGATGATCGCCAGGCCACACTCGGCAAGCGCCCGGATTACACCGACCGTGCTTCTGAAGAGGTGCCCATCAGGAGACCGCTGGCGCCGCTCGAGGACGGCGTTGAAGGATTGCTTCGGTACGGGTGTGACCATTGGCCTCTTCGGGTGCGCCGGACCGCCCGCAGGATCGCAAGCAAGATCACGGCGCCAATGATCGCCGCAACTATCGACGCAATGAACCCCGGAACCGATGCTGACCTCAAGAGCGGTGACAAGCCATTCGCCAATGAACGCGCCGACGATGCCCACAATGATATCACCTGCAAGCCCGAAGCCGCCGCCCTTGACCAGGAGCCAGAGAGCCAGCCCGCGATCGCTCCAATGATCAGCTATGCGACGAAGCCGTGCGCTTCCATTTGGACTTCTTTCCCTTTGGCTTAATTTAGATTAGCCGCAACATTCCTCGGATTCGTTCTCCTCGTGGGTGCAACATCACCAGCGTGCCATGATCGTCTTCGCAGCCCTTATTGCTGATTGGTTCGGGGCACTATCGCGGAAAAGAGAGCGCGGGTAGCCTCCTCGGGGCGACTGTTGTTGCTGGCCGGGTCCATGGCACGGCTTCAGAATTCGTAGCGGACGCCGCCGTTGAAGCCCAGCCGCGGAAGCCGCCGTTACTGACCTCGTGCTGCCAGGCGACGTCGCCATAGACGGCGAGGTTACTGGTCAGCATGCCGGTCAAGCCGCCACCTACCTGGATCGCCGTGCCGTACTGGCCGGTGGCAAATTGGAAGCCGCTGACATTGATCCTGCCGTCGTCGGCGAAGCCCTGCAGCAGGTTGGCCTTGAGATAGGGTGTCACGAACCTGCCATCGTCGGTCTCGAACGGCCGCACAAGGCGACCGCCCGCGCGCACCACGCCTTGGTCGAGCGCACCAAGGCCGACCTGCAGGCCGTTGGCATCGGTCGTGCCGTCGAACATCAGGTGCTGCCAGCTCACCTGCACCTGCGGCTCGACTGCGAGCTTCCGCCAGCCGAGCGCAATCGGCCAGCCGCCTTCCAGCGAGGCACTGACGATGCTGCCGCTCAGGGCAGCCGCCTGGCCGCGGGCGGTGGTGCTGACCGTGCCTGAAAACCAGCCGCCCGACACGATCGAGTCGAGGTACCAGCCCGCCTGCGCCTGCCAGGTGGCGATGCCGGAGAGCTTGCCGACGTTGAAGTTGCCCTCGCTGAAGCCGTCGGGGGCGCTGGGATCGAATTGCACCTTGCCATAGGAGCCGGCGAGGCCGACCCGTAGCGACCCTGCATCATCGTCACGTACCACGCCACTGCCGCCCATCTGGAAAGCGGCGTAGCTTTGGCTCGAAGCGAAGCCGTAGTCCGAGAAGCTTCGCGTCGAGGTGTAGTTCATCGTATTGCCATAGCCGCGCGCGAACACCTCGCCCCATCTGGGCAGGCCGGCAGCCTGTGCATCGCGGATCTCGCCAAGCCGCCGATGCAACTCGTCGATGTCCTGCAAGCCCGTGTTGAACAATACCGAGGGTGTGGTGATGTACGAGGGGATCTGCGGCGCCACCGCGAGCCGCGCGCCGGCCGCCGGTGACTTGCCCGGCGTGACCTCCTCGCCGGACGGATCGAGATAGACATTCTGTAACCGGAAATCCCAAAAGCCGCCGGGATTGCCCACAATGTTCTGGCCGGGGTCGGCGCGGCCGAAGGATGACCCCGGTCCATAGGCATTGAGGTGATACTGAAACGGACTTCCACCGACGATGTAGCCACCGGGTAGAGTGAAGGCACCGGGCGAGGAGGCGCCCGCCACCTGGATCAGCGAAATGCCGGTGCTGTTGGTGGGGGCGCCGGTGCTGGTGAACGCGCCGCCGGCGGATGGCTTGACCTGCACCGTTGTGCCGCCGCTCGCGCTACCGTTGATCAGCAGCCGGTCCGTGAACTGGTTGCCCAGCGGCCCGCCCGCGTTCAGTACCGTGTTGAGAAGCAGTGTGCCGCTGTTGCCGGTGTAGTTGCCGCCGATCGTGAAATTGCTCATCGGTGCGCCGGCAAAGGCCGGAAGGGCGTTGCCGACTGCGATCGTGCCGCTGTTCGAGACGTCACCAGCCACGCTGCCGAAGCCGCCCAGCGTAGCACCGCCTGCCACCAGTACCGGTCCGCCACCCGACAGGGAAGCGGAGAGGTGGCTCGAGTCGCCCACCACGAGTGTGCCCGCCAACACGTTGGTTGGTCCGGCATAGGGATTGTCGGCGTTCAGGGTAAGCATGCCGGCCCCGAGCTTGGTCAATGCGCCCGGGCCGGTGATTGCCTGGGCGATCGTGGTCGAGAAGCTCTGCGTGTCGATCGTACCACCGGCGGCGGCAAGCGTGATTGCCCGCGTGGCCGCGAGATTGAAGCTCTGGGCGAGCTGCAGTGTGCCGCCATTGAAGGTAAGGGCGCCGGTCGGTGCTCCGATCGCATTGTCCGCGCCGATCGCGAGCGCACCCTGGGTGATCACCGTACCGCCGGAGTAGCTGTTGCCCGATGTGGGTGCGAGAGTGAGGGTGCCTGCACCCGTCTTCTCGACGACGCCCGTACCCGAGATCGTGCCGCCATAGGTTCCGGCGTTGGGTTGCGAGAAAAGCAGCAGGCCGTTGTCGGTCACCGTGGGATTGAGCGTCTGTGCGCTTGCTTCGAGAGTTGCGCCCGGCGCGATGGTGGCGTTGCCGGTGAGCGGGCTCTGCAAGCGCAGGATGCCGGTATTGACGAAGGTCTGCACGAAATCGCCCGTGCCGTTCCAGGTCCAGTCGGTCCCGTTCATGGTGAGGGTCTGGAAGCGGGTAAAGGGATTGTCGGCCAGGCCCGAACCCTGCAAAACGACTTGGTTGTTGCCGCCGCCGCCGTTCATCGATCCCACGATCTGTGAGCCGGTCTGCAGGATCAGGGTGATGGCGCTGGTATTGCTGTTGCCGCCATTCAGCGCGACGCCGGCGCCGGACTGGATCAACCCGGCATTGGTGATCGTGGTGTTGCCGTTCAGGGTGCGGAGCGCCGGCCCGTTGTCGCTGATGATCTGGCCGCCGGAGAGGTTCTGGATGGTGGCGCTAAAGGTGGGAGAGAGTGTGTTGGAGAATACGCCTTCGCTGCCTGCGCCCGAGGCATGGATCGTGCCGCTGTTGACCAGCGTGTCGTTGTTGCCTTGCATGTAGACGGCGGTAGAGGAAGCACTGATGGTCGTGAGCGTGCCCGAATTGTTGACGCTCCCGTTGCCGCCCAGGATCGACGCGGCTCGCGCATTCGACCCGTTGGTGGTCACCGATCCGGTATTGGTGAGGGTGTTGCCGCTCTGGCCGATATTGGTCTGGCCCCAGGCCGCACTCATGCCGTAGGCATTCGGGCCGGTGGTTATAATCGTACCGTTGTTGGTGAGCGTGTTGTTGCTGCCGTTGGCGGCCAGGCCGTCGTTGAAGGCGCCCGTGGTGCCGATGGTGCCATTGTTGGTGAGGATATTGCCGTCGGTCATGCCGACGATGCCCGCGCCGCGATTGGTTCCGGTGCCGCCACCGCCCGACAGGTCGATTGCGCCGTTGTTGGTCACCTGGCTGTTGCCGATGACGCTGATGGCGGTCGGCGTGGTGGTGCGGGGCACGGAGATGCCCGCGCCTGGATCGACATTGACGGTGACATTGCTGCTGCCGGCGGCGGCATTGACGCCCGTCGTATTCTGAGCGGGCGGTGTGGTCGTGCAGGTGATTGTCTCGCCGGACGTCGGAGCGGCACTGCTGCAATCGGCGAGGGCCCGCTGGTTCCAAAGGAAAATCGCATCGATCGATACCGACAGAGCGCAAACAAAGCGCGTGGCGGAGCGCCAGCCAAGCATTGTCGCCATTCTTGTTTCCTCGCGTTACGTACGCAGGCTCGGAGAGACGTGACGGCGGTGGTGACTGTGTCAGAAGGAGATCAGCTTCGTTCCGTAAGATACATCCAATATCTGAAAGTTAAGCGAGATCGCTGGGTAGAATCAAGCCTTTGTGTAACAACCGGGCCAAGTACGTGGCCGAAGTGCGAGCGGGATTGTCTGGCTTGCCTGGCTTCGCTGGAGCGGGACGATGTGGATATGATCCCATCGTGAATTGGCCCCTGTAGGCCGTGGGAGAGGCGGCCGACTCCGTGGCGTACGTCGCCGGCCGCCGCCCCAGAGGCGGAAGGTTGCAAGCACATCTGCTCTGTGGCTCCTCGACTTTAAGTCGAAACCACAACCTCGAAGCTGTGACCTTTAGCGCTCAATTGCGTGGCAATCGGGAGGGGGCCGCCGTCAGGGATGCTGTCGGGAAAAGCTCGTTTCCGGCGCTCCCCCCAGGAAGGCGGCGACCAGGTTTGCGAAGAAGTCGGGTTGATCGTCGTGGATATAGTGTCCGGCATCGGCGACTTCCTGGAAGCGGAAGTTGTGGTTCCGCCTGGTCATGGCTTCGGCGGTTTCTCGCTTCAGGTAGTCCGATCGGGCGCCGCGAAGGACAAGCGTCGGCGACTTGATCGTTTCGATATGGGGCCATAGATCGACACTTCGCGACGGATCCGGATCAAGGCGAGCCTTTGCAATGCCGGCGTGGTCGTACTGCCAGCTCCACGTGCCATTGCTTTCTTGCTTCAGCATGTTGCGCAGTCGGTCGAGGCGGGCCGTCTCGGTGACGGTCGGCCTCAACCTCCGCATGAACTCGATCGCGGCGTCCCAGCTTTCGAAGGATTTGGGTGCGGAGAGTAGTTCCTGGCGGATGCGGACGGAGCCCGCACTGTCTTCCGACGCGCCAGGGCCGGCGTCCTCGATGACGAGTCGGCGGATGCGATCGGGGCTTCTCGCCGCATATACGTAGGCCGCGATGCCCCCCATTGAATGGCCCAGCAGATCGAAGCGCGTCAGTCCGAGCTGCTCCACGACGGCCTCGAGGTCACGGACGTAAGTGTCCGTGTAGTACTGCTGAGCAGGATCCCAATCGCTCTCGCCGCGCCCCCGTTGGTCGTAGGCGATCGTGCGGAAGCCCGGAGCCAGCGCCTTGGCCAGAGAGGCAAATGTTCGAGCGTAACCCCGGATGCCATGCAGCATCACAATCGGCGCAGCGGTTGGCTCTCCCCATTCGATGACGCGCAGGGAAAGTCCGTCGCTCCCCGAGACCCTGTAGCTGCGTTCCTTCATTGCTTCTGCCTTTCCGGATCAGTGAGGCTGCGGTCCACCCAGTCGCGAGTGCAACCGGCCGCGAGTCGCGAAGGCAAAGGCGATGACGATCTCGTCCGCGTTCGGCGCATCGGGAAACGTCACGCTGATCGTGTCGTAGTGCGAGCGAACATAAAGCTCGTCCTTGTGGGCCAGCGGTATGTCGATCGAAGTGCCTGGAGCGCCGCGCTTCCCCGTGGAGGGAATCCAAGCCTTGGCGCCGCCGATTGACGCGCGTATCGGGTCGGCGAAGGTCGTGGTCAGGAGGGCATTGCCATGCTCGTATTCGCCGGCCGATCCGACGAGACACGCCTTGCCATAGCTGGCGACCCGGGCATTCCCGAGGGCGTTCCTCAGGCGCTTGCCGAATTCATGCCCGAGGGCTTCCGACTCGCGAACCCAGCCGTTCAAGTCCCGGACGAACTGACCCGAGAACGCGTTGTGGATCGCCGCTCCGATGACGATCTTACGAACGGGCTCGCCGTCTGCGAGAACGCCCGTCTCGTTGGCCAGCGTATCCTCGATCTGGAGGTACCATTTGCGGATGTGGAATTCACCGAAGTTCTTCGTTCGCATTATCGCTTGTCTATGTTGGGAGATCAGTTGATCGATCGCGGATGCGCCCGAACTGGCGCCTCGTACGGCGTCCAGGCGACGGCGGTGATCTCAGGAAACGCACGCCATTCCTTGAACCAGCTCGCGCCACCGTCGAGCGAACGGAAGAGATCGCCGTATTTCGTGCCGGCAAAGAGGAGCGCGGGATCGGCCGCGTGCACACCGAACGCCCAGAAAGTCGAGTTCGGCTCGGCGTGCAGGATGGTCGGGCCCCAAGTCGCGCCGCGATCCGTGGAACGATAGAGCCTGCTGCGGGTGCCGGGCGTGCCGTCGCCCACAGCTAGTATCAATGTCTCGCTGCCTGCCAGCGGTTGGATGGTGCGCGTGTAGTACAGGCCGTCGAAGCGATCCTTCGACGGTGCACCGCTCCAGGCCTTTCCATCGTCCGTGCTCGTGAAAACGGAATTGACGGTCAGGACGAACGTCTTCTGAGGCTGCTTCGCGGCCGGGGGCAGGATGGAGATGGCGTGGATGTCAGAACTGGTGATGCCGTATTCCTGATCGATGCGGCGCCATGTGGCTCCGTGGTCGGCGCTTCGCCACGCGCCTCCTTCCTCGACGCCGAACCAGACATTCGCATTGTTGGCGGGGTCGACACAGATTGTGAGCACGCGAGGCCGGTTCACGCCTTGGCAGAACTCGGGGATATCGGGCGAAAGCCGCTCCCACGTCTTGCCAGAGTCTGTCGACCGGAACATCACGGCGCGGGAAGGGGCGCCGGTGCCCGCGAAGATATAGGACGGTTCGACAGGGTCGATGGCGATCGACCAAACCGCCTGCCCGTTCATCGGCGAATCGACCAATGAAAAGTGCGCTCCGCCATCCTTGCTGATGCACAGGCCGGCATCTGCGCCAGCCAGCACGATGCTGCGATCGCTGGGATGCACAACAAGACTGCGGACCACGCCGTCGAACTCGATGGCTTCCTTGAGCCCGAGGCGGTGCCACGTCGCGCCATCGTCGACGCTGCGCAGAATGCCTTGACTGGCTGTGGCGACCAGAACTGTCCCTTTCATCGTTGAACCTCCCGTGTCTCTTGCCGCGATAGGCCGTCACTGTCTCATAAAAGCCCGTTCGATGGCCATTCGTGGGGGCATGTGCTGCGGTATCCGATTAAATTGTAGTACGGGTATTGCAAAAATGTCAAAAATAGTAGTACGTATCTTGTGTGCGCAGCTTGGAGGGCAACTTGAGAGCTTTTCGATCCTTCGCAGTGCTGCTGGCTTTGACGCTGCCGGTCGTCGCAGAGGCCGGTCCCTTTCCCGACAAGCCGGTGACGTTCGTGGTGCCGTTCGAAGCGGGCGGCTCGACCGATGTGTCGGCGCGTGTCGTTGCAAAGGCGTTGTCGGACGTTCTGCACAAACCGGTGGTTGTCTTGAACCAACCGGGAGCGGGCGGCCGCATCGGGACGCGCCGGGTCGCGATGGCGGATGCCGATGGCTACACCTTGCTTTGGGGGAGCGGCAGCACCCTGGCGGTCGCACCGATCCTGTACCCCGACCAGACGTACCTGACGACACTCATGCCGGTGAGCCTCGGTGCGCTGCAGCCTTTCCTGTTCGTCACCTCGTCTGAAACAGGGGTGAAAACCATTGCCGAGTTGGTGGCCCTGGCCCGTAGCAAACCCGACGTCCTGAACTTTGCCTCCGCCGGAATCGGTTCGAGCAACCACCTGCTCGGCGAGATCTTCATGTCGGCGACCGGCACGAAGTTCGTCCACGTACCCTACAAGGGCGCCACTTCGGCGCGGGACGCGGTGATCCGGGGTGACGCCCAGTTGATGGATGAGGTGCTGGCGCCACTGATCGCTCAGATCAGGACGGGGCAGCTCATGCCGCTGCTGATCACAAGCGAATCGCGCGACCCTTCACTTCCCGGCGTGCCCACGGCAAAGGAAGCGGGACTCCCCGACCTGTCGATCACCGGCTTCTTCGGCCTGATGGCGCCGGCGAAGACTCCTCCGGATGTCGTCGGTGCGCTCAATGTCGCCATGAAAAAAGCCTTGGCGTCGCCTGAGCTCCGGAAGTCCTTCGAGGCCATGAGCTTCGACGTCGGCAGCGGCTCTGCTGAGGACCTCGCAAACACCATTGCCCGTGGCCGCGAGCGCTACGGGCGGATCGTCGCCGAACGCAACATCCGCGTCGACTGAGACAACCATGAAGCTCTACCTTACGCCCCATGCCTGTTCGCTCGCCGTCGACATCGTCGCGCGCGAACTCGATGCCCCGCTTGCCCTCGAGTGGGTTGACGTTCGCGCCAAGCGGCTTCGCGACGGCTCGGATTACTACAAGGTCAACGCGAAGGGACAGGTGCCAACGCTGGAGTTGGATGATGGCGAGCGCCTGACCGAAGGTCCTGTCATCGTGCAGTATCTCGCGGACAGGTATCCGGGGAACGACCTGCTCGCACCGGCCGGGACGATGGAGCGTTACCGAACCCTGGAGTGGCTGAATTTCATCGGTACCGAGCTGCACAAAGGCTTCACTCCGCTGTTTCGTCCGACGACACCTGCGGAATATCGGGAGATTGCGCGGCAAAATCTGCAGGCGCGACTTCAGTGGTTGAACGACCAGCTGGCCGGTCGGGAGTTCCTGACCGGGCCGGCATTCACCGTTGCCGACGCCTACTGCTACACGATCGTGATGTGGACGAAGCTCCACGACATCGACATCTCGCCCTGGCCTCATCTCAAGGCGTACCTTGCACGGATTGCCTCCCGCGAAAGCGTGAAGGCAGCCGAACGAGCCGAGCTCGAGGCCAAAGCATCTCCCTAGATACGCCGCGCACCTGTCCACTTTTGCCAGTCGCTCGACCGCTCCGAAGGAGCGCAATAACTGAACGTTTTGGTCCAGCAGGGAGGGGTACCATGAAGATCAATAGGCGTGCGTTCATTGGGAGTTCGGCAGCGACAGCCGTGGTTTCGGCGTCTCGCGATGCATTCGCACAAGTTGGCAAGGACGACGGCGTTACCGATACGGAAATCAAGATCGGTAATACCAACCCCTACAGCGGGCCCGGTTCATCGTACGGAGTCATCGGTAAGGGCATCGAAGCCTACTGGAAGATGGTCAACGACCGAGGCGGCATCAACGGCCGCAAGGTCAATTTCATCACGCGCGACGATGGCTATATGCCGCCCAAGACAGTGGAGGCGGTTCGCCAGCTTGTCGAGGAAGAGAAGGTGTTCTGCCTGTTCCAGACGCTCGGCACCGCGCCCAATACGGCGATTCATCGTTACCTGAATCAGAGGAAGGTGCCCCAGCTCTACGTTGCGACGGGCGCTTCGAAGTGGGGCGACCCCAAGCACTTCCCGTGGACCATGGGCTATCAACCCAACTTCCGCACCGAGGCGATAATCTACGCCAAGCATATCCTGGCCAATGTCAAGGACGCCAAGATCGGCGTGCTCATGCACAACGACGATTACGGCAAGGACTACTGGGAGGGGTTCAAGGAGGGTCTCGGCAAGGAGGCCGGCAGGGTCATCAAGCATGTGACCTACGAGATGACCGATCCAACGGTGGACAGCCAGGTGATCCAGCTCAAGGACTCCGGCGCCAATGTCTTCTTCAACATTTCTCTTCCGAAGTTTGCCGCACAGGCGATCCGCAAAGCAGCCGACATTGGCTGGAGGCCGGTTCACTACCTGAACAACGTCTCGGCGAATATCGCCGCGGTGATGAAGCCGGCAGGCTTCGCCAATGCACAGGGCATCATTACTGGACTGTACCTCAAGGATCCTACTGACAAGCAGTGGGACGACGATCCCGAGATGAAGACCTGGCGCGAGTGGATGAACAAATACTTGCCAGGCGCAAATCTGGAAGACGGCTATTACATCTACGGCTACACCGCATCGTTCCTGATGCACGAGACATTGAAGCGATGCGGGGCCACCCTCACGCGAGCGAACCTCATGCATCAGGCCGCGAGCTTTCACAGTTTCCGTGTCCCCTGTTTGCTCCCGGGCATCACCATCAGCACGAGTTCGACCGACTTCTACCCCATTCAGGCGTTGCAACTCGCGCGCGTCAAGGGCGAGACATGGGAGCGCTTCGGTGATGTCCTATCCCAAGAGAGTAGCTAGCGGAGCACGCGTGTGTGGAACACGGAAGCAGGCCGCCAATCATCCCCGAGTGCGGGTACGGAATCGCTGTCCGCGCTGGCGCGGTGGACTGCTGCCCGATCGAAGCGGTCCGGTTCGCACGCCTCGAAGGCAAAGCCCCGGGGCCGCTTCGGCGGCATCGTGGCCATCGAAACTTCCCAATCGCATATGGCCAGACCTCGACCCCCGCAACGTCAGATCGATTTGCATGCTCACTTCCAGGGGATTCCATGAAATTCTACCATGAATCCCACGGATGCTCGCTCGCCGTCGACATCGTCGCCCGAGAACTTGAAATACCTCTCGAGCTCATCTGGGTCGAAATGTCGAACAAAGTCCTCCCGGACGGGACCGATCTTCACAGTATCAACCCCAAGGGGCAGGTGCCCGTTCTGGAGTTCGCCGAAGGCCAGTATCTCACGGAGGGAATTGCAATCATGCAGTACCTCGTCGATCAGCGTCCTGACTGCGATTTAGGCGCTCCCGCCGGCAGTCCCGAAAGGTACCGGATCTTGGAATGGATGAGCTTCATCGCATCGGACCTGCACAAGGGCGGCTTCATGCCGCTCTTCAAGAAGACGACACCTGACGACTACCGCCAGCTTGCCCGGCAACACATAAAGCGGCGTCTGCGGTGGCTTGATGATCACCTGGCGGGCCGGAATTATCTCATCGGTTCGAGATTTACGATTGCCGATGCCCACTGCTACGCAATCGTCATCTGGACGAAGCGACACGATATCGAGATCTCATCGTGGCCCAACCTTGAGGCCTACATGGACCGCATTGCTGCACGGCCGAGTGCGCGAGCTGCCGTAGAAGCCCAACAAGTCCAGGAAGCGTACGAGGCCAAGGCCCGTGCCGCGCAATTCGGGTCGCCGAACACGACATCCGGTTCAACGAGCCAGTGAACAATCCACGCATCGAACAATCCACGCATTGCGATAGAGAGACCACATGAAGCTCTACCATGAAGTCCGCGGCTGTTCGCTCGCTGTTGATATCGTCGCGCGTGAACTCGGAGTGCCACTTGAGCTCATCTGGGTCGACGTTCCGAAGAAGCTGCTTCCGGACGGTTCCGACTATTACAAGATCAACCCGAAAGGTCAGGTTCCGACCCTCGAACTGCCCAATGGAGAGTATCTCACCGAAGGCGCCGTCATCATGCAGTACCTCGCAGAGCTGCGAGCCGGCACCGATTTGTACGCCCCACCCGGCACCCTCCAACGATACCGCATCATGGAGTGGATGAGTTTCATTGCGTCGGACCTTCACAAGGGTGGGTTCATGCCGCTCTTCAAGAAGACGACGCCCGACGACTATCGCCCGATCGCCCGGCAACTCGTGCTGGCGCGCCTGACATGGCTGAACGATCACCTGGCCGATCGTAGTTATCTCACGGGCCCAACGTTCACGATCGCGGATGCCCACTGCTTCACGATCGCGATGTGGGCGGAGTATCACGACATCGACCTCTCGTCGTGGCCGCACCTCCGGCGCTATCTGGACCGTATCGCTGCGCGCCCGAGCGTTGTTGCAGCCAAGGCGGCAGAGCGCGAGGAGGCCAGGCGGCTTGGCTATGAGGGCAGGGTATGAAAACGCGCTGGAAGCGCCGGCCCGAAGGCTCGAACTGGGGTGAGTTCGGCCCCGACGATCAGCTCGGCGCGATGAACCTCGTCGGCAAGGAGCAGGTCTTGAAAGGCCTCGCCGAAGTGAGCAGCGGCCAGACGTTCAGCCTGTCGTTGCCGCTCGACTATCCGGGCGGCGACGTTCTGCATCCCAGCCGACATCCCCCTCGGCGCTTCGCCACGTTACGCGCCGGAAAGAGCGCCGGGCAGCAATGCTTCTGCTTCGCTCTGGCGCGCGACAATCCGTTGTTTACCGATGTCGTGTCCGACGACGTCGTCCTGCTGCATACGCAGTACTCGACCCAGTGGGACGGGCTTGCCCACATTGGCAGCCTCTTCGACTCCGAGGACTCGGGCGAACCGGAGATCACGTTCTACAACGGCTACCGTTCGCGTCATGGGCTCACCGTAGCGGAGCGCCGTGAAAGTGCCGAGCCATGGGCGGCGTACGAGAATCCGCGGGCCGACGTGCTGGGGGTCGACAATCTCGCCAGACATGGCGTGCAAGGCCGGGCCGTACTGGTCGATCTTTTCAAGCACTTCGGCAACGAGAACCGAGCCGTAGGTTACGACGATCTCCAGAGGATTCTGGAGATGGACGACATCGTCATCGAGAAGGGCGACATGGTGTGCTTCTACACCGGCCTGGACGAGGTCATCCTCGGCATGCGCAAGCGGCCCGAACACGAGCGCCTGCATCGCTCGTGTTCGGGGCTCGATGGTTCCGACGGCCGGTTGTTGTCGTGGATTACGGCCACGGGCATTGCCGCCCTGATCTCAGACAATTTCGCAGTCGAACTCATGCCCAGGGCGCCGGCGCCGCAAGTCGGCCATGCCATGCTGCCCCTGCACGAACATTGCCTGTTCAAGAACGGCATCCACCTCGGAGAGCTCTGGTTCCTCCGGGATCTGGCAGGATGGCTGAGGGACCACCGGCGCAGTCGTTTCCTTTTGACTGCCCCTCCGCTTCACTTGCCCGGCGCAGTGGGTTCACCCGTCACGCCCGTTGCGACGGTCTAGGAGTTGGCGATGGAACGAAGGTCCTTCAGCAAGTCGCTTCTGGCGCTGGCCGCGGTTGGCGCCGGCCGGCCGGCCGTCGCACGGGCGCAGGCAGGGGAATTTCCACCACTGGTCTCGCTGGTTGTGCCTTTCGCGCCGGGCGGAGGAGCCGATCAACTTGCCCGGGAGTTCGCGAACGCGGCGCAGCCCTTGATGTCCGGCACGACGTTCGTCGTCGACAACAAGCCGGGAGCCAACGGCGCCATCGCGAACCGCCACGTTGCCCGGCAGAAGCCTGACGGGGCGACGTTCCTGCTGGGCACGTCGAGCACCCACGCCCTTGGGCCGCTCCTGACCCGGTCGGATGTGGACCCGATCGGCGATTTCAGCCCGGCGACACTGCTGGCCGAGACGTCGGCGGCCTGGGCCGTGCTGGCGACGGCACCCTGGCGCAATCTTGCAGACGCGATTGCCGCCTCCCGCACGACGCCTCTGACATATGGAACGTTCGGTGTCGGATCCTCCGCGCACCTTTATGGACTGATACTGGCAAACGCCAGCGGCGCGAAGCTCGAGCATGTACCCTACAAGGGGTCCAATCAGGCGATCACGGATCTGCTTGCTGGCCATATCGATTCGGTACTGCTCACAACCAGCGCTCTCGATGCGATGACCAAGCATGGCAGGATCCGGCTGCTCGCCGTCAGCGGTGAAGCGCGGGCACGACTGCTTCCCGACGTTCCCACCTTCAAGGAACAGGGTGTGCCTCATCTCGAATTCAACGGCTGGTTCGGCCTGCTGGGCCCCAAAGGCGTGCCTGCCGCGCTTCTCGACCGGCTGGCTGCAGTAGCCAAGACGCTGGGCGAGAACGCTGACTTCAAGCAGCGCCTCGCGACCCAGGGCTACGACTGGGTGGGCTCGACGCCCGGCGCCTTCGCCGAAGAGCTGTCGAGGACCATCGAGATCTATCGGCGGATCGTCGCCACAACCTCGCCAGGAGAGCTGACACGATGAGCAACATCGAGGTGAACAACGTGGAAAGCGCCACGCCACTGCGCAAGCAGGCGGAGGAGGGGCTTCGCAAGGCGATTCTCTCGGGCCGATACGACGCGGGCGAGCGCCTGAAGGAGCGGCAGCTGATGGATGCGCTCGGCGTCAGCCGAACGGTATTGCGGGAAGCCCTGCGCCAGATCGAGGCGGAGGGACTCGTCACCCTCGTCCCTAACCGCGGACCCGTCGTGTCCGTCCTTTCGTACGAGGACGCCGAGGAGATCTACGAAGTCCGTGGAATCCTCGAATCGCAGGCCTGCGTCGGCTTCGTGCTTCGCGCATCGAGCGGTCATGTCCGCAAGCTTCAGAGCGTCTTCCAGGAGCTGAAGTGCGCGGCCGAAGCCGGCGACGTGGGCCGCACGCTGGAGCTCAGCAGCGACTTCTACGACGTCATCCTCGAAGGCAGCGGCAACAAGGTCCTGAGCTCCATGCTGAAGCTCCTGCACAACAGGATCGTGCTGCTGCGCCGGACATCGATGTCGGAGCCCGACCGGCTGCCGGAGACGCTCGACGAGCTCACCCAGATGTTCACCGCGCTCTGCGCCCGGGACGAACAGGCCGCCAGCAAGGCATCGGTCCACCATGTGCGACAGGCCTCGCGCGCCGCCCTGCGCATCATGCGCAAGGGCAAGTGACGCACAGTCGGACGGTGGACAGACGCCATTGAATTCTTTGACAGGAGGCCACGTGCGGATATTCAAGTTTCTCTTCGCTGCGCTCTTGCTGGCGGCGCCGGCTTCTGCGCAGCCGACCTATCCGTCCAAGCCCATCACACTGGTCGCCGCTTTCGCTCCCGGCGGGGCCACTGACATATCGGCGCGCATCATCGCCAAGGAACTCTCTGCTGAACTCGGTCAGCCGGTCGTCGTCGACAATCGGGCGGGTGCCGGCGGTGCGATCGGCGCCCTGTCGGTCGCCCGGGCAACGCCGGACGGCTACACGCTGCTGCTGGGAACCGGCTCCGAGCTGGTCGTGCTGCCGGCGGTCAAGAGCAAGCCGCCCTATGACTCGTCGAAGGAGTTCGAGCCGATTGCCGAGATCGGCACCGTCTCCTTCGTCCTGGTGGCTCATCCGTCCGTCCAGGCCAACAACGTCCAGGAACTGGTCGCTCTTGCCCGCGCCAACCCTGGCAAGCTGTCCTACGCGTCGTTCGGCATGGGCTCGACCAATCACCTGCTGGGCGAATTCTTCATGAGCAAATCCGGCACGGACCTCCTGCACGTGCCGTACAAGGGAAGCGCCGCGGCCGCGACGGATCTGGTCGCCGGGGAAGTGAAGCTTGCCTTTGACACGACGACTGTCGTGATGCCTCTCGTGCGGAGCGGCAAGCTCAAGGCGCTGGCCATTCTCTCTCCCTCGCGGTCGAACGCGGCCCCCGGCGTGCCGACCTTGACCGAAAGTGGCATCGCGTTGTCGGCAGTGGGTTGGGTGGGAGTGGTAGGGCCGCGCGGCATGCCGCCGGCGATCGTCAGCCGCCTCAACAAGTCCATCAACAAGGTCTTGGACATGCCGGCGATCAGGGAGGCGTTCGCAGAAAGAGGCGTGGCCGTGGTGACGACGACGTCGCAACAATTTGGCGATTTCATCAAGGCCGAGGTTGTTCGATGGACGGATGTCGTGAAGGCGTCCGGTGTCCAAGTCGAATGAGACCGAGCCCCGTCGCTCGAAAGGAAAAGGCCTGACACCCGGCCTTTCCAGCCAAACCGGTCGCGTTTGGCCTGATCACCATCGGCGCGCGGCAGTGCCAGCTCAACTTGCGGTCCGCGGAGCAAAGCGCGCGTAAAGCCGAGGCGGCCGCCATAAAGGGCAACGAGAGCGGTATGATTCTAAGTTCGATCGTATCCCGCTTTGAGGAAGTAGTTGGCGCACTCGTGGCTGGTGACAGTGGGGAGCAGCTTAACAAGGGCGTCATAGAGGGCATCCTGGATGCGCCGAGCCGCCTTGCACAGGCGGCGCGATCATGCTCGTAGCCGGAAAAGAGGATACCGGCATGGGTGAGGGATGCGGTGACGAACAGGAGCGTTTCAAGGGTAAGAATCAGGAGCAGTTGCTTCGGCAGTTCATCGGTGGCCTCCATCATGTTGGCCGGTGCGAGCACCGAGTGCCCTGAGAACCTTGACGAGCCGGCCTTCGCGATCGGCCTCCGCGCCCTGAGCGCGCCAGGCGACGAAGCCGTCAGGACGGATGAGCACGGCGCCACCGGCACTCACGCCGTAGGCGCTTGGCCAACATCCTCCCGGGTCCGCGAGGTCGCCGGACGGGCCGAAGACATGGCAGGCAAGCGGAATGCCGCTCTCCTTGCGCAGGCGATCTGCCAGCAGAACTGACAGGCCTGCCGGCGCGCGACCTGAATGCGCTTGTCAGGATTCTCGGCAAGCTGCAATCATAGGCGATATAGCGACGGCGAAGGCGGCAATCCCAACGTCATGCTGTGGGCCGCCCTCCATCTGCGCGTTTCGACGACGCGGCAGGCCGAGCATCATATGTCGATCCCCGATCAGAAGCGCCAGGGCGAAGCCTGTTGCGAAACGCGCGGCTACCGGCTCGTCGAAACATTCGTGGAGCCCGGCAATAGCGCGATCAACGACCGTCGCGCGTCGCGGTCGCGGACGACGCAATCCGCATCATGGGATCGAAGACCAACTGCCGAGGACGCCTATTGCTGACCAAGTGCGGCAATCGGCGACGATTGGCGTGCCCAGAACTATATCGACTGGTGGGCAAAATGGCGGACAGGGCGGGATTCGAACCCGCGGTGGCTGTTACACCACGCACGCTTTCCAAGCGTGTGCCTTAAACCACTCGGCCACCTGTCCGGTCTTTCCAAGCACGGTCGGCCGTCCTTATAGCGTGATGGCCGCTGGGGGCAACGGCATCTTCCCTGAAGCTGTGTCGTTGGCTAGGTTGGTCGTGGGTTGTGTGTGGGGGTGGGGAGTGATGGTTCTGGTTCGCGCCCTGGGGTGGGTGCTGTTGGCCATGGCCGTGGCGGCCATCGTGCATGATTGCCTGGCCTGGTGGTCGGAAGGGTCGTTCCACATGATGCTGCTGGGCGATCTCTGGTCGCGTTTCAATTATACCGAGCTGCGCCCGGCCGCAGGTAGCCCGCCGCCGGGCGGGCTCTGGCACAATTTCGTCCTGCCGCTCCTGGCGACGCCGGCCTTGCCGGTCTTCACCGCAGCGGGCGTGATCCTGCTCTGGATCGGCCGCCGCATCGGCAGCCGCACGGAAGAGCGGTTCCTTACCGGCTCGCGGCCGCCACGGCGGCGCAGCAGCCTCTCCTGACATCCGCCGGAGAGGTATCCTATTACCCCAATAGGGGGAGAGGTGAGAAAATGAGAAATCGGCCTGAAAGGCCGATTCCATCGGCCTCGGGGCCTTCTCATCGGCGTGAGAAGATTGCGAGAAACCGTCCGTCCTAGCGGCTGTCCATCTTGAGCGCGGCAATGAAGGCCGACTGCGGGATCTCCACGTCGCCGACCTGACGCATGCGCTTCTTGCCTTTCTTCTGCTTCTCGAGAAGCTTCTTCTTGCGGCTGATGTCGCCGCCGTAGCATTTGGCCAGCACATCCTTGCGCAGCGCGCTGATCGTCTCGCGGGCGATCACCCGGCCGCCGATCGCGGCCTGGATCGCGATCTTGAACAACTGGCGCGGGATCAGGTCCTTCAACCGCTCGCACAGCGCCCGGCCGCGGCTCTCGGCCGCGTTCTTGTGCACGATCATGCTGAGCGCATCGACCGGCTCGGAGTTCACCAGGATGGAGAGCTTCACCAGCTCGCTCTCCTCGTAACCGGCCATTTCGTAGTCGAAGCTCGCATAGCCGCGCGTTACCGACTTCAGCCGGTCGTAGAAATCGAACACGACCTCGTTCAGCGGCAGGCGATAGATCGCCATGGCGCGCGCGCCAGCATAGGTGAGCTCGACCTGCTGGCCGCGCCGCTCCTGGCAGAGCGTCAGCACCGCGCCGAGATGCTCGTCCGGCGTGATGATGGTGGCCTTGATCCACGGCTCCTGCATGCTCGCGATCTTGGCCGGATCGGGATAGTCGGCCGGATTGTGCAGCTCCAACTCGGTGCCGTCGGTCATCTTGACCTTGTAGACGACCGAGGGCGCCGTGGTGACGAGGTCGAGGTTGAACTCGCGCTCCAGCCGTTCCTGCACGATCTCGAGATGCAGGAGTCCCAGGAAGCCGCAGCGGAAACCGAAGCCCAGCGCCGCGCTGGTCTCGGGCTCGAAGTGGAACGAGGCGTCGTTGAGACGGAGCTTGGCGAGCGACTCGCGCAACGTCTCGAACTCGGCGGCATCGGCGGGAAAGAGGCCGCAGAACACCACCGGCACCGAGGGCTTGAAGCCCGCCAGCATCTCGGCGGCGGGCTTGCGATCGTCGGTGATCGTGTCGCCGACCTTGCAGTCGGCGATGGTCTTGATGCCGGCGATGATGAAGCCGATCTCGCCCGGCCCCAGTTCGGCCGCATCGGTCGGCTTGGGCTTGAAGACGCCGACCTTGTCGAGATCGTAGGCGGCGCCGGCGGACATCATGCGGATGCGCATGCCCTTCTTCAGCACGCCGTCCTTCACCCGCACCAGGGTCACGACGCCGAGATAGGGGTCGTACCAGCTGTCGACCAGCAGCGCCTTCAGGGGCGCATTGCGATCGCCCTTGGGAGGCGGCAGGCGGGTCACCATCGCTTCCAGGAGATCGTCGATGCCGAGGCCGGTCTTGGCCGAGACCTTGATGGCGTCGGACGTGTCGATGCCGATCACGTTCTCGATCTCCGTGCACACCCGCTCCGGCTCGGCCGAGGGCAGGTCGATCTTGTTCAGGACCGGGATGATCTCGTGGTCGGCCTCGATCGCATGGTAGGCGTTGGCGAGCGTCTGCGCCTCGACGCCCTGGCTGGCGTCGACCACCAGCAGCGAGCCCTCGCAGGCGGCGAGCGAACGGCTCACCTCGTAGGCGAAGTCGACATGGCCCGGCGTGTCCATCAGGTTCAGGACATAGGTCTTGCCGTCGCGGGCCGTATAGTCGAGCCGCACCGTCTGCGCCTTGATGGTGATGCCGCGCTCGCGCTCGATGTCCATCGAATCGAGCATCTGGTCGTGGAACTCGCGTTCGCTCACCGCCCCGCAGCGCAGCAGCAGGCGGTCGGCCAGGGTGCTCTTGCCATGGTCGATATGGGCGATGATCGAGAAGTTGCGGATCAACGACAGGTCGGTCATTTTTGCCTGGACTAACTCAACGGTATTTTTGCCATCCTGAGCGACGCGAAGGATCCAGTCCCCATTCCAAAGTCGATCTGTGGACTGGACGTGAAGTCCTTCGCCACGCTCAGCACGACATAGAGCCTAACCTCGCAGCACGGCGCCGGTTGCCTTCGTGACCTGCGCCACGATCTTGTCGCACACGGCTTCGATCTCCGCATCCGTGAGCGTGTGCTCCATCGGCTGCAGCGTGACGGTGACGGCGAGCGACTTCTTGCCGTCCGGCACGCCCTTGCCGGCATAGACGTCGAAGGCACGGGCCGCCGAGATCAGGACCTTGTCGGCATTGCGCACCGTACGGACCAGCTTCTCCGCCTCGACCCCGGCATCGACCAAAAAGGCGAAGTCGCGCTCCACCGGTTGGAAGGCCGACAGCACGAGCCGCGGCCGTGCCTTGGTGGCGCGCGCCTTGGGCAGTGGCGGCGCATCGAGGAAAACCTCGAATGCCGCGACGGGTCCCCTGAGATCGGCCGCCGACACCAGCTCGGGATGCAGCTCGCCGAACCACGCCATCACGCGATCGCCGAGCTTCAGCGTGCCCGAGCGGCCGGGATGGTACCAGTCCGGCGCGCCGGCATGGGTCGCAAGAGTGTCCGGCGCACCGATCGCCGACAGCACCGCAAGCGCGTCGGCCTTGGCATCGAAGGCATCGACGGCGCGCGCGGGGCCCGTCCAGTTGCGCGGCACGGCCATGTTGTGGCGCAGGCCCGTTGCCATGCGTGCCTGACCTTGCGGCGTGGCGTCCTTGTATTGCGGCCCGACCTCGAACAGTGCCGGATCGTGCAGGCCACGCGCCTCGTTGCGGGTCGCGGCATCGATCAGGTTGGGCAGGATCGACGGCCGCATGGTGTCGAGTTCGGACGCGATCGAGTTCAGGAGCCTGAGATCAGCCCCGCCGCCGCCGAACCGCTGGGCCTGCTTGAGCGGCAGGAACGACCAGGTCACGACCTCGTTCATGCCGCGCACGGCGAGCGCGCGGCGGGCAAGCGGCACGCGCCGCTGCAACGGGTCGCGGACCGGTTTCGAGGTCGCCGAAAGCGCCGGCAGCGACACGGTCGGGATGCGGTCGAAGCTCCAGACCCGCGCCACTTCCTCGACCAGGTCCGCTTCGCCCACGACGTCGGGGCGCCAGGACGGCACCGCGGCCGTCCACGGGCCGCTGCCCGAGACGGTAAAGCCGAGCCGGGTCAGGATCTCGGCGGTGTCCTTCGCCGGCACGTCGATCGCCGTCAGGGTCTTCACGCGATCGGCCCGCAGCGTGTAGCTGCGCTGCCAGTCGGGCATCACGCCGCTCGAGACGATCTCGCTCGCTTCGCCGCCGCAGAGCTCGAGGATCAGGCGCGTGGCGACATCGACACCCCACTGCACGGATTGCGGATCGATCCCGCGCTCGAAGCGGTAGCGGGCATCGGACTGGATCCCGAGCTTGCGGCCCGTGGCCGCCACCGGAATCGGCGCGAAGTAGGCGACTTCCAGGAACACGTCCGTGGTGTCCTCCTGTACGCCGCTCTCCTCGCCGCCCATGACGCCGCCGATGCCGTGCACGCCCTTCGAATCGGCGATCACCGACACCGAGGGATCGAGCGTGTAGGTTTTTCCATCGAGCGCCAGGATCGTTTCGCCCTCGCGCGCCTGGCGCATGACGAGATCGCCGGCCAGCTTCTTGGCGTCGAACACGTGCAATGGCCGGTTGAGGTCGAAGGTGACGAGATTGGTGATATCGACCAGCGCCGAGATCGGCCTGAGCCCGATCGCCTTCAGCCGGCGCTGCAGCCAGTCGGGCGAGGGGCCGTTCTTCACCCCGCGGAAGTAGCGGCCGGCGACGATGGGACAGGGACTGTCGGGCCTGGGTTGGTAGCCGTGCGTCCACTTGATCGGGCTCATGAACGTGCCCGCCACGCGGTCGGCCTTGAACGGCCGCAAGGTGCCGAGGCCCGACGTCGCGAGGTCGCGCGCGATACCGTGCACGCCAAGGCAATCGGCGCGGTTGGGCGTGGCCTTGATCTCGATCACCGGATCGTCGAGGCCGAGTGCCTCTGCGGCCGGAGCACCGGTCCTGGCGTCGGCGGGCAGATCGATGATGCCGCTATGGTCATCGCCGAGCTGAAGCTCGCGTACGGAGCAGAGCATGCCATTGCTCTCCTCGCCGCGGATCTTGCTCGCCTTGAGCGTGATCCCCGTGCCGGGAATGAAGCTGCCGGTCGGCGCGAACACGCCTTTCATGCCGGTGCGCGCGTTCGGCGCGCCGCATACGACCTGGACGATGCCGGCGCCGGTATCGACCTTGCAGAGACGCAGCCGGTCGGCGTTGGGATGCTGGATCGCCTCGACGACATAGCCGACGACGAAACCCTTCAATGTCTCTGCCGGGTTGGCGATGCCTTCGACCTCGAGGCCCAGCATGGTGAGCCGCTCGCGCAGCTCGGCAAGCGACGCGCCGGTGTCGAGATGCTCCTTGAGCCAGGACAGTGTGAACTTCATCGGCCCAACCCCTGGGTGAGCGACGGCCATTCTAGCGCCGAGAAGCCGTAATGGCGCAGCCAGCGCAGGTCCGAGTCGAAGAAGCTGCGCAGGTCGGGGATGCCGTATTTCAGCATGGCGATGCGGTCGATGCCCATGCCGAAGGCGAAGCCCTGGTAAATGGCCGGATCGAGGCCGCAATTGGCGATCACGTTGGGATGCACCATGCCGCTGCCCAGGATCTCAAGCCATGCGTCGCCAGCGCCGATCCGAAGCTCGCCGTTCTTCCATGAGCACCCGATGTCGACTTCGGCCGAGGGTTCGGTGAAGGGGAAGTAGGAGGGGCGGAAGCGCAGCGGCAAGTCGTCGACCTCGAAGAAGGCTCGGCAGAAATCGACCAGGCAGCCCTTGAGATGGCCCATGTGGGTCGTGCGGTCGATCACCAGGCCTTCGACCTGATGGAACATCGGCGTATGGGTCGCGTCGCTGTCGATGCGGAAGGTGCGACCCGGCACGATGATGCGCAGCGATCCGCCGCCGGCCAGCATCTCCTGGACCTTCTTGTCGAGCATGGAGCGCGCCTGCACCGGCGAGGTGTGAGTCCTGAGCACCATGGGCGTGCCATCGGCCCGCGGCGGCAGGTAGAACGTGTCCTGCATCTGCCGCGCCGGATGGTCGGGCGGGATGTTGAGGGCGGTGAAGTTGTGCCAGTCGTCCTCGATGTCGGGACCTTCGGCCCAGGTGAAGCCCATCTCGCCGAAGATCGCGGCGAGCTCGTCCATCACCTGGCCGATCGGATGCAACGTGCCCTGTCCCTCGGGCCGCGTCGGCAGGCTGACATCGACCTTCTCGGAGGCGAGCTTGGCCGCCAGGGCGGAAGCGCCGAGCGTCGCCTTGCGCGCTTCGAGAGCCGCTTCGATCTCGCCCTTGAGCTGGTTGACCCGCGCGCCGAACTCCTTGCGCTCGGCGGGGGCGAGCCCGCCCAGCGTCTTCATCAGGCCGGTGATGCTGCCCTTCTTGCCCAGCGCCGCCACGCGCACGGCATCGAGCGCGCCGAGATCGGCGGCGCTGGCCACGGCGCCAAGCGCCTCACTGCGAATCGTCGAAAGATCGTCCATCCCTCGCCCACCTTCGAAACCGAACACGAAAAAGGGAGCCTGCGGTCCAGGCTCCCTCTTTACCATCTCTATCCGGAGCGCCTCTTGCCGGCGCACGGACGTTACTTGAGGGCGGCCTGGGCCTGTTCCACCAGGGCCTTGAACGCCGCCGGCTCCCGCGCCGCGAGATCGGCCATGACCTTGCGGTCGACCTCGATCCCGGCCTTCAGGATGCCGTTCATGAACTGCGAATAGGTCATGCCATGCTCGCGCGCCGCGGCGTTGATGCGCTGGATCCAGAGCCCGCGAAACGTCCGCTTCTTGTTGCGGCGGTCGCGATAGGCATATTGCAGGCCCTTCTCGACCTTCTCGATGCCGACGCGAAACGCCACCTTGGCGCGGCCGCGATAGCCCTTGGCGAGCTTCAGGACCTTCTTGTGACGAGCGTGTGCAGCCACGCCCCGCTTGACGCGTGCCATGACTTACCTCTCGTAGGGAAAGAAATTGCGCTTGATGATGCGGGTATCGGGCTCCGACACGAGCGTCATGCCGGTCTGCTGGCGCAGGAAGCGGTTGCCCCGCTTGGTCATGCCGTGGCGTTTGCCGACGACCCCATGCTTCACTTTGCCGGTGCCGGTGAAGCGAAAACGCTTCTTGGCCCCGCTCTTGGTCTTCATCTTGGGCATTTTCGTTCCTTTTCAAAGGGTTACGATAGGTGACCGAGGCAATGCCCTTTGGGCCAGGCCACCGAAGGAAGGGGGGCTTATAGCGATGGCCGCAGAGCCATGCAAGCCAGGGCCGTTGTGGCACAGTCGGCCGCGAGGAATGAGGGATTTCGGACATGAAACTGGTGGGCAAGGTGGCGCTCGTGACGGGCGCCCAGCAGGGGATTGGAGCGGCGATCGCACAGGCCCTGGCCGGGGAGGGCGCGGACGTTGCCGTGAACTGGCTGGACGATCAACCCGCGGCGGAGGCGGTGGTCGCGGGAATCCAGAGCGCAGGCCGGCGCGCCCATCCGGTCAAGGCCGACATGGCCAGGATTCCCGATATCGAGGCCATGGTTGCCGACGTGGCTGCCGCGCTCGGGCCGCCGGACATCCTGGTCAACAATGCCGGCATCTATCCGCGCGTGCCGCTCCTGGAAATGAGCGAGCGGGACTGGGACGTCGTGCTCGACATCAATCTGAAGGCCGGCTGCTTCGCGACCATCGCGATGGCCAAGGCGTTCATCGCGGCCGGAAAGAAAAGCGGATCGGTCATCAACCTCTCGTCTTCGGCCATCCGAGGCGCCGTGCGCGGCGTGCATTACAGCGCAAGCAAGGGCGGTGTGGTCTCGATGACGCGTTCGCTGGCGCTGGAGCTTGCGCCCTACAACATCCGTGTGAACGCCATCGCGCCGGGTCTTACCGACACCGCCCAGCCGCGTTACGGCAACAGCGATTCCGAACTGGCCGAAATGGCCAGGTCGATCGTCCCTCTGGGCGGCCGGATGCTGACCCCCCAGCAGATCGCGCGCACCGCCGTGTTTCTCGCCTCCGACGAGTCGAGCGCCACGACCGGTCAGGTGCTGCACGTCAACGGCGGTTCATACATGCCGTAATCGGCGGACTCTCGACGGACCTGCTTCACGCACCTTGGCTGCCGCGCGCCGGCTTGGATGAAGGCGTCGATGCAGCCACCGAACTTTCGCGGAAAGGCGGTGCCGTTCGCCGTGCTGAAGCCTTCTGGATCGGAGATGACCACGATATCGCCGCGCGACGCGGCAAAGGCTGCCCGGGCGTCGTCCATGCGGCCCCCCAACGTCGTGGATATCGCCGTTGACGTTCGCGACACCCAGCCCACGCTTGATGCGTTCAGGACGATGTTGATAGACGGAGCAGTGTCCCGTGCTGTGCTCCGCGCACGCACTCCCTGGTGGCCGATGCCACCGCCCGACCCGGATCGGCGCTGTTCGAGAGGTCCAATAGCCCGTGCCGTCTGCCGCGAGGACGAAGGCGCGATGCGGTCCCGGTCTTTGACAGTTGTCATAGGACAGGTCCATTGCGCCGCAGGCACGAATTGCGCCGATGCCGAAACAATGCGCCGACCCCGAAACGATGATGGCGACGGCCTATGCCGTCGCCATCACAATCAAAAGGAATCGCAGGACCACGTCATTTGGGAGCCAGCACCATGATCATCTGCCGGCCTTCCATGCGCGGCATCGACTCGATCTTGGTGAGCGGGTCCATCTCGCCGCGCACGCGGTTCAGGACCTGGAGCCCGAGCTCGGAATGCACCATCTCGCGGCCGCGGAAGCGCAGGGTGACCTTCACCTTGTCGCCTTCCTCGATGAACCGCTTCATGGCGCGCATCTTCACCTCGTAATCGTGGTCGTCGATGTTGGGGCGCATCTTGATCTCCTTGACCTCGATCACCTTCTGGTGCTTTCGGGCCTCGTGCGCCTTCTTCTGCGCCTCGTACTTGTACTTGCCGTAATCGGAGATCTTGCACACCGGCGGGGCGGCATTGGGCGAGATCTCGATCAGGTCGAGATTGGCCTCACCGGCCATTTCCAATGCCTCGCGGACACTGACGACACCGACCATTTCGCCATTTTCGTCGATCAGTCGGACTTGCGGCGCTCTGATTTCGCCGTTCACGCGCGGACCGTCACGGGTCGGCACGCTTTGTTGAGCAGGTCGGGCTATGGCTTCCTTCTCCCTCGTTGAAGCCCCTCGTCGGGGCGGAAAACGAGGCCGTGACCGCGCCTCAGACGGGCGGCCGGGCCTCTGCAGAAAGTGTAGTGACGGCGGGGCCCAATTCAAGGACCTCCTGCTTCTCCGAACCCAGGCGACGCACCGCGACCGTGCCGTTGTCCATGTCGCGGCGGCCGACAGCCAGGATCAGGGGTACGTGGGCCAGCGAATGTTCGCGAACCTTGTAGTTGATCTTTTCGTTACGCAGGTCCGTCTCGACGCGCATGCCGGCTGCCCGCAGTTTGGCTGCAACCTCGCCGGCATAACCGTCCGCATCGTTCACGATCGTGGCCACCACGGCCTGCGTCGGCGCCAGCCACAGCGGGAAGCGTCCGGCATAATGCTCGATCAGCACGCCGATCATGCGCTCGAACGAGCCGAAGATGGCGCGATGCAACATCACCGGCACTTTGCGCGTGCCGTCCTCGGCGACATAGCTTGCGCCCAGCCGCTCGGGCAGCATGAAATCGACCTGCAACGTGCCGCACTGCCAGTCGCGGCCGATGGCGTCTCGCAGGACGAATTCCAGCTTGGGACCGTAGAAGGCGCCTTCGCCCGGATTGAGGATCAGCTCGAGGCCGGCGGCCGTCGATGCCGATTTCAACGCACCCTCGGCCTGGTCCCAAATCGCGTCCGAGCCGATGCGCATGGGCGGGCGATCGGAGAACTTCACGAAGTATTCGAAGCCGAGATCGCGATAGACCTCGCCCAAAAGCCTGCAGAAGCGGATCGTCTCGTTCTCGATCTGCTCCTCGCTGCAGAAGATGTGGGCGTCGTCCTGCGTGAAGTTGCGCACGCGCAGGATGCCGTGCAGCGCGCCCGAAGGCTCGAAGCGATGACACGAACCGAACTCGGCAAGACGCAGCGGCAACTCGCGATAGCTGCGCAGGCCCTGGTTGAAGATCTGGATATGGCAGGGGCAGTTCATCGGCTTCAACGCAAAGATACGGTGTGCCGGATTGGCGATGAACTCGCGCAGGCCTTCCTCGTTCTCGCTGAGATACATGTTCTCGCGGAACTTCTCCCAATGGCCCGACGCCTCCCACAGCCGACGGTCGTTGAGCTGCGGCGTCTTGACCTCGACATAACCGCCGGCCTCGAGCTTGCGCCGCAGGTAGGCCTCGAGCGTGCGCCACAGCGTCCAGCCCTTGGGGTGCCAGTAGACCATGCCCGCCGAGTCTTCCTGCTGATGGAACAGGCCCATCTCGCGACCGAGGCGGCGATGGTCGCGCTTCTCGGCCTCCTCGATCCGGTGCAGGTAGGCTTTCAGGTCCTTGTCGGAGAAGAAGACCGTGCCGTAGACGCGCTGCAGCTGCGCCTTGCTGGCGTCGCCGCGCCAGTAGGCGCCCGACACCTTCGTGAGCTTGAAGGCCTTGCCGAGCTTGCCCGTCGAGGGCAGGTGCGGGCCGAGGCACATGTCGAGCCAATCGCCCTGCTTGTAGACCGAGATCTCCTCGTCCTTGGGCAGTTCGTCGGCCCATTCGGCCTTGAAGCTCTCGCCGTGCTTCTTGAAATAGTCCTTGATCTCGGCGCGGTCCCAGATCTCGCGCGTGATCGGCAGATCGCGGTCGACGATCTCGGCCATGCGCTGCTCGATCTTGACGAAGTCCTCGGGCGTGAACGGCTCGGCGCGCACGAAGTCGTAATAGAAGCCGTCCTCGGTCGCCGGGCCGAACGTGATCTGGGTGCCGGGATAGAGTTCCTGGACGGCCTGCGCCAACACATGCGCTGCGTCGTGACGCAGGAGCTCGAGCGCCTCAGGGTCGCGTGACGTCACGATGCCGATCTTGGCGTCGCGGTCCACGATCGTGGCGAGGTCCTTCATCTTGCCGTCGAGGCGCAAAGCGAGAGCCGCCTTGGCAAGCCCCGGCCCGATGGCGGCGGCGATTTCCGCGCCGCTCACCGGTTTCTCGAACGACCGGACCGAACCGTCCGGCAGGGAAATATTGATCATCGCAACCACCTAGAGAGGAATCCGAACACGGCCGGTCGGCCGACGCCTGGCGTCGGCCGACGCAGGCCGGGAAGCGGCACGAATGCGCGCGCCCGGCCGAATCAAGTTCGAACGGTGGTCAGTGTCGTCGGAGCGGGGAAATACATCCGGTCCATGCGCATCGGAGATAGTTGTGGCGGGCTTTGGCGTCAAGCCTCGGAAAAGGCGCCTGGCGTGCTTGGGACGTGGCGAAATGTCCGAATATGCCGGAAATTTCAGGCGATTAGCCGTTCGAAGACCTCTAGCAGCCGGCGGTTTGCCTGGGCGAGGCCGTAACGGGTGCGGGCATGGTCCTGGGCGGCGCGCGCCAGCTCGGTCCGCCGGTCGACCGACAACGAAAGCGCGGTCGAGATCGCCTGCGCAAGGCCGGACGGGTCCCGCTCCGGCGCCAGCCAGCCGGTGACACCCTCCCGTATCGCCTCGGCCGCGCCGCCGCCTTGTTCGCAGACGACAGGCCGGCCCATCGCCTGGGCCTCGACCATCGTCCGGCTGAAGCCCTGGCGTGCGCCGCCGGTGGTCACCACCACGTCGGCAAGCATATAGGCCGCCGGCATGTCCTCGACATAGGGACCGATCTGCACCTTGCCGTTGAGACCGGCTTGCTCGATGGCCCGTTCGAGATCCTTTTCCAGCGAGGTCGACTGTCCTGCGGATCCGAGCAACAAGCAGAACAGATCCTCGCGATCGAGCCTCTTCATTGCATCGACCAGTGTTTTCTGGCCGCGATCCTCGACGAAGCGGCCAGGGTAGAGGACGACATGGGCGCCGTCGGGAATGCGCAAGTCGGCGGCAAGCTTGATCACGCGCTCCGCCCGCACGATCGCCGGATCGAACCGGTCGAGGTCGATGCCAGAGGGGATGGTCTCGAGGCGATCGGCGCGCGTCGGAAAGCGGCGCCGAAAATCCTGCGCCACGTACTCCGACACGGCGATCACCGCATCGGCCCGCGACTGCCGTCGCTCGACCGACCGCTGCACCAGCCCTGTCGCGACGAAGGGCCGATGGAGTGTGGCAACCCACTTGAGCTTCAGGCGCCGTGCGAGGGCGCGGGCCATCCAGGCGGCCGATGGCGAGCGGGACTGCAGCAGATTGAGGTCGAGATCGCGAACGCGCGCGGCGAGGCCGAACCGCGACCGCAGCGGATGGCGGGTGACGGGCAATTCGACATGACGGGCCCGCAGGCGCAACAGATCGGGCAGCATCGTCCCGCCGGGGGAAGCGACAGCGGCTGAACCGCCGGCACCGATCACCAACCGTGCTGTGTCGAGCGTCGCGCGTGCCGCACTGCCCGACAGGCCGGGAACGATCTGGAGAAGCTTTACGGGAGACATTGCGCGGCTGGCGGCGATTTGGCGACTATGGCAGGTAACACGCCATGACGAACAAAGGTAGCGTCCAGCATCTATCGCGACCCGATGGCAACACCGTCGCCTATGCCAGAACCGACGGCCGGGCCCCGACCGTTGTCTTCCTGGGCGGGTTCCGCTCCGATATGACCGGCACCAAGGCGATGGCGCTCGAGGCCTGGGCGCAACAGCGCGGGCAGGCTTATCTCCGCTTCGACTATTTCGGCCACGGCCAGTCGTCGGGCCGGTTCGAGGACGGCACTATCGGCCGCTGGCTCGACGATTCGCTGGCCGCGATCGACCAGCTTGCAAACGGCAAGCTTGTCCTTGTCGGCTCCAGCATGGGCGGCTGGCTTTCGCTGCTGGCCGCCCGTGTTCGACCGGACCGCATGGCGGGGCTTGTGCTGATTGCCGCCGCACCCGATTTCACCGAGCGCATGCTGCTCAAGGGACTGTCGCCCGAGGACCGCGCGACGCTCGTAAGCGACGGCCGGCTCGAGCGGCCATCGCAGTATTCACCCGAACCCTCTGTCTTCACCTGGAAGCTGATCGAGGAGGGTCGACGGCACCTGTTGCTGGACAAGCCACTGGCCTTGCCCTGTCCCGTGCGGCTCCTGCATGGCCAGAGCGACCCGGATGTGCCGTGGGAATACTCGCTGCAAATCGCCCGGCATCTCGAAGCGCCCGAAGTGGTGACCACCTTCATCAAGGGTGGCGATCATCGGCTGAGCACGCCGGCCGATCTCGCCCGCCTGCTTGCCACGGTCGAGGAGCTGGTGCGTTAGTCCGAGCCGGCGATCGCGCGCAGGCCTTCGCGATAGGTGGGGTAGAGCAGGACGATACCCAGGTCGCGCTTCAGGCGCTCGTTCCGTACCCGGCGATTTTCCATATAGAAGGATCGCGCCATGGCGCTCATGCTCGGTGCGACCTGATCCCAGGGCAGGAGCGGCGGCGCGGGCACGCCGAGCAGTTCGCAGGCAAAGCTCATCACCTCGGCGCTCGATGCCGGCAGGTCGTCAGCCACGTTGTAGATCGCGCCGGGGCCGGCATGCGCCATTGCCGCCATGACAGCTTGCGCGGCATCGGCGACATGGATGCGCGAGAAGACCTGGCCGGGCTTGTCGATGCGCTTGGCCGTACCTGCCCTCACCTGGTCGATGGGGCTGCGGCCTGGACCGTAGATACCGGGCAGGCGGAAGATATCGACGGTCGCGCCCGTTCTGGCGCCGAAGGCCTGCCAGGCGTGCTCGGTCGCCAGCCGCGCGACGCTGCGCGGCTGGACCGGAGCTGTCGGCGTCGTTTCATCGACCCAGTTGCCACCATGATCGCCGTAGACTCCGGTGGTGGAGAGGTAACCCAGCCACCTCGCTGTGCCGAGCAGGTCGACGCAGTGGCGCAAGACGGGATCTCCCGAAGGGCCCGGTGCGATCGTGCAGAGGACGTGGCTGGCCGCTCGCAGCGTCTCCGCCGGCATATCAGTCGTTCCGTCGAAGACCACGGCCTCGAAGCCTGCGGCGCGCAACTCGCCGGCCTTTTCAGGCTGGGTGCAAGTCCCACCGACCTGCCAGCCCCGCGATCGGGCAAGCTTGGCGATTTCAAGGCCGCTGAAGCCCAGACCAAAGATGAAAAGACGTCCTGCCATCTTGTCAGGATCGCCGCGACGCTGTTCTTTTCAACCATGTTCTTCGCTCGCCGCGCGCCGATCCTGTCGGTGGTCATCCTGTTGTTGGCCGGCTCGCCCGTCGCCGCGCAGAATTCCGGGGGCTTCGCGTCGACGCCCGACAACCTGCGCCGGTATCAGGAGTGCATGTCGCTGGCACGGCAGGAGCCTTTGCGGGCGCTGCCCCTGGCCGAGACATGGAAGGGCCAGGGTGGCGGCCTCGGCGCGCGCCATTGCAAGGCGATCGCCATGTTCGAGGCCGGTCGTCATGTCGAGGCCGCGACGGAGCTCGAGGCCATCGCGCGCGACATGGGGCAGGCACGGCCGGGTCTTCGCGCCGAGTTGTGGGCTCAAGCGGGCCAAGCCTGGAGCGCCGGCGGCCAGGCCGACAAGGCGGCAGCGGCGCAGAGCCAGGCGCTCGATCTCAAGACCAATGATGCCGACCTGTGGGTGGATCGCGGCCTCAGCTATGCATCGCTGCACGACTGGCCGCGCGCGGTGTCCGATTTCGATCGGGCGCTGGCGCTCCGTCCCAACACCGTCGAAATCCTGGTGTTGCGCGCGGCCGCCTGGCGCAGGGCGGGAAAGCCCGACCGTTCGCTCGCCGATGCGCAACTCGCACTCAAGCTCGCACCGGACAATACCGGCGCGCTGCTCGAGCGTGCCTTCACCTCGCTGGCGCGCGGCGACAAGGCAGGTGCGCAGGCCGACTTCAGGAAGGTGCTGAGCCTCGTGCCGCCCGACTCGGAGGCGGCAAGACGCGCCGAGGCCGGCTTGCGCGGCGAGACCGAGCAGACGGACGCACCCCCTGCGTCCGGTCGTCCCGTGACGAACGGGGTGAAGCGGTAGCATCCTCTCATTTCCTCATGTAAGAGCCCAAACGATGAAACGATTCCTCCTCTCGCTCGCCGTGCTGCTTGCTGCCGCCGGAACAGCTTTGGCGCAGAAGCCGTCCGCTGAGCCCCAGGTCACGCCCTACTATCCCGCGCCGCCGCCCGAGCTCGCACCCAAGACCGAGCAGGGCATTCCGATCGACAGCCTGACCTCGCCGCTGGCGCGGGACCAGGCGAAGGTTACGCGCACGGCGATCGATTCCGACGCCGAGGCTCAGCTCTTCGTCGCCGCGGACAAGATCGTCTGGGGTCGCTATGCCAAGGCGAAGGGCGAGAAGCCTGGCGCAGTGACCGTCACCAAGGGTGACGTCTGGACCGTGAAAGGCCGCATCGACGGAAGCGCCGCCGGCGCCGACGGCGACTATGCGTCGATCGACGGCGTGGTCGAGAAGATCGCCGCCAACCACATCACCATCCGCGGCGAAGTCGCCTTCCGGGTCGCCAAGGTCGAGGGCGGTGCTCCCTGCAAGGTCGCGGGTGCGCTGCATTTCCGCCGCTCCGGCAGGTCGCATGTCTGGCGGCTGGTCGAGGGCGAGAATCCCTGCGACGGCTCACGCGAGCTGTTCGACCTCGTCTACGACAAGCCGCCTGTGGAGAAGCCGGTCGAGAAGAGGACGGCGCCCAAGCGCGGCTGATCGCGGCGGCGTCACTCCGACGCGCGCAATTTATCGATCTCCGACCGCGCCAGCTGGTCGGCGCGGTCGTTCTCGACATGGCCGCTATGGCCCTTGACCCAGGCCCAGTGGATCCTGTGGGGCGCGGCGGCGGCGGCGAGGCGCTGCCACAGCTCGACATTCTTCACCGCCTTCTTGTCGGCGGTACGCCAGCCGTTCTTACGCCAGCCGTGAATCCACTTGGTGGCGCCGTCGAGGACATAGCGGCTGTCGGTATAGAGCGTCACCTCGCAGGGCCGCTTCAACGCTTCCAGGCCGGAGATGGCGCCCATCAACTCCATGCGGTTGTTGGTCGTCGAGGCTTCGCCGCCGGAGAGTTCGCGCTCCCGTTCGCCCGTGCGCAAGATGGCAGCCCAACCGCCCGGCCCCGGATTGCCGCTGCAGGCACCGTCGGTGAAGATCTCGACCTCGGGCTTTCCGGTCACAGGCCGTAATCCGCAAGTGATGACGCATTGCGGTGGAAGCGAAGATAGGTGAGGTACTCGAGCGGGTCCTTGCGCTTTACCAGCGCGTTGGCCGGTGTGTGGATCCAGTCATAGAGACGGGTCAGCAGGAAGCGCAGCGCCGCGCCGCGCGCCAGCAGAGGGAGCGCCTCCCGCTCCGCCGCCTCGAGGGGGCGAACCTTCTCGTAGGCTTGCAGCAGGGCGCGCGCCTTGGTCGTGTTGAACGAGCGGTCGGGTTCGAAGCACCAGGCGTTGAAGCAGATCGCCACGTCGTAAGCCAAGGCATCGTTGCAGGCGAAATAGAAATCGATCAGGCCCGAGAGCTTGTCGTGCAGGAAGAAGACGTTGTCGTTGAACAGGTCGGCATGGATGACGCCGGTCGGCAAAGCCTTCGGCCAGCGCGCTTCGAGGACGTCGAGCTCGCCTTCCAGTTCGCGCGCCAGGCCCCGGGCGACATCGTCGGCCTTGGCACGGCTGCCGTCGAACAGCGGCCGCCAGCCCGCGACCGAGAGCGCATTGGGACGCACCATCGTGAAATTGCGGCCGGCGAGATGAAGTTCCGCCAGCGCGGCGCCGACCGGGCCACAATGCCGGACAGCGATCCGCCTCGGCGACAGGCCGTGCAGGAAAGTCGTGATTGCGGCCGGCCGGCCGGCCAACATGCGGACGGCGTTCCCGTCGCGGCCGTGGATCGGCTTCGGGCAGTTGATGCCGCGCGCCGACAGATGATCCATCAGTCCTAAGAAGAACGGCAGATCCTTGGGGTCGACGCGCTTCTCGTAGAGCGTCAGGAAATACTGGCCCCTGCTCGTGGTCAGGAGATAGTTCGAATTCTCGACGCCCTCGGCCACGCCCTTGAGGGCGTCGGCGTCGCCGATATCGTATTCCGCAAGGAAGGTTTCGAGCTCGGCGTCGCTGACATCCGTGTAGACGGCCATCAGCCTACCAGCTCGCGCGGCAACTTGAACACCACGCTCTCCGCAGTCGTGCGCACTTCCTCGATGGTGACGTCGAAGCGGTCTCGACAGGAGGCGATCAGCTCCTCCACCAGATGCTCGGGCGCCGATGCGCCGGCGGTGACGCCAAGCCGCCGCGCGTTGCCGAGCCATTGCCAATCCATATCGGAGGCACGCTGGACCAAACGCGACTTTGAACATCCGTTGTTGGCCGCGACCTCCACGAGCCGCATCGAGTTGGAGGAGTTCGGCGCCCCGATCACGACCAGCGCGTCGCATTTGCCGGCGATCGCCTTCACCGCCTCCTGGCGGTTGGTCGTCGCGTAGCAGATATCCTCCTGCTTGGGACCATGGATCTCGGGGAACCGCCGGCGCAGGACAGCCACGATATCGACCGTATCGTCGACCGAAAGCGTGGTCTGCGTTGCATAGGCGAGGTTCGATGCGTCGGGGACCGCGATGACCTCCGCCTGTTCGGTATCCTCGACCAGCAGCACGCTTCCCGGCGGCAACTGGCCCATGGTGCCGATCACTTCGGGATGCCCGGCATGGCCGATCAGGATCAACGTGCGGCCGAACTCGGCGTGGCGTTCGGCTTCGCGATGGACCTTGGAGACGAGTGGGCAGGTGGCGTCGAAATAGAGCAGATGTCGACGCGCTGCCTCGGTCGGCACGGTCTTGGGCACGCCATGGGCGGAGAACACCACCGGCCGATCGTCCGGCACCTCGTCGAGCTCCTCGACGAAGATCGCACCCTTGGCCTCGAGGGCTTCGACCACGGAACGATTGTGCACGATTTCATGTCGCACATAGACCGGTCGTCCATGGCGTGCAATCGCGCGCTCGACGATCTGGATCGCGCGTTCGACTCCGGCACAAAAGCCGCGCGGGCTGGCCAGCACGATCGTGAGCGGTTTCTTTCCCTGGATCATGAACAAACGGCGATCATCGAAAACAGGCGGACACGCATGCGAAGCGGTTCGCTTGCGGGTCTGCAGACCATTGCCTAGACTCCCCCCAAACGGACAGGCGCGGCACCGTAACAAAGCCGCCGCTACGGGGAAAGCAACATGACGGAACCGGTTGTCGCGGCCAGGGCACCTATCAAGGTGGCTCTTGAAGCTGGCAAGGACTATTGGTGGTGCGCCTGCGGCAAGAGCCAGAACCAGCCCTTTTGCGACGGCGCGCACAAAGGCAGCGGCTTCGCACCGATGAAGTACGCCGTCGAAAAGTCAGGCGACTATTGGCTTTGCACTTGCAAGCACTCCGGAAAAAAGCCGCTTTGTGACGGCACGCACAAGACCCTCGCATGACCAACAGAAAATTCGTCTATCTCGCGCCGCTGGCGCTGGCAGTTGCCGTCAGCGGCTGTGGCCGTTCCGAGAGGGAGCAGCTCGCGGCCGACTATTGCCCGCAGCCGTTCCAGGTCCAGGACGTCCGGACCCTGACCCGTTTTGCGCCTGGTGCCGGGCGCGATCCGCGCAACGTCGTTTTCGAGGCAGAGCTGCTGGACAGCGCCGCCGAGTGCTCGCTCGGCAAGCGGCAGATGAATGTCAACCTCGTGATGCGGATCGCGGTCACGCCCGGACCCGCGGCCACTCGGGGAACCACCAGTGTTCCCTACTTCGTGCGCGTCATCGATGGTACCGGCCGTATCGTGCAGGGCCAGGAATTCAATGCCGATTTCGATCTCAGCCCATCGGGCGCCCGGCGCGGCTCCAAGGAAGAGCTCAGCCTGACACTGCCCTTCGAGAAGCCGTCCGACGCGGCAAGCTATCGCATCGCCGTGGGCCTGAAGCCGACGCCGGAGGAGCTGGACTACAATCGCAGCGTTTCCCGGCGCTGATCCGGCGCATTCAGGTCTTGAGAAACCCGATCGAAAGCCAGGGGATGGCGGCGACCGCCACCAGCCCCACCAGCAGCGCGCCGAGATAGGGCCAGATGCGCTTCATGCCGACGTCCGGCGACACCTGGCCGATGGCGCAGGCAGCGTAGTAGCCGACGCCGAGCGGCGGAGCGAACAGGCCGATGCCCATCGCGAGGATCACCACCATGGCGTAGTGCACTTCGTGCACGTGCGCCGCGCGCGCCATGGGGAAGAGCAATGGGCCGAACAGCACGATCGCGGGAATGCCCTCGAGGACGCTGCCCAGGACGACGAACACCAGGATCGAGATCAGCAGGAAGCCGAATCCGCCTCCCGGCACCCGGGCCATGGCGTGTGCGAGGTCGCGCGAGAAGCCTGATTGCGTCAGCGCCCAGGCCATGGCCGTCGCCGTTCCGATGATCAGGAGGATCGCACCCGAGAGGCTCGCCGTCTCGAGCAGCATGGGATAGATCCGCCGCCAATCGAACCGGCGATAGATCACGAGCCCCATGATCGTGGCATAGGCGATGCCGATGGTGGAGACCTCGGTCGCCGTGGCGACGCCCTCGACCACGGCCGAGCGGATCACGAACGGCAGGAGCAGCGCGGGTAGCGCCACCACGAAGGCGCGGGCGATCTCGCCTCTGCCGGCGCGCTCGCCGACCGCCTCATGGCGCGAGCGCCACCAGGCGACGAAGCCAAGAGCGAGCGCCAGCACGAAGCCCGGCAGCAGGCCGCCCGTGAACAGCGCCGCGATCGACACGCCGGTGACCGAGCCGATGGTGATCAGCACCAGGCTGGGCGGAATCGTTTCGCTCATCGCGCCCGAGGCCGAGAGGATCGAAATCATCTCGCCGTCATTGGAGCCGCGCCGCTTCATCTCCGGAAACAGCACCGGCGCCACCGCGGCCATGTCCGCGGCCTTCGAGCCGGAGATGCCGGAGACCAGGTACATGGCCCCCAGCAGCACATAGTAGAGCCCGCCGCGCACGTGGCCCAGCAAGCCGGCAAGGAAAGCGACCATGGCGCGCGCCATGCCGGTCATGTCGATCAGGAGGCCGAGGAACACGAAGAGCGGCACGGCGAGCAGGACAAGCCCGCTCATGCCTTCATCCATGCGCGAGACCACGATGGTGAGCGGCACGCGCGTCACGCACATCAGGAAAACCAGCGTCGCCATCCCGAAGGCAAAGCCGATCGGTACGCCCAGCAACACGCCGGCCGCGAGCAGCACGACGAAGAAGAAGACCAGGTTCCAGTTGCCGATCGCCTTCAGGAGCGGTGTCGCGAAATAGAGCGCCACCGCGAGGGCGGCCAGCGTCGTGGCGACGATCAACAGCGACCCGAAGCGAAGACGCGGGAGGCGCAGCAGGCAGGTGAGCAGCATCAGGGCCGCGCCGACCGGAATTGCGGCGGCGCGCACGATGTTCGACCAGCCGAGCGCCGGCGTTACGATGTCATATTCCTCCGCCGCGTAGTTGCAGGCGACCGGCAGCAGGATGGCAAGAAACAAGGCGGGTACCGCGATTGCCAGCGTTTCGGCATGGTCGCGCCGCGCAGCCGCAAGCGCACCGACGATCGCCGTGAGGCGCATGTGCTGCGTTCGTTGCAGCGCCACCACCGAGCCCAGCATGGCGAGCCACAGGAACAAGATCGAGGCGAGCTCGTCGCTCCATACGAATGGATGGTGGAACACGAAGCGGCTGACGACGCCCGCCAGCAGCACGAAGATCTCGACGAGCACCAGCGCCGCCGTGGGAAGCTCCACGGCAATGCGCAGGGCCTTTTCGATCCGCTCGATCACGCCGGTCGGCCCCGACGATCAGGCGAGGTTGCCGACTGCCTTCTCCAGCGTGCCCCAGGCCTCGGCGCCGAACTTGCCCTTCCACTCCTCGTAGAAGCCGGCCTTCTTCAGTACGCCGCGGAACGCCGCAGGGTCGGTCGCGACGAACTGCAGTCCTTTGCCCTTCAGCGTCCCGGCTACGGTGTTGTTCATCTTCGCGAGGTCCTCGCGTTCCGCGATGGCCGACGCGTTGAACTCAGCCTCGACGATCTCGCGCAGGTTGGCGGGCATCGCCTCGAAGGCGTGCTTGTTGGCGAGGAACCAGAAGCCGTCCCACATGTGGTTGGTGATGGCGACGTATTTCTGCACCTCGTAGAGCTTGGCGGTGTCGATCAGCGACAGCGGGTTTTCCTGGCCGTCGACGACATGGGTCTGCAGCGCCGAATAGACCTCGTTGAAGTTGATCGTGGTCGGCGAGGCGCCGAACGCCTTGAACATGCTGGTCCAGAGCGGGCTTGCCGGCACGCGGATCTTGAAGCCGCTCAGATCCTCGGGCGTCTTGATCGGCTTGGTCGAGCTCGTGATCTCGCGATAGCCGTTGTCGTACATCTTGGCGAAGGCATAGAGCCCGCGCTTGGCGATCTCGCCGCGCACCAGGCTGCCCAGCGCGCCATCCATGGTCGGCCACACCTGATCGTAATCCTTGAAGGCGAAACCCACGCCATTGATGGAGGCGACCGGCACCAGCGTCGAGAGGATCAGACCCGAGAGGGTGAAGAATTCCAGCGCCCCGGAACGGAGCTGGCTCAGCATGTCGGTGTCGGAACCGAGCTGGTTGTTGGGGAATACCTTGATTTCGACCCGTCCTCCGGTCTTCTCCTTGATACGGGCGGCGGCCTCGCTGGTACGGATGGCGAGCGGGTGCGTCACCGGCGCGTTGTTGGCGTACTTGTAGCTGAACTCGGCGGCATTGGCCGGCCGGGTGCGGATCGCCACCAGCGGGAAAGCGGCGGCTCCCGCAACAGTGGTGGCAAGCAGGCGGCGGCGCGGCAGGCGAAACGTCATGTATCTACTCCCATGGACGGGCCGTTCATGCCCGCCGTCATTTCTGTGAGGCGCACGGTATCCACAATGCGCGCGGGGATTGCAACGTGTCCTCTCGCTGCACTCGTCTCCAAATTTTTCTCCGGTCCGCCCTGCGGTGGCTCGCTTGACTTGGATCGCGTGGCGACGCTCCATCGGAGTATCCTTGATGCGTTGGGAGGCTTCCCTTGAGCGCTTATGCAGACCGCCTGCAGGCCCTGGCGACCGCTGCAGCTGATCGCTGTACGGGCTGCGGCAAATGCTTCGAGGCTTGCCCCACCGCCCGGGAGGTCGGCCTCGATGCCGGTGAGGCGATCGAGCGCGTGGCCGAGCTGTCGGCGCTGACCCGCGCGGGTGGGCGCGTCGCCGGGGGATTGGAGATGTGGCTGAACGCCTGCGACGGCAGTGCACGCTGCAGCACGGCCTGTCCCGAAGGCATCAACGTCCGCCAGTGGGTCACCATCGCCAAGCTGAAAGCCGTCGAGGCCTCCCGTCCAGCCGAGCAGAATGCGATCAGCGCCGCCAACCGTTTCCGTCATATGGCGCAGGCCGTGCGGCTGCTCGCCAGCATGCAACTGCCGTCGGAGACGTTGCGTCGGATCCTGGCGCCGGCCGAGAAGCGCACGGCGGACGTGCTCTTCTATACCGGCTGCAATGTGCTGCGCACGCCGCACATCGTGTTGAACGTGATGGACATCCTCGATGCGCTCGAGCTCGACTTCGACGTGGTCGGCGGCACCGGTCATTGCTGCGGCGTCTATCAGTTCATGGAAGCCGACCTGCCGACCTATGAACGCATCGGCCATCGCACGTTCCAGCGCTTCGGCCAATCTGGAGCCTCGCGGGTGCTCACCTGGTGCCCGACCTGCACCAAGAACTTCGATGAGCTGGAGAAGGACGTCGAGGCGCCGTCCTTCGACCTGGGCCACGTCAGCGAGTTCCTGGCGGCCAACCTCGAGGTGCTTGCGTCACGCTTCAAGGCCGAGCAGCCGAAGCGCCGCGTGGTAATTCACGAGCATCTGGGCATTGGCGCCACCGTCGAGAGCATCGCCAAGCTCCTGCGCGCAGTGCCTGACCTCGAGTTGATCGAGCTGCCCCAGGACTCGGGCTTCTCCTATGCCTGCGGCGGCGTGGCGGCGAAGTACAAGGAACGGGAGGCGGCGATCCATCGCGGCCTGGCGGAAGCGGCGGTCGCAGCCGGCGCCGATACCATCGTCACCATGTATCACTCCTGCCATCGTGCCTTCGCCGGGGCCGAAGCGGTCTATCCGCTGAAGGTGGTGAACTTCACCGACGTGATCGCCGAGGCGCTGGGCCGCGGCGGCCATCCGGATTATTACGGCCTCTACAAGAAGGGCGGCACCATGGACGAGGCGGTGGCCGCCGCGCGCAGCTTCCTGCAAAGCAACGGGGTCAAGATCGACCAGGCTTCGGTCCAGTCGCTGACGGCCGACATCTTCAACGAAACGGGCCTTGCGGGCCCACGTGGGGCCTTCGTCAACGCCTTCTCGGAACTCGCCCGCCGAGGCTGATCCCACTCCCTTTTCCCGGTGGACGGGGCGATATGGGCTGCCTATGGTCGGCCACCCAGATGATCCCTGTGGGAGAGACCGTTCCTTCGGGAGCGGCGCCGAAGGAGCAACCGACCCCGGAAACTCTCAGGCAAAAGGACCGCAAGGGGGATGGGTCTCTGGAAAGCGGCGTTTACCCGAAGGGCAGGCGTCCACCGACGAAGTAAGGCCGGCTCTTTGATAGTAGGGCGGCCGAATCTTTCAGGTCTCCGGACAGAGGGGGTCGCGACGGCGCTATTCTTGCGTCGGCAACGCGACTCTGACGGAGACTTTGTTTGACGGAAACATCCCCAGGCCCTCTCAAGCACACACCGCTCCATGCGCTGCATCGTGAGCTGGGCGCCCGGCTCGTCCCGTTCGCGGGCTATGAAATGCCGGTCCAGTATCCCACCGGCATTCTCGCCGAGCATGCCCAGACGCGCACGGCGGCCGGCCTGTTCGACGTCTCGCATATGGGCCAGGTGCGCCTGACGGCCAAGCCGGGCCACAACGCCGCCAAGGCGCTGGAGACCCTGGTGCCGGGCGACATCTCCGGCCTGCTGCCCGGCCAGCAACGATACACCCAGCTCACCAACGAGACGGGCGGCATCCTCGACGATTTGATGGTGACCAGCACCGGCGATCACTTGTTGCTGGTACTGAACGCCGCCTGCAAGGACGCCGATCTCGCACATGTGCAGAAGCATCTGGCGGCGACGTGCGAGATCGAGCCGATGTTTTCGCGTGGGCTGATGGCGGTGCAAGGCCCGCAGGCGGCGCAGGCGCTGGCGCGGCTCGCCCCTTCGGTCGCGACCATGAAGTTCATGACCGGCGCCTTTGTCATGATCGATGGTGCGCAGTGCTACGTCACGCGCTCCGGCTATACCGGCGGAGACGGCTACGAGATCTCGACCCCGGCCGAGGCGACCGAAGCCGTCGCGCGCAAGTTGCTGGCCCAGCCGGAGGTGAAGCCGATCGGGCTCGGGGCCCGCGATTCGCTGCGCCTGGAGGCGGGACTGTGCCTCTACGGCCATGACATCGACACGACCACGACGCCGATCGAGGCCGGCCTGCTCTGGAGCATCGGCAAGGAACGCCGGGTGCAGGGCGGTTTCCCCGGCGCGGCCGTCATCCAGAAGCAGATCGCCGAGGGGGCCTCGCGCAAGCGGGTCGGTCTCCTGCCGGAAGGCAAGGCGATTGCGCGCGAAGGCGCGGAAATCGCCATCGGTGGCAAGATCGTCGGCAAGGTCACGTCGGGCGGCTTCTCGCCCACCCTGGGACGCGCCATCGCCATGGGCTACGTCGAGCGCGCGCACTCCGCCACCGGCACCAAGGTCGACCTTCTCGTGCGCGGCAAGCCCGCACCGGCCGAGATCGCACCCATGCCTTTCGTGAAACACGCCTACTACCGTGGATAGGAGCCTTTGATGAGCATCAAATACACCAACGAACACGAGTGGGTTCGCGTGGAAGGCGATGTCGGCACGATCGGCATCACGAGCTACGCCCAGGAGCAACTGGGCGACGTGGTGTTCGTGGAGGTGCCTGCGGTCGGCCGCAAAGTGGCCAAGGGCGATTCCGTGGCCGTGGTCGAATCGGTGAAGGCCGCATCCGACATCTACGCGCCTGTTTCGGGTGAGGTGGTCGAGGCCAATGCGGCCCTGGCCGACAGCCCCGGTGACGTGAACGCCGAGCCGACGGGCAAGGGCTGGTTCTTCAAGATCAAGTTCTCGAACAAGGCCGAGCTCGACGGGCTGATGGACGAGGCGGCCTATGATGCTTTCGTGAAAAGCCTGGGCTGATCGGAGCAACGCATGCGCTATCTCCCTCTGACCGAGCAGGATCGCCGCGAGATGCTGGCGGTCATCGGTGCCAAGTCGGTCGATGAGTTGTTTCGCGACGTGCCTCCGTCGGCGCGGCTGCCGGGCAAGATCGCGGACCTGCCGGATCATCAGGGCGAGCTCGAGGTCGAGCGGGCCTTCCAGGCCTTCGCAGCGAAGAACATCTCCCCGGCGAGTGCGCCATCGTTCATCGGCGCCGGCGCCTATCGCCACCACGTGCCCTCGACCGTCGACTACATGATCCAGCGCGGCGAGTTTTTGACGTCCTATACACCGTACCAGCCCGAGATCACGCAGGGCACGCTGCAGTATCTGTTCGAGTTCCAGACCCAGGTCACGCTGCTCACCGGCATGGAGGTGGCCAACGCCTCCATGTACGACGGTTCGACGGGAGCGGCCGAGGCGGTGCTGATGGCCAATCGCATCACCCGGCGCCACAAGGCGCTGATCTCGGGCGGCCTGCATCCGCAATATCGCCGCATCATCGAGACCACCGGTCGATGGGAAGGGTTCAACGCCGTTGTCGGCAAGCCCGACGTCGAGGGGCATGAGGACCTGATCGCAGGCATCGACAAGGAGACGTCCTGCGTCGTCGTGCAGAACCCGAGCTTCTTCGGCCATGTGCGCGATTTCTCCAAGCTCGCCGCGGCCTGCCATGCCGCGGGCGCGCTCCTGATCGTGGTGGTGACCGAGGTCGTGTCGCTCGGGCTCCTCCAGCCGCCGGGCGATATGGGTGCCGACATCGTGGTCTGCGAAGGCCAGTCGATCGGCAACGGATTGGGCTTCGGCGGACCCTATGTCGGCCTGTTCGCGACCCGCGAGAAATACATGCGCCAGATGCCGGGGCGGCTGGTCGGCGAGACCGTCGATGCCGACGGCAAGCGCGGCTTCGTGCTGACGCTCTCGACCCGCGAGCAGCATATCCGCCGCGAGAAGGCGACCTCCAACATCTGCACCAACGCCGGCCTCTGCGCTCTCGCGTTCACGGTGCACCTTACCTTGCTGGGCGAGGCAGGCTTGCGGCGCTTGGCCGAACTGAACCATGCAAAAGCCAGCGAACTCGCCGACCGTGTCTCCGCAGTGCCTGGTGTGAAGATCGTGAACGAAAGCTTCTTCAACGAGTTCACCGTGCGACTGCCCAAGCCCGCGGTCCCCGTGGTCGAGGCGTTGGCGGCCCGGCGTATCCTCGGCGGCCTGCCGGTGTCGCGGCTCCTTCCCGACGATCCGTCTGTCGCGAACCTCCTGCTGTTGGCAGCGACCGAGACAGCGACCGAACACGGCATGGAGTCGCTGGTCTCCGCCCTGAAGGAGGTGCTGTGATGGTCCAGTCGCTCGACCGCAGCCAGGGCCGCGCCGGCGGCGATGTTCCCCAGACAACGGCTGCACCCGCAACCTTCACCGGCAATCGCGCGCTCCAGATCGAGGAGCCGCTGATCTTCGAGATGGGCCAGCCGGGACGCTGCGGCGTCGATCTTCCCGAGCCACCGAAAGTGAAGGATCGCCTCAACGGCCTGCGCCGTTCGGGCAGCATCGGCCTGCCGGGGCTGAGCGAGCCCCAAGTGGTGCAGCACTACACGCGTCTCAGCCAGAAGAACTACGCCATCGACATGGGCGTCTATCCGCTGGGCTCATGCACCATGAAGCACAATCCGCGCATCAACGAGAAGGTGGCGCGTCTGCCGGGCATCGGCGACCTGCACCCGCTGCAGCCGGTTTCGACGGTGCAGGGGGCGCTCGAGCTGATCGACAGCCTGGCGCACTGGCTGAAGACGCTCACCGGCATGCCGGCCGTGGCGATGTCGCCGGCGGCCGGCGCGCATGGCGAGATGTGCGGCATGATGGCGATCGCCGCCGCTCTCGAGGCCAGGGGCGAGCGCGCCAAACGGCGCATCGTGCTGGCGCCGGAATCGGCGCACGGCACCAATCCCGCGACCGCCGCGGCACTCGGCTTCACCGTGAAGCCGATCCCGGCCAACGAGCGGGGCCGCGTCGATCTCGTCGCGCTCAAAGCGGCGCTGGGGTCCGAGGTGGCGGCGATCATGCTGACCAACCCCAATACCTGCGGCCTGTTCGAGAGCGAGATCGTCGAGATCTCCAAGGCCGTGCACGAGGCCGGCGCCTATTTCTACTGCGACGGCGCCAACTTCAACGCCATCGTCGGCCGCGTGCGGCCGGGCGACCTCGGCGTCGATTGCATGCACATCAACCTGCACAAGACCTTCTCGACCCCGCATGGCGGCGGCGGCCCGGGCGCCGGCCCGGTGGTGCTGTCGGCGGCGCTCGCGCCCTACGCGCCCTATCCCTGGATCGTGAAGCAGGGCGATGCGTGGACGGTGGCCGAGGATGGGGCCAAGGTCGACGGCCGGCCGCTCGGACGGCTGAAGGCTTTCCACGGCCAGATGGGCATGTTCACCCGCGCGCTCGCCTACATGATGAGCCACGGCGCCGACGGCCTGAAGCAGGCCGCGGAAGACGCCGTGCTCAGCGCCAACTACGTGATGGCGGCGCTCAAGGACGTGATGACGCCGGCTTTCGAGGGGCCGTGCATGCACGAGGCGCTGTTCGACGACGGCTTCCTCAAGGACACCGGCATCAGCACCCTCGATTTCGCCAAGGCGATGATCGACGAGGGCTATCATCCCATGACGATGTACTTTCCGCTGGTCGTGCATGGCGCGATGCTGATCGAACCGACCGAAAGCCAGGCCAAGGAAGACCTCGACCTGTTCATCGCCGCGATGCGCTCGCTGACCGAGCGCGCCAGGAGCGGAACAGCCGCCGAGGCGTTCAAGGCCGCGCCGCATTTCGCACCGCGCCGCCGTCTCGACGAGACGCTCGCTGCCCGCAAGCCCATCCTGCGCTGGCGGCCCAGCAATAATCCGCCGGAAGGCGATCCGATGCGGCAGGCGGCGGAATAACGCTCTAGTCTCTCCTCTCGAGCAAAGAGAGGAGAGAGGCATGCGCGTTTTCACGACACTGCCGCAGGAGGATCTGCGCAAGGTCGGTCCGGCGGCCCAGACGATCGAGGCGGCGGGCTATACCGGCGTCAGCACGCAGGAGAACAAGCACGATCCGTTCCTGGCGTTGGCAGTGGCGGGTGCTGCGACACAGCGGATCGAGTTGCACACCGGCGTCGCCATCTCCTTCGCCCGCTCGCCGATGGTTTGCGCGAACATTGGCTGGGATCTCGCCGCGAGCACCGGCAGCCGATTCACGCTGGGGCTGGGCTCGCAGATCCGGGCCCACAACGAAAAGCGTTTCTCCGTTCCGTGGTCGGCGCCGGCGCCGCGCATGCGGGAATACGTGCAGGCGGTGCGGGCGATCTGGGCGGCGTGGAAGGGTGACGGCAAGCTCGCCTACGAGGGCAAGCACTATCGCTTTACGCTCATGACACCCAATTTCGTGCCCGAGCCCTATGACGGCCCCGCGCCGCGCATCGGCATCGCCGCCGTAGGGCCCGCCATGATGAAGGTCGCCGCCGAGGAATGCGACGGCGTGAAGCTCCATGTCTTCTGCACCCGCAAATATCTCGAGCAGAAGATACAGCCGATCCTCGCCGAGGGGCTGGCAAAGGCCGGTCGTGCCCGCGAGACGTTCGACATTTCCGGCGGCGGCTTCGTCGTCACCGGCAAGGACGATGAGGCGGTCGCGAAGCTGTTCGACTGGGTGCGCTACCGCGTGGCGTTCTACGGCTCGACGCCAGCTTATTGGCCGGTGTTCGAGGAACATGGGCTGGGCGACCTCGGCCGCAAGCTGAACGCCATGACCAAGGCCGGGCAGTGGAACGAGATCGCAGCGCAGGTGTCCGACGACGTGGTGCATCTCTTCGCCGCCGTCGGCCGGCACGACCAGATCGCCAAGGCGATCGAGGCGCGCTTCGGGGGACTGGTCGATTCTGTGAGCGCCAGCGCCAACTCCGCCAAGCCATCCGATCTGCCGCCGGACCTGATCCAGGACATCGCGCGGATCCCGACACGGTATCGGCCGGTCGCGTGACTGCATGATTATCCGGATTTATCCGGCGGTAGCGGCCCCTTCGCTCTGCGCAGGGTCTTGAGAAGGCGAACGGGAGGGTTCGCCCTCGCAAAAGAAAAGCCCCCGTCTTGCGACGGGGGCACCAGGTAGCCCGCGATTGTTTTGTGCGGGCGATGCGATTATGCGATCAGTGCAGGCGGCGCGGCAACTCGGCGATCGCCTCGTCGACCAGCGTCTCGGCCTTGCCGCTGCCGACCTGCTCGCGCAGCAGCGTCCGCGTGGCGGTGAGGGCCAGATCGATCGCCGTGTCGCGCACATGCTTGGCGGCCGCCACCTCGGACTGGGCAATGCGGTCGAGCGCCTGCTGTTCGCGCAGGGCGATGGCCGTCTCGAGGTGCTGGGCGGCATGTTGTTGCATGCGCTGAGCCTCTTCGCGCGCCTGGGCCACGATCGCGCTGGCCTCGGCGGCAGCTTCGTCCAGCGTGCGCTGGGCATCGGCCTTGGCGCGCAGCGCGTCGTTGCGCAGCTTCTCGGCATCGCCCAGGGCCCGAGCGATGTCGGCCGAGCGCTTGTCGAGCATGGCCGACAGCCGCGCCCACAGGAGCCTGCCCAGGAGTACGACGAACAACAGAAAGGCGATCGCGACCCAGCTCTCCGGATCGGCGAAAAAGCTGGTGTGCTCGGCGGCTCCCTCGGAGCCGGCAGCCCATGCGCTTCCCATCAGCGGCCTCCCTTGGCGAGGGCGATCTTGGCGCCCAGCGCCGCCTTGTCCGCCGGCTCGCCGGCAAGCTTGGCATAGACGTCGGCCGCGATGTCGTGCGCCATGTCCTCGATGCCTTCCAGTACCTGGCTGCGCTGGCCGGCGATGCGCTTCTCGGCCTCGTCGATCTTGGCGCCCAGCCGCTGGCCGAGCTCGGCGAGCTTGGTCATGGCGGCGGCGCTGTCGGCCTCGCTACGCTCGCGCTGGAGACGACGCGCCTCTTCGCGCGCGTCGCTCAGGCGCTTCTCGTAGGCGGTGACCAGCGCGCGGGTTTCCTCGTTCGCCTTTTCGGCGGCGTCCAGGTCGCCCTGGATCTTGGCCTGGCGCTTGTCCAGCGTATCGGAGATCGCGGGGATCGCGGCCTTCGACATCACCAGGTACAGCGCCACGAAAGCGATCACGAGCCAGACGACCTGGGGCGAGAAGTCGTGGAAGTTGAGCTGCGGCATGCCGCCATCGGCAGCCGCGTGCGCTGTTCCACTTGCGCCCAGAACGGCCAAGGCCGCCAGCGCGCTGTACACCGGTGTCCGCATGATCTTCGTCCCAAGCCTTTTCGGGCTTAGAACACGAACAGGATCATGAAGGCGATGACCAGCGCGAACAGCGCGATGGCTTCCGTGAGCGCGAAGCCCAGGAGCACGTTGCCGAACACGCGGGGAGCGGCTTCTGGGTTGCGCAGGGCGCCCTGCACAAAGCTGCCGAAGATGTTGCCGATGCCCACGCCCACGCCGGCGAGAGCGATGGTGGCGAGGCCGGCGCCGATGAGCTTGGCTGCAGAAGCGTCCATTTGAACTGTCCTTTCGAAGTAGAGAGTCGTGTTGCGGTTGAAGGCGACGCCGTCAGTGACTCATGTGGATGGCGTCGTTGAGATAGAGGCAGGTCAGGATCGTGAATACGTAGGCCTGCAGGAAGGCGATGATCAGCTCGAGACCGGTAAGGGCGACGATGAAGGCGAGCGGCGCCCAGCCGGCGAGGATGCCCAGCATCACCACGAAGCCGCCGAACACCTTCAGCATGGTGTGGCCGGCCAGCATGTTGGCGAACAGTCGGATCGACAGGCTGAACGGCCGTACGAAGTAGGAGATGACCTCGATCGGCACCAGGATGACCAGCAGCCACGCCGGCACGCCCTTGGGCACGAAGAACTCCAGGAAATGCAGGCCATGCCGGGCGAAGCCGATGATCGTTACGCCCACGAACACCACGATCGCCATCGAGAAGGTCACGATGATGTGGCTGGTCGGCGTGAAGGAGTAGGGCACCAGGCCCAGCGTGTTGCAGAAGAGGATGAAGACGAAGAGGGTGAGGATGAAGGGGAAGTACTTCTTGCCGGCGCTGCCGACATTGTCGCGGACCATGCCGGCCACGAATTCGTAGCCAAGCTCGGCAACCGCCTGCAGGCGGCCCGGCACCAGCGCCCGCTGGCGCATGCCGTAGACGAAAAGAAGGGTGGCGAGGATGACGGCAATCGTCATCCATAGAGCGGAATTGGTGTAGGAGGCGTCGAGCGAACCGATCCGTAGGTCGAGCAGCCGCTTGATCTCGAACTGCTCCATCGGGCTATGCATATCGTCCCCACTCCATCCACGCCTGCGCGTCCGTCTTCGGGCCGTCGTCAGGGCAGGCTATTGCCGTTCCCCTTGGCCGCCTCTTCCGAGTAGGCCCGGATGGCGCGCCACGCATTGTTGACGCCGGCTGCGAAGCCCAGAAGAAGGCCCCCCGCCAGCGCATACGGCGCCCAACCCATCCAACGGTCGAGCCAGTAGCCGAAGAACCCCCCGACCAAAAGGCCCGCGATCATATCGACCATCACTCGATAGGCAACGCCTGTCTGGCGGTGCGATACCCGCAAATCCAGCCTCGGTTCGTCCTTTGCCGGACCGCGCGCCTTCCTGAGGCGCTCCTCCAGCTCGTCGATCCGCCGCCGGTCGCCTTCCGGATCGCGATCAGGCTCGCGACCACGGCCGGCGTTGCTCGATGGGGTATCCATTTGCCTATGCTCCCGAACGTCGCAGCGATGAAGCCCGCCGCCCGATTGCGGGCGGATGTCTAGGGGGTCGGGGATACCCTGTCAAGGAACGGATTCCCTTTACCTCTCAAGTAGTTAAAGACCCAGTCAAGGCTTCATGACGGTGAACCTGGCGTCGCCATCGCGCACCACCTGCGGCACGAGATCGACCTCCCAGTCGAGATACTGGCGCATTGCCGCCTCGACATCCTCCTTGAAGTCGTAGGGCCGGTACCAGACATCGGTCGGCGGATCGGCCATCCGTGTGTGGCCGGTCTCGAGAGCGAGGCCGGCCGCGCGCCAGCTCTTCATGCCGCCAGCCAGGATCGCGACTGGCAGCGAACCGGCCGCTTCCTGCGCCTCCGACGCGGCAAGGGATGCGATCTCGCCGTCCGGGGACACAAGCACGATCCGCTCGGCGTTCGCCTGCTTCGCAAGCATTTCCGGCAGCGACCTGGCGAGGCCCGCGCGAACGGCAAACCATGCGCCCGGTACGTGGCCGTCGCGATACTTCAGGCTGGTGTCGAGGTCGATCACCAGCGTCGTTGCGAGCGAAGCATTGAGTTCGGCCGGCGTCACTGCGGCGGGCGTCGGCAGCACGAAGCCCTTGGGGAAACGCGGCTCGGCCTCGGTCGTGAGCTCGGCTGCTGCCGGCTTGTGATCGAGCACATAGGTTTCGGCCCAGCCCATCTGCAGCAGCCAGTGCGCCGTCATCGTGGCCCGCACGCCGTCGTTGTCGTGCAGCACAATGGTGGCGTTGCGCGCGCCGACATATTGATCGGTCGCTTGCACGAGCTGGCCGCCGGCGGCGTGGCGGAAGCCCTTGAGATGGCCTTGCGCATACTCCGACGGGTCGCGGACATCGAGGCGATAGAGCGGGCCGCCTTTGGCCTCGAGCCGCTTCAGTCCCGCAATGTCGATCTTCCGGATGCCCAGACGCTTGGCGATATTTGCCGCTGCCGCTTGCGCGAACTTCGCCGCTTCGGGGCTTTGCGGTCCGAAGCTCCTGGTCTCGCCGCGCGCCACCTTCAGGCCGGCGAGATGCCAGCCCATCGTGCCGTTCTTCAGCGCCATCACCTTGTTGGGCAGGCCGGCATTGATGAGCGACTGGGCGCCGATGATCGAGCGCGTGCGCCCCGCGCAGTTCACGACGACCAGGGTGTTCGGGTTGGGCGCGAAGTCCTTCACGCGATAGACGAGTTCCGCGCCCGGACAGTCGACGCCGCCGGGAATCGACATGTTGTTGAACTCGGGCATCGGCCTCGAATCGAGGATCACCAGGTCGGTCTTGGCATCGACCAGCTTCTGCAGGTCGGAGGCATCGATACGCGGCGTGTCGTTGCCGTGCTCGACAACTTCGCCGAAGGCCTTGCTCGGCACGTTGACGCCGGTGAAGACCTCATAGCCCGCATCCCGCCAGGCCTTGAGGCCGCCTTTCATGACGGCAAGGTCGGTGTAGCCCAGCTTGGAAAGCCGTGCGGCGGCGCGATTGGCGCGGCCGGCCCATTGCGGATCGTGGCTCTCCTCGCCGCTGTCCATCAGCACGATGCGCGTGCGCGGATCGGGCAGCAGCGCCGCCGCGCGCGGCTCGAGCCGCGAAAGCGGCAGGGGGGTCGCGAACAGGGGATGGCCGTTGATCGAGAATTCGCCTTCCTCCCGCACATCGAAGAAAGCGAACACCTCGCCCGACGTCAGCATCGCCTTGACCTGCTGCACGGAAAGAAGCGGGGTGAGGATCTTGGCCTTGGCCATGAAGCGCTTGGCCGTTCCGGTCGCGAGGTCGACGCTGACGCGATCGGGCAGATGTTCGAGGCTAAGGCCGTAGAAATGGAGATGAAGCGCATCGCCTGCGCCAGCCGGCGTCTCGATGTGGTGAAAATCTTCGGGCATGTAGGAGATGACGTCGCCGCGCCGCAGCGTCTTCTCCTTGGCCGGAGCCTCGCGGAGCTGTACCAGGTCGGCCCGGGCGCCGTTGTCGAGCCGGTCATAGACGACATTGCGCTCGGCGCCGTGGACGCCGGCGATGATCGCCCAGGTCGTGTGGTTGTGCGGCGGCACCTTCTTGCCGGCGCCCCCGGCCGAGGCATAAAGGGCGAAGCGGTGGTCTGCATCCTCGCTCAGGCGATAGATGCCGCCATCGGGGCCAAGCGGGAACTCCTCCTGGGGAAAAAGCTCGGCGCGTCGCGCAAGCGCCGCCAGCTGATCGCCGATCTGGCCGAGCGTGGCATAGGTGATGCCCGCTTGCTCGATCTTGCGGGCCTCGTCGACAAACTGCCGTACGGCCGCGGCGCGTTCCTGATGCAGAGTCATGACTTCCCTCCGGTTTGGTCCAGTATAGCGAGCCCGCGCTTGTCGCCCTACTACAGTCAAATTACCCTGCGAGCATGAAATGCCTTTTTTCCGCGGCCTTGGTTGCTGCGATCGCAGGCCTTGCGGCCTCAGCGCTGGCTCAGACCGCGACCAAGCCGCCGCACCGTCCGCCGGTCGCCAAAGCCACCAAAGTCGCCGCTCGGGGGCCGGCCCATCCGACACTGCGTGCCGCAGCCCACGCCAAGCCGCGCCCCGCTGTCCATCATCCCGTGTTCGTTCCGCCGCCGCCGGTCATCGAGCTCGACGAGATGGCGGTCAATCCCGATCTGCCGACGGTGCTCGATGGCGAGACACGGGATCGCTACCGTCGCATCTTCCAGGATCAGGCGGCGGGCCGATGGGGCGAGGCTGACGCCGAGATCGCACGGCTTAGCGACAAGACACTGATGGGCTATGTCGGCGCCCAGCGCCTGCTGTCGCCGCACTATGCCGCCCGCTACGAGCAGCTCGCCGCGTGGCTGCAGGACTACAACGATCATCCCGACGCGCCGTCGATCTATCGCCTTGCACTGGCCAGGCGTCCGCGCGGCGCAAGCGGCGAGCTCACCCCCTCGACGTTCGTCAATCAGGTCCAGTCGTCGCCTGCTTTCGCCGCCGCCCGCACGGTGACGGGATCCGACGCCGCCGAAGCGGCGCAACTTCGCGCACGTCTGCAGCAAATGATCGACGATGGCGGCTTCAATGCCGCTTTCGCGCTGCTCGATCGCAGGTCGTCCGTCGATCTCCTGGGACCGCAGGAGATCGAGCTGTGGCGCGGCCGCATTCGCACCCATGCGCTCGAGGCCGATTCGCAGCGCAGCCTGCAAGTCCCGGTCGAGATCAGCCTGCCGCCCGATGCCAACTGGAATGCAGGGCTTGCGGCGTTCACCGCCGGCGACATGCCCGAGGCGGCCCGGCGATTCGAGATGGTGGCCGACGCGCCGCCCGATCAGGCCTCGTCCTGGACGCTGTCGGCCGGTGCTTTCTGGGCGGCGCGCGCGAACCTGCTGGCTGGCAGTCCACAGAAATTTGCGCCTTATCTCAAGCGGGCGGCGCTGCACAACCGTACCTTCTACGGCCTGATCGCGCAGAAGACGCTGGGCATGAAGATCGTCCCCGACTGGAACCTGCCGGCGATCGATCGCAAGGCGGCCAGTCTCCTGCGCAACGATCGCGTGGGCCATCGCGCGCTTGCGCTGCTGCAGCTCGGCGCCTCGACGGCTGCGAGCCGAGAGCTGTTCGCCGCCTCGCTCGATGCCGACCCGGGCTACATCACCGCAATCCTGTCGCTCGCCAACAAGGCGGTGCTGCCGGATCTTTCGGTGCGGGTCGCCAACGCGGCCTGGGACGCACGCCACAAGATACAGGGCTATGATGGCGCGGCCTATCCGCTGCCGCCGTGGCAACCGGCCAGCGGCTTCAGCCTGGATCGTGCGCTCATCTGGGGTTTCATGCGCCAGGAGTCGGCGTTCAATCCCAAGGCTCGTTCGTATGTCGGTGCGATGGGCCTGCTGCAGCTCATGCCGCGTACGGCACAGATCGTCCGCGCCAAGTACGCACCCGAGGCCGCGGGCGGCGATCCGTTCGATCCGTCGATCAACATGTCGCTCGGCCAAGCCTACATTACCTCGCTGCTGGGCGACGTCGACGACAACCTCGTCCGGACCGCTGCCGCCTATAACGGCGGACCGGGTAATGTGAGCCGCTGGGACAATTCGCTGAACGCCTCGTCCGATCCGCTGCTCTATGTCGCCTCGATCCCGCTCAACGAGACGCGCGACTTCGTGCAGCGTGTGTTGGCGAACTACTGGATGTACCAGATCCGGCTCGGCCAGCCGACGCCGTCGCTCGACCAGGTCGCCGCCCACGAATGGCCACGCTACACGTCACAGGATTCGGGGCGTTGATCCATCGATTCCGGTGCTAGACTGATAACGGGCATCGCTGCCCGGTGAGAGGCTGCCGAATGAACATCGCCTGCTTACGCCGCTTCATCGCAGACATGACGTCGCTTGTCGGCGGCGCCTGGCAAGACAAGGACGAGGCGGCCGTCATCGAGGTTGGGCGAAAGCTGCTGGGCGAGTTGGTCAGCCGCGACGACTGGCTGCCGGAGAGCATGGCCAAATGCCCGCCGCACGGCTATGCGCAGAACCTCCTGTGGTGCGATCCGTTCGAGCGCTTCTCCGTCGTGAGCTTCGTCTGGGCCCCCGGCGCCTGCACGCCGATCCACGATCATCAGATGTGGGGGCTGGTCGGTATGTTGCGCGGCTCGGAGACATCGCAGGCCTTTACGCGCGATGCCGCGACCGATGCGCTCACGGCCGGCAGGACGACGACACTGGCGCCCGGCGATGTCGAAGTGCTGAGCCCCGCGGCAGGCGATATCCATCGAGTGACGAATGCGCTCGGCGACTGCGGTTCGATCAGCATCCATGTCTATGGCGGCAATATCGGCGCCGTACGTCGCCATACGTTCGATCCCGAGACGGGCGCGGCCAGCCCGTTCGTCTCCGGCTACACGAACCAGATGGTCCCGAATTTCTGGGATCGTTCGGCCGAGGTCAGGGAAAAGTCGTCCTAGACGTCCTTGCTCTTAATTGCATCGCGCGGGCTCCCGCGCCTCAGAAGGCGCTGCCGCCTGCCGGCATCAGCGCATGGAAATGCGCTAATGCTTGTGCGGATGGGGGTGGGTCGGATCGACCCAGTAGACTTCTTCGGGCTTCTCGACGGGGGTGATGTCGATGTTGACCGCCACCGCCTCGTTGTCGGACCGGACCAGCACGCACTCCAGTGGCTCGGTGTCCGAGGCATTGATCTCCTGGTGCGGCACATAGGGCGGAACGTAGATGAAGTCGCCCGGGCCGGCTTCGGCGATGAATTCGAGCTTCTCGCCCCAGCGCATGCGCGCCTTGCCCTTGACGATGTAGATCACGCTTTCGAGATGCCCGTGATGATGCGCACCCGTCTTGGCATGGGCATGGATCGTCACCGTGCCCGCCCATAGCTTCTGCGCACCCACGCGGGCGTAATTGATCGCCGCCGCGCGGTTCATGCCCGGTGTCTGGGCGGTGCTGGTGTCCAGCGAGTCCGCGGGAATGACCCGCACGCCATCATGCTTCCAGTCGGTCATGGCTCCCATCTAGGTGTCGCGCCTCGCTTCGACAAGCGAGGAACGTTAGGATGAACGCATGAACAAAATCGATGAAACCAAGGCTTTCAAGCCGGTGAACATTGCCGTGCTCACGGTTTCCGATACCCGCACGCTCGCAACGGACAAATCGGGAGACACGCTGGTCGAGCGCATCGCCCGCGACGGTCATGTGTTGGTGGACCGGGCCATCGTGACCGACGATATCGGCCTGATCCGTGCCCGGGTGAAAAGGTGGATCGACGATCCCAAAGTCGAGGCCGTGGTCACGACCGGCGGCACCGGCGTCACCGGCCGGGACGTGACGCCCGAGGCTCTGGAAGGGCTGTTCGAGAAAAAGATCGAAGGTTTCGGCGAGGTCTTCCGCTGGATCAGCTTCCAGAAGATCGGCACCTCCACCATGCAATCGCGCGCGACGGCGGGCGTCGCCAACGCGACTTATATCTTTGCGCTACCGGGGTCGACGAGCGCCTGCAAGGATGGGTGGGACGAGATCCTGCGTCATCAGCTCGACATTCGCTTCCGCCCCTGCAATTTCGCCGAACTCATGCCACGGTTGAACGAAGGGAAGATGCCGCGCAGTGGTTGAGGCATTACTGGCGTAAAGCTGATCAATCCCGACGCAATATGTAGCGGATTGACTCGTTCCTGATTTGTTCTCAAAGTCGGTGGATGACGCCCAAGGATCCGCCGCTCTATCCCGACGATGCGATCCCCGAGCCGCAGCACAATGGACGCGGGGCGCTCAGCAATGCCTCGAGCCGCTACGACAGCGAGCAGCGGATCCGCACGACCGACGGCTGGGAACCGCCGGCGGAGCAGGCATCGGAAGAGGACGAGCTGCCGCCGCTGCGCACGACGCTGACGCGCGACGCCACCCGCATCATCCTTGCCCGCAACACCTCGCCCGACGTTCCGTTCGATCGCTCGATCAATCCCTATCGCGGCTGCGAGCACGGCTGCATCTATTGCTTCGCCCGGCCCACGCACGCCTATCTCGGCCTGTCGCCCGGCCTCGATTTCGAGACCAGGATCCTGTTCAAGCCGGACGCCGCCAAGCTCCTCACCGCCGAGCTCGCTTCGCCCAAATACCGCTGCGACGTGGTGGCGATGGGCACCAATACCGATCCCTACCAGCCGGTCGAACGCGAGCTCAAGATCACGCGCCAGATCCTTCGGGTGCTGAGCGACTTCAACAATCCGGTCGGCATCGTCACCAAGAATCATCTGGTCACGCGCGACATCGACATCCTGGCGGACATGGCCAGGCGCAACCTCGCCGAGGTGTTCCTGTCGGTGACGACGCTCGACAAGGATCTCGCGCGCGCCATGGAACCGCGGGCCTCGGCGCCTCATCGGCGGCTGGACGCCATTCGCAAGCTCGCGGAAGCCGGCGTGCCGGTGGGCGTGATGACGGCGCCGATGATTCCCGGCCTCAACGATCACGAGATGGAGTCCATCCTCGAGGCGTCGGTGGAGGCCGGCGCCACGCGGGCCGGTTTCACCGTCCTGCGCCTGCCGCTCGAGATCAAGGACCTGTTCGACGAATGGCTGCGCACCCACCGGCCGGACCGCGCCGAGCGCGTGCTGTCGTTGATCCGCCAGATGCGTGGCGGTGCGCTCTACCAGGCCGAGTTCGGCCTGCGCATGCGCGGCGAGGGTCCGATTGCGCAGCTTCTCGCCGCGCGTTTCTCGGCGGCCGTGAAGCGGCTCGGCCTCAACCGCATCCGCTATCGCCTGGACACGCTGCGCTTTGCCGTGCCTGAGTCGGCGCGCACCGCGCTCGTCGACGCCAGGCGCGACGCGCGGCAGATGAAGCTGCTGTAGCGCTCAATCCAGGAACCGCACCTGCGGCCACAGCTCGCGCCAGCGCTTGCTGGCGATACGGTTCTCATATTCGTCCCGGCGCGTGCGTCCGAAAGCGGTGGGACGGCAGCGGAGATTGACCAGATCGTCGACGCCGAGCGGCGCGATCACGGCGAGCGAATCGTCCGGCTCCAGTCGCACGCCGACTGCGGTCACCGTCTCCAGCCAATGGATCATCGAATCGGACGTGCTCTTGTGCTGCGGCAGCCCCTTCCAGACATGCATGCGCGCCTGGTTGCGCACCTGCCAGGGCAGGCCCGGCATCAGCTTGCCGAGCCGCGCTTCGTGGCGCGCTTCGGTTTCCTTCGAAAGATCGTCGGCGTCGTAGTAGAGGACGTCGATGTCGGCCGGCGGTCGCGGCGGGGCGATGCCGTGCAGGTGATCCCACACACGATTGCGCACGAAGCCCGCAGCAATGCACCAGTCGGACAGGGCGAGCGTGCGTGCGGCACGAAGCTGTTCCATACCCACAGGGTCCTGCGCGATGATGTCGGCGACGAGGGACACACCTCACTCTACGCGGTGACGTTGGGGATATGCCGAGCTTCCGTTATGAAATGCGCTGCGAGGGGCCGGGCGTCGTGCGGGTTGCCGGCATCGACGAGGTCGGCCGCGGTCCCCTGGCCGGGCCTGTGGTGGCGGCGGTGGCGGTCATCGATCGCTCGGTCGCGAAACGGAAACTGCTGCGGCTGATCGACGATTCCAAGAAGCTGGCGCGTGAAGAGCGTGAGGAGGCCTACGAGGCCATGATTGCCTCGGGGGCCGTGCGCTACGCGATCGGCGAGGCGAGCGTCGAGGAGATCGACAGCATCAACATCCTGCAGGCGACCTTCCTGGCCATGCGCCGTGCGCTGCGGTCGCTGGGCGACCAGCCCGACGTCGTACTGATCGACGGCGATCGCGCGCCACCGGAACTCGGCTGTCGGGCCGAGACGATCGTGGGCGGCGATGCCCGTTCCTACTCGATTGCCGCGGCGTCGATCCTGGCCAAGGTCACGCGCGATCGCTACATGCTTGCGCTCGCCGCTTCGTTCCCTGGCTATGGCTGGGAAACCAACGTCGGCTACAACACGGCGGAGCATCTTGCGGCATTGAACCGGCTCGGGCCGACGCCGCACCATCGCAGGAGCTTTGCGCCGGTCACCCGGCTCCTCGGCGCCGGGCCAGTCCTGGCCGAGATCCAGGGCGTTGCCTGACCGGACCGACGCTTCGCACTCGACATCTCCGGCCGATGCGCCATCATTCGCCAATGGATGAGAATGACAAAGGCCAGGCCCCGGGCGAACACGGCAAGCTGATCGCCGATCTGCGGGAGTCGATCAACACGCACACGTCGGGGGAGACGCGTGAGCGGCTCCTGGCGCGGCTCGACCGCCTCGAAAAGTCGATCCAGACGTCGTCTTTCGGCGAGCACGTATCGGCTCTCGTCGAGGAAGCCGAGGAGGAAGCCGCAGCCATCGGCCCGTTCATGGCGAGACTGTCCAGTCTGCTGCCGTAAGGTCTACTCGCTAGGTCTGGTATCCTCCTTCTGTGGATCGACTCGATCTTGTGGATCGATGTGATAAACAATTGAATCAATTGTAATTTCTTGACCACGACTCGGTGGATGACTCATCTTCCACCGATGCCTGTGGATTATCTCGACCGCGTTCATGTCGGCGATTGCATCGACCTGATGAAGAGCCTGCCCGAAGGCTCGATCGACATGGTGTTCGCCGACCCGCCCTATAACCTGCAGCTGGGCGGCAACCTCTTGAGGCCCGACAACAGCAAGGTCGACGCGGTCGACGACGAGTGGGACAAGTTCGCCGACTTCGCCCGCTACGATTCCTTCACCCGCGCCTGGCTCGCGGCGGCGCGGCGGCTCCTGAAGCCCGAAGGCACGCTGTGGGTGATCGGCAGCTATCACAACATCTTCCGCATCGGAACCGCGCTGCAGGACCACGGCTACTGGATCCTGAACGACGTGGTGTGGCGCAAGTCGAACCCGATGCCGAATTTCAAGGGCAAGCGCTTCACCAACGCCCACGAGACGCTGATCTGGGCCGCGCGCGACCGGCGCGCCAAGCGCTACACCTTCAATTACGATTCGATGAAGGAGCTGAACGAGGGCGTGCAGATGCGCTCCGACTGGTTGCTGCCGCTTTGCACCGGCGGCGAGCGGCTGAAGGGTGAGGACGGCAGGAAGGCGCATCCCACGCAGAAACCCGAATCGCTTCTGTTCCGTTGCCTGATGGCCGCATCCAATCCGGGCGACACGATCCTCGACCCGTTCTTCGGCACGGGCACGACCGGCGTGGTCGCCAAGCGGCTCGGCCGCCACTTCGTCGGACTGGAGCAGGACCGGACCTATGCCGCGCTCGCGCGCAAGCGCATCGCCGAGGTGGTGCCGCTGGCCGCCGAGGATGTGACGCCCAAGCCTGGCAAGCGCCAGGAGCCGCGCATTCCGTTCGGCGTGCTGATCGAGGCCGGTCTTCTGCGGCCGGGAACGGTGTTGAGCGACCTGAGCGGCCGCCTGCACGCGCGGGTGCGCGCCGACGGCACGGTCTCGGCCGCCAATGCCCGAGGCGAGCATCGCGGCTCGATCCATCAGGTGGGCGCTGCCGTGCAGGGCGCGCCGGCCTGCAACGGCTGGACCTTCTGGCACTTCGACGGCGAGGGCGGTCGCCGGCCGATCGACCATCTGCGCCAGCAGGTGCGGGCCGGTCTTTAGCCCTTCGCCGCATGCGCGATCACCTTGCGCATCACCGACGGCAAGGCGCGCTCGGTCATCTGGTCGATCGTGCACCAGGCGCTGCCGGGCGCGAGCTTGGCGAGGCCCGAAGTCGTGGCGATCGCATGCGCCACGGCGAGTTCGAGGTGGAAGTGCGTGAAGGTATGGCGCACGCCGCCTTGCAGTACCTTCCATCGCGCCGGCACGGGCGCTTGTTTCAGCGCCTCGGGGATCAAGAGCGCGCCCTCGCGCCAGTCACTCGACGGCACCTCGTCCATGCCGCCCAGCAATCCCTTGGCCGGCCGCTTGCGCAGCAGCACCGCGCCGTCCTTGCGTGAAAGCACGAAGGCAAGGCCGCGCCGCGTCGGCTTGTCGGCTTTGGGTGCGCGCCTCGGCAACTCCTCGGCGATGTTTCGCCGCCGCCCCTCGCAGGCGGCCATCAGCGGACAGATGACGCAGCGTGGATTGCGCGGCGTGCAGACCGTGGCGCCGAGATCCATCATCGCCTGGGCGTAGTCGCCGGCGCGTCGCTGCGGGACCAGGGCGGCAGTCCGCAAATTGATCTCGGCCTTGGCGTCGGGCAGGGGTGTTTCGATCGCATACAGGCGCGCGATCACGCGTTCGACATTACCGTCGACGGCCGACGCCGGCTCGTCGAAGGCGATGGCGCGGATGGCGGCGGCCGTGTAGGGGCCGATGCCGGGCAGCGCCAGCAATTCCGCCTCGCCGCTCGGGAAGATGCCTCCATGCTGTTCCGTCACGGCCCGTGCGCAGGCATGCAGGTTGCGCGCCCGCGCGTAGTAGCCGAGACCCGCCCAGGCCGAGAGCACATCGTCGAGCGGCGCCGCAGCCAGCGCCTCGACCGTGGGCCAGCGCTTCACGAAGCGGTGAAAATAGTCGCCCACTGCGGCGACCGTCGTCTGCTGCAGCATGATCTCCGACAGCCAGACAAGGTAAGGTGCCGTGCGCTTTCCCGGCGGGGCGCGCCAAGGCAGGGTGCGACGATGACGATCGTACCAGGCGAGCAGGCGGGTGGCGTGGGTCATGGTCATGCGGCGGGCCGTGGCCTAGCATAAGGAGCAGGCTTTGAAAGGGTCCATGCGGGAAAATGGCTTCCGCGCCGTCGGCGGACTGACCCGGCAGCTCACCTCCGGCATCGTGCCAAAGGGGAGCAAGGGAGGCGTCAAGGGGCGCGCCACGCCGCTGGTCCGACTGACGGCCGAGTGGCCCGCCATCGTCGGTGACGAGATCGCGCGCGTCTGCCGTCCCGATGCTTTGCTCGCGGGTCGCGGAGCGCGCACGACCCGGGGCTCGGGCCAGGGCGCAGGCCCAGATCCAGGCAAGACCTTGCGCTTGCGGGTGGCTGGCGCTGCCTCGCTCGAGATCCAGCACATGGCGGGCCATTTGGTGGAGCGTGTGAATGGCTACTTCGGCCACCGCTTCATCGACGGTATTCGGCTGGTGCAGGGTGGCATCGCTCCGCCGCCATCCGCTGCGCCAAAACTCCCCGCTCCCGATCCGGCCAGTGTCCGGCGCGTCGCCGAGCGCGTGGAGGTCGTGAAGGATCCTGAACTCAAGGCGGCGCTGGCCCGCCTCGGCGCCCGCATCGCAGCCAGCCGGCGCAGCGTGATGCTGGGGGGGCTGGGCGCGCTCCTGTTTGCACGCGCACCGCGAGCCCAGGACCTGACCGAAGAGCAGGAAAAGGCATTGGCGATCCGGCCGGGCGACCATGTGCTCGGCAAACCCGATGCGCCCAACCTCATCATCGACTATTTTTCACTGACCTGCCCGCACTGCGCCAACTTCTCGGCCGCCGTGTTGCCCGGCGTGCGCAAGGCGTTCATCGATACCGGACAGGCCCGTTTCATCTATCGCCACTTCCCGTCCGACTCGATCGCCACCCATGCGAGCCAGCTTGCCGAATGTGCCGGTCCGCAGGGGTTCTTCGACACGATCGACACCCTCTTTCGCTCCCAGGTCGACTGGCTGACCGCGTCAGATCCCGAAGCGGAAATGGCCAGAATCCTGGAGAAGAGGGGCCTGGCGGCCGGCAAATGCTTCGCCGACGACCAGCTTTTGAACAAAATCGTCGCCGACGTGGAGACCGGGCAGACCCTCGGCGTGCGGCAGACGCCGACCCTGTTCATCAACGGCCGGAATTGCGGGAATCCCGGAGGAATCGAGGCCATCGGCAAGATTCTCCGGGATATCGGCCGGGAATGATTTGACTCCCCACAGGCTGAATTTCCAAGATGTAGTAGAGAGGAAGTTGGGTATGCGGAATATCTTGATCGTCGCCGGCGGGCTCGTGGCGGTGGCCGCGATTGCGGCTGGCGTCTATTTCGGGACGCGCCCGGCGTCGCCGGGCCCGGCGCCCACGCAGACGACTGCCTCGGCAGCGGCGCCGGACAAGGCCGCGATCCTGAGCATCCAGCCCAACGACCATGTCGAGGGAGATCCCAAGGCGCCGATCACACTGATCGAATATGCCTCCTTCACCTGCCCGCACTGCGCCCACTTCAACACGGTCGAATTGCCGAAGATCAAGGAGAAGTGGATCGACACCGGCAAGGTGAAGCTGGTCTATCGCGACTTTCCGCTCGACGAGACGGCGGCCAAGGCGGCGGAGCTCGCCCAGTGCTCGGGCAAGGACAAGTATTTCGCGGTGGTCGACATGATCTTTCGCGGCCAGTCGAACTGGGCCACCGCCTCCGATCCGATCGCCGAGCTTTCCAAGTCGTTGCGCATCGCCGGAATGGGCGACAAGGAGGTCAAGGCCTGCCTTGCCGATCCCAAGATGGCCGACGGCGTAATCGCCTCCTATCGCGGCGGCGAGCAGGCGGGCGTCGATTCGACGCCGACTCTTTTCATCAACGGTCAACAATTCAAGGGCGCGCGCTCCGTCGAGGAGCTTGACGCGACCTTCACCAAGCTCTTGAGCAAGTAACCCCGGGCAACCAGACAGGCGTGGTGTAGATGGTCCAGTTCGACAAGCTCCGGCTCTCCGGCTTCAAGTCCTTCGTCGACCCGACGGAGCTCGCTATCGAGGCCGGCATGACCGGAATCGTCGGCCCCAACGGCTGCGGCAAGTCGAACCTCGTCGAGGCCCTCAAATGGGTGATGGGCGAGACCTCGGCCAAGCAGATGCGCGGCAGCGAGATGGAGGACGTGATCTTCGCCGGTGCCGGCACGCGGCCGGCCCGCAACATCGCCGAAGTCACGCTGACGCTCGACAACAAGACGCGCACCGCGCCGGCGATGGTGAACGACGCCGACCAGCTCGACGTCGTGCGCCGCATCGAGCGCGGCCAGGGCTCGGCCTATTCGGTGAACGGCCGCGAGATCCGCGCCCGCGACGTGCAGACCTTGTTCGCCGATGCCGCGACCGGCGCGCGCTCGACGGCGCTGGTGAGCCAGGGGCGCATCGGCGCGCTGATCAATGCCAAGCCGGCCGACCGGCGTACCATCATCGACGAGGCCGCCGGCATCACCGGTCTCTATGCCCGTCGGCACGAGGCCGAATTGCGCCTGCGCGCAGCCGAGCAGAACCTCGCGCGCGTGCAGGATGTGCTGGTGGCGCTGGAGGAGCAGCATAAGGGCCTGAAGCGCCAGGCCCGCCAGGCCAGCCGCTACCGCAATCTCTCCGACCATATCCGTCGAGCCGAGGCTGCTGTGCTGGCGCTGCGGCTTGCCGCGGCCGAGAGCGAACTGGCTGAAGCAGGCGAGCGGCTGAAGGAGGCAGAGGTGCAGGTCGCCGACCTCACGCGCCTGGTCGGCCTCGCGACGACAGCGCAAGCCGATGCCGCGACCGCGCTGCCGCCGCTGCGCAACGACGAAGCCGCCGCCGCCGCCGCCCTGCAGCGTCTCCGTGTGGCGCACGATGCGCTGACCGCCGAGGCCGAGCGTGTCGCTTCTGCGCAGCAGGACTCGGAGACCCGCCTGCTGCAGACCGACTCCGACCTGGGCCGCGAACGCGGGCGCAAGGGCGATGCCGAGGCGGCCATCGCCGATCTCGACGCCCAGCGCACGAAGCTCGAGCAGGAACGGGTGGGCGAGGAAGACCGCGCGGCCGCCGCTCAGCAGGCCCGTGACGAAGCGCATGGCGCCACCAACGCCGCCGAGGCCGAGCACGACCGCCTGACCCGTCAGATCGCCGACGACGAGGCGCTGCGCGCCAGCGTGAGCCGCGAGATTGCCGAGTTGCAGGATCGCCTGCGCCGGCTCGAAGCGCGCCGCGCCGAGGTGGCGGGCCAGCAGCAGGAGATCGAGAACGAGCTCAAGGGCCTGCCCGCACTGGGCGAAGTCGAAGCGGCGCTCGATGCAGCCCGTCTCGCGCTCGAGGAGACACGGCGCCAGAGCGCGCAGGCGATCGAAAGCGCCCGCGAAGCCGAACGTTATGAGTCGGACGCCGCTCGCGCCGCCGTCGCCAGGGCCGAGGCTGAGCGCATCGACATGGAGCATGCGCGTGCTGCCGAACGGCAGGCCGCAGAGCAGAGCCATGCCGCTGCCGCGGAGCTGCTGCAGAAGGCGAATGCGCGCCTCACCAAGTTGCGGGCCGAAGAAGCGGGCGTGGCGGCGGCGCTGAAGTCGGCGGCCACATCGCTCTGGCCGCCGCTGCTCGATGCCCTCACGGTCGAGCCTGGATTCGAAAAGGCCTTGGGCGCGGCATTCGGCGAGGAGCTCGAGGCCTCATCGGACCGCGGCGCCCCCGTGCATTGGCTGCCGCTCGGCCCGATCGCCGACGCGCCGGCGCTGCCCGAAGGGGCGACGCCGCTCGCTGACCATGTCCAGGCATTGCCGGAGCTGGAGCGGCGGCTGGCCTTCATCGGCCTCGTGTCCGACGATGAGACGGGTGCGGCGCTGCAGGCCGGGCTGAAGCCGGGACAGCAGCTGGTCACGACCGAAGGCGCGGTCTGGCGCTGGGACGGTTACACGATGCGCGCCGGCGCCCCGTCGACGGCCGCCGTGCGGCTCAGCCAGCGCAATCGCCTGGCGGAGATCCGTCAGCAGGTCGATGCGCTGGCTGCCGAACAGGCGACGCTTCAGGCGCGAGCCGAGGCGGAGGCTGGCTGGCTGGCCGCGGCGCGCAACGCCGAGAAGACCTGTGTCGAGCGGGCACGCCTGCACGAGCGGCGCGTAGCCGAAGCGGCACGGCGCAAGACCCATGAAGCGGGCGAGGCGACGCGCGCTGCCGAACGTTCTGCGCAGAGCGCCATTGCCTCGGCGGAGCGCGCGGCGACGGAGGCGCGCGATCGTCATGCCGAAGTTGCACGGCGCACCGATCAGCTCAACACGCGGCGGGCTGCGATCGAGCAGGTGGTCGCCGAGATCGCAGGTGATGTTGCCGACGCCGAGATGCGGCGCACTTTCCGCCAGGCCCGCCTGTCGTCGATCTCCGACAGCCAGGCCGACCGGGTGGCTGCGGGCGCCTTGCGGGCGCGGATCGCCGAATTGCGGGCGGCCCTCGTCGAAGCCGAAGGCACTTGCGATCGTCTGGCGCGCGAGGCGGCGATGCGCGCCGAGCGGCTCGACCAGATCGCCCAGGATCGCGACGGCTGGAGCAAGCGCCTGGCCGACGCCGATGGCCAGATCGCCGAACTCGACGCGCGCCGCGAGCAGATCATGGCCGCGCTTGCCGAGCTTGCCGCCAGGCCGGCCGAGATCGAGGCCCGGCAGCATGCTTTGGCCGAGGAGATCGCCAAGGCGGAGCTGAAGCGCCAGGAAGCGGCCGACCGGCTCGCGATCGGCGAGACGCAACTCGGCGAAACCGACAAGGCGTTGCGTCAGGCCGAAGGCGAACTGGCCGGGGCGCGCGAGAATCGCGTGCGCCGCGAAGGCCAGGTCGAGCAGGCAACCAAGGACCGCGAGGCGGTGGTCGAGCGAATCGTCGAGCGGTTGCGCTGCGAGCCGGACGGGGTGCTGGCGCTGGCGGAGGTCCAGTCGCTGGAAGAACTGCCCGAGGTCGAGAAGGCGGAGCACAAGCTCGAGCGTCTGGTGCACGAGCGCGAGACGATGGGCGCCGTGAACCTGCGCGCCGAGGAGGAGGCCAACGAGCTCGAGCAGCAGATCACCGGCATGACGACCGAGCGCGACGACCTGGTCGCCGCCATCGGCCGGCTGCGCCAGGGCATCCAGAGCCTCAACCGCGAAGGCCGCGAGCGCTTCCTTGCCGCCTTCGAGCAGGTCAGCAGCCACTTCCAGCAGCTCTTCACCAAGCTGTTCGGCGGCGGCAAGGCCGAGCTTCGACTCACCGAGTCGGAGGATCCGCTTGAGGCCGGCCTCGAGATCCACGCCAGCCCCCCGGGCAAGAAGCTGCAGGTGATGTCGTTGCTGTCGGGCGGCGAGCAGGCACTGACGGCGCTCGCGCTCCTGTTCGCGGTCTTCATGACCAACCCGGCGCCGATCTGCGTGCTGGACGAGGTGGATGCACCGCTGGACGATCTGAATGTGGAGCGCTTCTGCGCGCTGGTGCAGGAGATCGCCGGCCGGACCGACACGCGCTTCCTGATCATCACCCATCATCGCGTCACCATGGCGCGGATGGACCGCCTCTACGGCGTCACCATGACCGAACGCGGCGTATCGCAGCTCGTTTCGGTCAATCTGGTGGAAGCCGACAAGATGGTAGCGTAGCGATCGATCATGATACCCGTTCCACAATGCCGGGTTGATTAAGCAAGCAACAAGACAATCTTCCTCTCACATCGACTTGGGCGCCGGTCCTGACCAGCCGGCGCCCTTCTCTTTGCGGGGCGGGAGATGTAGTGTCCGGCCCATGCCCGACGCCCTTTCTTCCTCCAGGATCGACGTGGTCGACCTTACGCGCGCCCTGGTGCGTTGCGAAAGCGTGACGCCGCGAGAAGCGGGTGCGCTGCAGCTTCTGGAACGGACACTTGCGTCCATCGGGTTTCATTGCGAGCGCATGGATTTCAGCCAGGCCGGCACCGATGATGTCGCCAATCTCTATGCGCGCATCGGTACGGGCGAAAAGCACTTCTGCTTCGCCGGTCATTCCGATGTTGTCCCGGTGGGCGACCTCTCGTCGTGGACCATAGGGCCGTTCGCAGCCGAGTTGTCGGGTGGCTATCTGTTCGGTCGCGGCGCTGCCGACATGAAGGGCGCGATCGCGGCCTTCGCCGAAGCAGCCGCCCGCTTCCTCGCCCGTCGCGGCCATGCCTTCGGGGGCTCGATCAGCCTCCTGATCACCGGCGACGAGGAAGGGCCGGCCATCAACGGCACGGCGAAGATGCTGAAGCGCCTCGCCGAGCGCGGCGAAACGATCGACGCTTGCGTGGTCGGCGAGCCGACGAGCTCCAAGCGCTTTGGCGACATGATGAAGATCGGACGCCGCGGCAGCATGACGGTCGACATGATCGTGCGCGGCGTGCAGGGCCACGTTGCCTATCCCGAGCGGCTGGACAATGCGGTCCATCGCCTGTCGGCGCTGATCGAGGCGCTGGTGCGCGAGCCGATCGATCAGGGCAGCACGCACTTCCAGCCGACCTCGCTGCAATTCACGACCGTCGATGTCGGCAACAAGGCGACCAATATCGCGCCCGGCGTCGCGTTTGCACGCTTCAATACGCGGTTCAACGATCTCTGGACCTCGAAGACCCTTCTCGCTCATCTGCAGGAGCGGGTCGAACGCGCCAATGCGGCGCTGGGTGGCAACGGTACCGTCGATTACAAGGTCGAGGTGTCGGGCGAGTCCTTCTATACGCCGCCCGGCCCGCTCTCCGATCTCGTGGCCGGCGCCGTGCGCGACGTGGCGGGCGTCGATCCGGAACTCTCGACCACCGGGGGTACGTCGGATGCGCGCTTCATCCGCGGCTATTGCCCGGTGCTGGAGTTCGGACTGGTGGGCGAGAGCATGCACAAGGTCGATGAGAAAAGCGCCATCGCCGATCTCAGGACGCTGGCCGGCGTCTACGAGACGGTGCTCGACCGTTACTTCGCGACCTGACCTCGCCGTGTTTGCGAAAGGCGAGATTGCCCGCAGCACGCAGGGCGCGCTCCGGTTCCTGCAACGTGATCCTGCGGCGCCATTCCATTTCGAGAACACCGCCGAAGCCTGCCTGCGCTCGTTCCAGGTCATGCTGCTTGTGGCGCCAATCTACATACTCTACCTGACGATCTCCTATTCTCGGCTCGACACCGTCGCCGATCCGGGGGAGGTCGCGGTGGTCGAAGCGCTTCGCTATGTCGTCGACTGGCTGCTTTATCCGGTCGTGTTCTACGAGATCGCGCGTCGGCGCCGCTGGCTCGATCGTTACCCGCGCTACATCAGTGCGCTCAACTGGATCAGCCTGCCGGCCATGACGGTGCTGCTGTGCGATGCCGTCATCGGCAGCGTGGCTCCGCCGCCCTTTCCGACGATCTTCGATCTCGCCGTCCAGGCGCTGCTGTTCTACTGGATCATCATCACGACGCGCATGACCCTGAGCGTCAACTGGTTCATCGCCGGCCTGCTCCTGATCGTGAACTGGGTGCCGTCGTTCTTCCTGTCACTCGTCGTCAGCCGTATCCTCGGCGTCACCGCCGCGGTTGCCGGCTAGGTCGTAGCGCACCTCCATCAGGCAGAGACCGGACGGCGGGGCGGTCGGCCCGGCGCGCGTGCGGTCGCATGCGGCCAGCGCCTGCTCGACGTCGCGCCTGCTCCATTGGCCGCGGCCGACGAGCTGCAGCGTGCCGACCAGGATGCGCACCTGGTTGTGCAGGAACGAGCGTGCGCCGACGTCGATCGCGATCTCCTCGCCGTCGCGATTTACCGCCAGCCGGTCGAGGGTCTTGATCGGCGATGCGGCCTGGCAATTGATCGAGCGGAAGCTGTTGAAGTCGTGCCGGCCCACGAGCACGGATGCGGCCTCGGCCATGGCGTCGGCGTCGAGCGGGACGGGCACGTGCCAGACCTGGCCGCGATCGAGTGCCGGCGGCGAGCGGCGATTGAGGATGCGGTAGCGGTACTGCCGCCAGGTCGCGGAGAAGCGCGCATGGAAATCGGCCGGCACGAGCTTGGCGGTCGGCACCACGATTGGATGGGGCCGGAGATGAAAGCAGAGGGCGCCGCGCACCGATTCGATCGGCTGTTCGCGCACAAGATCGAAATGCGCGACCTGGCCGCGGGCATGCACGCCGGCATCGGTGCGGCCCGCACCCTGCACGTGCACGCGCTCGCCGGCGAAGGCGAACACGGCATCCTCCAGCGCGGCCTGGATCGAGGGGCCGCTGTCCTGGCGCTGCCAGCCGACGAACGGACCGCCGTCATATTCGACCGTGATCCTGTAGCGTGGCACGGCTCAGCCCGGCTTGGTCTGCGGCAGCGTCACGACAGCGGGCAGGGGTAGGATCGTGCCTGGGGGCAGGGCGAACCCGCACAGAAAGGCCTCGGCCGGCTGAGCGGTTTTGCCCGGGCGCTGCAGCTTCACCAGACGCAGACCGCCCGTGCCGCAGGCGACAACGGGAAGGCCATCGCGGCTGATGCTGACCGTTCCCGGCGCACCGGCGGCCAGCGCCAATCCCGCCTGCAGCACCTTGATGCGTTCGACGCCGCCGGCGTGCGGCGCATCGAACGATGTGCCGGGCCAGGGATGGAAGGCGCGCACCTTACGCTCCAGTTCCGCCGCCGGCCGTCGCCAGTCGAGCAGGCCTTCTTCCTTGCCGAGCTTGTGGGCGTAGGTCACGCCGTCTTCCGGCTGCGGAACGGGTTCGATCGTCTTGCGCATCAACCCGTCGAGGGTGGAGACGATCAGGGTCGCGCCGAGTGCGGCAAGGCGATCATGCACGGTCTCGGCCGTGTCGGCGGCCGAGATCGGCGTGCGTTCGGCCAGCAGCATCGGGCCGGTGTCGAGTCCTTCGTCCATGTGCATGGTGGTGACGCCGGTCTCGGCATCGCCGGCAAGCAGGGCGCGATGGATCGGCGCCGCGCCGCGCCAGCGCGGCAGCAGCGAGCCGTGGATATTGATGCAGCCCAATACCGGTGCATCGAGGAAGCTCTTGGGCAGGATATGGCCGTAGGACACCACCACCGCCGCGTCGAGGTCGAGTTCCTCGAATGCCTCGGCTTCGTCCTCGCGGCGCAGCGTCCTCGGCGTTCGCACGGCGAGACCGAGCTCATCGGCTGTCTCGTGTACCGGCGTTTTGCGCTCGTTCTGGCCGCGGCCGGCAGGCTTGGGCGCGCGCGTATAGACGCAGGTCACGTCGTGGCCGGCCTCGACCAGTGCCTTGAGGGCCGGGACAGCGAACGCCGACGTGCCGAGAAACGCGATCTTCATCGCCGCATCTTATAGGCAGCCGTGCGCGAGTGAGCTAGGTATCGCCGTCAATGGATTCCGATACCCCCACGACCGGCAAGGGACCCGCCGCCAACCTTGCCGCCCGCCGCGCCGCGGGCCAGATCCATGCCGACCCCGTGCAGGAGAAGGTCGTCCAGCGGCTGCAGTCGGTGCATGACCAGCTCGCAACGCAGGCGAAGCCGGCGGCGCGTCCCGGCCTTCTGGCGCGACTGGGCCTGGGTCGGACGGAGAAGGCGCCCGACGGGCCGCGCGGGCTTTACATCTGGGGGCCGGTCGGCCGCGGCAAATCGATGCTGATGGACCTCTTCTTCGCCGATGCTCCGGTGGCGCGGAAGCGGCGTGTGCATTTCCATGAATTCATGCTCGAGGTTCATGACCGACTGCATCGCCGTCGCGAGGAACTCGCAGCCAAGGGGGCACCGCCCGAAGCCGACACGATCGTGCCGATTGCCAAAGACATCGCGCGTCAGACGCGGCTTTTGTGTTTCGACGAATTCCAGGTCACCAACATCGCCGATGCGATGATCCTGGGTCGTCTGTTCGAGACCTTGCTGGACGAAGGCCTGACGGTGATCGCCACATCCAATCGTGCCCCCGACGATCTCTACAAGAACGGACTGCAACGCGACCGCTTCCTGCCTTTCATCGAACTGATCAAGCAGCGTCTGGAGGTCCTGGAGCTGGGCGGCAGCCAGGACTACCGCCTCGGCCGCATGCGCAAGCTCGATCTCTACCTGACACCGCTCGGCGCCTGGGCGACGGCAAGGCTCGATGAGGCCTTCCGCACACTGGCCGGTGGCGCCGACGGCGAGCCGCGCGTGCTGCGTACGCAAGGCCGAGATGTCGAAGTGCCGCGCGCTGCACCAGGTGTCGCCATGGCGCATTATCTGGATTGGTGTGCCAAGCCCATGGGAGCGGCCGATTTCCTGTGCATCGCCGACAATTTCCATACGGTGATCGTGGCGGAGATCCCGAAGATGGGGCCGGAGAATCGCGACAAGGCAGCCCGGTTCGTGACCATGATCGACACTTTCTACGAGCGGAAGGTGAAGTTCATCTGCTCGGCCGCCGCGCTGCCCGACAAGCTCTATGTCGAAGGCGATGGCGCGTTCGAATTCCAGCGCACCGTGTCGCGCCTGATGGAGATGCAGAGTCCGGAATATCTTTCGCTCGACCATATCGAGGCCGCGTGACCTCTCTCATTTGTGACTGTGGCGTGAGGGAGGTCGGGTCCTAGCGTTCAGTTTTCGATCCTATCGCGGGAGGTCCGACATGGATGGCGATCGTCTCTTGCTCAATGACAGTATCTCGCGTCGGAGTGCGCTTCTGGGCTCCGCAGCCTTCGGCGCCGTGTTTGCGCTCGCGGCCCAGCCGATCCAGGCGCAGACCGCGATCGTGACGCCATCCGACGGTCTTGCGGCGGGGGCGGTCTCGGTGAAGACCAAGGACGGCAAGGAAATGATGGCCTATCGCGCCATGCCGGCGTCCGGTTCGGGCTTCGGCACCATCCTCGTCACGCAGGAGATCTTCGGCGTGCATGCCCACATCGCAGACATCTGTCGACGCTTCGCCAAAGTCGGCTACTACGCCATCGCGCCGGACCTCTATTTCCGACTGGGCGACGCCACCAAGGTCGGCGATGCGCAAACGCTTATCAGCGATTTCGTGTCCAGGACGCCCGACGCGCAGGTGATGGGCGATTTCGATTCGACGGCCGCCTTTGCCAAGGCAGAGAGCAAGGCCGACACGTCGAAGCTCGGCATCACCGGCTTCTGCTGGGGCGGCCGCATCGCCTGGCTCTACAGCGCCCACAGTCCAGCGATCAAGGCAGCGGTCGCCTGGTATGGGCCGCTCGGCTCCAGGGCGCCGGCCAAAAATCCGATCGACGTGGTGAACGAACTGCACGGCCCTGTGCTCGGCCTCTATGGCGGCGCCGATGCAGGCATTCCGCAGGAAGCGGTCGAAAGGATGCGCGTCGCCTTGAAGGAGTCGGGCAATCCCGCGGCGACGAAGTCCAGCATCCACGTCTATCCGGACACGCCGCACGCCTTCAATGCCGACTATCGCCCTTCCTACCGCAAGGAAGCGGCGGAGGATGGATGGAAGCGTTGTCTCGCCTGGTTCAGGACCAACGGTGTAGCATGACCAAATGATCGAGACGATTGCACTGAAGACCCGCTCGGGACTCACGTTCACCGCCGACGTCGCCGGCCCCGCCGACGGCCCCCTCGTGCTGCTGCTTCACGGCTTTCCCGAATCGCGGCACAGTTGGCGCGCGGCCCTGCCGGCGCTGGCGAAGGCAGGCTATCGCGCCATCGCGCCCGACCAGCGTGGCTACTCGCCCGGCGCCCGTCCCGATCCAAGGAATCTGGCCAACTATGCCTTCGACAAGTTGATCGCTGATGCGATCGATATCGCCGATGCCTCAGGCGCCTCCGGCAAGCGCTTCCATCTGGTCGGTCATGACTGGGGCGGGCAGGTATCTTGGGGCGTGGCGGGCCGGCATCCCGACCGATTGGCGTCGCTCACCATCCTGTCGCGGCCGCATCCCTCGTCGTTCCGCCGCGCTCTCCTCAAGGAGGACGGCGACCAGAAACATCGCTCGCGCCATCACCGCAAGTTCCTGGAACCGGAGACCGGGCCGATGCTGCTGGAAGAGAACGCCCGGCGGCTTCGGCGCAATCTTGCGGCGCAAGGCGTGCCGGAAGCGGCGATCGAGGAGCATCTCGGTGTTCTCGGCAATTCCGATGCACTCGAGGCGGCGCTGGCCTGGTATCGCGCCAACAAAGGCCTGGCGGCCGAGATCGGCACGATCAAAGTGCCGACTCTCTACATCTGGGGCGATGCCGATGCGACGGTCGGACCCGAGGCCGCGCACGGGACCAGGGAGTTCGTCGGCGCCGCTTACGGCATGGAAGTCCTGCCGGGCGTCGGCCATTTCGTCATGGATCAGGCGCCGGCCGAGGCGGCCGATTTGTTGCTGAAGCACCTCGGCCGGCATCCCGTCTGATCAGGCCGCCTTCAGAAGCCCAAGCTGCTGCAGTGCCGTCACGCCGTCGTCGAGGCCGATCTCCTCGGCGATCTTGCCGTTCCTGACACGCAGCACGGTGGTCCCGGTGAAGTACATCTTCCGCCCGGTGGCAGCGGGAAGCGCGCCGGACAGGAAGTCGCTGAAGGCCGGACCGGTGTGGGTGCCGCCGCCTTTCCAGCGGCCGACCACATAGTCGTCCTCGGCGATCAGATCGGCGGCGCCCTCGAAATGCAGGTCGGGGAAGGCCTCGCGGAAGTCGATCATGAATTGCTTCACGTCGTCGCGTCCGCGCCGCGGCTCATGCAGGGAATACTGCAGGAGGATATCGGGCGCGGCGAGTTCGTCGACGATGGCGGGGTTCCAGGGGTTGCCCCAGAAGTCCTTGAACCAGCGACCGACGATGGCCTTGTTCTCCTGTTGCTTGGACATGATGAATTCCTTCCATGGTGTTGCTGGCCCCGACATAGCCCGGCGGCATTGTGCGAAATATCCGCGGCTCGCGCGGAATTCTGATTTCGGCACCCCTGCCTTGCCGCTCTGGCTGATTCGCGCTACCACGCGCCGCCCTTGAAAAACGGAGATTTCGCATGGCTCGCAAGAAGATCGCGCTGATCGGCGCCGGACAAATCGGCGGCACCCTCGCTCTGCTCGCCGGCCAGAAGGATCTGGGAGACATCGTCCTGTTCGACATTCCCGATGCCGAGGGCATCGCCAAGGGCAAGGCGCTCGATATCGCGCAGCTCTCGCCGGTCGAGAGCTTCGATGCGAACTATTCCGGCTCGTCCAGCTACAAGGACATCGCCGGCGCCGACGTCGTGATCGTGACCGCGGGCGTGCCGCGCAAGCCCGGCATGACGCGCGACGATCTGGTCGGCATCAACGCCAAGGTGATCAATGCGGTGGGCAAGGGCATCAAGGAGAACGCGCCCAACGCCTTCGTGATCGTGATCACCAACCCGCTCGATGCGATGGTTGGCCTGATGCAGGAAGTGACCGGCTTCCCGGCCAAGCGCGTGGTCGGCATGGCGGGCGTGCTCGACTCGTCGCGCTTCCGCCTGTTCCTGGCCGAGGAGTTCAAGGTCTCGGTGCAGGACGTCACCGCCTTCGTGCTGGGCGGTCACGGCGATACGATGGTGCCGCTGGTGCGCTACTCGACGGTCGCCGGCATTCCGCTGCCCGATCTGGTGAAGATGGGTTGGACCACCCAGGAGAAGCTCGACAAGATCGTCCAGCGCACGCGCGACGGTGGAGCGGAGATCGTCGGCCTGCTCAAGACCGGTTCGGCCTTCTACGCGCCGGCCGCGTCGGCGATCTCGATGGCCGAGGCTTATCTCAAGGACAAGAAGCGTGTCATCCCCTGCGCCGCCATGCTGAATGGCGAATATGGGGTGAAGGGCCTCTACATCGGCGTGCCAGTCGTGATCGGCAAGGACGGTGTCGAGAAGATCGTCGAGGTGTCGTTCACCGCCGACGAGAAGGCAATGTTCGACAAGTCGGTTGCTGCCGTGAAGTCACTGGTGGAAGCGACCAAGAAGATCGTCGCCGGAGCCTGATTCACGCCTGTCGCGTGTCGCAGCCCTATCGCAAAAGGGTCATCAAGTCGGTCGTTGCAAAGGTCTTGCGGCGCTCATAAAGTGCCGCAGGTATCGATGAGTTGCGTTTTGCAACCTATGGGTTGCGCTCGCTCCTGGCCCCGGTCCCGAACGACAGGACTTCATGAACATTCACGAATATCAGGCCAAGGCATTATTGGCCAAATTTGCTGTCCCCCTGCTAAAAGGGGGGGTCGCTTATACCAAAGACGAGGCAATGGACGTCGCGCGGAAGCTGGGCAGCCCGGTGACCGTGGTGAAGGCCCAGATCCATGCCGGCGGTCGCGGGGCGGGCCGATTCAAGGACGACCCCAACGGCAAGGGCGGTGTCCGGGTCGTGAAGTCGGTCGAGGAGGTGGGGGCCAGCGCCGCTGCCATGCTGGGCCATGACCTTGTCACCAAGCAGACCGGACCGGCCGGCAGGACGGTGAAGCGGCTCTATATCGAGGAAGGCTGCGACATCAAGCGGGAACTCTATCTCTCGCTGCTGGTGGATCGCGCCGTAGGCCGTATCTCGGTCGTGGCCTCGACCGCGGGCGGCATGGACATCGAGACGGTGGCGCACGAGACGCCGGAGAAGATCGTGAAGCAGGCGATCGATCCCGCCGCCGGCTACCAGAGCTACCAGGGACGCAAGATCGCCTTCGCCCTCGGCCTCTCGGGCAAGCAGGTCACCAGGTTCGTGACCCTGCTGGGAGGTCTCTACAAGGCGTTCGTCGAGCTCGACTGCTCGCTGATCGAGATCAACCCGCTGGTCGTCACCGGCGCCGGCGACGTGGTCGCGCTCGATGCCAAGATGAACTTCGACGACAACGCGCTCTACCGGCACAAGGAGCTGGAGGACCTGCGCGATACCGACGAGGAGGATCCGGCCGAGACGGAGGCGGCGAAATACGCGCTGAACTACGTCAAGCTCGACGGCGAGATCGGCTGCATGGTGAACGGCGCGGGGCTCGCCATGGCCACCATGGACATCATCAAGCTCTACGGCTCCGCACCCGCCAATTTCCTCGATGTCGGCGGCGGCGCCACCAAGGAGCGCGTGACGGCAGCCTTCAAGATCATCCTCAAGGATCCCAACGTCGAGGGCATCCTGGTGAACATCTTCGGAGGCATCATGCGTTGCGATGTGATCGCCGAGGGCGTGGTGGCGGCGGCGCGCGAGGTCAACCTGCACGTGCCGCTGGTGGTGCGGCTCGAAGGCACCAACGTCGATCTCGGCAAGAAGATCCTGAAGGAGTCGGGGCTCAAGATCACGTCGGCGGAGAACCTCGCCGACGCGGCGCAAAAGATCGTGCAGGCGGTCAAGGAGTCGAACTGATGGCCGTCCTCGTCGACAAGAACACCAAGGTCATTTGCCAGGGCATCACCGGCAGCCAGGGCACCTTCCATTCCGAACAGGCGATCGCCTACGGCACCAAGATGGTGGGCGGCGTGACGCCCGGCAAAGGCGGCACCACGCATCTCGACCTGCCGGTGTTCGACACCGTGGCCGAGGCGGTCGCCAAGACCGGCTGCACCGCCAGCGTCATCTACGTGCCGCCGCCGTTCGCCGCCGATTCGATCCTCGAGGCGATCGACGCGGAAGTCCCGCTGATCGTCTGCATCACCGAGGGCATCCCGGTGATCGACATGGTCCGGGTGAAGCGCGCGCTCTCGGCGTCGAAGTCGCGACTGATCGGCCCCAACTGCCCCGGAGTGATCACGCCCGGTGAGTGCAAGATCGGCATCATGCCCGGCCACATCCACAAGCGCGGCAAGATCGGCATCATCTCGCGCTCGGGAACGCTCACCTACGAGGCGGTGGCGCAGACCACGGCGGCCGGTCTCGGCCAGACGACCTGCATCGGCATCGGCGGCGATCCGGTGAACGGCACCAATTTCGTCGAATGTCTCGAGATGCTGCTGCCCGATCCGGAGACCAAGGGCATCGTCATGATCGGCGAGATCGGCGGTGACGCCGAGGTGAAGGGCGCGGAATTCATCAAAGCCTCCAAGACCAAGAAGCCGGTCGTGGGCTTCATCGCCGGCCGCACCGCGCCGCCGGGCCGTCGTATGGGGCATGCCGGGGCGGTGATCTCCGGCGGCAACGACACGGCGGAGTTCAAGGTCGAGGCCATGCGCTCGGCCGGCATCAAGGTTGCCGATTCGCCGGCAGCCTTGGGTGAGGAAATGCTCAAGGCAATGAAGGGCTGATCGTCTTTGTCGCCCTTCGTCGCGCTCCCGGCGGCGAAACGGCGTGGAAGGAGCTAAGGGCCATGCAGGCAGAACAGACATCGTTCCTGTCCGGCGCGAACGCGCCTTTCATCGAGGAGCTTTACGCGCGCTTCCTCGAGGATCCGAATCGCGTCGACGCGGATTGGCGCACTTTCTTCGAGGCGCTGGCCGAGGAGCGTGGCGACGTGCTGGCGGAGGTGCGCGGCGCCTCGTGGGCGCCCAACGGTGCCCGGGTGATCGATGTCCCCGATGCCGAAATGCCGCGGGCGGCGGCCAATCTCAATCTCAAGGGCGGCAACGGCGCCGCAATGCCATTCGCAGGCCGGGGCGAGGAGGCGATCCGCGCCGCCGCCTACGATACGTCGCGTGCCTTTCTGCTGATCCGCTCCTACCGCATCCGCGGCCATCTCGAGGCGGACCTCGATCCGCTCGGCCTGGTGAAGCAGGCGCCGCACCGCGAACTGGATCCGGCGACCTACGGCTTCGGCGAGGCCGACTGGGATCGCCCGATCCTGATCTTCGGCGCCTTGGGGCTGGGCGATGTCGCCACGCTGCGCCAGATCATGGACCGGCTGCGCAAGACCTATTGCGGCAAGATCGGCGTCGAATACATGCACATCTCCGATCCCGATCAGAAGGCGTGGATCCAGGAGCGCATCGAGCATATCGAGAACCGCACCGACTTCACGCTCGAAGGCCGGCGCATGATCCTGCAGCGCGTCGTCGAGGCGGAAGGGCTCGAGAAGTACCTTGGCCTGAAGTTCGTCGGCACCAAGCGCTTCGGCCTCGATGGCGGCGAATCGCTGATCCCCGGCATCGAACAGATCCTGAAGCGCGGCGGGCAGCTTGGCGTGCGCGAGGTGGTGATCGGCATGCCCCATCGCGGCCGCCTCAACACCCTCGTGCATGTGATGCACAAGAGCTACACCGCGCTCTTCTCGGAATTCCAGGGCCGGCCCTCGCTGCCCGAGGAGATGCGCGGTTCGGGCGACGTGAAGTACCATCTTGGCGCCTCGGCCGATCGCGAGTTCGACGGCAACGTGATCCATCTCTCGCTCGTACCCAACCCGTCGCACCTCGAGGCGGTGAATCCGGTGGTGCTGGGCAAGGCTCGGGCCAAGCAGGATCAGCGCCACGATAGGGAGCGCAGCCAGGTGATGGCGATCCTGATGCATGGCGACGCGGCCTTCGCCGGCCAGGGTCTGGTGGCCGAGAGCCTCGACCTCAGCGATCTCTGCGGCTATCGCATCGGCGGCACCATCCATCTGGTGGTCAACAACCAGATCGGCTTCACCACGTTGCCGACTTTCTCGCGCTCCGGACCCTATTGCACGGAGATCGCCAAAATCGTCCAGGCGCCGATCCTGCACGTGAACGGCGACTATCCGGAGGCGGTGGTGCATGCCTGCCGCATCGCCACCGAGTTCCGCCAGCGCTTCAAGCGAGACATCGTCGTCGACATGTTCTGCTACCGTCGCTACGGGCACAACGAGTCGGACGAGCCGATGTTCACCCAGCCGCTGATGTACAAGGAGATCGGCGCCCACAAGACCGTGAAGCAGGTCTATGCCGCGCAGCTCGAGGCCGAGGGCGTCGTGACGGCGGCCGATGTCGCGGCCATGGATGCGGAGCTGCGCCAGAAGCTCGACACTGCGCTGGAGGCCGCCGCCAACTACAAGCCCAACAAGGCCGACTGGCTGGAAGGCAGATGGACGGGCTTCACGGTCGCGCCGGGCGAGGAAGATCGCAAGGGCATGACCGCTGTCGCCATCGACAAGCTCGTGGCCGTCGGCAGGGCGATCTCCGAACCGCCGGCGAATTTCGACCTCAACCGCAAGATCGTCCGTCTCCTGCAGGAGAAGCGCAAGACGATCGAGACCGGCAAGGATATCGACTGGGCGACCGGCGAGGCGCTGGCCTTCGGCACGCTGCTCGTCGAAGGCACGCCAGTGCGGTTCAGCGGCCAGGATTCGGCGCGCGGCACCTTCTCGCAGCGCCATTCGGTGCTGGTCGACCAGACCACCGAGGCCAAGTATGTGCCGCTCAACCACATTGGCGCCGATCAGGCGCATATCGAGGTGATCGACAGTCCGCTGAGTGAGGCCGGCGTCCTCGGCTTCGAGTACGGCTATTCGTCGGCCGAGCCCAATGCACTGGTGCTGTGGGAGGCGCAGTTCGGCGACTTCGCCAACGGCGCGCAGGTCATCATCGATCAGTTCCTGTGCTCGGGCGAGAGCAAGTGGCTGCGCATGGACGGCCTCGTGATGCTCCTGCCGCACGGCTACGAGGGGCAGGGGCCCGAGCACAGCTCGGCCCGCCTGGAGCGCTACTTGCAGCTCTCCGCCGAGGACAATTGGCAGGTGATCGTGCCGACCACGCCCGCCAACTATTTCCATGCGTTACGCCGGCAGGTGCGCCGCTCCTTCCGCAAGCCGCTGATCGTCATGACGCCGAAGTCGCTGCTGCGTCACAAGGAGTGCGTGTCGACCCTGGCCGACTTCGGGCCCGGCTCGTCGTTCCGGCGCATCCTGATCGAGACCGAGACGCTTGTTGACCGCGAGAAGGTGCGCCGCGTGATCCTGTGCAGCGGCAAGGTCTACTTCGATCTCCTGGCCGAGCGGCGCAAGCGCCGGATCGACGACATCGCGATCCTGCGTGTCGAGCAGCTCTATCCGTTCCCGATCACGCGGCTCGGCGTGCGGCTTGCGCACTATCCCAATGCCGAGGTCGTGTGGTGCCAGGAGGAGCCCGAGAACATGGGCGCGTGGCACTTCGTCGACCGGCGCATCGAGCGCTCGCTTGCCGGCATCGATGTCAGGAGCAAGCGGCCGGTCTATATCGGCCGGCCCGAAGCAGCGTCGACGGCGACCGGTTCGCTGCGCACGCATCTCAAGGAACAGGCCGATCTGGTCGATCGTGCGCTCACCGTTGGCTGACGACGCGGCGCCGAAGGAGGTTATTTAGTCATGGCTGTCGAGATCAAGGTCCCGGCACTGGGTGAGTCCGTCACCGAGGCGACCGTCGCCAAATGGCTGGTGAAGGCGGGCGATGCGGTGGCGGTCGATCAGCCGCTGTGCGAGCTCGAGACCGACAAGGTGACGGTCGAGGTCAACGCGACCGTGGCCGGCACCATGGCCGATCTCGCCGTGGCGGAAGGTGCCACGGTGCAGGTGGGCGGCGTGCTGTGCCATATCGAGGCGGGCGCCGGTGCGCCTGCGGGCGCTGCTGCTCCTGCCCCGGCCGCGCCTCCGCCGCCGAAGCCGGCGGCCGCCGTGCCGCCTGCGGTCCATACTGCGCCGGCGCCGGTCCTGGCCGGGGTCGGACCGGGCGCCGATCTCGCTGCCTCCGGGCCGGCCGCGCGCAAGCTTGCGGACGAGAAGGGCGTTGCTGCGTCGGCGATCCAGCCGACGGGCAAGGACGGCCGGGCCACCAAGGCCGATGTGCTGGCCGCGCTGCAGTCCGTTCCCACGCCGAGCGCCGCCCCTGCCGCCAGGCCCGCCGTTCCGGCCGGGCCGCGGCCGCGCGCCGACCGCGAGGAGCGCGTGCGCATGACGCGGTTGCGCCGCACCATCGCCAATCGGCTGAAGGAAGCGCAGAACACGGCGGCCATGCTCACCACCTTCAACGAGGTGGACATGACCAACGTCATGGCGCTGCGCGAGCGGCTGAAGGAGGATTTCGAGAAGAAGCATGGCGCGCGGCTGGGCTTCATGTCCTTCTTCGTCAAGGCCTGCATCGCCGGCCTCAAGGAGCTGCCGGCCGTCAACGCCGAGATCGAAGGCGACGAGCTCGTCTACAAGAACTACTACGATATCGGCGTTGCTGTCGGCACGCCCAACGGCCTGGTCGTGCCGGTGCTGCGCGATGCCGATGTCCTGGGCTTCGGCGAGATCGAGAAGGGCATCGCCGAGCTCGGTCGCAAGGCGCGCGATGGCAAGCTCTCGATCGCCGACCTGACGGGCGGCACGTTCACCATCTCCAACGGCGGCGTCTACGGCTCGTTGATGTCGACGCCGATCCTGAATCCGCCGCAGTCCGGCATCCTCGGCATGCACAAGATCCAGCAGCGGCCGATGGTGTTGGGCGGCGAGATCAAGGTGCGCCCGATGATGTATCTGGCGCTCTCCTACGATCACCGCATCATCGACGGTCGCGAGGCCGTGCTGTTCCTGGTGCGCGTAAAGGAATGCATCGAAGACCCTGAGCGGCTGTTGCTGGGGGTCTGAGCTTCAACAAACCGGCGTCACCGGGCGCGGCGGGGACTCTTTGGTGATCGGCAAGGACCCTGGTTCCGCTCGGAGATGATACCTGTGTGAACGATCGCGGTGACTCATGGCAAACGAACCTTTTGATCTGGTCGTGATCGGTGCCGGGCCGGGCGGCTACGTGGCGGCGATCCGCGCGGCGCAGCTTGGCATGAAGGTGGCGGTGGTCGAGAAGCGTGCGACCTTCGGTGGAACATGCCTGAACGTCGGCTGCATCCCCTCGAAAGCGTTGCTGCAGTCCTCGCACCTCTTCGAGCAGGCAGGCCATGATCTCGCCGTGCATGGCATCCAGCTCGGCGCCCCCCAGCTCGACTTCGCGCAGCTCATGAAGCGCAAGGCCGATGTCGTGGAGGCCACCACCAAGGGCGTCGCCTTCCTGTTCAAGAAGAACAAGATCGCGGCCTTCCAGGGGACCGGCCGCATCGAGAAGGCCGGATCGGTCGCCGTCCTCGGCGAGGATGGCGCGGTCAGGGAGACGCTCTCGACCAGGAACATCCTGATCGCTTCGGGCTCGGAAGCGACACCGCTGCCGGGCGTTACGATCGACGAGAAGAAGATCGTCTCCTCCACCGGCGCGCTGGAGCTTGCCGAGGTGCCCAAGCGGCTGGTCGTCGTGGGCGCAGGCATCATCGGACTGGAGCTGGGGTCGGTCTGGCGTCGCCTGGGATCGGACGTGACGGTGATCGAGTTTCTCGACCGCATCGTGCCCGGCGTCGACGACGAGATCACGAAGCACTTCCAGCGTGCGCTTGCCAGGCAGGGCCTGAAGTTCAAGCTGGGCTCGAAGGTGACCAAGGCCGAGCTGTCGCCGGCCGGCGTCACGCTCACCGTCGAACCGGCCAAGGGCGGTCCGGCCGAGACGCTCGAGGCCGATGTGGTACTGGTATCGATTGGCCGGCGGCCCTATGTCGAAGGTCTGGGTCTCGACAAGGCCGGCGTGAAGCTCTCGCCGCGCGGCCGCATCGAGGTCGACGCGCATTTCCAGACCTCGGTGCCCGGCATCTATGCCATCGGCGATGCCATCGACGGGCCCATGCTCGCGCATAAGGCAAGCGAGGATGGCGTTGCCTGCGTCGAGACGCTGGCAGGCCAGAAGGGCCACGTGAACTGGGACCTCGTGCCCTCGATCATCTACACCCAGCCCGAGGTGGCGTGGGTCGGCAAGACCGAGGAACAGCTCAAGGCTGACGGCGTCGCCTACAAGATCGGCAAATATCCCTTCACTGCCGATCCGCGCAGCCGTGCCAATGCCGCCACCGAGGGTTTCGTGAAGGTGCTGGCCGACAAGGCCACCGACCGGGTGCTGGGCGTGCATATCATCGGCGCGGAAGCGGGAACCATGATCGCCGAGGCCGCGTTGGCGATGGAGTTCTCGGCCTCGGCCGAGGATATCGGCCGCGTCTGCCATGCCCATCCCACGGTGAACGAGGCGATGAAAGAGGCGGCGCTTGCCGCCTGGGACAAGCCGATTCATCTGTGATCATGATTCGGAGAGCGCGTGCCATTCCGGTGGCGCTCATGCTCTTGTGGACCACGACCTCCGGCTCGCTGCAGGCGCATATGAAGGCCCCGAACGAGCGGGCTGGAAGCCCGCGGTCCGAGAGAGCGCCACTTCAGCGCGCAGGTTAATGGGCGCAATGATGCGCTCCGATGAGGGTCCTATGCGAAAGCCGTTGATGGTGCTCGCGATCGTTGCCTGCCTGATCATGTCGGTGGTCGGCGGGCTGCTGCCGATCCTGCAGGGATGGATCTTCTTCGTGCTGGCGCTCTACCTCTTCGCCACCGAATTCGACAGCGGCCGGCGCTATGTGAAGATGGCGCGCCGCCGCTGGCCGGCACTCTCGCGCTGGATCTCGAAGGCGCGCGGCCACCGCTGGGCGCCACGCCATCTGCACGAGTTCGACGATCTCACCGATCCGTCGAAGTGACGCTCAATCAGTCCTTCTTCGCACCGGCCTGGCCGCCGCCCAGGCCGTGATAGACCGCCTCGGCGATCGGCAGCAGCTCGTCGCGTGAGAGGGCCCCGGTGACAGCGAAGCCGAAGCCCTGGTCGATCCAGGCGAAGGTCGAGGTCTCTCCCTCGTGCTGGAAGCGGAACGCGGTCTCGCTGCCCTCGGCAGCGCGGACATAGACGGTGAGCCGCTTGCCCGTCGGGTCGTCGTACATGAGCTGCGCGGCAGCGCCATTGCCTGAAGGCAACAGGCGGCCGCCCATCAGGCGATAGCCGAAAGGGGCGAGATCGGGCGCGACCAGCGGCTTGCCGAGCCGGCGCGACAGCCATTGCAGCAGATGAGCCTCGTGCCGGGCGTCGACCTCGACCGGATGGGCGATTTCGGCCACGAAGACGCGGTAGGCGGCCGAAGCATTCTCCGCGACCGTCGTCGTGGCCGGTGTCGCGTGCGCCGCGGCCGTGTCGATCCGGTGTGCCGCCATCCAGCCGGTGCCCACGCCGCCGGCAAACAGCAGCAGGGCCGCCGCGGCGGCGCCCAGCCGCCATCCCCAGCGCCGCCGCCGCGCGCCCCGGATATTGGCGATCCACAGTCGGGGCGGAATCGGCTCGGCGAACTTGCCCTCGAGCTGGCCGCGCAGCGCCTCGCGCTGGCGCCGCTCCAGCGCTACACGCTCGCGCACGTCAGGGTGTTGCGCGAGATGGGCCTCGATCTCGACCAGCCGTTCGCCGGTCACGCGGCCATCGACATAGGCCTGCAGCTCTTCTTCCCTGATCGCGGCATCCTTGCCGGTCATTTCACTCTCCGCAGCAACGTCGTCCTGCCGGTTTCGACGATGGACCGCAGCCGTTGGCGCGCGCGCGAGAGGCGCGACATCACCGTGCCGATCGGCATGCCGAGGATGCGCGCAGCCTCGTCGTAGGAGAAATCCTCGACGCCGACCAGCAACAGCAGCGACTTCTGCTCCTCAGGCAGCTGGTCGAGGGCCGCCAGCACGTCATGGACCTCGAGCGTCGTCTCCTGTCGCGCCGGACTCCCGGGCAGAGCGTCTTCATCCATTGCGACCGGCGCGCCGCGGCGGCGATTCTGCCGCCAGCGGCTGATGTAGAGGTTGCGCTGGATGGCGAACAGCCACGCCCGCAGATCGCCGTCCGGCCGACGCAGCGCCCAGCGCGACAGCGCCCGCTCCAGTGTGTCCTGCACGAGGTCGTCGGCCCGTTCGTGGTCGCGCAGCAGGGCATAGGCGTAACGACGCAACGCCGGAATCTGCTGCTCGAGAAGGGCGGCGATCTCGGCCATCAGGCGATAGTCTATGCGTAAAGGGGACGCCGGTGGTCAGGCGTTCGGGATGCTCGCCGACGCCCCAGCCGTGTCAGGGCCGGGCGACGTGCCAGGCGCCGTTCAGGAAGCCATCGCCGGTGGTGTCGCCGGGCTTGGTGTCCTTGACCCAGCCATAGACCGGCTTGCCCTTGTAGGCCCACTGCTTCAGCCCATCGTCGCGGGTGACCATCGACCAGGCGCCGGACTCCTTGGCGCCGTCGGCAACCAGGAGCGGCGGCCAGTTCTTGGCGCATGGCCCGTTACAGGCCGACTTGCCGGCCGTGTCCTTGTCGAAGGTGTAGAGCGTCATGCCCTTGGCATCGACGAACATGCCGTTCCTGGCCATCGGCGCCATCGCGGCGGGTTCGGCGGCAAAAGCGGCGCCCGAGGCGGCAAAGGCCAGGACAAAGGCGGTATACGCAAGCGTTCTCAGCATCTCTCTCCTCCGTGCGGATGTTGGTGCACGAGGGAGAGACGCCTGGACGGAACGTTTATTCCCGCTCTCCTTGAATAAATTGCGGTCCGATTCACCGCCCCTTCGCCCGTGGATGGGCGGCGCGGTAGACGGCGCTGAGGCGGGCGGCGTCGACGTCGGTGTAGCGCTGGGTGGTCGAGAGGGAGGCGTGGCCCAGCAGTTCCTGGATGGTGCGCAGATCTCCACCCGCACCGAGAAGATGCGTGGCGAAGGAATGGCGCAGGGCATGCGGCGTCACCGACTCCGGAAGGCCGAGCTGCTGGCGGATCTCGCGCACCCGCTTCTGGACGATCGCGGGATCGAGCGGCCCGCCGCGCGCGCCCAGGAAGAAGGCGTGGTTGGCGCCGAGCGCGGCGAGGTAGGGGCAGGCATCGCGATACTCGGCCAGCGCTTCCAGGGCCTGCGGTAGCAGCGGGACGATCCGGGTCTTGCGGCCCTTGCCGGTGATGGCGAGCGTATCGAGACCCGACGCGAGGAGGCCCTCGACCATCGCCTTGGTGAGGCCGAGCGCCTCGCCGATGCGCAGGCCCGCGCCGTAGAGCAGCAGCAGCACGGCCGTGTCGCGCTTGTCGATCCACGGTTCGCGCTCCTGCTCGGGCTCTGTGTCGAGCAGTTCGTCCATGTCGGCTTCCGAGAGCGCCTTGGGCACGGAGCGCGGCAGCTTGGGCGTCTGCAGCGCGCCGATGCTGGCATTGTGCGCGAGCCTGTTCTTGTCGAGGAAGCGGAAGAAGGAACGCACCGAGGAAAAGGCGCGCGCCGTCGAGGTTCGCGCCAGGCCCTTGTGGGCGCGGTCGGCGAGCCAGGCGCGGAACTCGGCCGGCTTGAGCTTGGCCAACGCATCGAGAGTCGGCGGCGCTCCGAGATAGCCCGTCATGAAGCCGAGGAAATTCGCGACATCGTGCTCGTAGGCAACGAGCGTATGCTCGGCCAGCCGACGCTCGCTCTTGAGCCAATCCCGCCACGCCTCGCGCGCCGTCGCGAGACTCTTGGCCATGCGTGCTACTCGGGCAGGTCGAGCCAGGCGCGGATGGTGTTCTCCAGCACCTTGGCGAGGAAAAAGAGGAGCTCGGTCGCCATGTCCGGGCCGAACGCCTCGGGGTTGCGCGAGCCGAAGCACATCACGCCGTCGGGCGAGCCGGAAGAGACGCGCAGGCGCAACAGCACGTCGGACTGCACGAAGCGGGCGATCTCGCCGAAAAAGGCTTCCTCGCCGCTGATGTTGCTGCGCAGCCGTGCATGCTTGTCGGGGCCGATCGCGGCGTCGATCGCGCCCGGCGCGAGGACGTAGATGCCGCGCACCGATGCCGCCTTCTTCGGTGCATCGGCCGTCGCCTCGATCGCGATGGTGACGAAGTCGACATCCAGCAGCTCGGGCAGCTCGTGGGTGGCGACATGGATCATCTTCTCGAAGGTCGGGGCCTGGATGATGCTGATGACCGCCGCCTGGATGCGGTTCTGGACGATCTGGTTCTGCTTGGAGTTGGCGATGATCTCGGTGCGCTCGCTCTTCAGCCGGTCGATCTCCGAGCGCAGGCGCCTCAGGATCGCCTGCTGCATGTCGATGACGCCCGGCCCTTGCACGGCCGAGGCGAGGCCAAGCTCGCCGGCAAGCTCGATATGCTTGGCAAAGAAGTCGGGGTGGGCCCTGAGATAGGCCACGACGTCGTCCGATGTGATCAGCTTCACCTGCCGGCCCGACCCGTCGGGCGCGATCACGGAGCCGTCTGTTCCTCTCCCGCTCGCCATGCTCCCCTGTCTCCCGGCCTAGAGGATAGACTGGCCGGTCTTGGCCCAGTCGTCGAGGAAGGCTTTCAGGCCGTTGTCGGTCAGCACATGCTTGAAGAGGCCGCGCAGGACGCTGGGCGGCATGGTGGAGACATGGGCGCCGAGCTTGGCGGCCTGCAGCACATGCTGGCCGTGTCGCACCGATGCGACGAGCACTTGCGTCTTGTACTCGGGATACTGGCGGAAGATCGTCATGATCTCGGCGATGAGATACATGCCGTCCTGGCCGATGTCATCGAGACGGCCGACGAACGGCGAGACGAAGGTGGCGCCGGCCTTGGCCGCGAGCAGCGCCTGCGCCGCCGAGAAGCAGAGCGTGACGTTGACCATCGTGCCCTCGGACACGAGCACTTTGCAGGTCTTGAGGCCGTCCGGCGTGAGCGGCACCTTCACCGCCACGTTCTTGGCGATCTTGGCCAGCTTCCTGCCTTCCTCAAGCATCTTCTTGTGGTCGGTCGAGACGGTCTCGGCGCTGACCGGTCCCGGCACGATGGCGCAGACCTCCTTGATCACTTCCAGCATCGGCCGGCCGGACTTCATGATCAGGGAAGGATTGGTGGTGACCCCATCCAGCAGTCCCGACGCGGCGAGGTCCTTGATCTCGGCGACATCGGCGGTATCGACGAAGAACTTCATATAAAATACCCCAATGGCCAGTGGTTCCGATTGGCGTGCCGCCACAATTTCTAGCGATTCGCCCTCGCAGCCACAAGCCGAGGGGACGAAATCGACGCGCCCGGAGTCGGTGGAAAACACCGGCGTCAGGACCGTGCGCGTCCTGTTGCCGCTGCCCCTCGCCGACGCCTACGACTACAGCGTGCCCGAGGGCCTCGAGGTTGCGTCCGGTGCCTTTGTCGTCGTGCCGCTGGGCAAGCGTGAAACTATAGGCGTTGTCTGGGGCGATGGCACCGGCGACGTGGCGCGCGAGAAGCTGCGGGATATCGCCGACATCCTGCCGGCGCTGCCGATGACGGAGACTTTGCGGCGCTTCGTCGATTGGGTCGCAGCCTATACGCTCACTCCGCCGGGCGCGGTGTTGCGCATGACGATGAGTTCGACATCGGCGCTCGAAGCCCCCAGGACGGAGATGGTCTATCGCCTCGCAGAGGCGATGCCCGGCGCGCAGCCGAAACTCACGGCGGCGCGGCAGCGCGTGCTGGAGGCGCTGAAGGACGGCCCGGCAATGCCGGCCGCCGAGCTTGCGCATCTTGCCGGGGTCGGCACTTCGGTGGTGAAGGCGATGGCGGCCGCCGGCCTGCTCGAAGGCGTGGAACGCCGCGTGCGACGGTCCTTCCCGCAACCCGACGGTCTGCGGAGCGGTCCCGTGCTCTCCGAAGAGCAGAAGGACGCTGCCGCCGCCTTGATCTCCAAGGTCAAGGCGCACAGCTTCTCCGCCACGCTGCTCGACGGTGTGCCGGGATCCGGCAAGACCGAAGTCTATTTCGAGGCGATCGCCGCGGCTTTGGCCGAAGGCCACCAAGTGTTGGTGTTGCTGCCCGAGATCGCGCTCACCGCACAATGGCTCAGGCGTTTCGAGGATCGCTTCGGCGCCAGCCCTGCCTCCTGGCATTCGGGCCTCACCAGCCTCGAACGGCGCGAAACCTGGCGCGCCATCGCCGACGGCCGCGTGAAGGTGGTGGTGGGCGCCCGCTCGGCCTTGTTCCTGCCGTTCTCGAGGCTCGGGCTGATCGTGGTCGACGAGGAGCACGACAGCTCGTTCAAGCAGGAGGACGGCGTCACCTACAACGCGCGCGACATGGCGGTGGTGCGGGCGCGCCTCGCTTCGGCGCCGATCGTGCTCGCATCGGCGACGCCGTCGCTCGAAAGCATCACCAACGTGACCGCCGGCCGCTACGGTGCGCTGCATCTGCCGGCGCGGCATGGCGGCCAGCAGCTCGCCGCCCTGTCGGCGGTCGACCTGCGCAAGACTCCGCCGGCGCGCGGTCGATGGCTGTCGCCAACCGTCGTCGAGGCGATGCAGCAGACGCTGGCGGCCGGCGAGCAGGTCCTGCTGTTCCTGAACCGGCGCGGCTATGCGCCGATCACGCTCTGCCGCGCCTGCGGCCATGGGCTCGAATGTCCGCAGTGCTCGGCCTGGCTGGTCGAACATCGCTTTCGTCGCACCCTTGTCTGCCACCATTGCGGCTACAGCGAGCCGCCGGCCACCACCTGCAAGCATTGTGGTGCGCACGATCAGTTCGTGGCTTGTGGACCCGGCGTCGAACGCCTGGCGGAGGAAGCGCACGCGCTTTTTCCCGAGTCGCGCCTCGAGCTCTTCACCTCGGACACACTGATCAGTCGCCACGAAGCGACGGCCGCTGTCGAGCGCATGATTGCGGGCGAGATCGATATCCTGATCGGCACGCAGATGGCGGCGAAAGGTCATCACTTCCCCAACCTCACGCTGGTCGCCGTGGTCGATGCCGATCTTGGATTGAACGGCGGCGATCTGCGGGCAGCCGAACGCACCTTTCAGCTTCTCTATCAGGTCGCCGGCCGTGCCGGTCGCGAGGATCGGCCCGGCCGCGCGCTGGTGCAGACGCATATGCCGGAGCATCCGGTGATGCAGGCGCTGGTTGCCAACGATCGCGATCGCTTTGTCGCCGCCGAACTCGCCGACCGTGCGGCCGCCGGGATGCCGCCTTACGGGCGGCTCGCGTCGCTGATCGTTTCAGGGCCGGACCCGGCCGCAGTCGACAATGTCTGTGCGGCCATCGCGCGACGGGCGCCTCACCAGACGGGTGTCGCCGTGCTTGGACCGTCGACTGCGCCGTTGGCTTTGCTGCGCGGTCGCCATCGCCGCCGTTTCCTGCTCAAGACCGGCCGAGATATTGCGGTGCAACCACTTCTGCACGCCTGGCTTGCACAAGTCGGTCTCCCTGGTTCTGTGCGTCTGCAGATAGATGTCGATCCCTATTCCTTCCTCTGACGGGGGGATGCGGAAAAGGCAGGTAATACGGGCCTTTAGCAATCTTGCGCCGGGAAAGGGCGCATGGTAGCAACGCGCGCTTTTCCGGCCCGGGGCGGCACGCGACGAGGGGCGTTTCAGTCGGAAAAGAGTAGGATTTCCAAGAGCTTACCAGCCAGCCAACGGCAGGGGAGAGGCCTTCGACGTGTCAGACGATACCTCCGCCATATCAGGCGTCGCCGGGCGCTATGCCAGTGCCCTTTTCGATCTGGCCGACAATGCCCGCGCGCTCGACCAGGTCGCGCAGGATCTCACCACCCTGCGGAGACTGGTCGGCGAAAGCACGGATCTGGCCCGCCTGATCGCAAGCCCGATCATCGGCCGCGCGGTCCAGGGCAAAGCCCTGCTGGCGGTCCTCGATGCGGCTGGCATCCAGGGACTCACGCGCAATTTCGTCGGCACCGTTGCCGCCAACGGTCGCGCCCGCGAGCTGCCGATGATGGCCGCAGCCTTCCTTGCCGAGTTGGCGCGCCGCCGTGGCGAGACCACGGCCACCGTGACCTCGGCGGTGCCGCTGTCGGCCGCCCAGCTCCAGCAGCTCACCGATACGCTGCGCGGCGTTCTGGGCGGCGCCAAGGTTTCCATCGATGCACAGGTCAATCCCGACATTCTCGGCGGTCTTGTCGTGAAGGTCGGCTCGCGCCTGTTCGATTCGTCCATCCGCAGCAAGCTGCAGCGCCTGCAGCTTGCCATGAAGGGAGTTGCCTAAATGGATATCCGTGCCGCCGAAATCTCGGCCATTCTGAAGCAGCAGATCGCCAACTTCGGCGCCGAGGCCGAAGTCGCCGAGGTCGGCCAGGTCCTTTCCGTCGGCGACGGCATCGCCCGCGTCTACGGCCTCGACAGCGTGAAGGCCGGCGAGATGGTCGAGTTTCCCGGCGGCATCAAGGGCATGGCGCTGAACCTCGAAAAGGACAATGTCGGCGTCGTCATCTTCGGCGAAGACCGCACCATCCGCGAAGGCGACACCGTCAAGCGCACCGGCGCGATCGTCGATGTGCCGGTGGGCAAGGGCTTGCTCGGCCGCGTGGTCGACGGCCTCGGCAATCCGATCGACGGCAAGGGTCCGATCCAGGCGACCGAGCGCCGCCTTGTCGAGGTGAAGGCGCCGGGCATCATTCCGCGCAAGTCGGTGAACGAGCCGATGCAGACCGGCCTGAAGGCCCTCGATTCGCTGGTGCCCGTCGGGCGTGGCCAGCGCGAGCTGATCATCGGCGATCGCCAGACCGGCAAGACGGCCGTCGCGATCGACACCTTCCTCAACCAGAAGACCATCAACAAGGGCACCGACGAGAGCCGCAAGCTCTACTGCGTCTATGTCGCGGTCGGCCAGAAGCGCTCGACCGTGGCCCAGATCGTGAAGACGCTCGAGGACAACGGCGCGATGGAATATTCGATCGTCGTCGCCGCAACGGCGTCCGACCCGGCGCCAATGCAGTTCCTGGCGCCCTATACGGGCTGCGCCATGGGCGAATATTTCCGCGACAACGGCATGCATGCCGTGATCGTGTACGACGACCTCTCCAAGCAGGCCGTTTCGTACCGCCAGATGTCGTTGCTGCTGCGCCGCCCGCCGGGCCGCGAAGCCTATCCTGGCGACGTGTTCTATCTCCATTCGCGCCTGCTCGAGCGCGCAGCCAAGCTCAACGAGAAGAACGGCTCGGGCTCGCTGACGGCGCTGCCGGTCATCGAGACGCAGGCCGGCGACGTGTCGGCCTACATTCCGACCAACGTCATCTCGATCACCGACGGCCAGATCTTCCTCGAAGCCGAATTGTTCTATGCCGGCATCAAGCCCGCCATCAATGTCGGCTTGTCGGTGAGCCGCGTCGGTTCGGCGGCGCAGATCAAGGCGATGAAGCAGGTCGCCGGCACCATGAAGCTCGAGCTGGCGCAGTATCGCGAGATGGCGGCCTTCGCCCAGTTCGCCTCGGATCTCGACGCCACCACCCAGCGCCTGCTGGCGCGTGGCCAGCGGCTGACCGAGCTCCTGAAGCAGGGCCAATACCAGCCGATGCCGGTCGAAGAGCAGGTTGCCTCGATCTACTCTGGCACGCGCGGCTTCCTCGACGGTTTGCCGGTCGCCCGTATCGGCGACTATGAGCGCCAGATGCTCGACGCATTGCGTGCCGAGGGCTCGATCCTGGCCTCGATCCGCGAAAAGCGTGAGATCGTGAAGGAGACCGACGACAAGCTGAAGGCGTTCCTGACCGACTTCACCAAGAAGTTCGCCTGAGCCCCGATGCCCAGTCTCAAGAGCTACCGGCTCAGGATCCGAAGCGTCCAGTCGACGCAGAAGATCACCAAGGCCATGAAGATGGTGGCGGCGGCCAAGCTGCGCCGCGCCCAGGAGCAGGCCATGGCGGCCCGGCCCTATGCCGAGGCCATGGACAAGGTCATGGCGACGCTCGCATCGAGCTTCAAGGGCGGCACCGGGCCGAAGCTCCTGTCGGGCACCGGCTCCGACAAGGTCCAGCTGCTGATCGTCGCCACGGCCGACCGCGGCCTGTGCGGCGCGTTCAACAGCTCGATCGTGCGTGAGGCGCGACGGACCATCCGAACCCTGCAGGCCGAAGGCAAGACCGTCAAGGTGCTGGCGGTCGGCCGCAAGGCGCGTGACCAGCTGCGTCGCGACTACGGCAGCCTGATCGTCGACACCATCACCGATCTCGGCCGGCCGCGCGTCTCGTTCGCCGACGCCCAGAAGGTGGCAAACCGCGTCACGGAGCTGTTCGACAAGGGCGAGTTCGACGTCGCCACGGTGGTCTTCAACCGGTTCAAGTCGGCGATGACGCAGATCGTCACCGTCCAGCAGCTCATCCCGCCGCCGGCGCCGGAAGCTTCGGCAGCGCCTGCCACGTCGGGCGGTGCGGTCTACGAATTCGAGCCCGACGAGGGCGAGATCCTGGCCGACCTGCTGCCGCGCAACCTCACCGTCCAGATCTTCCGGGCGCTCCTGGAGAATGCGGCAAGCTTCTTCGGCTCGCAGATGACGGCAATGGACAATGCCTCGCGCAACGCCGGCGAGGTGATCAAGAAGCTGACTCTGCAGATGAATCGCTCGCGCCAGGCGTCGATCACCAAGGAACTCATCGAGATCATTTCCGGCGCCGAGGCCGTCTAGGCCGCGCCGCACGCAATCGAAGGAAAGGGAACCGTCATGGCCTCCAACAATATCGGCACGATCACCCAGATCACGGGCGCCGTCGTCGACGTACGCTTCGACGCCGATCTGCCGAACATCCTGAACGCGCTGCACGTCGACAGCGGCGGCCGCCGGCTGGTGCTCGAAGTGGCGCAGCATCTGGGTGAGTCGGAAGTCCGCACCGTCGCGATGGACACGACCGACGGTCTGGTGCGCGGCGAGAAGGCCGTCGACACGGGCGGTCCGATCGCCATGCCGGTCGGTCCCGAGACGCTGGGTCGAATCCTGAACGTGATCGGCGAGCCGGTGGACGAGCGCGGTACGGTCAACGCCAAGCAGACCTTGCCGATCCATCGCTCTGCGCCGGAGTTCGTCGAGCAGTCGACGGAGGCGCAGATCCTGGTGACGGGCATCAAGGTCATCGATCTGCTGGCCCCCTATGCAAAGGGCGGCAAGATCGGCTTGTTCGGCGGCGCCGGCGTCGGCAAGACCGTGACGATCATGGAGTTGATCAACAACGTCGCCAAGGCCCACGGCGGCGTGTCGGTGTTTGCCGGCGTCGGTGAGCGGACCCGCGAAGGCAACGACCTCTATCACGAGATGATCGAAGGCGGCGTCATCAAGCTCGACGGTCCCGGTTCGAAGGTGGCGCTGGTCTACGGCCAGATGAACGAGCCGCCAGGCGCCCGTGCCCGCGTTGCGCTGTCGGGCCTGACCGTCGCGGAGTATTTCCGCGATGCCGAAGGCCAGGACGTGCTGTTCTTCGTCGACAACATCTTCCGTTTCACCCAGGCGGGCTCGGAAGTGTCGGCGTTGCTCGGCCGCATTCCCTCGGCGGTGGGCTATCAGCCGACGCTGTCGACCGACATGGGCGCCCTGCAGGAGCGCATCACGTCGACCAAGAAGGGCTCGATCACCTCGGTGCAGGCGATCTACGTGCCCGCCGACGACTTGACCGACCCGGCGCCCGCCACGTCCTTCGCCCACTTGGACGCAACGACGGTGCTCAGCCGTTCGATCGCCGAGATGGCGATCTTCCCGGCCGTCGATCCGCTCGACTCGACGTCCCGCATGCTCGACCCGCGGGTCGTCGGCGAGGAGCACTATAACGTGGCCCTGTCCGTCCAGCGCGTGCTGCAGCAGTACAAGTCGCTGCAGGACATCATCGCCATCCTGGGCATGGACGAGCTCTCGGAAGAGGACAAGCTGGTCGTGGCGCGCGCGCGCAAGATCCAGCGCTTCCTCAGCCAGCCGTTCCA
>JAFEBU010000046.1 GCA_018242505.1 Pseudomonadota bacterium
CGGCCGGCCTTGTGAGACCCGATACAGCACCACCGATCCCCGGACCGGCGAGTGCGGACAGATCCTTGAAACCCTCAAGGGACAACCGCCAAGCGATCGCAAATTACAGAGCCACTACCTAGTTGAGGTTCGGCATCTCCGGCAGGGGGACGATGCGGATGCCGGCGGCTTCGAGGCCTTCGCGCACCGCCTTGGAGACCGGGATCGCGGTCGGGCCGTCGCCGTGCACGCAGATCGAATCGACCCGGCAGGGGATGCGCTTGCCCGAGGTCGAGTAGATCGCCTGCTCGTCGACCATGCGGCGCACATGCGCCACCGCCTGCGCCGGGTCCTTGATCATGGAGTTCGGCTCCTTGCGCGGCGTCAGGCTCCCGGCGTCGGTATAGGTGCGGTCGGCGAACACCTCCTCCGCCGCGCGCAGGCCGAACTTGCGGGCGGCCTTGCCCTGCTCGGTGTTGGCCTGGCAGAGGAAGATCAGGTCGCGGTCGACCGCCTTGGTGGCGCGCGCGATCGCCTCGGACATCTCCTGGCTCTCGGCTGACATGTTGGCCATCATGCCGTGCGGCTTCATGTGCGTGACCTTGGCGCCGTGCAGCGCCGCGATCGCCTGCAGCGCACCGATCTGGTAGGCGATGTTGGCCTCGAGTTCCTTGAGCGTGAGGTTGATCACGCGCCGGCCGAAGCCCTGCAGGTCGGCGAAGCCCGGATGGGCGCCGATCGAGACGCCGTTCTGGGTGCAGAGCTTCACCGTGTCCATCATCACCACCGGGTCGCTGGCATGGAAGCCGCAGGCGACGTTGGCCGATTTCACGATCTTCAGCACTTCGGCGTCGTTGCCCATCACCCAGGGGCCGAAGCTCTCCCCGAGATCCGAGTTGATGTTGACCTGTCCGATGTTGGTGGCTGCCATGCGAGACTCCCTCGATCCGAGCCGCTATCCTAGCAGACGTGAGCGTACGGTACCTCTCCTGCGGCGACACGGCCTTCACGGTCGAATTCGGCAACCGGATCTCGCCCCAGATCAATGGCCAGGTGATGGCCCTGCATGGCGCGATCGGCGCCGCCCGGGCCGCGGGCGAGCTCAAGGGCATGATCGAGACCGTGCCGACCATGCGTTCGCTGATGGTCACCTATGATCCGATGGCGACGTCGCGGACCGCCCTGCAGCCCGAGATCGACGCCCTGATCGCGCGCGGCCTGCCGACCGAGGCGAAGACCCGCCGCGTCACCATCCCCTGCTGCTACGACGATCCGGACTTCGCGCCCGACCTCGCCGAGGTCGCCGAGCGCACCAAGCGCACGCCCGAGCAGGTGATCGAAGGGCACCTGAAATCCGCCTTCACGGTCTATGTGCTGGGCTTCATGCCCGGCCTCGCCTATATCGCGGGCCTCGAGCCGGCGCTCTACCTGCCGCGGCGCAGCCAGCCGCGCGTGCGCGTGCCGCGCTCCTCGGTCGCGATCGCCATGGACATGACCACGATCTATCCCTTCGAGAGTCCCGGCGGCTGGCACCTGATCGGCCGCACGCCACTCCGGCTGTTCGACCAGCGCCGCGAGCAGCCGGTGTTCCTGGCGCCGGGTGACCATCTCACCTTCGAGCGCATCGACCGCAAGACCTTCGACCGCATCGCCGCCGAGGCCGAAGCCGGCACGCTCGACTGGTCGACACTGGTGACGGAATGAGCGCACAGCGTCTTCGCCTTCCCATTCCCATGGGGAGGTGCCGGCGTCTCGCCGCTTCGCCGCCTCCGGCCGCGAAAGCGGCTGAGTCGACGGAAAGGTCGGGAACCCCGACATCCTTGTTGCGTTTCACGCCCTCTCCGTCCGCTGCGCGGACACCTCCCCATCGGAACGGGGAGGACGCATGACCGCCGCGCTGAAGGTGATCCGGCCGGGACTGTTCGACACGCTGCAGGACAAAGGCCGCACCGGCTACATGGCGCTCGGCATGCCGACGGCGGGTGCGATGGACCGCATCGGGCTCACGCTCGCCAATGCGCTTGCCGGCAATCCGCCGGGCACGGCCGGGATCGAGATCGGCGTCATGGGGCCCGATCTCCTGGTCGAGGCCGACTCGGTGCGCGTGGCGCTCGCGGGCCCGCTCTCGCCGACGCTGATCGAGAGCCCCGACGCGCCGCCCAAGCCGATCGACTCGGACCGCTCGCATCTCCTGAAGCGCGGCCAGGTGCTGCGCGTGGGCATGGTCGAGGGATCGAGCACGGCCTATCTCGCCGTCGCGGGTGGCTTCGCGCTGCCCGTCTTCATGGGCAGCCTCTCGACCTATGCACGCGCCGGCATCGGCGGCTTCGAAGGCCGCAAGCTGCAGGCCGGCGACAGCCTGCCGCTGAAGCTCGACCACGCGCCGGCGGGCGGAGAGCGCAAGCTCGCCGCACCGTTCGACTACGGCAGCGGGCCGATCCGCATCGTCTGGGGGCCGCAGGACGAGTCTTTCAGCGAAAAGGGCCGCGCGACCTTCATCGGGTCCGACTACCGCGTCTCCAAGGAAGCCGACCGCATGGGCATCCGCTTCGAGGGGCCGACGATCGAGCATGCCGTCGCCGTGGAAAAGGGCGGCGCCGACATCATCTCCGACGGCATCGGCCCCGGCGCGATCCAGGTACCGGGCGCGGGGCTGCCCATCGTGCTGCTCTCCGACCGGCAGACCGTGGGCGGATATCCGAAGATCGCGACGGTCGCGTCGGTCGACCTGCCGCGGCTCGGCCGTCTATTGCCCGGCCAGACCGTGCGCTTCGCCGCCGTCACCGTCGAGGAAGCGGAGAAACTGCGCCGCGAGCAGGAAGCGCGCCTCGCCCGCGCGGCCGCCGACCTGCAGCCGGCCCGCCCTGCCGGCGGCATCGATCTCGCCCGCCTCTACGAGGAGAACCTGATCGACGGCGTGGTCTACGAGCGCGCGCCGGTGTGACTCATGGTCATGCGGACTGCGAGCCTCGGGCTCGCATCATGACATGAGCGAGCCGGAGGCTCGCGGTCCAGAAGAGTTCAAAACGGCACGCCGTCGAGCCTGCCCATCTTGCCGGAGCTGTAGTCGCGCCTGGCTTGCGCGAGGTGCTCGGGGCTGTCCATCACGAACGGGCCGGAAAACAGGATCGGCGTCTCGGCCGGCCGGCCGCCGATCAGAGCCACGGTGGTCGCGACGCCATCGGCCGCGAGGCCGACGGACGGTCCCGCGCCCAGCACGGCAAGCGTGCCCGGCCCGAGCGGAACTCCGCCAGGTCCCTTGCCGGGCGTCTTGAGGTTGCCTTCGAGGACATAGAGGCCGAGTTCGGCCACGGGATCGACCGCAAGCCGGGTCGTCGCCCCCGGATCGAGCCGCACGACGGCGAAGGTCGTCGGCGTCGTCATCGTCATCGGGCCGTCCGCTTCGGCGACACGGCCGGCGATCACGCGAACGTCGACGCCCGGCGCCCGGATCGCCGGAATATCGGCGGCGCGATAGGACTTGTAGGCCGGCTCGGCGAATTTCTGCGCCACCGGCAGGCTGGTCCAGAGCTGCAGGCCGTGGCGGCCGCCGTCCGGCTGCTCGGCATGGAGGATGCCGCGGCCGGCGCGGATCCATTGCGCATCGCCCGGCCCCAGCCGGTCGCGGAACCCCATGCTGTCGCGATGCTCCACCCCGCCTTCGAGGAGATAGCTCAGCACCTCGATGCCGGCGTGCGGGTGCGGCTTGTCGCCGATGCCGCGCCGGCTCCTGTGGCGATAGTGGTCGACGAACACGAACGGTCCGACGGCCATGCGGCCGGGCGCCGGCAGGGCGCGCCAGAGCAGCATGTCACCGTCATCTATGATGCGCTGCCCGGCGAGGACGGCTTCGACTTCACGATCCATACCGCAACGTTACGTCATCGAAGCGCACCGCTGAAGCGCGGAGATGGGGGTCATGCGGACCACGAGCCTCCGGTTCAGGCCATGATCCGAGCCAGAGGCTCGCGGTCGCGAAGAGCTACCGGAAAATGGCGCCGGTTGCCGGGAGCGCCACTCCCGTGACGCTCATGACGATCGCCGCAGCAAGACGAGCGCGACGGGAGTCGCACGCTCCCAGCGATTGCGGTCCGGAGGGCCTGTTTCGTCCATCGGGCGAGCCCTCCCCGACCGGCGCATTCGGTGTGGCTCGTTCGGTCGGCCGTTGCTACGACACGGGAAGGCGAAACGAGGACAATCGCAATGAGCTGGCAACCGGAAATGGACGAGCTGCGCCGCCGCCAGGAGATGACGGCGCGCATGGGCGGGGCGGACAAGGTGAAGCGCCAGCACGATGGCGGCCGGCTCACCGTGCGCGAGCGCATCGACCGGCTGGTCGACAAGGGCTCGTTCCGCGAGATCGGCAGCATCGCCGGCAAGGCCGAGTATGACGGCAAGAACGACCTGGTGGAGCTCACGCCCTCCAACGCCGTGATGGGTCGGGCGAAGATCGATGGCCGGCCGGTCGCCGTGACCGGCGACGACTTCACCGTGCGCGGCGGCTCGGCCGACGCCACCATCAAGGAGAAGGCGATCTTCATCGAGCGCTATGCCAATCAGTACCGCGTGCCGATCGTCCGTCTGATCGAAGGCTCGGGCGGCGGCGGCTCGGTCAAGACGATCGAGACCACCGGCCGCGCCAACGTGCCGGGCGTCAGCGGCTGGGAATGGACGGTGCGCAACATGGGCACCGTGCCGACGGTCGGGTTGGGGCTGGGCTCGGTCGCGGGGCTGGGCGCGGCACGGCTGGCCGCCACCCACTACTCGGTGATGGTGAAGGAGACCTCGGCGATGTTCGTCGCCGGCCCGCCTGTCGTGAACCGGCTGGGGCCGCAGCAGTTCGGCAAGCAGGATCTTGGCGGCTGGGAGATCCAGTTGCGCGCCGGCGCGATCGACGAGGCGGCCGACAGCGAGGACGAGGCCTTCGCGCTCGCCCGCCGCTTCCTCTCCTACCTCCCCTCCTCGGTCTATGACACACCGCCGCGCGGGCCCCGGACCGACGATCCCGACCGCCGCGAGGAGTCGCTGTTCGAGGCGATCCCGCGCGACATCCGCAAGGTCTATCGCGTGAGGTCGATCGTCGAGAAGATCGTCGACAAGGGCTCGTTCTTCGAGATGGGCAAGCTCTACGGCCGCCCGGTCGCGACCGGGCTCGCCCGCATCGACGGCTGGCCGGTGGCGGTGATGGCGAGCGATCCGATGTTCTACGGCGGTGGCTGGACGGCCGATGCCTGCCAGAAGGTGGCGCGCTTCGTCGACCTCGCCGAGACGTTCCATCTGCCGGTGGTCTATTTCTGCGATTGCCCCGGCTTCCTGATCGGCCTCGAGGCCGAGAAGAGCGGCGTCATCCGCCAGGGCGTGCGCACCATGTCGGCGATGTTCCAGACCACGGTGCCGTGGTGCACCTTCATCATCCGCAACGCCTTCGGCGTCGCCGGCGCCGCGCACCAGAACGGCGCGCGGCTCAACTGGCGCTATGCCTGGCCGTCGGGCCGCTGGGGCTCGCTGCCGCTCGAGGGCGGCATCGAGGCGGCCTACCGCGCCGACATCGACGCCGCTTCGGATCCCAAGGCCAAGATGGCCGAGATCGAGGAGCGGCTGAACAAGCTGCGCTCGCCCTTCCGGAGTGCGGAGACGTTCTGGATCGAGGAGATCATCGATCCGCGCGACACCCGCAAGATCCTCTGCGAGTTCGTCGAAACAGCCGCCCCCGTGCGCGGCACCGGCCCGACCACGCACTGCATGCGGCCCTAGGCGCCTTCATCGGCGCCAGCGGCCCCGGGGCGCCTTCATCGCCGCCAGCGGGCATAGGCGCCGGCGGGCGGCAGCACCTTCCGAAACGTGGAAGCCCGCGCATCTGGCAGACCTGCACCTGGCAGAAAAGCCCGCACCTGGCAGAAAAGACAGGGGCGCCGCGCTCCGATGACTCACATCGACAGCTCGCACCCGCCGTTCTCGCGGCGAGAGCATTCATCGCCACGCGAATCCGTCGAGCTTCGGGATCGTCCCGCATAAGGGATCGAACGGCAGGATGGTGCGGTAGTCGTTGTCGATCAGGACGAGGCCCTGGCCGGGCGCGTCGCTGAGGAGCACGCTCAGCGCCGGATAGGTCCAGTCCTGCGCGAACAGGCGATAGGGCCATTCGGCCATCGGCAGGTCGTTGGCGCGCACGACGCCCGCATGGCCCACGACCAGCCCGCGGAAATCGTCGAGATAGCCGACCCACAGCCGGTCGAGCACCAGGTCGGGCACGGCGGCCGCCAGCATCACCACCGTCAGCGCACCGAGCAGACGCCGCGCGATGTCGGGCCGCGCCAGCAGCGTCAAAAGTTCCGGCCGCTTCTTGTGCCAGCCGGCATAAAGCCACATCGCGACCAGGATCGCGGTCAGCAGCCAGCCTGCCGCCGTGCGCGCGACATAGTGGCTGGGCGGAAAGAGCATCGCCTGCGGATCAAACCGGCGCAGCAGCGGCGTCGCCGCGAGCAGCATCGCCACGAGCGACAGCAGCGCGACCGGTCCGCGGCCGCGCAGCCAGCCCGGCCGGACGAGCGAGGTCAGCACGAGGATCGCCAGGCCAACGATCGGCACCAGGAATTGCAGGTTCTGCCAGAAGTGGAACGCCGCGGCGCGCACTTCCCGGAAATAGACGTGATCCCAGTAGGTGACGATCGCCTGCAGCGCCACAACCGCCCCGCCGAGGAAGGCGAGAGCCGCGATCGGCATCAGGAGCTTCGTGATATCGTCGATCACCCCTGCCCGTTCGCGCCGTGCCCACAGGATCGCGATGGCCAGCAAGGGGCCGAGGTAGATCATCACCTCATACGAGGCGATGGCGATGGCGCCGAGGACGCACAGGAGCACGCCGTCGCGGCGGCGTGACACGCCGGTCGCCACGACCGCCATCGTTGCGGTCGCCACGGCGTAGGCGACGTTGTATTCGCCGACGATGAAGAACGAGGTGGGCAGATAGACCGTCGCGATGACGGTCACGACGGCCGCCAGCAGAGCCGGGTCGGCCCGCACGCGGTGGAGCGCCAGATGGTAGAGGCCGGCCGGCCAGGCAAACAGCGCGGCCGAGTAGACGATCGCCAGCACGTGCGTGTTGCGCAGGCCGAGGTCCACGGCCAGCAGCACCGGCGCCTGGGTCAGCCAGGCGACATGCTCGCGCGGCGGATAGAAGTCATGGAAGGTGCGGGAGGCCAGCATGTTCGCGAGGAACGAGGCGCCGTCCCAGAACAGGCCGCGCGCGATCGCCGAGTTCAGCACCGCCAGCGCCCAGATCAGCGCCACCGCGAGACGGTAGGCGCTCATAGGGGCGCGTACGCCTTCCATCGGCCCTGGATGAAGCCTCTCCACGTGGCCCGATCTCAATCGCGCCAGACGAAACGCCCGAGATCGGGCGGGTTGTCGAGCGGAAACGGCAACCAGTCGGAGAAGTCGCGCGGCGGCCGCACGATGCCGTCGCCGGGCCTGGACCGCAGGATCAGGCTCTGGCTCGGGAGCGCCCAGTTCTCGACCAGCAGCAGGTCCGGCCGATGCGCCAGCGGCGTCTCCTCATAGGCGACCAGACCGGTATGGGTGGTCACGACCTGGCGGAGCGATCCGATATAGGATTGCCATGTCAGCGACAGGAAGATGTCGGACGGCAGGATCGCGAGCAGGATCAGGCAGGCGAGCCCCAGGACCCGCCTCCGCGTCCCCTCGTCCCTCAGCACGCGGCGCAGGCGCCAGTTCTCGAACATGCGCGCGGCATGGCACCACAGGAAGACGACCATTGCCGCGATGACCAGCCCGCACACCGTGCGCGCCACGTAATGCGACTTGGCCAGCGGCCGCACCACCGTGTCGGCAAGCGCCAGCAGGGGCGAGAGCGCAAGCAGCACGGCGAAGATCGCCGACCAGCGATAGGGCCGCAGTGTCGCCAGTTGCTCGGGCCGCACGAGCGCCCAGATCGCCACGATCAGCATGGCGACGAACGCGAAGTCGAATTGGAGGTTCTGCCAGAAGTCCAGCGCCATGTCGTAGGTCTCGGCGAGATGTGTCGCCGAGTAGGGATGGACCACCGAATCGATCGCCACCGCCATGCCGGCGATGAAGCAGGCGGCGGCGCCGAGATACAGAAGCATCGGCACGACCGGCCGGCGCTCCACCCGCCGGACCTGCCACAGCGTCATGGCGGCCAGCAACGGGCCGAGATAGATGAACACCTCGTAGGTGCGGATCGAGAACGCGGCGGCGGCGAGCAGCACCAGACCGTCGCCGACGGTCAGCCGCTCGGCCGTGACCAGCCACACCGCGACCAGGATCGCCAGCGCATAGGCCGTATTGTACTCGCCGATGATGAAGAACGACGTCGTCATGAAGACGCCGCCGATCGCCGTGATCACGATCGCCAGCACCACCGCATCGTGGCGCGCCCGCACCAGCGCCAGCGTGTAGAGGACAGTCGGCAGGGCGAACAGGCCGAGCGAGAACAGCCGGCCGAGCTGGTGCAGGTCGGTGATCCCGAGCTTGATCCCGGCCACCACCGGCACCTGCGCGGCGATCATGGCGTAGGCGCGCGGCGGGTAGAATTCGAAGAACTGCTCGTAGTGGACGATATTCACCAGGAACGCCGAACCGTCGATGAACAGTCCGCGGCAGATCCAGCTGTGCCACAGCGCCAAGGCCCAGATCAGGCCGATCGTTGCGCGATATGCGAGGATCCTGGAGGGCATGACCAAGCCTTCCGGGCTCTACCCGAGGCCCGAGCGGGACGCAAGCCAGGACAGCTTGCAGCATCGATAGGGCGCTGTTAGCAAGTGCGCGCATAAAGGAGCAGGGATGCCGAGTTGGGAGCAAATCGACGCCGTGCCAGGCTGGTTCTCGTTCCAGTCCTTCTGCGTGTGGCGCGCATTCCTGGAACACCAGGCCGATATCACCGGCGACCTGTTCGAGATCGGGGTTTGGAAAGGTCGTTCGGCCTCCATGCTGGCGAGCTATCGCAAAGGTGACGAAAAGCTGTTCCTGTGCGATCGCCGGCTGGACGAGACGGTGATCGAGACCTCGATCCGCTCCGTCGGCACCGAACCAAAGAACTTGCAGCTCGTGGAAGCCTTCTCGATCGACCTGCCGGCGCGGCTCGATCTCCAGGCGATGTATCACAGCGTGCGCTGGTGCCATATCGACGGCGAGCACACCGGCACCGCCGTCTACCGCGAGCTCGAGCTCGCCAACCGGATCGTGAGGCCCGACGGCATCCTGGTGATCGACGATTTCTTCTCGCCGCGCTACCCGGCCAACACCACCGAGGTGGTGCGCTACCTGGAGAAGAACCCGTTCCATTTCCGCCTGGTCATGGTCGGCTTCAACAAGGCCTATCTCTGCCGTCCCGAGAGCGTGCCGCGCTATATGGATTTCATGGCGAGCGGCATGACGCGCTCGATGCGCCGGTACGGCTGGAAGGCGACGATCTACAAGACCACCGGCCCGTGGGACATGGATGCCGTCGGCATGGACGAGTTCATCGACGCCGCCGGCTACCAGGTCGGCCCCGACGACGACCCGCAGCACTGGCACCTGATCCGCCCGCGCCACGTCTGGTCGCCCTGGCGCCACGTCTCCCGGTTCGTGAAGCGCACGCTGGGACGCTGACCCGAAGGCCGCTCATGGGTGGGCGCGCGCCACTGCGCATGCAGTACCTGCGTGCTAATGGTGGCGCGGTCTTCGTTGGTCGGAGCCCAGACGCGCCGCGCGCTTCCGGCCCTAGCAGGCTGTTGAAAAGGTCGGGAACTGCGGCATCGTGCGCAGAAATCGAATCGAGATCGGCACGATCCTGACTCTGACTTGCGACCCTGGCGCTGCCTTTGAATCGATATTGCCTGGACGCATGGCTCAAAGCCCTTTTTCAACAGCCTGCTAGCCCTTCGCGATCTTCATCTGCTCGTCGAGATCGTCGGCGATGAAGTGGCGCACGACCTCGTCGAGGTCGCGGTCGGTCTCGAAGCCCAGCCGGCGCGCGCGGGCCGAGTCGATGCCCTGGGGCCAGCCGTCGCAGATCTTCTGGATCGCGGGATCGTGTCGCCACACCACCTTGCCGACCTTGCGGTTGCCGGCGTGCTTGGCCACCGCCCGCTCCAGCTCCTTCGCCGTCACGTTGATGCCGTTCAGCAGGAGCGTGCGGCCAGGGCCGAAATCCTCGGCCGGCAGATCGTGCAGGCGCAGGAAGGCGTCGACCGTCTTGCGCGGGCTCAGCACCACCATGATCGTCTGCGGAGTCACCGGGCAGACGACGTCGACGCCGGTCAGCGGCTCGCGCACGACCGAGCTGGCCCAGGTCGAGGCGGCCTTGTTGGGCAGCCCCGTGCGCACGCAGATCGTCGGCAACCTCACGGCGGTACCGCGCAGAAAACCCTTGCGCGTGTAGTCGCGGATCAGGAACTCGCCGATCGACTTCTGCGAACCGTAGGAGGTTTGCGGCGTGAGCGGCGTATCGTCGGTCACGGCCGGCGGCAAATCGCCGCCATAGGCCGCCAGCGAGCTGGTGAAGACCACGCGCGGATTGGTGCCGAGCGCGCGGCAGGCCTCCAGAACGTTGCGTGTGCCGTCGAGGTTGACGCGGTAGCCGAGATCGAAATCGGCTTCGGCGCCGGCGCTCACCACTGCGGCAAAATGGAACACCGTCGAGGCCCCCTGGACGATCGACTGGGCGGTAGCGGAATTGGCGATGTCGCCGGCGAGCGTCTTGACCCGCGGGTCGTCGAGCCCGGGCCCGCTTGCCTTGCCGACGTCGAACAGCAGGAGCTCGCTGACCTCCTGCGGCCGGCCATCGGCATCGGCGAGCGTGCCCTGCTGGAGGATGCGTCGAGCCAGTTTCTTGCCGAGAAAGCCCGCGCCGCCGGTGATGACCACCTTCATGTCGTTCCGTCCTGTCGTTTCACAGTCGACGAAAGTGTGCACAGAACGGCCGGTGCCGTCTATGTTGGCTGCAATGGCCGGATTGAACGAAGTCTACGCTTTCAAGGATGCGCTGATCGTGCTCGGCACGGCCGCGATCGTCGCACCCATCATGCCCCGTCTCAAGGTGAGCCCCGTGCTGGGTTATCTGGCCGTGGGCGCGCTTTTGGGGCCCTACGGGCTGGGCAGGCTTGCCGAGCGCTCGCAGCTTCTCGACTGGGTCACCGTCACCGGCGAGCAGCAGATCGACTTCCTCGGCGATCTCGGCATCGTCTTCCTGCTGTTCTTCATCGGCCTCGAACTGTCGCTGCGCCGCCTTATGACGCTGCGCCGGCTGGTGTTCGGCCTGGGCGGCCTGCAGATCGCGCTCTCCACGGCGGCGATCAGCCTGATCTTGCTGTGGCTCGGCCAGCCGCCGGCAGCCGCGCTGGTGGCCGGCGCCTGCCTCGCCCTGTCCTCCACCGCCATCGTGATGGAGCTGCTGTCGGGCCAGCGCCGCCTGATGTCGATGACCGGCCGCACCAGCTTCGCCATCCTGCTGGCGCAGGATCTCGCGGTGGTGCCGCTGCTGCTGTTGATCGGCGCGCTGGGCGGCCACGAGGGCAGCTCGGTCTGGAGCGGAATCGCGATCGCGCTCGGCGAGGCGGCGATGGCGATCGCCGCGATCGCCGTCGTCGGCCGGCTGGTCCTGCGGCCACTGTTCCGCCTCGCCGCCGGCAGCGAGAATCCGGAATTCTTCATGGCCGCGACGCTCCTGGTGACGGTGAGTTCGGGCGTGGTCGCGGCCGTCGCCGGCCTTTCGATGGGGCTTGGCGCCTTCATCGCCGGGCTCCTGCTGGCGGAGACCGAATACCGCCGCGCGGTGGAGGCCACGATCGATCCGTTCCGCGGCCTGCTGCTCGGCGTCTTCTTCTTCTCGGTCGGCATGCATATCAACCTCGGCATCCTGTGGAACCAGCCGCTGCTGGTCGCGGCCGGCGTCGTCGCCATGCTGCTGGTCAAGGTCGCGGTCCTTACCCCGCTCTGCCGACTGTGGGGCCTGTCCTGGGCGGCCGGCGCCGAGATCGGCATCCTGCTGGCGCCGGGCGGCGAGTTCGCCTTCATCGGCATCGGGCTTGCGGTCACACTCCACCTGATCGACGCCAACATCGCCGCCGGCATGCTCGCCGTCGTCTCGCTCACCATGGCGGTGCTGCCGCTGATCGGAATTGCCGGCCGGCATCTCTCGCGGCAGCTGGAAGCGGTGACTGCGGGCCCGACGCGGGCCGTGCTGCCGCCGGACGACCACGTGCGGCGCGTGATCGTGGTGGGCCACGGCCGGGTGGGCCAGCTCGTCTGCGGCCTGCTCGACGAACATTCCATCCCCTATCTCGCCACCGACCGCGATGCCGCGCTGGTCGAGCGCTGGCGGGCGCTCGGCCGGCCGATCTACTATGGCGACGCCAGCGATCCGCATTACCTGCGCCGGTGCGGCCTCGACGAGGCGGCGGGCGTGATCGTGACGCTGGATACCGCCGTCGTCGACAACGTGGTGCGCGCAGTGCGGGCGCGCCGGCCGGACGTGATGATCGTGGCGCGCGCCCACGATGCACAGCATGCCCGCCACCTCTATACGCTGCGCGTCACCGACACCGTGCCCGAAACCATCGAGGCGAGCCTGCAGCTCGCCGAGTCGGCGCTGGTGGGGCTCGGCGTGCCGATGGGCTCGGTGATCGCCTCCATCCACGAGCGCCGCGAGCAGATCCGCAACGAGCTGCAGGCGGCCGCGGGTGGCCCGGCGTCGCTGCGGGCACAGCTCCGCCGCGCCCGGCGGGCACGAAGACAGCAGTGAGGAACGGGTGAGGATCATCAGCTGGAACTTGCTGCGACTCGAGGGAGCCGCCGTGCAGGACGTCGCGGCGCTGCTGGAGCGCGAGCGGCCCGACCTGCTGCTGATGCAGGAAGTGACCCAGCACATGGATCGGCTGCCCCTGCTGGTGCCCGGTCACTATCATCGCCTGCCCTGGCCCGGCCGCATCCACGGCCTCGCCGCCTGGAGCCGGCACAATTTCGCGGCACCGCAGGTATTGCCCCTGCCGGCGTCCGCCCTGCCCGGCCGCCTGCCGCGCCGACGCACGCAGATCGTGAAGGTGGGCGACATCACCTTCGCCAACGTCCATCTCTCGCACGGCCAGCTCCTGAACCGCCGCCAGCTCCTGCGCATTGCCGCGACCCTGCGCGGCGGCCCTTCAGCCATCATCGGCGACTACAACGCGGTGGGACCGAGCCTGATTCCGGGCTTCAACGACGTCGGCCCGCGCGAGCCCACGCATTTTGGCGGCGATGTCGTGCCCTTTCGCCTCGACCGCTGCCTGGTCCACGGCCTTGCCTGTACCTTCACGTCGACACTCGATTTCGGTCCGTCCGACCACAAGCCGATCGTGCTGGACCTGCAGGTCGCCGAGGCGCGCCTCCGCCGCCGGCCGATCCACCGCATGCGTCGCCGCCTCGTCAAGATCCGCGCCGCGCTGCGGTAACAGCGAATCGCCCCGGGCCGGGCCGTCCCGAACGCAGCGAAGGATCTTTCGCCTGACCAAGCCCAAGCCCCCCTGGACCAATGGTCAGGTCGAGCGGATGAACCGCACCCTCAAGGAAGCGACCGTCAAACGCTTCCACTACCAAACCCATGACGAGCTTCGAGCCCATCTCGCAGACTTCGTGACCGCCTACAACTTGGCCAGGCGGCTCAAGACCCTCAAGAGGCTCACACCTTGTTACATCTGCAAGACCCGGACGAAAGAGCCACAACGATTCGCCCTCAATCCGCTCCACCAAATCCCGGGACTGAACATCTAGGGCCGCGAGAACTGCTTGGCGATCTTCACCGCGCACACGACAACAGGACAGCCAAGACCGATCCAGGCTGCAAAGTCGGCGCCGCCATCGGCCGCCAGCGCCGTGACCAATCCGCCGGCCGCCACGAGCCAGAGAGCGAGGGGTGCGCCGTAGATTTGCCGCAGGCTGTTCATGCTTCGGCAATGCCCGCGGAGGGAGACCGGCGCCTGGTCCACCAGAGATAGACGCCGTTCGCCAGGACGTAGATCGTGATCAGATCGAGCAGCGCCCAGAGCACCTTGAGCGGCAAGCCCCCGTAGTCGCCGAAATGCAGCGGCTGGGCGAGCAGCGTCGCCTTCACGAAAGGCGGCAACTCGAGACGGGCCGACACGTCGCCGGTGACAGCGTCGACAAACACCGGTGTGACCAGCCGCGAGGTCAAGGCCGTGTCGCCACGCAGGAAGACCGCGTAGTGGCGGTGCGTCGCCAGGATCGATCCGGGCATCGCGACGAAGGACGGCGTGAGTTCCGGGGCCGCGGCCCGTGCCGCAGCAACAGCCCTGTCGAGGGCATGATGATCCGCGGGAAGCGGCATGTCTTCATACGGCCTGGCAAGAGGTCCCAGTTGCTGGAAGCGCCACAGCTCGATGACGAACGTTCCCCAGCTGTTGATCATCCCCGTGACGCCGACGATGACCAGCCAGCCTGCTGTCGCGATGCCCAGCAGATTGTGCAGATCGAGCTGGGTCGTGCGCGCCGCCCGCCGCACCCGCACCGTTCCGAACGCCAGCGATCGCATGAACGGCGCGTAGACCACGACGCCGGAAACGATTGCCGCCAGGAGCAGGCAGGTGACGACGCCGAGCACGAGCGGGCCGAATGGCCCGAGGAAGAGCTGCCCGTGCAGGGTCCGTATGAATTCCATCGGCCCTCGCGGCGGAATGATCTGACCGTTCGCCCCGTCGGCGTAGAGATTGTGGTTCTCGTCCGGCGCGGCGGTGGGGGATCGCGCCATGGACAAGGTGACGATGCCCGGCTTGTCCTCCTCCCAGGCGACGAACTGCACCGCCTGCCCCGGCGCGGCCGCTTCCGCGGCCTGCACGATCTTCTCGATTGCGATCTGATGATGGTTCGTGGCCGTGGTGACCGGCTTGAATCCGGCAAGGCTGTCGATCTCGGCGCGGAAGATCAGCGGCAGGCCGGTGACGCACAGGACGATCAGGACCAACGTCGAGACGAGGCTGCTCCAGCGATGGATGGCCAGCCAAATCCTGAGCGAGCGGGTTCCCATCATGGTGCGGCGGGCCGCACGTAGCGAACGCAGGCATAGACCTCGCGCCCCGTGAGCAAGCGATGCACCCGGCCGAGCGTGGCCGCCAACAAACCGGATCGGGCGGTGATGTCCACATGCTCGGCGACGACCAGCTTGCCGTCGAGCGACTGCAGATCGGACGGGCGGCGAAGCGCCCAGCTGAAACGGGCCCTGGTCTTCTTCACCGACGGATGGCGACGCGAATTGCGGACCATCCAGGGACTGGCGTAGTCGAACGCCAGGGTGACGGCCGCCGCGCGGCGCTGGGCCGCGGCGGCAAGGCATCGAACGAACCGCTCCACCTCCGCTGGCCGGAGGTACATCAGGACGCCTTCGGCCACGAACAGCGCCGGCCTGTTGCGTGGCCAGGGCATGTCATCGATCCAGCCGGGATCGGCGAGATCGGCGATCAGGTCGGCGGCATGCGGCACCGGATCGAGCAGCTTCCGCCGCAGGGACACGACCGGCGCGAGGTCGAGATCGATCCAGTCGACGGAAGGGAAATGTTCGATTCCGACGCGCGCGGCGCGGGAATCGAGGCCCGCCCCCAGGGCAACGCAAAGCGCGTCGCGGTGCGATGTGATGAACTCCCGGGCCACGCGATCGAACCAGCCCGCCCGGACGATGCTTCCCCGCATCGACGCCCTGTCGCCGGCAAATCGCGACAGATCGACGGCGAGCCTGGCGACGACTTGCTCGGCGGCCGGGTCCCGGAAATGGAGGTCGGGATTGAGGCGTGGCGCCAGGGCGCGGGCAGCGAGCGGGATGAGCAGCGTTTCCGAGACGTCGCCCAGTTCCATGGTCGAGACGGCCGTCGACACCACGGATCGCCTCAGAAGCGCATGCTGGCGCCGATGCCCAGCACCCGTCCGTAGCCCACGGTCACCGCCTGTGCCGTCGGCCCGTAGTAGAGGCCGATATACTGCGGCCGGGCGTCGGTGAGATTCTGGCCGAAGGCGTAGATGCTGAAGCCCTGGAGCTCGACTCCGGCCTTTACATTCACCATGTGATAGGCGTCGAGGTTGAAGTGGTTGCCGACGTCCGCGGCGCGCTCGCCGACATACTGATGCTGCGCGAGCGCCATCACCTGCGCCCGATCGCCCAGCCCCAGCCAGGTGGCGGTGTCGCGATACTGCAGCGTCGTGCTGGTGGTGAAGGCCGGCACGCTCGGTACCCGATTGCCGTCCTTCGCGCCGGACGACGCGGCGACGTCGGCCGACACGTTCTTGATGGTGGCATGGGTGTAGCCCGCGCTCGCGAACAGATCGAGGCCGCGAGCCAGGCGGATCCCGAGCTCGATCTCGGCGCCGTAGCTTTCCGTGTCGAGCGGCTTGGGAACGAAGGTGAAGGACGACGAATCGAGCGCGAACAGGTTCTGGTCCTTCACATCGTTGAAGAAGAGCGCCGCATTGAAAAACGCCCTGCCGCCGAGAAAGCGGTTCTTCGTGCCGAGCTCGTAGGTCCAGGATGTCGATTGCCGGTATGGCTGGTCGGGCTGGCCTGCCGGCGCGCTGTTGGTGAAGTTCGGGAAACCTCCGCTCTTGGCGCCGCGCGAGACGCTTGCGTAGACCGTCGAATCTTCCGCAATGTCGTAGCTCAGGGCAGCCCGGCCGGTGACGAGATCGAAGCTCAACAAGCCGCTTTGACGGAAATACGGCACGGTGCCGGGGAAGCTGTTGGAGCGATATTGCGCATCGAAGGTCTTGTCGTCGTGCGTATAGCGCAGGCCGGCCGTGACCTTCAGCCGCTCGAATTTCGGCACCGGAACGGTGACCTCGCCGAAGACCGCGTAGCTGCTGGTCGAATAGTTGTTGTCGCGCGTTCCGTTGGTGGAGCTGAAGAATGCCGATTGATAGTAGGAAAGCAGCCTGAAATCGTCGTGATAGTAGGTAGCGCCGGCCACCCACGGGACGCGCGCCCCGGGCAGGCTGGAAAGGCGCAGCTCCTGATAGAAGCTGCTCTGAAGCTCGTCGTAGGTGGAGAAATCGGTGGCCGGCAGGAAGCTGTTGGGGGCCAGCCCGAACACCTTGGAGAAGGTCAGCGCTTCGGAGTTGTTGCTGAGCTGCTGGTAGTCGTAGTGATTGAACGCCGTCAGCGAGGTCAGCGACAGGCTGTCGAAATCGTGCTTCGCGGTCAGCGAGGCGCCCCACAGGCCGCGGCGCGCATAGCCCTCCGGGTCCAGCGCAACGACCGGGAAATCGCTCGTGTTCTTGAGCACGAAATTCGAGGGCCGGTTGTTGTCCTTCTGGCCGAAGAACGAGACCGTCAGGGTCGTGTCCGGGTTCGGTGTACCGACCAGCGTACCGCGGAAGGCGCCGTTCTCGATGCTTCCAAGAGAAGAAAAGCCCGGGGCGATGTTGAGCACGTCGCCTTCGACGCCGGAATAGGAAAAGGCGATGCGGCCGGCCAGCTTGTCGGCAACCAGCGGCCCCGAAGCGACCGCCTCGCCGACACGATACCAATTGGTGCCAAGCTCGCCGCGCACGCTGAACTCGGGGCGGTCGCCAGGCTTGTTCGTGATGACATTGATCGCCGCCGCCTGCGCGTTGCGGCCGAACACCGTTCCCTGTGGGCCGCGCAGGACCTCGACACGGTCGAGATCGAACAGCTTGAGATCGGAGCCGAACAGCGGCTGCGGCACTCCGTCGACATAGGTCACGGTCGAGGTGTCGTCATAGCTCAGAGGCTGCGACATCGGGCCGATGCCGCGTACGGAGAGGAACGTGGAACGTCCGTCGCCAAGCGAGCTGAAGCCAACGTTGGGCACCTCGCGCAGCAGTTTCTCGACATTGTCGAGACGGCGGTCGCCGATGGCCCCGGAGTCCAGGGCGGTGACGCTGATCGGCAGATCCTGCAGCGATTCGGTGATCTTGCGGGCGGTGACCTTGACCGGTTCGAGCACGATCGTCCCGGCATCGGGCGCCGTCGATTGGGCGCGTGCCGACCGCTCCGGGGCTGTCCCGCCCAAAATGGCCACGCCCGTGAGCACGACGCCGAGCGCCGAAGGCAAGCCCCATTCAAGTGACTTCGCAGGTGATCGTTCTGGATGGTCTCGCTTCATCGCTTCCCCGACTCGTCGACCGGACCAGCACGGTGATATCGACCGAACCGACGTGAAGCGATTTCCCTGACCTATTCGTGACGCCGAAAAGCGTTTGGCGGCAGCCAACCGGACGGCAAGCTTTATCGATGCCGTGCATCTTTGGGTGCGGTTCCGTACTTGCGCCGATACGCCGTCGCAAAGTTGCCGGGATGGGCATAGCCGGAGAAGGCCGCTGCCTGCTTGACCGTCCAACCTTCCTCTTCCAGGCCGCGCCGCCCGTGCTCGAGCCGGACGTCCCGCAGGAAGTCGAAAACCGACTGCCCGACGACCGCGGGAAATTTGACCTTGAGGCTGCTCACGCTCATGCCCGCCAGACGCGCCAGGTCGCAAAGGCGATGCTCGGCGGCAGGCTCGGCCATCAGCTTGTCGCGGACGCGATGGATGTTCGCGACATCCCGTTGCCCGCAGGCCGCGACCGGCTCGACATTCGGATCGGTGGCGAGCCCGCGCGCCAGCAGTTCGAGGGCACAGCTTTCCGCCAGCAGGCGCGTGACCGGGCCGTCGCCGTCGGCCGAGCAGACCTCGTTCGCAAGGGAGCAAAGCCGCGCGTTCGTCGTGATGGGCAGGACGCCCGTGCCGCCTAGGCGCCGCCGCACGGCATCATTCAGATCATCGTCGACCAGTTGATCCGGCCCGACCTGCACGACCAGGCTCTTGCAGCGATCGCCGGCCTTGTAGTGGCTTGCCAGCCTGACCGCGTCGGAGGCCGCGATCAGGCTGGCGTTCCCGGCGCGAAGGACGATCTCCCCGGTCGCCCCGATCCGGTAGCGGATTGGATCTCCGGCAAGCATCAAAATGATCATCAGCGATCGCGGCACGATGCCGGCGCGTTCGTTGTCGCAAGTGGCAAGAAGATCCGTCGCGCAGCACCTGATGCCGTGGCCGAGTTCCCTGTCCCACAGCCGTCCTTTCGCGAGCGGTCGCGGATCGGCTTGCCGAGGCACGTCGCCGGCAACGGAAGACACCTGCGCTTCGTATCCCCAGTGGCGGGCGATATCGGCGAGGCCCTGCGCCGAGTGATCGACCACGGCTGTCTGGGCGGACGGGAGAGACATCGCACCACGCATTGCGGCGTCGATCTTTCCTCGCCAGCCAGACCTCGTCAATGCAAATGATTATCAATATCAATATTTTTTGGAAACACTTCCTATAGATAAGGCTGCAGCAATCTCGCGGCGCTGTTGCGCAGCCGTAGCGGCAAGGGATCGGCGTCGAGGGTGGCGAGGTCGAGCCGGCGGCCGGTGTGCTGCTTCGCATCGGCGAGCTTGCGGGCAAAGGCGGCGTCCTGGATCTCGACATTGAGCTCGAAATTAAGCCGGAAGCTCCGCGTATCCCAGTTGGCGCTGCCGATCAGCGACCAGCTGTCGTCGATGATCATGAGCTTGGAGTGGTCGAACGGCGGCGGCAGCAGCCACACCCGGCAGCCCGCCTCCAGCAGGCTGTGCATCGGCACGCGCCGCGCCCAGTCGAGCACGAGGTGGTTGGATTGCTCGGGCACCATGATGTCGACGGCGATGCCGCGCATGGCCGCAAGCCCCAGCGCCATGGTCAGCGCCTCGGGCGGCAGGAAGTAAGGCGTGACAATGCGGATCGAATGGCGGGCGCAGGAGATCGCATGCAAGGCCACGAACTCGATCTGCTCCAGGTCCTCGTCCGGCCCCGAGGTGATGGCGCGCGCCACCACGTCGCCCACCGCCTTGAGGTCGGGGAACCAGTCGTCGTTCAGAAGCTTCTCGCCGGTCGTGAACAGCCAGTCGTCGGCGAACGCCTCGACGAGCTGCTCCACCACGGGGCCCTCGATGCGGAAATGCGTGTCGCGCACCGGGTGCGGCGGGTGCGAGGCGAGCAGGTTCTCGGCCCCGATATTGATGCCCCCCACGAAGGCGCACCGGCCGTCGACCACCATCAGCTTGCGATGGTTGCGCAGGTTCAGGAACGGCATGCGCCAGGGAAAGTACGAATGCAGGAAGCGCGCGGCCGGCACATCGAGCGCGCGCAGGCGCTCGAAGGCGGCGTTCTTGAAATAGCCGCTGCCGATACCGTCCAGCAGCACCCGCACCTCGACGCCGCGGTTCCTGGCCCGCGCCAGCGCCTCGATGAAGGGACGGCCGGCCTCGTCATCGCGGAAGATGTAGCTCACAAGCCCGACGCTGCGTCGCGCGCCTTCGATCGCCTCGATCATTGCCGGATAGGTCTCGTCGCCGTTGTGCAGGAGCAAGGCGCTGTTGCCCGATTCGGCCGACAGCCCGGTGAGCCGGCCGATCGCATATTCGAGCGGCGTCAGCGGGCCGGCCGAGGGATCGCCGGGCACGGCCTGGTCGACGACGAAGAGGCGCGAGCGTTCGCGTCGCAGCCGCCGGGCGCGCCGCTTCACGCGGTTCACGCCCATCGTGAAATAGAGCAGTCCGCCGATGAAGGGCGAGAGCCAGGCGATCCCCATCCAGGAGATCGCCGCTCCCACGTTGCGCTTGTAGAGCAGGACATGGACCGTCACCCAGCCCGCGACGACGAGATGCGCCAGCGCGGCCGCTTCGGTGATCAGCCAGGCGAAGTGCGCGGTGGTCACACGTCCTTCGCGGCCGGGCTCAGGCGGTCGCCTTGATCGCCTTGCCGGTGATCTCGATGATCTCGTCGATCTGGTTCTTCTCGACGATCAGGGGCGGCGACATGGCGATGCAGTCGCCGGCCTGGCGGACCATCAGGCCGAGCTCGAAGGCCTTGACGAAGGTCTCGTAGCCGCGCGCGCCGGGCGCATTCTTGCGGCCCTCGAGGTCGATGCCGGCGGCGAGGCCGAGGTTGCGAATGTCGGTGACGCCCGCGCCCTTCAGCGAATGGACGCCGTCCTCCCAGTATTTGGACAGGTCGGCGGCGCGCTGGAACAGGCCCTCGTCCTTGTAGATGTCGAGCACCGCCGACGCGGCGGCGCAGGCCAGCGGATGGGCCGAATAGGTATAGCCGTGGAACAGATCGACCGCGTTCTCCGGCCCGCTCATCAGCCCGTCGTAGATGTGCTTGCGCACGAACACGCCGCCCATCGGCACGGTGGCGTTGGAGATGCCCTTGGCCACCGTCATCAGGTCGGGGATGACGCCGAAGAACTCGGCGGCGAAGGCGGTGCCGAGCCGTCCGAAGCCGGTGATGACCTCGTCGAAGATCAGCACGATGCCGTGCTTGTCGCAGATCTCGCGCAGCCGCTTCAGGTAGCCCTTGGGCGGAGGCAGGTAGCCGGTGGAACCGGCGCAGGGCTCGACGATGACGGCGGCGATGGTCGAGGCGTCATGCAGCGCCACGATGCGCTCGAGCTCGTCGGCAAGCTCGGCCCCGTGCTCGGGCTCGCCGCGCGAGAAGGCGTTGCGCTTGGGATCGTGGGTGTGCGGCAGGTGGTCGACCCCCGGCAGCATGGCGCCGAACCATTTGCGGTTGTTCACCATGCCGCCGACCGAGATGCCGCCGAAGCCCACGCCGTGATAGCCGCGCTCGCGGCCGATCAGCCGGGTCCGCGTGCCCTCGCCGCGGGCGCGCTGGTAGGCGAGCGCGATCTTGAGCGCCGAGTCGACGGCCTCGGAGCCGGAGTTGCAGTAGAAGGCGTGGTTGAGATCGCCCGGCAGCATCGCCGCATGACGCGCCGCGAGCTCGAACGACTTGGGATGGCCCATCTGGAACGAGGGCGCGTAATCCATCTCGTCGAGCTGCTTCACGATCGCCGCCTTGATCTCCTCGCGGCCATGGCCGGCATTGACGCACCACAGGCCGGCCGTGCCGTCGATCACCTTGCGCCCTTCCGGCGTCCAGTAGTGAACGCCCTTGGCGCGGGCCAGCAACCGCGGGTTCTTCTTGAACTGCCGGTTGGCCGTGAACGGCATGAAGAAGGCTTCGAGATTGTTCGCGGTGGGCTGGCTGCTCGGTGGCGTCATGATGAAACCTTTGGAGAGGATCGACCTGAATTAATCTATCACCCGTTTTGCCTTACGGCCATGTAGCTCCTTCATTCTCCTTTGAGAATTTCTGGGGCCTGCCCTGCTGGCGCCAGTCTGAGGCCTGTCCTGCTAGCGCCGGTCTGAGGCCTGTCCTGCTGGCGCCGGTCTGAGGCCTGTCCTGCTAGCGCCGGTCTGAGGCCTGTCCTGCTGGCGCCGGTCTGAGGCCTGTCCTGCTGGAGCCGGTTGAGATCTCGTGACGATGCCCGACGCGCAAGACCAGAACCACGAGCCTGTGTCTCTCCAACCGCGCTACGATCCGCCGGTCGCTGACTACCGCCCTGGCCCGGCATTGGGCCCCGTCAGGGCCTTGCCGAATCGGGTCGGATCGTCAGATCTAGCGCTTCGCTTTGACAGAAGCCGGAGGGTTTCGCCGCGCTCCGGAGGGTTCGCCGTGCTGCTGCATGGCCAAGCTTTTCCGGTTCCCGACGCGCCCGTGGGTGTCGAATTCAATCGTCCGGTCGGAACGGCCGAGCCTGCCCGACTTTCCGGCCGGCCATTGGCCGCGCACCGCGGCTCGCCAACATTCAGTCGCCGCGCCACCTCTTCGAGGGTTTCGCGCCGCATCGGCTTGCGCAGGCGTTGAAGCGCAATTTCGGCATCCTCGATCGCAATTTCGGCATCCTCGATATTGTCGAGATGTTCCTGAATGGCTTTCTTCGCGTGGAACTCCTTGCTGCGCCCCGTACGGCGGGCAAGGCGCTTCCCGACGGCAGGAGCAAGACGAACGGCAACAGGAGCAAGGCGAACGGCGAGCATGGCCGTTTCCCGTCACTTATTGATCTTGTCACTTATTGACGTCGATCACCACGCGGCCGCGCACCTCGCCCTTCAGGATCCGCAGCGCCAGCGCCATCAGGTCGGAGAGGCCGGCCTCGTGCACCGTGCTGTCGAGCTTGTCGAGCGGCAGGTCGGCGGCGAGGCGGCGCCAGGCGTCCTCGCGCGGCGCCTTGGGCAGCATCACCGAGTCGATGCCGTAGACCGTGATGCCGCGCAGGATGAAGGGCAGGATCGAGCCGGGGAAGGACGCTCCGCCGGCGAGGCCGCACACCGCCGCCGCGCCGCCATACTTCACCTGCGCCAGCGCGCGGGCGAACATCACGCCCGAGACGGTATCGACCAGGCCGGCATAGCGCTCGGAGAGCAGCGGCCGGTCGGGCGCCTCGGTCAGCTCCTTGCGGTCGAGGATGGTCGCCGCTCCCAGCGACTCCAGATAGTTGATCTCCTGCGGCCGGCCGGTGGCGGCCACCACGAGGTATCCGAGCTGGGCCAGGATCGCGACCGCGATCGAGCCCACGCCGCCCGACGCGCCCGTCACCAGCACCTCGCCCGATTCCGGCCGCACGCCATGCTTCTGCAGCGCCATCACGCACAGCATCGAGGTATAGCCGGCCGTGCCGATGGCCATCGCGTGCCTGGTCGAGATCGACGGCGGCAGCTTCACCAGCCAGTCGCCCTTCACCCGCGCCCGGGTGGCGTAGCCGCCCCAGTGCAGCTCGCCCACGCGCCAGCCGTTCAGCACCACCTTGTCGCCGGGCCTGAAGCCGGGATGGTCCGAGGCCTCGACGGTGCCGGCGAAATCGATGCCGCCGACATGCGGCCAGGTCTTCACCAGCCCGCCGCCGCTCGTCAGCACCAGCCCGTCCTTGTAGTTCAGCGTCGAATACTCGACCGCGACCGTCACATCGCCCGCCGGCAGCCGCGCATCCTCGATCGTCTCGATGGCACCGGCGACCTTGCGGTCGGCTCCCTGGCTGAGGACAAGCGCGCGGAACGACATGGTTGCTCCCTCCGAAAACCCTGGCCGCGTTGTATCAGGCCGGCAGGCGGCGGGCGACCTCGGTCGCGATGGCGCGCGCAAGGGCATGGAGCCGCCGTCCGAAACGCTGCCGGACCTGCTGCTCCGTCATCGCCGAACGCGGGAAGCGGATCGAGAGGCTGCCCAGGACACGCGGCCCGCGGCGGATCGGAACGGCCATGCCGTGCAATCGTGTCGGTCGGGGCGGCTGGGTGAAGGCGACGCCCTGGCGCCGCACCCGCGCCAGCGTCTCGTCGAGCGCCGCTTCCTGGCGCCGGGTCAGGCCGCCGATGTCGCGCAGGATGGCGCGCCGCTCCTCGTCCGGGCAGAAGGCGAGCCAGGCGCGGCCGAGGGCGCTGATCAGCATCGGCCGGCGCGTATTGAGCGCCGCACCCTCGAACGACATCGGGCTTTCCGGCGCGGTCGAGTGACGGATGACGATGGCGCCGAAGCTCAGCGTCGCGAGATAGAGCGGCCAGCCGTGCTCGGCCGTGAAGCGGCTCATGTGCGGGATGGCGGCATCGACCAGGTGATCCACGAACCGGATCGATTCGGACAATCCCAGCACGCGATCGGTCAGCCGATAGCCCTGCTGGCGCGACAACCGGGTCGCATAATCCAGGGCGATCAGCGTCTGCAGCAGCCGCACCACCGTCGGACGCGGCAGGCCGGTTTCGCGGACCAACGCGCCGAGCGTCGAGCTGCGCCGACGGCTGAGCGCCTCCAGCACCGCGAAGCTGCGACGGACGGGTTCGATGACGGCCGCAGGCATCAATATCTCCAAACAAGGCCCTGCATCGGAGGATTGCAACTTTCGTCGAACCATAGTCCGTAATACGGACTTCGTCGACTTTTGGCCGAGCCCGCCGATGCGACGGGCGTACGCTCGCTGCAAACGGAGGAATGGGACAATGGCTCGTCAGTCGATCGAGGTGCGCAAGCTCACGCCCGCCATTGGTGCGGAAATCTTCGGTGTCGATCTCGGCGGCGAGATCAGCAACAGCCAGTTCGAGGCGATCCACGACGCGCTGCTGCGCCACGTCGTCATCTTCTTCCGCGAGCAGAAGATGACGCCGGAGCAGCAGAAGAGCTTCGGCCGGCGCTTCGGCAAGCTGCATATCCACCCCGCCTCACCGAGCGTGGTGGACGGGCATCCGGAGATCCTGGTGATCAAGGCCGACGCCAATTCCAAGCGGGTTGCCGGCGAGGTGTGGCACTCCGACGTGTCCTGCGATCCCGAGCCGCCGATGGGCTCGATCCTCTATATGCACCAGCCGCCGGAGAATGGCGGCGGCGACACGATGTTCGCCAACATGTACATGGCCTACGAGACGCTCTCGGAGCCGATGAAGCGTCTTCTGGACGGGCTGACCGCCATCCATGACGGCGAGCACGTCTATCGCGGCCGCTACGGCGTCAATGACGCCAAGAAGACGTTTCCTCGGTCCGAGCATCCGGTCGTGCGGACCCATCCCGAGACCGGCCGCAAGGCGCTGTTCGTCAATCGCGGCTTCACCACGCGCATCAAGGAACTGAAACGCAACGAGAGCGATGCGTTGCTGGCGATGCTCTACGACCATGCGGAGACGCCGGAGTATCAATGCCGCTTCAAGTGGCGGCCGGGGTCGGTGGCCTTCTGGGACAATCGGGCGGCGATGCATCACGCGATGTGGGATTACTTCCCGCAGAGCCGGCTTGCCCATCGCGTGACGATCTGCGGCGACAGGCCGTTCCATCGCGCCTGACGGGCGCGCAAGAGTTCGAGCCCGGCGGGGAACATCGCCGGGCAAAAGCAGGGAGGATTAGAATGGGCCCTCGTCATATGGGATGGGCATGGCTCGCAATTGCCATTGCCGCGCTTCATGCCGGCCCGGCGTGCGCGGCGGAGCCGACGCCCACCGCGGGCGGCGAGGCGGTGTTCGGTCTCGAAGCCGATTGGCATCCGATGGACCCGTTGCGCGCCGATGCGGTCGACGACGCCGACGTGGACTATGCGATCTACAGCACCCTGCTCAAGGTCACGCCCAACGGCGAGATCACGCCGGGCCTGGCGAGCGGGTACACCGTCTCTCCCGACGGGCTGACCTATGAGCTCACGCTCAGGCCCAACCTCAAGTTCCAGGATGACACGCCGCTCGACGCCGCGGCGGTGAAGTTCAACCTCGACCGCGAGCTCGACCCGAAGAACGATTGCTGGTGCCGCGCGTTCATCTCCTCGATTGCGTCGGTCGACGCGAAGGACGCGCAGCATGTCGTGCTGCATCTCGGCAAGCCCTCTGCCCCGCTGCCCTATGCGCTGGCCGGCATCTTCGGCGGCCTCGTGGCCTCGCCGACAGCGATCCAGAAATACGGCAAGGACTACGGCAACCATCCGGTCGGCGCCGGCCCCTTCCGCTTCGTCAGCCAGCAGTCCGGCAATTACGTGACGGTGGAGCGCTGGGACGGCTACTGGGAAAAGGGGTTTCCCTATCTCCAGAAGGTGACGTTCCGTGCGATTCCGGATGCGCAGGCGCGGTACAGCAGCCTGTTGTCCGGCTCGATCCAGAGCGACGAGAACGCGGCGTTCCGGCAAGTCGTCGCGGCCAAGGCGAACCGGGCGGTCAAGGTGCAGTCGATCCCGGCGCTGGGAACCATCTTCGTCATGTTCGACGTCAAGAAGCCGCCCTTCGACAAGGTCGAGGCGCGCCGCGCGGTGGGCTACGCGACGAACTTCGCGGTGCTGAACAAGGGCCTGTATCACAATCTCTACACGCCCGTGCAGTCGCCATTCCCGCCGGCGTCCTGGGCGCACCAGCCGACCGTTGCCGGTTATCCGGCCTACGATCCGGCCAAGGCACGCGAGCTTCTGGCCAAGATGGGCGGGCTGTCGTTCACCCTGTCCGTCCAGAATTCGCCCGAGCAGCTGCAGCTCGCCGAAGCCCTGCAGAGCGAGTGGAAGGAGGTCGGGCTCAAGGTGACGATCAAGCAGGAGGATCAGGTCACGTTGATCAACGACGCCCACAACTCCGGCTACCAGGCGGCGATCTACCGCTATCGCGGCGCCTTCGACCCGGCCCTGAACGTCTCTCCGTTCTTCGGCTGCAACGCGAGCTTCAACCACGTCGGCTTGTGCGACGAAGAGCTCGACAAGATGATGCATGCCGGCGTCGCCGAACAGGACAAGGCCAAGCGGCTGGCGATCTACCACAAGGTCGACGCGCGCCTGGCCGAGCTGTTCCCCTACGACTTCCTCTACGCGGCGGATTGGTGGCGTCTGCACACGCCGAAACTGCATGACGTGCCGCCCATGCCCGACAATACTCTCGACCTGACCCGCGCCTGGCTGGAGAAATGAGGCAGCGCCGCATCACATCTCATGCAAGCTGACACCGGAGTCATCGACCCATTACTTGATGTGCGGGCGGTCACGCAGCTTTTCCGCCTGCCCTCGCCCCTGCCGTTCCGCAAGCCGCGCGTCGTGCATGCCGTCTCGGCGGTTTCGTTCGCGCTCGCGCCGGGCGAGTGCCTGGGACTGGTGGGCGAAACCGGCTGCGGCAAGTCGACCCTCGCCCGCACCATCATGCAGGTCCCGCCCCCGACCGCAGGCGACATCCTGTTCAAGGGCGAGAGCCTCGTCACCGCCGGGCCTGACCGGCGGCGTTTCCTGCGACGCGAAATGCAGTACGTCTTCCAGGATCCGTTTGCGTCGCTCGACCCGACCTGGCGCGTTGCCGATCTCGTCGCCGAGCCCCTGCGCATCGCCGGCTGGGATCGGCCGAAGATCGCCGCCCGCGTCGAGGAGGTCCTGCGGGCCGTCGGAATAGACATGGCGCGTTACGGTGCGCGGCGGCCGCGCGAGCTGTCGGGCGGCCAGTGCCAGCGCGTCGCGGTGGCGCGCGCCCTGGCGCTCTCGCCGCGCCTGCTGATCTGCGACGAGGTCGTCTCCGGCCTCGACGTCTCGATCCAGGCCCAGCTCCTCAACCTCTTCGTGCAACTGCGCCGCACGTTCGGCCTGTCCTATCTCTTCATTTCGCACGACCTCGGCGTGGTGCGGCACCTCAGCGACCGCGTGGCGGTCATGTATCTCGGCAAGATCGTCGAGATCGGCCCCTCGGACTCCGTCTATCACCAGCCGCGGCATCCCTATACGGCGGCCCTGCTCGGCGCGGTGCCCAGCATCTCGCGCGGCAAGGAGGCTCGCCGGCGCACGCGCATCCAGCTCGCAGGCGAATTGCCGTCGCCGCTCGCGCCCCCGAGCGGTTGCCGTTTCCGCACCCGGTGTCCGCGCGCCGAGGCACGCTGTGCCGCCGAGGAACCGCCGCTGCTCGCCGATGCCGACGGACATGCCGCCGCCTGCCACTTCCCGCTCGCCGAGGTCCCGTCGTCGACAGCGGCACGGAACGAGCCCGCGCTCTCGCTGAGCCCGACCCGGCCATGATCGCCTTCGTCCTGCGCCGGATCGTCCAGCTCGTCCCGGTGCTGCTCGGCGTCACCCTGCTCGCCTTCCTGCTCGTCAACCTGCTGCCCGGCAACATGGCGCTGGCGATCCTCGGTCCCGACGCCAGCGCGGAAGCGATCGCGCACCTGCAGGAACAGCTCGGCCTGAACCAGCCCATCCTCCTGCGTTACCTGCGCTGGCTCGTGCATGCGCTGACCGGGGATTTCGGCTGGTCGGAGATCCAGTCCCAGCCGGTGCTGCCGACCATCCTCCAGCGCTTCCCGGTGACGGTGGAGATCATCGTGCTGGGCCAGTTGATCGGCGTTGCGCTCGCGATCCCGTGCGCTGTGGCGGTCGCCCTGCGGCCGCAGCAATGGCTCGACCGGCTGCTCGGGATGGTAGCCTACGGCGCCATCGCGACGCCGCGCTTCCTGCTGGGACTGCTGCTCATCCTGGGCTTCTCGGTCTACTGGCAGCTCTTTCCCTCGACCGGCTTCGTGCCGCTGTTCACCGATGCCGTCGAGAACCTCCGCTCGGTCGCCCTGCCGGCGATCACCATCGGCGTTCTCGAGTTCGCGGTCTATTTCCGCGTGCTGCGCGGCGAGATGCTGCGCAACCTCGCCGAGGACTTCGTGCTGGCGGCGCGGGCAAAGGGGATCTCCCCGCTCCGGGCGGTGCTGCGCCATGTGCTGCGCAATTCGGCGGTGGCATTGATCACCGTCATCGGGATCGGCTTCGGGCCGCTGGTGAGCGGCGCGGTGATCGTCGAGAGCCTGTTCTCGCTGCCCGGCGCCGGCGACCTCCTCGTCAACTCGATCTACCAGCGCGACGCCGTCATGGTGCAGGGCGTGGTCGTGATCGTCGCCATGACCGTCGTGCTGGTGAATCTCGTCGTCGATATCGCCCACGTTCTGCTCGATCCGAGGATCCATCTCCATGACGGCTAGACAGGCGCTGGCGACGCTTCCCCGCTTCGCGTTCCGTTTTCGCGACGGAACGGAAACCTGGATCTGGGGAACGGTGCTCGTCCTGATCGTCGCCGGTTGCTATCTCGGGCCGTTCGTCCTGCCGCTTGCGAACCCCGAGGCGACCGACTTCGCCAACGCGCTCGCGCCGGTCGGCACGCCCGGACACTGGCTGGGCACCGATGCGTTGGGACGCGACCTGCTGGCGCGCTGCCTGTATGGCGGCCGCATATCGCTGACCGTGAGCCTCGGCGCGGTGGCGCTGGGCCTTGTCGTCGGCGGCACGCTGGGCATCGTCGCCGGCTATCGCGGCGGCACGGTCGATGCCGTCATCTCGCGCTGCCTCGACGTGCTGTTCGCGTTTCCGGGCCTCGTGCTGGCGCTGACGGTGGCGAGCTATCTCGGTCCGAGCCTGCGCAACGTGACGCTGGCGATCGCCTTCTACACCGTGCCGGCCTATGCTCGCATGGCGCGGGCCGGCGCGCTGCGCGTGCGCGAGCAGAACTTCGTCCGCGCCGCGCAGATGTTCGGCGGCGACGGCTGGTACATCGGCACGCGGCATATCCTGCCGAACGTGCTCTTCCTGATCCTCACCTACGCTTTCGTGCTGATCGGCATCGCCATGGTGATCGAGGCCGGCCTGTCGTTCCTCGGCCTCGGCGTGCCGCCGCCGCAGCCGAGCTGGGGGCAGCTGATCGCCATGGGCAAGCAGGACATCTCCGACGCCCCCCATATCGCCCTGGTCCCGGGCGCTTTCCTGTTCGTGACCATCGCCGCCTTCAACCGCCTCGGCGACATCCTCCAGGCCCGATATGGCTGACACCGATCCGCTCCGGCCCCTGCTCGCCGTCCGCAACCTCAGCGTGGAGGCCCGGCTCGCCGGTCGCGATCTGGTGGCGGTCGACGATGTGTCGTTCACGCTGTCCCAGGGCCGCACGCTCGGCATCGTGGGCGAGTCGGGGTCGGGCAAGTCGCTGACGGCCCGCGCGATCATGGGGCTGCTTCCGGCGAATACCCGCATCGCCGGCGGCGAGGTGTGGTTCGAGGGCGTCGATCTCCGCCCGCTGTCGGATCGCGAGATGCGGCGCCGCCGCGGCGCCGGGCTTGCGATGATCTTCCAGGATCCCCTGCGCGCCCTCGATCCGACGATGCGGGTCGGGGAGCAGATCGTGGAGGCGATCGCGGCGCACCGGCGCATCGGACGAACCGAGGCGCGCCGCAAGGCGCTCGCCCTGCTCGACGCGGTGCGGATTCCCGCGGCCCGGAAGCGGCTCGACGACTATCCCCATCATCTTTCCGGCGGCATGCGCCAGCGGGTCATGATCGCCATCGCGCTCGCCGGCCGGCCGCGGCTGCTGATCGCCGACGAGCCCACGACCGCGCTCGACGTCACCACCCAGGCCGAGATTCTCGACCTGCTGCGCCAGCTCCAGCAGGAGCTGGACATGGCGATCGTGCTGATCACGCACGACATGGGAGTGGCTTCCGAGTGCACCGACCGGATCGCGGTCATGTATGCCGGCCGCCTGGTCGAGGAAGGACCGACGGGCGCCGTCTTCGTCCGGCCGCACATGCCCTATACGCGCGGGCTCCTCGACAGCGTCGTCGATATCGACACGCCGCCGCACGCCCTGCTGCATGCGGTCGGCGGACGGCCGCCGGCCCTGACGGAGATGCCCTCCGGCTGCCGCTTCCATCCGCGCTGCGCACACGCGGCCGGACAGTGCGCCGACCGGGCGCCGCGGCTCGCCCCCGACGGACAGGATCACCGTTGGGCCTGCTGGTTCCCGCTGGACGGGGAAGGCCGCGCAGAGAGTCCGTAATACGGACTCGAATAACTTCGGCCGTGCCGACCGCGGGCGACGATATAGACTCGCGGCAGATGGAGGAACGTCCCATGGCCTATCAGTCGATCGAAGTACGCAAGCTCACGCCGACCATCGGCGCGGAAATCTTCGGCGTCGATCTCGCCAAGCCCCTCGGCAACCAGCAGTTCCAGGAAGTGCACGACGCGCTGATGGAGAACCTGGTGATCTTCTTCCGCGAGCAGAAGATGACGATCGACCAGCACAAGGATTTCGGCCGCCGCTTCGGGCCGCTGCATGTGCATCCAAACGCGCCGATCACCTTTCCCGAGCATCCCGAGATCCTGGTGATCAAGGCCGACGAGAACTCCAAGCACGTGGCCGGCGAGAATTGGCACACCGACGTCTCGTGCGACCTCGAGCCGCCGATGGGCTCGATCCTCTACATGACCGAGGTGCCGCCCGAGGGCGGCGGCGACACGCTGTTCGCCAACATGTACCACGCCTACGAGACGCTCTCCGAGCCGATCAAGAAGCTTCTGCAGGGCCTGACCGCGCTGCACGACAGCTCCAAGGCGCACTACTATCGCGTCAAGTCGACCGACCGCGAGGAGATGAAGTTCCCCAACGCCGAACATCCGGTGGTGCGCACCCATCCCGTGACCGGCAAGCAGAGCCTCTACGTCAATCGCGGCTTCACGCTGCGCATCCCACAGCTCAAGAAGGCCGAGAGCGACGCACTCCTGGAGATGCTCTACCGGCACATCGAGACGCCGGAGTTCCACTGCCGCTTCAAGTGGCAGCCGGGTTCGGTCGCCTTCTGGGACAATCGCTGCGCCCAGCATCACGCGATGTTCGACTACTTCCCCCATCGCCGTTACGGCCACCGCGTGACGGTCAGCGGCGACAAGCCGTTCTACCGGGCGTAGGGCCGAGCGGGCCTCGCGCCCGCTCATCCAGCCTGTCCACACGTCGCTATAGCGTGTTGGAATAAGCCGTTTTTGCGGTTTTCCCGGCTCGTGCCCCGCTCTACCATGGGTGGCACGAAAGGGGGAGACCATGGTAATCGCGCGGTGGCGGGTCGTGCGGCGCTGGACGACGATGAAGCTCGCGGCCGGCTGGTGGTCGGTGATGGCTGTCGTGCGCGTCGCCCGGGCCTGCCGCGCCGCCTTGTTGTCGGTCGTTGCGGGCTTCGGCCTGATCGCCTTCACCGATCAGGCGCGCGACATCGTGACCGCGAGCGGCTCGCCCTCCCTCACCGGCAAGTCCGGCATCTTCGTCACCGTCCTGTTCTGGGCGGTGTTCGCCTGGTACTGGGCCCGCACCACGCTCGGCTACGATTTCGTCTGTCCGTTACCGGGCCAGGCCGCGCCGCGCTGGAAGACGCGCTGGCAAGGCTTCTGGGCCGAGCACATGCCGCGCATCATCGGTGCTCTGGGCATCCTCTCGGTCGCGCTCGCCTTCTGGACCGCGCATCGGATCTACCGCGACGCCGGCGACGCCACGCATGCCGCAGCCTTCCAAAGCGACGCCTGGCACTACGCCGCCTACGCCGTCGCCTTCTATGCCATCGTGTGGCTACGCCGCCCGGTGATGCTCTTCCTGGTCCAGCGCACCAACCTGATCCGCTCGCCGGACATCGCCAACTCGCTGGTGCCGTCCGTCGCACCCGTCCCGCGCATCACCGGACTCGGCAATCCGCTGACGCGCACGATCCTGCTCGGGTCGCTGCTGGCCTCGCCCGTCTTCTATACCCTGGTCGCACACGATCCGGTCGGACTCAGCGCCTTCTTCCGCGGCGCCGTGCCGGCGGTGCTGTTCGGCCTCGCCCTGATCGTGCCGGTGGCGAGCCTGCTGGTGATCGTGTCGGCGCGCTGGCGGTTTCCCCTGTTCGGCCTGGTGCTGGTCTGGTTCATCGCTGCGCCACACTTCCTGGGGGATCTGCACGATGTACGGACCCTGCGGAGCCTGAATGCTTCCACGCAGCCCTACAGCTTCGACGACAGGCGGCCGCTCCTGAAGCAGGCCTTCTTCGACTGGTGGCAGGTGAACCGCGCCATCACCACGCCGATCGCCTCGACCGAGGTCGTGGCGCCGCCGATGATCGTGGTCGCGACCGCGGGCGGGGCCAGCCGTGCTGCCTTCTGGACGACACAGATTCTGGGCGAGATCGCCCAACGCGAACCGTATTTTGCCGACCGCCTGTTCATGATCAGCGGCGTCTCGGGCGGATCTTTGGGCGCAGTGACCTTCCGCTCGATCGTCGAGGCCGACCGCCGTGCCTCTCCCGACCGTGCGGGCTCGCCCCTGTTGCCGACTGCGGCGCGCGACGGCGCGGCGCTGATCGAGAACGACTTCCTTGGCCCCGCGCTCACGATGGGACTCTACGTCGACGTGCCGTCGGCACTCGGGCTGCCCTTCGTGCTGCCCCGCGCGTGGCGGCCCGACGATCGCGCCGCCGCCCTGGAGAAGGCCTGGGAGCACGCCTGGGCCGATGAGAGCGCCAAGATCAAGGGCGCCGACCAGTTCGCCTGGACAGATGGCTTCACCGCGGTGTTCGGCGGTGCGCGACCCTGGCCGTTTCTGGCGTTGAACGGCACGTCGGTCGAGAAGGGCAAGCGCATCATTACCTCCAACGTCCGCATGTGGAAGGGCAGCGCCAACAACCCGCACAACCTGTCCGGCGGCATCAACCGTTACGACACGTTCGACATCACCGGCTCCGACATCCCGATCAGCACCGCGGTCACGATGAGCGCCCGCTTCCCGGTGATCTCGCCGACCGGCGCGCTGAAGGACAAGGACGGCAAGCTCTGGGCGCGCGTCACCGACGGCGGGCTCTTCGAGAATTTCGGCGCCATGACCGCGGACGAGGTGCAGCGCTACCTGGTCTCGCGCATCTCCGAGGTGCAGAACGGCCAATATCCGGTCGTGCCGATCACGATCCTGATCAGCAGCGATCCAGGGATGGACCAACTGCAACTGCGCCGCGACGGCAGCAAGAATCCGGCGATGCCGGATTGCGCACCTGTCAGGGGAAATACGCGTCCCGTTCCCACGCCGTTTTCCGGCAACGGCTGGCCGGAATGCCCTGTCGATCCCAGCAAGGACGCACGCCTGCTGGCCGATCCCATCCTCGCTCTTTACGACGGCCGCGTGGCCCGCGGCGTGGCGGCCGCTACCGCGCTGCTCGACCGCATGACCGATTTCAGCCTGTTGGTCCGTAATCGGCTGCAGGCCAATGGCGTCGATATCAAGATGGTACGGACGCGACTCGGCCTCGATGACCACACCGATTTCTTTCACTTCCGCCAATGCCGGCTCGCCAACGCGAAGAGCCCGACCATGAGCTGGCACGATTCGGCCGAGGCATGGAGTGCGATGCGCCGCATGATCGGCCTCGACAAGGACGCGTCAGGCGCCGTGCCCGATCCCTGCGGCAACCAGGCTGAATTCTTTCGCCTCTGCGTGCGGCTCGCGCGGCTGAGCGGACAATCGCCCGACGACCAGGCCGCAACCGACGCCTGCGCCGCCCACTGGCCCAAGCCACAGGGCTGGATCTGCACCATGGAGCACGTCGGCGAGGAGGAAGGCGCCCGCCCCTACTGCCGCCTGAAGTAGCGCGATCCAGCCGATGAAAGGTCCCTCGGCTTCGCCTCGGGATGACAATTCTTGTCTTGTGCAAGGCGAGCGCTAATCTTGTTTGGTGCAAGCTGGGCGCTAAAAACGCGGTGTCATCCCGAACGAAGTGAGGGACCTTTGTCAGCGGCTGCAAAGAGGAAATCCGGTCGATGAAGAACGCACAGGATCGCGGCTGGATCGTCGTTGCGGCGTTGAGCGGCGCGGTGTCGGTGATCGCCGGCGCCTTCGCCGCGCACGGGCTCGATGCGGCCACCGAGGCCGGCGCCAAGGCGCGCGAATGGCTGCAGACCGGCGGCCACTACCAGCTCGTCCACGCGCTCGCGATCCTCGCTGTCGCCGCCCTTGCCAATGGCGCACGGGTGAAGCCGGGCCTGGCGACAGCGGCGCAGGTCCTGTTCCTCGCCGGCAGCATCCTCTTCCCCGGCGCGCTCTATGCGCTGGCGCTCGGTGGACCGCGATGGTTCGGCGCCGTGGCCCCGATCGGCGGTCTCGCCTTCATCCTGGGCTGGCTCGCCCTCGCCGCGGCGGCGTTGAGGAAAGCAAGTTAGGCCGCTGGCGATGACGGTCCCTGCTGCCCCAAAAATCTACCACATCGTCCATCTCGACCGCCTGCCGTCGATCACCACCGACGGCTTTCTGTGGTCGGATGCAGTGATGGTCGAGCGCCAGGGCGCCGGCACGACCATCGGTATGAGCACCATCAAGGCCCGTCGTCTCAATGAGCTTCGGTTGAGCTGCCATCCCGACTTGCGAGTCGGCCAATGCACACCGTTCTACTTCTGTCCGAGATCAGTTATGCTGTATCTGATTTACCGAAGAAACGAGGAGCTGGCCTACAAGGGAGGACAAGAGCCCATCGTGCATCTTGAGGCCGACCTGTACGCGACAATCGAGTGGGCCAATCGCAACAGCTGGCGGTGGGCATTCACGCTGTCGAATGCGGGCGCTCATTACTTCGAGGATCGATCGGACGTGGCCCGGCTGAGCGAGATCAACTGGGATGCCGTCCGTGCCCGCCATTGGACCGGGAGTGGCATCAAGGAAGGCAAGCAGGCTGAGTTCCTGATCGAGCGAGGCTTCCCATGGCATCTAGTAGAGCGTATCGGCGTTTATTCGCGCAACTGCGTCGCACCGGTTTCGACCGCGATTCCACCCACAGTCCACCGGCCTAGGATCGAAATCCTGCCGGATTGGTATTATTGAGGAAAGAACCATGATCGAGTTCAGGATTGGGGACATCCTGACGGCGGACGCTGAGGCGCTCGTCAACACGGTCAATTGCGTCGGAATCATGGGCCGCGGCGTCGCGCTCCAGTTCAAGAACCGGTTCCCGGCGAACTTCAGGGCCTACGAAGCCGCCTGCATGCGCGAAGAGGTGCAGCCGGGCCGGATGTTCGTATTCGAGACCGGCACGCTCACGAACCCGAAATTCATCATCAACTTCCCCACCAAGCGGCACTGGCGCGGCAAGAGCCGTATGGAAGACATCGAATCCGGTCTTGCTGCATTGGTGGAGGAGATACGCCGTCGTCGCATCCGCTCGATCGCGGTCCCTCCGCTCGGCAGCGGCCTCGGTGGCCTCGATTGGTCGGATGTGCGTCCGCGCATTGAGGCGGCACTACGCGATATCGCCGATCTACGAGCGATCGTGTTCGAGCCGAACAGCGAGCCGGTGGCAACCCGCTCGCGCGACGTACCACACATGACGGCGGGTCGGGCCGCACTCGTCGTGTTGATGCATCGTTATCTCGGCGGGCTTCTCGATCCGTTCGTGACGCTGATCGAGTTGCAGAAGCTCATGTACTTTATGCAGGAAGCCGGCCAGCCGCTGCGCCTGAACTACGTCAAGCATCACTATGGTCCCTATGCTGAGAATCTGCGCCATGTACTGACCAAGATTGAGGGACACCTTGTCTCTGGCTATCGCGACGGCGGCGACGCGCCGGACAAGCAACTCGAGCTGGTGCCGGGTGCCGTCAGGGACGCCGAGGCATTCCTCGCCGATGATGGCGCGACTCGGCACCGATTCGATCGTGTCGGTAAGCTCGTCGAAGGCTTCGAAACACCATTTGGCCTCGAATTACTCGCAACTGTCCATTGGGTCGCAACGCGAGAGACCTCGACGAACGTCGAGGACGTGACGGCAAAGGTTCACGGTTGGAACGATCGCAAGAAGCGCTTTTCGGCACGCCAGATCAGCATCGCCTTCGAAACCTTGCGTGCCAAGGAATGGCTACCTAGCACGTGACGACGGACACGTTGGAAAGGACCTCTCGATCGCCTCCATTTAGTGGACGAAGCCACTCGCGGGCTGAGGGGATCATTCCCAGCCGCCGTCGGCCAGCAGCGGCGAGCCGCGCCGGACGAAGATGAAGTCGCCCTGGCGCAGGCGGTCGTCGCGCGTGCGTCCGGCGAGGGCGGCGACGTCGAACAGCTCGAATCCCTTGGCGTCGAAGAAGTCGACGATCTGCGGAATGGTCGGCTCGCCGGCCTGCCGGAAGAACGAGACCTCGACCAGCACGACCTCGACCGCCGGCAGCATCACGGAGGCGCCCTGCAGTGCCAGCAGCTCATGTCCCTGCAGATCGAGCTTGAGCAGGATGCGGTCCCCGGCATCGGCGCCGGCGGCAAACAGCCGATCGAGGGTCGTCGCCTCGACATCGGTGCCTGCGGTGGACCGCTCGGCGTCCCAGGCGATATGCGCGCCGGTCTCCGGCATCTCGCCGCAGAGCATCGACACGGTTCCCGGCACGGCCGAGAGGGCGACAGGATGCAGCGCGAATGCCCGCTCGGCGGCGAGCCTTTCCAGGGCCGCGTGGCAGGCCGGCTGCGGCTCGATCATGTGGATGCGCGCCTCGGGAAAAAGCCGGTGGGCCTCCAGGGCGAACGTGCCGAGATGGGCGCCCCCATCGATGATCAGCCGCGGCCGCAAACCAAAGCGCCGAAGCTGCTCCAGGCAATGGCCGATCGCCTGGAACCTGTTCGGGTTGCTCCGGGTGATGCGATAGGGGGTCCATGCGAGAAGCCATACCGCGACATTCTTCAGCATCGACGATCTCCCCCGCACGTATCGAAAAACCCTTGCCGCTTGCCAACCGCGCCGTCCATGCCCAACTTCTGCCCATCATGTCGATTGCTTTCACTCTCCTTTCCCATCGTGGGGTCATTGCCGTGGGCGGCGAGGATCGCGTTGCCTTCCTGCAGGGCCTGATCTCCAACGACACCACGAAGGTCGCGCCGGGCCGGGCGATCTGGGCCGCGCTGCTGACGCCGCAAGGCCGGTTCCTGAACGACATGTTCGTGGCCGACGGCGGCGATGGCACGCTCCTGATCGAGACCGAGCGAGCGCGCGCTCCGGCACTGGCGAAGAAGCTCACGCTCTACAAGCTCCGCTCCAGGGTCACGGTCGAGGATCGAAGTGCCGCGATGGAGGTCGTGGTCGTCTTCGGATCAGGCGCCGAGACGCTCCTGCCGCTGGAGGGCGCGATCGCCTTCGTCGATCCACGCCTGCCGGACCTCGGCGTGCGCGTGCTGGCGCCGGCGGGCCAGGCCGCATCGCTGCTCGCGGCGCGCGGAGCCGAGCCGGCGTCGTTCGACGCCTACGAGACGCTGCGCCTGTCGCTCGGCATCCCCGACGGCAGCCGCGATCTCCTGCCCGAGAAAGCGCTGTTGCTGGAAAGCGGCTTCGACGAGCTGCATGGCGTCGATTGGAACAAGGGCTGCTACATGGGCCAGGAGCTGACGGCCCGGACCAAGTATCGCGGACTTGTGAGGAAGCGGCTGTTTCCCGTGAGGATCGAGGGTCCCCTGCCCGCGCCCGGCACCGCGATCGAGCACGACGGCAAGGACGTGGGCGAGATCCGCTCCGGCACCGGCGACCGGGCCTTGGCCCTGCTGCGACTCGACGCCGTGCGCGCCGCGGGCCGGCTGACTTCGGGCGAAACCCGCGTCCAGCCCGAAGTCCCCGCCTGGATGCGCCTGCCGGAACCGGCGGACTGATTTTTCTTCCGTCGTCCCGACCGGGGGCCGAAGGCCCGCGTGGGGGGACCTTGCGGAGGGACCTCCGTCCAACAACAGGCGACAGGCCGCAAATCGTTGATGGAGGTCCGTCGACTTCGCCGCGCTCCGCTCGGGACGACGCGAAACGCCAGCCTCGCGCTTGGCGAAGCGCAGGCCCTGGGCTTATGGTCCCTCCCTGTTTTTGCAGGCCCCAAGGGGACATAGAGGGAGTCGCGCTCGTGAAGCTCATCAATCCCAATCCGTTCACCACGCGGCCCGAGATCGTGGGCACGTTCGGCGTCGTGACCTCCACGCACTGGATCGCCACCGCGGTCGGCATGGGCATCCTCGAGAAGGGCGGCAACGCCTTCGACGCCGCGGTCGCCACGGCCTTCACCCTGCAGGTGGTCGAGCCGCATCTCTGCGGACCGGGCGGCGACGTGCCGCTGATCCTGAACAGCGTGAAGCGCGGCAAGACCGAGGTGATCTGCGGCCAGGGCACGATGCCGGCCGGCGCCACCATCGCGCATTACAAGGGCCTCGGCCTCGACCTCATTCCTGGCACCGGCATGCTGGCCGCCTGCGTGCCCGGCACGTTCGATTCCTACATGCTGCTGCTGCGCGACTACGGCACGATGCGTCTTGCCGACGTGCTCTCGCCCGCCATCGGCTACTTCCTGAACGGCCATCCGATCGTGGAGCGCGCTTCGGCCACCATCGCCACCGTCGCCGACAATTTCCGCGAGCACTGGCCCTCTTCCGCGGCGGTGTTCCTGCCCAACGACGACGTGCCCAGGCCCGCGTCGCTGTTCCGCAACAGCGCCGCCGGCAACACCTATGCACGCCTCCTGAAGGAGGCCGAGGCTGGCAGCGGCGGGCGCGAGGCCGAGATCGAGCGCGCGCGCAAGGCGTGGCGCCAGGGCTTCGTCGCCGAGGCGATCGACAAGTTCTGCCGCAGCCAGGAGGTGATGGACGTCTCGGGCCAGCGCAACAAGGCCGTGATGACCGGCGACGACCTCGCCAAGTGGCAGGCCACGGTCGAGGCGCCGCTCACTTATGACTACGGCCGTTACACGGTCTGCAAGGCCGGTCCCTGGACGCAAGGGCCCGTGGTGCTGCAGCAGCTCGCCCTGCTCAAGGGCTTCGATCTCGACGGCATGGACCCGACCAGTGCCGACTTCATCCATCTGCAGATCGAATGCCTCAAGCTCGCCTATGCCGACCGCGAGGCGTTCTACGGCGATCCGGAGTTCGTCGACGTGCCGATGCAGACGCTGCTCTCCGACGCCTACAACGCCGACCGCCGCAAGCTCGTCGATCCGGCAAAGGCGAGCCTCGAGCTGCGGCCGGGCAAGGTCGAAGGCTATGGCGGCGTGGTGAAGCTGCGCCGCGCCGAGGGCGGACGCACCGCCGTGGCGGCCAGCGGCGCCGGCGAGCCCACCGTCGGACGCATGGGCCAGACCAGCGGCGATACCGTGCATTTCGACATCGTCGACAAGGACGGCAACATGGTGTCGTCGACGCCGTCGGGCGGCTGGCTCCAGGGCTCGCCGGTGATCCCCGAGCTTGGCTTCCCGCTCGGCACGCGCGGCCAGATGTTCTGGCTCGAGGAGGGCCTGCCGGGCTCGCTGGCGCCGGGCAAACGGCCGCGCACCACGCTCACGCCCACGCTCTGCCATCGCGACGGCGAGCCCTACATGGTCTGGGGCTCGCCCGGCGGCGACCAGCAGGACCAGTGGGTGACGCAGCATTTCCTGCGTCACGTCCATTGCGGCATGAACCTGCAGGAGGCGATCGACGCGCCGGCCTGGCACAGCGAGCACTTCCCCTCCTCCTTCTGGCCGCGCACCGCGCGTCCGGGCGTGCTCGTGCTCGAAGGCCGCGTGCCCAGGGCGACCGTGGACGAGCTCAGGAAGCGGGGCCACGAGGTCGAAGTGAACGACGAGTGGTCGGAAGGCCGCCTCACCGCCGCATCCCGCGAGGATCCGTGGCGCAAGGCCGCCGCCAACCCGCGCGGCATGCAAGGCTACGCGGCGGGACGGTAGGGTGAGCGTCTTCTGGACCGCGCGCATCTTGCGCGCTCGTGTCAGCGCATTCACATGCGTCTTTCATGAGCGAGCCAGAGGCTCGCGGTCCGGAAGAGTCTGAGCCTCAACGCAATGAGC
>JAFEBU010000047.1 GCA_018242505.1 Pseudomonadota bacterium
ATCACCCGACAATGAGCCCCAGTCAGGTACTCGGTGACGCGACCTATGAAGAGATCGCAACGACTATCGCATTTTCGAGACCCGAGTCTGGAGATCGTAAGAAGGTTTACCGCGGAATTACCGCCCTGACGGGGATGTGCGTCGGAGACATCGGCAGCGTAATTAGCCTCTACGAAGATATTCTGGCTCGTGCTGGTGGTAAATACCCAATTTCAGACGCAATTCAAACGGAGGCATTCCAAGATTTCTGTTCTCGGCACCTCTATCTATTGGATAGGCGCGGGGGCGACTTGAAGAATGTCGCGAAGTCGTTCGCGGAGGCGGCGCATGAGTTGCTCGTCCAGTCCGCTAAGAAGCATGGGCGGAAGCGATTGCGCCAGTACGCGTCTATTTATGTTCGTGTCACGGCGGGAAATTTTGAAGAGCAGATGAAGCGTCTTCGAGAGCTAGTCGACGCTGGCGTTTTTGTATTCACAGGCGGGGCACCACGAACCAAAACACGCGACTCGAATCCGACACAACAATTCAAGCTTACGTATCGAAAGATCTACGGCCTTGTCAACTTTATCGGCCTTTCAGAGAGAGATCGCTTTGAGTTGTCCGGTAAGGATCTCGAAGATTGGCTGGGCAAGCCGGCCGAAGGCAAGGATATCCTGATGAGGAATCTCAGTACGGAAGATGAGTCGGATGATGCTCCTTCTGGAGCAGATTCGCCTGGTCCGACAGGCGCTCATCAATCGGCTCGGAGGCCACCGCGGCCTAAGGCGACGAACTTGGAACTGCCTCTTCAGAGAAGAACAGCGAAAGGCGAGTCAGATGCCAATGACACTGCATCAGATCCGCTCAAGAACGTTCATTTGCTACTTCCACGTTGCTCAGAGGTTGGGATCGAGAGCGTAGCACTCGAAGCTATAGATACATTAGTTTTGGGCCTTGGTTTTGAAGACCGGACGCTCGCATCCGCGGAGCGGACATTGGCTGCTGTCAGACCCCGGAAGGTCCTAGCGATCGCCTATGATGAGCCTGGAAAAGCACGTGAAATATTTGCAGCACTTGAGCGCTCTGGGATACCGTACGAGGTTGTTACCTATAGAGCGATGCGTGAAGGAAGGAAGTTGCCGATACTGGGTCGTTCACTCATTGACGTTACTGGTCTGGCGAAACCAGCGATATTCAAGTTCGTTCGTTCTGCGCTGCGCGATTCGGGGAAAGCATTTGTCGCGTACACCGCTGCAGAGAAATACTATCCGCTTGATGCTGATCTAAATCGCGTGTTGAGCGCGGACGCCACTGAGAATCATCACGAACTCCTGTTGTCCCTCAAAGACGTCCTCATGGGTGAGCAAGGGCCGTATCGTCTTGTTCCGCTGCTTCCTGTTGAGTCCGATGGCACGAGGATGAGAAGCCTTTGTGCCTTTTCATCATCGAAGCATGAACGACTTCTGCATCTCGTTGAGACACGCGACTATGATCAAATGGATGTAATGATAGACAATGTATCGACGTCACGCTCACGAATAGCGGAGATTGCGGCCGAGGTAGCTGTTCGTGAATATCAGAATGCGTCGATTTCAAAGTGTCCCTATCAAGATGCGGCCGCCATTGTTGAGGCTTTGGCCCGACGATATGAGACTTGGTTTATTCGAGACGGCCTTAATTTCGAAATAGGTTTGACTGGTAACAAGATTCAAGCCGTGGCTGCTGCTATTCTCAGTTCTGTCATACACATCAATCAGGCTTGGTATGTGTCGCCAGCGGAATTTGACAAACTGCGGTTCACAACTGGTGTAGGTATAACGAAGATCCTATCTATCGAAACGCACGACAAAGGCGATGTTCGATAGCGACTGCGGTTTTACGGCCGTCGCAATTCTGGCGATTGCACCGCCGAAATCTCGCTCAAGTTCGTGCTGCCATACGCGTATGACGCGCCAGCCTCGCGTCCGGAGCCTTCGATGATTCTTGAGGTCACGCTGCCGGGTATTTCCAATCTTCTTTTGCCAGAAAGGCGCCATTTTGTTCTTCCAGAGGGGAAATTTGTAGCCATGCCAGAAGTCACCGTCGATAAATACGATTACTTTTGAGCGTGCGAATACAATATCAGGTCGCCCAGGAAGTTCTCTGACATGCACGCGATACCTTAAACCAAGTCGGTGCAGCGCCGATCGAACCCGCATCTCCAGTTGAGTGTTCTTCCCCTTAACGCGGGACATGCAGTAGCTACGCTGTGCACTGGTCAGATTGTCTGTCATCGCGAACGAACTCAGCAGGTTTTGCGTCCCAAATGCTTAGGCGACACTAGGAGCTTTCAGGGCTTTTCTAATTGCGATGGCGTGCGCCTTCACGAATTTGGGAGGGAGCGCATTTCCAATCATGAGGGCCGCCAACTCCTTGCCTCGATCCAGTGAAAAGAAATACCTTTTGGGAAATGATTGCAGTAACGCGGCTTCACGCAAAGTGATGGCTCGGTTCTGGTGCGGATGAAGAAAGCGACCTTTTGAGGGATTAAAGCATCCGCTCGTTATAGTGGGTGCAACATCATCCCAGCTCATGCGACCATAGACATCAGAAAATCCAGACGACAACTGCTTGTGGCAGCGGAGGCGAAATCTTTTAGGTAGGTCAGACCGACTGCCACCGTTTTTGGGCACTAGCGCAATGATCTTTGCGATTCTAGGCGCTCGGGTCTCTTTAAGATCGTGAAGAGGGTCTCCGCTCGCACCTGGGCGTGGCATCCCTTCTATGGCGCTGCGCACGGTCTTTATAGATTTGTTGCTCGAAGGCAGGTTGATCGCGCCTATGCGGCTTCCAATAAGCAGCATTCGCTTCCTGCGTTGAGGGACTCCGAACGCTGCGGCGTCTAGCACCTGTGGCGTGTCGCCAAACGAATAGCCGAATCGCACCAGTTCGCGTTTGAGAATTTTCATGCGCTTGTTGTCAGCCAGCGCAGGCACATTCTCCATCAAGATTGTCTTCGGAAGGAGAGCCTTTACCAGCCTTACGTAGTCGAACACTAGATCGTTGCGGTGATCAATGATGCGTTTGCTGCCGTTTCGGGTGCGCAGTGCGGAGAAACCTTGGCACGGTGGACATCCAGCGAAGAGATCAAGCTGGCCCCTTCGAAGCTTTAGCGCTTGGCGAAGCTCTGGGCCCGTGACCTTCTGAATGTCGGCGGTCCACAGCTTAACCTCCGGATGATTTTTCTCATAAGTTGCTGCCGCGAGGGGGTCTTTTTCAATAGCGCCGAGCACGGCGAAGCCCGCCTGCTTCAATCCAAGCGTGAGGCCTCCGCAACCAGAAAAAGCATCGATCGCAGTTGGCACATTCTTGATTCTGCGCTTAGTCATCGACTACTAAACCGCCGTACTTTGTTGTTGAGTACGCCAGCTCGCGAAGCCGCTGACCTCCACAAGAGCTTAACTCAGTTTGTTTGGCAACAGGATAGCGGTTTCCACAGCTCAGGGGGGAATCTTTTCATGAACACGCCGGCGATCACTCCAGGCGCCGGTTCGATTACTCCGCCTGCAGTCGCGGCCAATAGTCGTAGGTGGTAATGTTACCGCATTTTTCTTGTCCCAATCGATCTGCTCTGAACGTCGGAGGTGGACATGCCGGTGTCTTGGAAAGGCCGGTGCCACTGCGGTTGCATGCATCTCACGCAGGCGCACGGCAAGACTGTTCTCGCGCCCTTCGCCCTACCCATGAAAGAGGACAGCATAAGGCGAGCGGTGCGCGAGGGGCGGGCCGCGCTGGGAACCCAACTTAAAAAGTTCGCGTCGCGCGGGAGGGCCGTGGATCATCCAGGCTTCTGGCTTCGACTACTGTGTTGATCGATAGCGGGGTCGGCACGATCCAGGCTGTCGAGCACGTCCTCGACCAGCGCGATGCGATCCTCCGGCGACAGAGCACGTGCTCGTTCGATCAGCGTCTTGGCCTCGTTGCTCATTTCGGTTCCTTGCCGTTCAGACCTGCAAAATAGCTGTGCGCCGACCACGGCTCAAGCGCGAGGGTAACGTCAGCAGCAAGCCGCCCGGCACGATTGAGTGGGAGCGACCTGGCGACGGGGCGCACGCTTGCTAGGATGCGCCAGCTCACGGAGGAGATGCCCAGGCAATGGTCAAGACAGTCCTGTATGCGGAGAAGCTGTACGACAACGACAAGGTCGAGCGCGAGGTGTTCGGGTCCGACGTGTGCGTGGTGTGGCGCAACGTCGCCAACCTGTCGCAGCTCGAGGAGGGCGACTGCGCCGAGATCGACGGCCTGATGATCATGCGGCACGCGGTGACCGCGGAACACCTCGCCCGGTTTCCCAGGCTCGCCTGTGTCGTGCGCATGGGCGTCGGCTACGACAAGATCGATCGCAAGGCCGCCGCGGCGCGCAAGGTGATGGTGTGCAACGTGCCGGATTACGGCACCACCGAGGTGGCCGACCACGCGCTGGCCCTGGCCTTGTCGCTGCGCCGCGGCATCGTGCTCCATCTCGAGGCGCAGCGTCGGCCGCAGCCGGCGCCGTGGAGCTACGTGCGCGACCCGCTGCTGCGGCGCAACGGCGTGCAGACCTTCGGCATCGTCGGCCTGGGCCGCATCGGCACGGCGGCGGCGCTCAGGGCAAAGGCCTTCCAGTTCCGCGTCGTTGCCTACGATCCGTACATGCCGAACGGCACCGAGCTCGGCGTCGGCGTCGAACGGGTGCACTCGCTCGAGGCGCTGATGGAGCAGACGGATACCCTGTCGATCCATGCGCCGCTCACGCCGGAGACCCGTGGCATGATCTCGCGCGCCATGCTGGAGCGCCTGCCGAAGGGAGGCGTGGTGGTCAACACTGCGCGCGGGCCGATCGTCGATGTCGATGCGCTCGCCGACCTGTTGAAGCGGGGGCATCTCGCCGGCGTCGGGCTCGACGTCCTTCCCGTGGAGCCGCCGGTCGAACCCGTTCCGGAACTCCTCCGCGCCTATCGGGCGCGCGAGCCGTGGTGCGAGGGGCGCCTGATCATCACGCCGCATTCCGCTTTCTTCACGCCGCAGGCGTGGGACGATACCCGGCTCAAGGCGGCGGAAACCATGCGCGCGGCGCTGGTCGGCCCGCGGCCGCAGAACGTCATCACACCGGAGATGTTCTAGCGCCGCCTCACGGAGGGAGGTCCGGGGCGGTATCCTATTACCGCAGCCGGGGGTGTGGCGAAAAATGAGAAGAATGACCTGAAATGCCGATGCCATCGGCATCGGAGGCTTCTCACCCGATGAGAAAATCGCGAGAAACCATGAAAAGGGAGAGAGCCTCCGGGGCGCCGGCTGTTCCCGGAGGAGCTTTGCGTACCCTTCGACCGGCCGTGCGCGCCCGGGCCGTCACCTCGGCCGATGGCATGACCACTGTCGGCCCTGGTCCCGGCCCTGGCCTCGGCGGAGGCCGGCCGATCAGGCTGCCTTGCCTTTCTCCCGCGGCACCCGGCCCATCAGGTAGAACTCCGCGTTCGGCTGCATGCCGCTGAAGCTCGCCAAGCGGTTGGAGAGGCCGAAGAAGGCGGTGATGGCGGCGATGTCCCAGATGTCCTCGTCGTCGAAGCCGTGGGCGTGCAGCGCCTCGAAGTCGGCATCGTCGATCTCGTGGGAGCGCTGGCAGACCTTCATCGCGAAGTCGAGCATGGCGCGCTGGCGCGGCGTGATGTCGGCCTTGCGGTAGTTGACCGCCACCTGGTCGGCGACCAGCGGCTTCTTCTCGTAGATGCGCAGGACAGCGCCGTGCGCCACCACGCAATAGAGGCACTGGTTGGCCGCGCTGGTCGTGGTGACGATCATCTCGCGGTCACCCTTGGTGAGCGAGCCTTCCTGCCTGAGCATCAGCGCATCGTGGTAGGCGAAGAAGGCGCGCCACTCGGCCGGGCGCCGGGCGAGCGCGAGAAAGACGTTGGGCACGAAGCCGACCTTTTCCTGCACTTCGAGCACCTTGGCTCGAATGTCGTCGGGCAGATCCTTGAGGGGGACGGGAGGGTAGCGTTCGGCCATGGCGGGTCTCCTGTGCGGCGTTGGTGATGGCCGCGATGAAGCGAGCCAATTTCAGGGTGATAAACTTGCGGCAAGACGAGACCATAGGCCAGCGGGCGAGGGGCCGCGGGCGCCTGCGGAATTTCGCAAAATATGCATTCTCACCGGAGATTGGACTCGCCCGGCGGGATGTGGTCCGCGAGGCCATCCCGGCCATTGCTTTCGATGACGAGGCCGCCGAAGCCTATGGCGCGCTTGTTGCGCAGGCCGGCTGACAACGTCCTCATCGGTTATCCTCCGGCACTGTGGATGCGTGCCTCGGCAGCCGGGCGCGCATGGTCGCCGTGGCGCCCGGTTCGAGCTTCTCGATCGCATGATCGCCGCACCCGCAATCGTCCACCGTGCGTCGCGATGGACGGATCGCGATGGACGGATCGGGATGAAAGCTGGCGGCTACGTCGATGTCCCCGGGCCGTCGCCCGTCAAATGGCAGGGAAGCTGTTCAACTGAACAGCTTCCTGAAGCCATGCTTCCGGTCGGATTCATCGCGGCCGGTGCTCCGTTTCCATACCGGCCGTGATGAACAGCGCCGTCGCGTGGTCGGCGACATCCGCCGTGTGCCAGACGCCGCGTGGGTTGATCGCGTAGTCGCCGGGGCGCAGCGTGACCTTCTGCGGTCCGTCCGGCAGCTCCTGGATCAGCGTGATCTCGCCTGCGGTGCAGATCACCGCCTCGTCGCCCACCGGGTGTCGTTCCCAGCTCGTCCAGCTCTCGCTGAAGCTGTACAGCGAGACCAGCCGTCCTTCGCTGCCGTCGGCGGCGTTGCGTTCGGCATAGGGGGCGTACCAGTCCATGCCGGTGAATTCGGGCTGCGCCATGGCCTTGGCGCCGAGGCCGAGATGGAGCGGGAACCGTTCGAGTGACAATGGCTTCGTCATACTGTGACCTCCGCAACAGGGACCTGTCGGTATGGGTTGGCATTCTCGGCATTCAGGAAATCGGTGATCCGGTCCGGGAAGGGCTGGATGCCGTTCTTCTGCAGCAGGAGCGCGACCTGGCCGCGATGGCCCGCCGAGTGCATCGCGACGTGTAATAGCATTTCGCCGCGCGTCATGCGCGTGGGTTCGCCGTTGGCGAAGGAAAAGGCGATCGCCTCGTCCATCTGTTCGGGCGCGAGCGCATCGGCATGGTCGGCATACCAGTCCACGGTCGCGCGGGCCGAGTCGGCGAGGGCGTCGAGGGACGGAAGCGCGGCCGAGCGCGGCGCCTGGTAGCCGTGCGGGCGCGCCTCGAGATTGTGGCGGAAGATCTCGTCGACGACCTGGATGTGGTCGAGCAGCCGCAGGACCAGGACCCGCTCGTCTGCGGGCAGGCGTTCGAAGCTGTCGGCAACGACCGCATTCAGGCCGTTGGTCGCCCAGCGCTTGGAATGGATCAAGGTGCGATAGGGGCGGGTGAGCATCGCAGTGCCTTTCGTGGTTGAAGTCGAGGGATCGTGCGTGCCGGAAATTTGCGAGCGATCGCTCGTATTGTCTACTCGCATTGACGCATTACGAGAAATCCGCGTCGCATGCGGCCTCGGATGGTGACGGAGCCGCCGTCGGCCGCAACCGCTCGCGTTCTCCGTCGTCCTGGGGGCATGTCTTCGTCGTATGGCTATACTTGGCGAATCCCGGCGCCCCCCTCGTGCGTCGAGGCGCACGCTCAACGGCAGGCCGAGGAAAACAACGAATGTCGAATGAGGACGGTACTAGGATCATCTATAGGAAGACGCCTGAATCGGTGGCCATGCTGGCGAACGTCAAACGGGCGATGGCGATCACCGCCGTCCTCAACCGCTTGACCTTCGACGATGCCGACAAAATTCGGGCGCTGTTCAGCCAGCTCATCGGCAAGAAGGTGGACGACAGCTTTTTGCTGATCCCGCCATTCTATGCGGTCGGCGGCGACGAAATTCGCATCGGGCGCAATGTCTTCGTCAATCAGAACTGCACCTTCTACGATCTTGGCGGCCTCGACATTGCCGACGATGTGATGATCGGGCCGAACGTGAGCCTCATCACGACGGGCCATCCCCTTGACCCTTCGCAGCGCAGCGCCGCGACAATCGGAAAGCGCATCGTGGTCGAGAGGAACGTCTGGATCGCGACAGGCGCGACAATCATCGGCGGGGTGACGGTGGGCGAGAACTCCGTGGTGGCTGCAGGTTCGGTCGTCACCAAGGACGTTCCGCCGAATACCCTCGTCGGCGGAAATCCGGCGCGGGTCATCCGCTCGATCGGCGACGGCTGAAGGACCGTCCACCGGGCGTCTGGACACAATACGAGCGGTCGCTCATGTTGGCCGGCATGTCCCGCCGACCGCTCACGACTCCCCGGAAGCACGCGTCGCAGGAGCGGTCGCGCGCGACCGTCGACGCCCTGGTCGAGGCGACGGCGCGCCTCCTGGTCCGGGAGGGGTTCGACAAGGCGAGCACCAACAGGATCGCCCAGGAAGCGGGCGTGAGCGTCGGCTCCCTCTATCAATATTACCCCAGCAAGGAAGCGCTCGTTGCCGCCGTCATCGACCGTCACAACGGCGAGCTGATGCAGGTCGTTCGCGCCGCCTTGGTCGAGGTTGCGTCGCTTCCGATCGAGAAGGCGCTGCGCAGGCTGGTCGCCACGGCGATCGACGCCCATCGCGTCGACCCCAAGCTGCATCGTGTCCTGGCCGAGCAGATCCCGCGCACTGGCCGGCTCGAGAAGATCGCAACCTTCAATCGCGAATACTTCGTCCTCTTCAGGGATTTTCTCGAGAGCCACAGGGGCGAGTTGCGTGCCGTCGACCTGGAACTCGCGACGTTCGTCTGTGTGACCTCGATCGAAGCGCTCACGCACACCGCGGTCCTGCACCGTTCCGAGATGCTGTCGGACGAAAGGGCCGCAACGCTCGTCGACGAGGCCACGCGCCTCATGGTCCGATACCTGCGATAGTCCTCCGCCGCACCAAGACAGGCCGATCCGTCGCCCTGAACGAGCGGGCGCCGCATCCCTATGTCGAGATCCATCCCACCGATGCCACGCGCCTGGAGATCGGATTCGGCGATCTGGTCGAGATCACGTCGCCGAACGGCCGGTGGGAAGGGGTCGCGATGGTGATCGATACGGTCCGGCCAGGCGAGGTCTTCGTGCCGTTCCACTACGGCCATGGTGCGCAATCGGCCAACCAGCACACTTGGTACGCCCGCGATCCGATCAGCCATCAGCCGCAGCTCAAATCGTCGCCGGTTTTCGTTCGACGATTGAGCTTCGGGCAACCCGAGCCATGGCTGCGGGCACGGCGCGCGGAGCCCGATGGAACATCGATTGAGCCCTACGCTGCGCAGGAATTCGGCGGTACTGTCAATCGAGAGGTTCAACGGTAACGCATCGAACCAGTTGCGGGGATTGCAATGGCGAGACTGTTCAAGGTCGGAGACCACGTGAGCTGGAATTCCGAAGCAGGTTGGGTCAGCGGCCGGATCGTGCGCGTACACACGGGCGACGTGAACTACAAAGGCTACGTGCACCACGCGAGCGAGAAAGCGACAAGACCGATCACATCGCCCTGCACAAGGGTCGTGTGTTGCGGCAGCTTCGCCGCTGACGGCCAAGTATGCTGTCGGGCCCTCGGCCGCTTGACGCCTGGCCTTTATATCTAGACTTAATCCGAGCACCGGCGAGAGGTGCAGCGGAGATCATGTGTGACTACGCCTTCATCGGCATGGTGTTCCAGCATTTCAACCTGTGGCCGCACATGAGCGCGCTGGACAATGTCGCCGAGCCGCTGCGGCGCGTGCGCCGCCTCGACGGCACGCAAGCGGCGTCGCGGGCGCGGGAGACGCTTGCGCGCGTGGGCCTCGCGGACAAGGCGGCCGCCTATCCTTCCAATCTGTCGGGCGGCCAACAGCGGCGGGTGGCGATCGAGCGGGCGCCGGTGATGCAACCGCGCCTGATGCTGTTCGACGAACCGACCTCGGCGCTCGATCCCGAGCTGGTCGGCGAAGTGCTCGAAGAGATGCGCGGCCTCGCCACCGAAGGCATGACGATGCTGGTCGTCACGCACGAGATGGGCTTGCTGCTCACGTCGCCGACCGCATCGCCTTCATCGACGGCGGCTGGATCATCGAACAGGGCGCTCCGCGCCATGTCCTGCATGAACGCGGTGAGCCGCGCGTGCGCTAGTTCCTGCAGACCTATCACGACCGGAACAGCTTCTGCCGGAAACCTCCTGACACCTGCGAAGGCGAAAACATGACATCCAATGACCAACAAGCGTTGACGCCGGACAGCACCGCGGTGCGGGTGGCCCTGTGGCGAGCCATCCACGCCGAGGTCGATGCATCGCCGCACGTGCTCGAAGACGAGATCGGCCTTCGGTTGGCGGCGCCCGAGGAGGGCTGGCGCGATCGTCCGGATATGGATCCGAATTTCACGCGGCCTTTCCGCGCGTCCATCGTGGCTCGGGCACGGTTCATCGAGGATCTGGTCGCGCAGGAAGCCAGCCGCGGCATCGGCCAATATGTCATCCTGGGAGCTGGCCTTGATACCTTCGGCCAGCGCAGGCCCGAGATTGCCTCCCGCCTGGTCATATTCGAGGTCGACCGGCCGGCGCCGCAGGCCTGGAAGCGGAAGCGCCTGATTGATCTCGGTTACGGCGTGCCCGACTGGCTGCGGCTTGTGCCGGTCAATTTCGAGGCAGGCGACTCGTGGTGGCGGCAATTGACGGTTGCCGGCTTCGACCCTGGCAAGCCCGCCATCGTCGCCTCCAGTGGCGTCAGCATGTACCTGACGAAGGACGCGATCGAGGCAACGATGCGACAGGTCGCGGCGCTTGCGGCCGGATCGATGCTCGTCATGACGTTCCTGCTGCCCCTCGAACTCATGGACGCCGAGATACGTCCGGGGTTCGAGCGCGCGGCACAGGGCGCACGCGCGAGCGGGACGCCGTTCATCAGCTTCTTCGCCCCGGCGGAGATCCTGGCCTTGGCTCGCCAGGCCGGATTCGGCAGCGCCCAACACGTGTCGTCCGCCGACCTTGCCCGGCGCTACTTCGCGAACCGGTCGGATGGCCTTCGTCCGCCGAATGCCGCCGAGGAGCTGCTGGTCGCGACGGCAGGGCGATGACGGCGAAAGGGCTCTAGCAAGCGCTCCCGGTCGAGGCGCGCTTGGGCCGGCGAATCGCTCTCACCTTGCCGCTGCGTCCGCCGCCGCAGAAGAACTGGTCGCCGCCATCGGACTCCAGCCCCGATACACCTTCTCCAGATGGCATCTCGAGTCTCTCCAGCACCGCGCCGGTGTGCGGATCGATTCGCCTCACGTCGCTCTCGTCACCCTCCCAGGTGCCGTGCCAGAGCTCGCCGTCGACCCAGGTGACCCCTGTCACGAAGCGGTTGGTCTCGATGGTGCGGAGGATCGTCCCGCTCTCGGGATCGACCTCATGGATTTTCCGGCTCCGGTACTGCCCCACCCAGAGGCGCCCCTCGGCCCAGGCAAGCCCCGAGCCGCCGCCGGGTGCCGGAATCGTGGCGAGCACGCGACCTGTCTTCGGATCGATCTTCTGGATGCGATCCTCGGCGAGCTGGAACAGGTGCTGGCCGTCGAACGCCGTTCCTGCATGTGCTGCGACATCGATCGAACGCCGCGTCTTGCCGCTCGCCGGATCGAAGGCATTCAATTTGTCTCCGGACGCAAACCAGACGTCGCGTCCATCGAACGTCACGCCGTTCACCTGGTCGACTCCGGAGAAGGGCCCATACTCGCGGACGATTTCGGCCGCGGACTGTTTCGCGTTTGTCATGCGTCCATCCTAGTCGCCCGGTAGGGGGGCCGGGAGTAACAAGGTCGTCGCGAATCCCGGCAGAGGCGGCATCATCCATCGGCGCGCCCGCGCACGGCCGAACGACTGGACCTTGCCGGCGGCCGCGAGCGAGTCGAGCGCGCGCTGCACGGTGCGCTGGCTCGCGCCGAGCGCCAGGGCCAGCGCCGAGCTCGACCACGACTCGCCGTCGGCGAGGAACGCGAGCACTGCGGCGTGCCGCTCTTCCACGGGCCGCGCCAGCACGACGACCTCGCGGGCGCGGCGCGGCACCAGAGCGAAGCCCTGCTTCGTCGCACTGACGGTGGCGAGCATCCGCAGCATCGACCGAAGTCGTCCGATCTCGACGCGAAGGCGTGCGCGATGCGATTCGTCGGCGTGCCTGGCACGGAAGGCGCATGCGACCAGCGCATCTCTCGCCACGTCACCCGGCCATGCTTCGGCGAGCGCGCGGGCGAGGGTGAACAGCACGGGGCGCCGCACCAGCGAGACAGCCGTGCGTGCATCGCGCACGACATGGCGGCAGGCATCGACGACAAGTGCCTTCGATGCCTGCAATGCCTCGACGTCCTCGAGCAGGAGGAGGCGTTGTGCACCGCTTGCGATCAAGCGCGCTGCAGGCGTCTTCAGGAGTCGGAATGCGCTTTCGACCTCCGCTGTCAGCGCCGGGATGTTTGCTTCCCGTGCGGCACGCCCGGCCTGGTCGAGCGCCGTGCGCGCCGCTTTCGTCTGCAGGCGGCGGATCGCGATCCCTGCAATCACTAGCTCGTGGGCGACCCGCAACGCAGCCGGAAAGGGCGCGGGATCCAGCGTCGCCAGGAGCCGCTCACCCTCGTCCAGGCGGCCGATCAGGAGCAGGCGGCGGATTTCAAGACATCGCGCATGGGCGGCATTCACCTGGTCGCCATGCGCGGCGAGCGTCGCCCGCGCCGCATCGAGCGTCTTGACCGGCCAGGTCAGGTCGCGCGAGGAGAGTGCAATCTCGGCTTCGGCGACGACGCACCGCGCCCGGGCCACAGCCTCTCTGGGGCCGAAAGCACGCACTGCTTTTCGCAAGAGAGTCTTTGCGCGTGCGAGATCGCCGAGTTGCGCCAGTGCGATGCCGCGCAATGCGAGCGCCGGCGCGTCATCGCGCAGGGCGACCTGGTTAAGGGCCCTGAGGGGATCGCCCGCGGCAAGGGCCTGCGCAGCAGCGGTGATCAGCGAGTCCATCGCACTCTCGTCATACGTGTTGTGCTTCGCGCATGCCACCGGATGCGCCGTCACGACCGGGGCTGGCACGGCGGGGTGCTTCGAATCCCGCCACACTTGTCACTCCCACCGTTCGACGCCGGCGACCAACTATCCCGGACATCCGACGAAGGAGACAAGGACAATGACCAAGCACATCACCGGGACACGCGAACAATGGCTAACCGCGCGGCTGTCGCTGCTGGCCGCGGAGAAGGAACTGACGCGGCAGAGCGACGAGCTGGCGCGGCGGCGGCAGGAGCTGCCCTGGGTCCGCGTCGACAAGGCCTACGAATTCGAGACCGACGCGGGGAGCGCTTCGCTGGCCGATCTCTTCCAGGGGCGCTCGCAGCTTCTCGTCTACCACTTCATGTTCGGGCCCGATTACAAGGCGGGGTGTGCATCCTGCTCGGCGATTGCCGACGGATTCAACGGCATCGCAACCCATCTGGCCAATCATGATGTGATGCTGTGGGCGGTGTCGCGGGCGCCGCTCGCAAAGCTGCAGGCCTTCAAGCGGCGGATGGGGTGGACGTTCCCCTGGGCATCCGCCGTCGGCGGCGACTTCAACTTTGACTTCAACGTCTCGATCACCGAGGAACAACAGCGCCTGGGAGGCAGCGGATACAACTATCAGTCCAGCGGTCCATCGATGGTCACGGGAACGCTTCCCGAGGCCGTCGTCCGGAATGCAGACATGGCCGGCTCCGACCCCGTCGCATATATGCGCGAGCGGCCGGGCATGAGCGCGTTCGTGCTCGAGGACGGGGTCGTCTGCCATACCTACTCCACCTATGCGCGCGGATTGGATGGCCTCTGGGGCATGTACCAGTGGCTCGATCGCGCGCCCAAGGGACGCAACGAGGCGGGTGTCTGGTGGCGCCACCACGACGCATACGGCAAGAACTGAGAGCTTGTGCGGATGGTTTGCAAGCACGCGTCGCAACGCACCTTCTTCGGCGTCTCAGCCCTGCTCTTCGCCGCAAGCGTGGCGGTGACGATCGTCTGGAACTCCTCCATGTCGGCGATGGGCGAGATGCCGATGCCCGGCGGCTGGACGATGTCGATGACGTGGATGCGGATGTGCGGACAGACGTGGCTCGTCGCTGCAGCATCCTTTCTCGGCATGTGGACCGTGATGATGGCGGCGATGATGCTGCCGTCCCTGGTGCCCGCGCTGTGGCGCTACCACGAGGCCGTCGGCAGGGGAGGGGGGACGAGACTCGGCTGGCCGACCGTGCTGGTGGGCATGGGCTACTTCTCCGTGTGGATCGTGGTCGGACTGGCGATCTTTCCGCTGGGCGTCGCGCTGTCGGCGATTGAACTGGAGCTGCCGGCGTTGGCGCGTGCCGTTCCGATCATGACCGGCGGAGTCGTTCTGGCCGCGGGGTTCCTCCAGTTCACTCTCTGGAAGGCACATCACCTTGCCTGCTGCCGAATGGCGCCGGCGCGCGGCGACAGAGTGCCGGCGGATGCTGGCACGGCTTTGCGATATGGCCTCGGTCTCGGTTCTCACTGCGTCTGTTGCTGCGCCAATCTGACCGTGATCCTTCTCGTCGTCGGGATCATGGACCTGCGCGTGATGGCGGTCGTGACGGCAGCCATCACCATCGAACGCTTGTTGCCGGCGGGCGAGCGAGTTGCGCGCGCCATGGGCGTCGCCTGCGGCGGGGCAGGGCTGTTCCTGATCGTGCGGGCAGTCGCTGCGCCGGGGTAATTCCGCCACGGCAGCCCAGCCTGAACAGGCGGATCAACGCCGGGCGAGAGACTGGATCATCCGGTCGATCACGACACCGATCTCGCGCTGCGCTTCGGTCCGGTCCGCGGCATCGGCAAGATAGAGCGCGCTTTCGCGAAGGGCCCCCAGCAAGACATGGGCGAGGGGGGCGACCGGCTGCGGCTCGATCTGCCCAAGCTCGATCGCCTGACCAAGCATTCCCTGCACCAGTCCCATTCCGTAACGCGCACCGATCTGCCGCCAGCGTTCCCAGCCCAATACGGCTGGCGCATCGAGCAACGCGATCCGCCGGATCTCGGGCTCGGCACAGGCATCGAGCCAGACCCCGGCGCCGAGCCGCATCTGGGCGATTGGATCGGATTGTCGCGAGTTCGCAATCGCCGCACCGATGCGGCCGATCACATCCGCCTCGACGGCCTCGAAGACCGCGGCGAACAGTTCCGTCTTGTCGACGAAGTGATGGTAGAGCGCGCCACGCGTCACGCTCGCCGCCTGGACAATCGCCTCTGTCCCAACCTCGCCGAAGCCGTGGGCAGCAAACAGGGACCGCCCTGCGGCGATCAGCGCCTCGCGGGTCGCGGCCGAACGCGAGGCTTGGGTTCGTGGGTTGTTTTTCATACAAACAGTATGTATGTTTTCTTGCTCATGACCATTAAACTAGAGGGAATCGCATGAAATTGGACCCGTCGGCACTCTCGATCCTCCATGCGGTCTTCGGCATGGGGCTCCTCTCTCTCGTCATGTCTGCCTGGATGTCGGTTGTGCGGCTGCCGGCGATGCGACAGGCGGGTCTTGAACTGCAAGATGCCGCGCACACCGTCGACCTTCAGGCCCGGCTGCCATCGTCGGCGCGCCGGGTGGCCGACAACTACAACCATTTGTTCGAGGCGCCGACCGTCTTCTATGCCGTG
>JAFEBU010000048.1 GCA_018242505.1 Pseudomonadota bacterium
ACAGGCGTAGCCAACGACAGGCGTAGCCAACGACAGGCGTAGCCAACGACAGGCGTAGCCAACGACAGGCGTAGCCAACGACAGGCGTAGCCAACGACAGGCGTAGCCAACGACAGGCGTAGCCAACGACAAGAGGGAAGCCGATGGCTTCCCTCTTTGTCTTTTGGACCGCGAGCCTCTGGTCTTGCCCGGATTCATGAGCGAGTCGCGCGGCGCAACCGCCGCGCTGAGACACGCGCGGTCCGGAAGGCCTTATTCCGCCGCCACGCGCGGTACGGCGCGCGGCGCCCTGAGCTCGGACTGGCGGCGTACCGCGTCGAACACCGGCGCGAAGGTCGGGCGCGGGATGTAACGGCCGGCACCTTTCTTGGCGTCGAGCTGGCCGTCGACCCATACCACGTTGCCCTGGCTGACCGTGTGCGTGGCCACACCCTGCACCGTCAGTCCCTCGAAAATGTTGTAGTCGACCTTCTGGTGATGGGTCTTGGCCGAGATGGTGCGTGTGGCCTTGGGATCCCACACCACGAGATCGGCATCGGCGCCGACGCTCACCGAGCCTTTACGCGGATAGATGTTGAAGATCTGCGCCGCATTGGTCGACGTCACACGCACGAACTCGTTGGGCGTCAGCCGGCCGGTGCCCACGCCGTAATGCCACAGGACCGACATCCGGTCCTCGACGCCGCCCGTGCCGTTGGGGATCTTGGTGAAATCGGTGCGACCCGCCGCCTTCTGCGGTGCGCAGAAGCAGCAATGGTCGGTCGCAGTGGTCTGCAGGTTGCCCGACTGCAGGCCGCGCCACAGCGCCTCCTGATGCTCCCTGGGCCGGAACGGCGGGCTCATCACGTGGGCCGCCGCCACGTTCCAGTCGGGATGGCGATAGACCGAATCGTCGACCACGAGATGGCCGGCCAGCACTTCGCCGAAGACGCGCTGGCCCTCGTTGCGCGCCCGGATGATCGCTTCCAGCGCCTCGCGGCAGGAGTTGTGCACGACGTAGAGCGGCACGCCGATCACCTGGGCGATGCGGATGGCACGGTTGGCGGCTTCGCCTTCGACCTCCGGCGGCCTCGACAGTGGATGGCCTTCGGGGCCGGTGATGCCGGCCTTGAGGAGCTGCTGCTGCAGATGGAACACCAATTCGCCGTTCTCGGCGTGCACGGTGCAGATCGCGCCGAGCTCGCGAGCGCGGGTGAAGGAATTCACCATCACCTCGTCGTCCGCCATGATGGCGCCCTTGTAGGCCATGAAGTGCTTGAAGGAGTTGACGCCGTGCTCCTTCGTGAGCGTGCCCATGTCGCGATGCACCGACTCGTCCCACCAGGTGACGGCGACATGGAACGAATAATCGCCCGCCGCCTTCTCGGCCCAGCCGCGCCACTTCTTGTAGGCTCCCAGCAACGGCTCCCTGGGATCGGGAATGACGAAGTCGATGATCATGGTCGTGCCGCCGGCGAAGCCCGCCGCGGTGCCGGAAAAGAAATCCTCCGAGGCCGTCGTGCCCATGAAGGGCAACTCCATATGGGTGTGCGGATCGATGCCGCCCGGCATGACGAGTTGGCCGCCGGCATCGACCACCCGGGCGCCTGCGGGCGCTTCGATCCTGGTGGCGATGTCTCGTATCACGCCGCCCTCGCACAGAACGTCCGCCCGATAGCTTTGGTCGGCGGTCACGACAGTGCCGCCGCGGATCAACGTTGCCATGCCTGCCTCCGGAACCTGACCAATTGATCAGAAAAGACTAGCTCAAGCCCAGGCGACCTGCGACAGGCAAAAGCCGCCTTGGCGGCTGTCAAGGTCCTCGTCGACGAGCCGTCCGGTTCCCTGCTTGATACAATTGCAACCAAATCTGCGCCAAATCGGAGGCGTTGGTTCTTGCTGGCGAATGGCGGTGCGATCACAGTGAAGAGGCCTTTCGGGAGCGTACAAGAAAGTGACGAAACTGCTGCCGGCCCTCGTGGCCGCCGGGACTGCGTTGATCACCACCGCGATGATCCAGTCTGTTTTTGGGCTCTTCTGGTTTGGACACTATCTCTTCGACACAGTGACTCCCGTCTACAACTGGGAGCGCGCTTTCACCGTCTCGGCGATCGCCACGGCGGTGGTTCTTGTCGCCAGCATGGTGGCCCTGCGCCTGATCCGGGCCCGCCAGTTCGACGGAGCCTACACCGACGACGGCCTGCCCGTCCCTGGCGATGCCGCACCGATGACTCTCCGCATCGCCGGCACGCGGAAATAGACCGCCGCCGATCACCGCGCCAAGCGCGACCCGTCTCTGAGAATCGTCGCCGGCTGCGCCAGGCGCGTCGGCGTCATTCGGCCGCCGACCACACTGCCGTCCGCCGCGCGCCCGCGAGCCGCAGCACCAGGAAGCCGATCATCCCCAGGTTCAGGAGATTGAAGACCACGCCCACGCCGAAGGCGGGTGCGTAGTAGCCGAAGTGGTCGTAGAGCGCACCGGCAAACCAGCTTCCGAAGGCCATGCCGCTCATGGCCGTGAACAGCGTGAGAGGAATGCGCCAAGAGGCCTCGCTGGCGGGGAAGTGGTCGCGGACGGCGACCGTATAGGACGGAATGATGCCGCTGAAGCCCAGACCAAAGGCGGCGGCGATGAAGAACAGGCCCACCTCGTCCTGGGTCAACAGGAAACAGCCGATCGCCACTGCCTGGCAGGCCGATCCCGTCATGACCGTGCGCAGCCCGCCGATACGGTCGGCCAGTGCGCCCCAAGCCTGGCGGGCAATGAAGGCCGCGCCCAGCATCACCGAGAGCATGGCCGCGCCATGGGTCGGCTTGATGCCGATATCGCCGCAGAACGCCACGAGATGCGCCGACGGCAATGACATCGGTATGCAACAGCAGAAGGCCGCGATGCACACGAGCGCCTGGGCGACATTGGGACGGAGACCGGCAACGCGCCGCTGGGGGGACGAGGTTGGCGCACCAGCGAGCGGCCGCAGGGAAAGAGGCGCGACGGCCCGCGGCACGGGCCTCAGCGCAAGCGTCGCGGGCAGGATGAGCACCAGCACGACAACCGCGTAGCCAAGCATCGCCATCTGCCAGCCGACCCCGTCGATGGCCCGCTCGAACATTGCTGGCCAGACGACGCCGGCAACGTACTGGCCCGAGGAGATGAGCGCGATCGCCGCCCCGCGACGCCGCTCGAACCATCTGCTGACATAGACCAGCAATGGCGGATAGACGCCGCCATTGCCGAACAGGCCGACCAGCAGGCCGTGGCCGATATAGAGCGCCCAGATCGTGCCGAGGGAGGACAAGGCCAGCCCACCCGCAATCATGCACGCGCCAATGGCAACGGTGCAGCGCACACCGATACGATCGGCCAGCCAGCCCATCAGGATGCCGCCGGCGCCTGTCCCGACCCAGACCAGCGAACCCGCCAGCGCCAACACCGAACGGTCGGTGCCGAGCTCCTCCTGCATGGTCTTCATGCCGACCACGATCAGGAGTGGCGAGCCGTAGGACACCGAGAGAATAGAAAGCGTCAGCCAGGCCGCCCGCCAGGAGGCGCGGCTGTCGAGCCCTCCGGCCGCAGGCGCATCGGTCGCCGCGGTTGCGGTCGCCCCTTCGTTCGGCATATCCACCCGTTCCGGCCGCGATGATGCGACCCTTCACTCTATTATGCCTCGTGGCTGCACAAGCGCGCCGTCGAATTGGCATATATGGCATGCAAATTGCGATGGCGATCGGCCGATCGTGGCCTTTGCGCTGGACGCACTCCCGCCCTGGTTGCACAGTCTCCTTGCGCGCATGGCCAGGAACGACAACAAGACGGCACGGCGGACGCTGGAAATCTTCGAAGCATTCCATCGTCGGCAGGCGCCGCTCAGCCTCACCGAACTCGCGCGACTCTTGCGGGTACCGATGAGCAGTTGCCACGCCATCGTGAGAACGATGATCGCGCGCGGCTACCTCTACAATGTCGATGCCGACCGCAATCTCTATCCGACCAAGCGTCTGCTGCAGGTCGCGGAGGGGATTGCCCGCAACGATCCGGTGCTGAGGCGCATCACCTCGGCGCTCGGCCGCCTGCGCGACGCAAGCGGCGAGAGCGTGGTGCTGGGGAAGTGGCAGGACGATGTCGTCGTCTACCTCGATGTCTTGGAAAGCCGGCAGACGATCCGTTACACCGCACGGCCCGGGCATACCCAGCCAGTGGCGGCCAGTTCCATCGGCAAGGCGATCCTGGCGCAAATGGACGACCGCGCCGTCGCCGCATGGCTCGAGGCCCATCCCCTGCGCAAGGCCGGCTCGCGGATCAATCTCAGCCTGAGGCAATTGCACCAGCAGATCCGGATGACGCGCAGCTCGGGCTACTGCATCGCCGGCGGCGAAATCGAGGCGAATGTCATGGCGGTGGCCGTGGCGATCCCGTCGAATGGCGATCCGCTCGGCGTCGCCATCGTCGGCCCGCAGACGCGCATCGAGCCGCTGGCACATCGGCATGGCGCCTGGCTTCTCGAGTTGCGCGAAGACATCGTCAAGACCCGCTGACCGATCGCGACTTTTTCTTTTTATTTACGTTGGCGTGGCGACAGGCTTCGCTTAAATTCCGATAGCGGAATGAGCATTCACCATGGTGAAGCGGTTCATTCTCCCATGCGAGCAATTGGGAACAGCCTCGGGAGACATCAGAGAAATGGCAAAAGCGCACCCCGTCGACGTCCATGTGGGCGCGCGCTTGCGCCGTCGGCGTACCGCACTCGGTCTCAGCCAGACGGCGCTCAGCGCCGCCGTGGGCCTAACCTTCCAGCAGGTCCAGAAATACGAGCGCGGCTCCAACCGCATGGGCTCGAGCCGTTTGTTCGAATTCGCCAAGGTGCTTGACGTGCCGGTGTCCTATTTCTTCGACGAGATGCCGTCCAATGTGTTGGCCGGCCGGCCGCTCGCCGAGCGCAGCCGCAAGGGCGGGTTCGGCGAGACGGCCACGCCTTTCCAAGAGGAAAAGAACCCCCTCAACAAGCACGAGACGCGCGATCTGGTGCGTGCTTACTACAAGATTCGCGAAGCGCGCATCCGCAAGCACATCTTCGGCACGATCAAGGCGCTGGGCGCCGCCGCCCATGCGCAGGTTCTCGCACGGCGCAAGCGCAACTGAGGGTCCGAGCGCCGGGCAGCCTCGCTCCCGCTCTCAACGATAGCGGTTTTGCACGCGCAAGGGCTCGCGTGGCGGCCAGTCGACGAGCGTTGCCTGCCGTCCTTCGTCGCGCAACGCCACGGAATCCGACCTGCGATCGATCCAACCTGCCTCGGCACCCAGAGCCAGTGCCGGCTCGAGTTCACGCAGCCCGACTCGCAATCGCCTGGTCACGACGTCAAGCAGCACGCTCGAATTGGCATTGCCCGTCAGGGCCTGCAGTTCGAGACACAAGCGGCGCGCCAGCATGTCGACTGAGGAGGCGGGCGCCGGCGCGGCGGGAGGCTCATCCGCCGGGGTGCTGCGAACTGACCCTTCGCGCTGCGCGGTATGGCGCCCTAACGAAACGACCATCGAACCTCCTAAACTCTGACGCGGGCTAAACTCTGGTGAAGACAGGCATAGAATGCCCCTGTTTCGCCGGCGTTCCTTCTTCCAGCAAAGTTGCGGCCTTCCCGTGGCCGAACGGCAACAGGTGGCGAACGAGCAGAGGTCCAATCAGCCGAGACGGGCCTTTTTCGGGTGCGAAAGAGGCGAACGCACCCCGTCGCCCGTCGCTGGCTCCTCCCTGGACAAGGAGACGGGAACCTCCGGAAGGACATTCCGCTTGAGGAAGAGACCAAGTGACGCCTTGCGACGCTGCTTGGCCAGGAGCCGCAGCGTTTCCACCTCAGTGGCGACGCTGCGCCCCAGGCTGCGGCCGGCAATGATTCTCTGCATGCCGTCCTAACTCCGCAGGCCGCGAAAGGTTGCAGATTTATCACACTTCGGCAGGAACTTTGGGCTCCAGGGAACCCTTGCCGCGGCCGGCCTTTTCAGGCGGCCTTCTCGGTGCCTTGGCCTTCTCAGTTGCGCATGAACCCCTCAAGTTCGTCCTGCGCCCAGGCCAGGGTCTTCTCCAGGGTCTCGCCGCGGAAATAGCGCACCGCCATCTGGGTCTGCGTTGCCTGTGTGTAAATACGCTCGGCGATGCCGTGCGGCGCCGGCGCTCCGGCAACCGACAGGGTCTGGGTCTGGTAGGGATCGGGATAGTGGAAGAGCGTGCCCTTGGGTGGCTCGGCCTCGGCCCACACCTTGAACTTGGTGAGCTTCTCGAACGATGGCAGGTCGTAGCCGCCGCTCGCCTCGACCATCTTCTCGGCCGATGAGGCCTGCGACAGGTGCATCAGCAGGCTCTTGGCCGCCGGCACGTTCTTGCTGAAGCCCCAGATACCCCAAAAATAAGGCGTGAACGGTGCAAAACGGCCCTTGGGCCCCTTGGCGAAGCCGTGGGTCCAGCACTGCTCGGCGATCTTGGGCGCATCGCGCTTGGCGACGGCCCAGGCGCTGGGCGGGTTCATGATCATCGAGGCCTGCCCGGAGACCAGGAACTTGTTGTTCGAGGCATCGTCCCACGCCGGCACGTCCGGTGGCAGGAACGCCATAAGCTTCTTGTAGAAGTCGAGCGCCTGACGCACCGCATCGCTCTTCACGGTGATCTCGCCCTTGGCGTCGACCAGCTCGGCGCCGAAGCCATGGAAGATGGCGCCTGCGGAATCGACGTTGTCCGCCGTGGTGCCGAGCCCGATGCCGAACGGATGGCCACCTTTGTGACAGGCCTCGGCGGCCTTCAGGAAGGTGTCGAACGTCCAGTTGTCCGCCTTCGGCTCGGCGCCGGCTGGATACATCGCCTGCACGTCGAGGCCGGCAAACTGCTTCATGTAGTCGATGCGCGAGCACGGACCCTTGATCTGGCTGCCCACCGTCGCCGGCACAGCGATCCACTTGCCTTTGATGTGGCCGAGATATTCGACCGTGGCGTTCACCTTGCCGTTCACCTTGATCAGTTCAGCCATCACGTCGTCCACCGGCGCCAGCTGCTCGGCATAGCGCGACGGCAGCCAGGTCGATTGCGCCAGGATGTCGTGTCCCGACTTGGCCTGCGATTCAGCCGCGCCGGTGAGCAAGAGCTTGTTGCCTTGCGAGGTGATGAAGTCGATCTCGACCTCGACCTTCTCCTTCTCCGCCCACTCCCTCACCAGTTTCTCGGTCGCTCCGTTGGCGCCGGGAACCCAGTGGTCCCAGAAGCCCATGGAGAGCTTGCCGGCCGCATGGGCGCCACGCACGAAAGGAGCGGCAATGAGAGCAGTCGAGAGCGCAGCCGTACCGGCCGCAAAACGACGACGACGAATCTTCGTTGCAGTCATGTGTTCCTCCGCTGTCTGGTCTTCAGGCGAGACCTTGCCCGAACGCTAGGCCGCCGGAGGCACACCAGCAACGAGATTCACACCATAAGCAATTTTCTGTGGCGTCCATGACCGGGGGAAGGCAATGCCCCTGGCAGGCCCCTTCAGGCCGATGTGCTCACGCGGCTACAACCGGCTCGCTGCCGACGATCGTTGTGCGGTGCATCACACGCCGTTCGGCCGAGTCGTGCGGCGTGACCGCGTGGACTGTGCAGCGGTTGTCCCACATCACCACGTCGTGCGGCTCCCAGACATGCCGGTACATGTACTCGGGTTGGGCGGAGAACGCCGTGAGTTCTTCGATCAGGCGCCGCGCCGCAGGTCCGTCCAGCCCCTCGACGGCGTCGTTATAGATCGAGCTGATATAAAGCGACTTCTTCCCGCTCACGGGATGGCGCCGCACCATCGGATGCCAGACCGGCGGCATGGCCGCCTGCTCCTCGGCCGTCGGCGGCGGCGCACCGGTGAGCCGATGCAACATGCTGAAATCGTGACGCGCGCGTCGGCCTTCCACCTGGCGGCGCAGGCCTTCCGGCAGATCGTCGTACACCTTGTACATATTGATGAACTGCGTGATGCCGCCGGTGCGGCTGATCTCGATGCCGTGCAGCAGCGAGCCGATGCTGGGCGTCGGCCGGTAGCTCGAATCGGTGTGCCACTGGCGCGACGACGAAAGCTGCTTCTGCGACGGCTCCGACGGCTGCATCAGCCGCCCCTGCTCGTCGACATTCGAGACCAGGAAGATCTCCCTCACACGGTCCGAGCGCAGGTTGAGCGATGTCTGGTGGAAGACCTCCGGCTCGCCGAAATGACGGGTGAAGGCGACATGCTCCTGGTCGCTGATCCGCTGGTCGGGAAAGACCAGGACGAGGTGCCGGGTCCAGGCATCGCGGACTGCCTGGACCGTTTCCGCATCGATTGTCCGGTGCATGTCGATGCCACGTACTTCGGCCCCCAGGGCCGGATGCCGGGGCGTAACGGTGATGGTCATGCAGGCTCCCTCGCGACTGCAGCGGTCAGCCAATGGTAAGCTTCCCCCATCGTTGGGCAAGAGGAAGAGGATCATGGAATTCACCGGCAAAGTTGCGTTGATCACCGGCGGTGGCAACGGCATCGGTCGCGCGGCAGCAATTGGGTTTGCCGAGCGTGGCGCCAAGGTCGTGGTCGTGGATCGCGACGGCACGGCTGCGGAGGCGACGGCTGGCATCCTCCGCCAGAAGGGCAGCGACGCCCTCGCCTTCACCGCCGACGTTTCGAAATCGGACGATGTCCGCGCCTATGTGAAGGCCGCGGTCGACCGGTTCGGGCGGATCGACTGCTTCTTCAATAATGCCGGCATCGAAGGCCGGGTGGCGCCGACGGCCGAGTACGACGAGGCGATGTTCGACGCGGTGATCGGCGTGAATGTGAGGGGCGTGTTCCTCGGCCTGCGCCATGTCCTGCCGCAGATGATCCGCCAGAAGAGCGGCGCGATCGTGAACACCGCTTCGGTCGCAGGCCTGGTGGCGACGCCCGGCATGCCGGCCTATGTCGCCTCCAAGCATGCGGTGATCGGGCTCACCAAGACCGCCGCCGGCGAGGTCGCGCGCCAAGGCATCCGCGTGAACGCGGTCTGTCCGGGCCCGGTCGACACGCGCATGATCCATTCGCTCGAGGAGCAGCTCTCGCCCGGCAATCCGGCGACAATCAGCGATCGCTACCAGGCCGCCCAGCCCACCGGGCGCTACACGACGGCGGAGGAGATCGCCAACATGGTCCTCTTCCTCTGCTCGGACCTCGCCGCGAATACGACGGGCGGCCAGTTCGTCGTCGACGGCGGACGGACGGCGACCGGCGGCGCGGTGACCAATCTCGTTTCACGCTGAACGCGAGCGGCAGGCTCTGCCGAGGACCCGGCATCCTGATCGTTGCTTCAATTGTTTCAGATGCTGTCGGGGGGAACGGCCAGCCGAACCAGACGGGCGCAAATGACGGGTCATCCGTTCCTTTTTGCGGGGCCCCCGCGCAGACCTTCCAAAACGGATGCGAATTGCCGTGACGTGAATGCCTCTCACGCACAAACTGCAGTCGCCTTCAATCCTTCCCCACCCAGGTTGGACCCACACACACCCAGAAGGCATGGAAGGCAGGACGGGAACCAAGCACGATCCTGAACGTGCAGTTACCCGTCCTGCTTTTACCCCCGACCGGCGAAGGCCCTTACATCTTCTTCCAGTCGCCGGCCTGCTCGAACGCAAACGCCGCCTTGTAGATCGTCGGCTCGTCCCAATGCTTGCCGATCAACATCAGGGAGACCGGCAGGCCGTCCGACATGCCGCACGGCACGGCCATGGCAGGGTGATGCGTGATGTCGAACGGTGCGGTATTGGAGATCATGTTCAGCGCGCGCTCGACATAGAGTTCGCGCGGCGCATCTGCCGGCGGCAGGGGCGTCGCCTTGATCGGCGTCGTCGGCATCATCAGGAGATCGTACTCGCCGAGCGCCGCATCGTAGGCGGCGGTGAGGAGTCGCGTGAGGTTCATTGCCTTGCCGTAGTAGCGACTGCCGTAATAGCGGCGGATGTAGGTGCCGAACATGGTGAAGAGCTTGGTGGTCTCCGACATCTCGTTGGCGCGCTGGCGCCAGTTGCGATGGAAGTCCATCAGGCTGGTGACGTAGAGATCGGGACGGCTGACGCCATAGCCGTCGCCATACATCATCGTCTGGGTGAGGCCCTCTGTCCCGATCGGCATCCACAGCGCCCCCGCCGCGAGGTGCATGGGAATCGACACCTCGCCGACCGTCGCACCCAGCGCCTCGAACTTCTTGGTGGCCGCCTTGACCTTGGCGTTCACATCCTTCTCGGCATTGGGTTGGGCGAAGCCCTCGCGCACCAGGCCGATCTTCATGCCCTTGATGTCGCCCTTCAGCGCCTCGGTGTAGCGGTGGGTCTTGACGTTGATCTGGCGTGAATCGTAGCCATCGGGGCCGGCAAGCACTTCGAGAAGCAACGCATTGTCGCTCACATTCGCGGTCATCGGACCGGTGTGATCGACGTAGATCTCGATCGGCATGATGCCGGTATAGGGCACCAGCCCATGAGTCGGCTTCATGCCGTAGGTGCCGCAGAAGGACGAGGGCATGCGGATCGAGCCGCCCTGGTCCCCGCCCAGCGCCATGTCGACCTCGCCCAGCGCCACCAGCACCGCGCTGCCCGAAGATGATCCGCCGGCCGAGTATCCCATCTTGTGCGGATTGTGCACCGGCCCGGTCGCATTGGTGTGGCTGCCGCCGGACAGGCAGAAATTCTCGCAATGCGCCTTGCCGACGATCGTGCCGCCCGCATCGAGGACGCGCTGCACGACCGTCGCGTCGACGTCAGGCACGTAGCCTTCCAGCGTGGCGGCGCCGTTCATCATCGGCACGCCCGCCAGCATGATGTTGTCCTTCAGCACCACGGTCCGGCCCTTGAGCTTGCCGCGCGAGGCGCCCTCGACCTTGGTCTTCACATACCAGGCATTGTGCTTGTTCTCGCTGGCCGGCGGCCGATAGCCCGGGGTCCGCGGATATTTCACGCGCGGCAGATTGTCCGGCATCGCGTCGACCACATTGTAGGCGGCCACGCTCGGCCGCATGAGGTCGATGAACGACTTCACGTCGGCATCGGTGAGCGCGAGGCCGACTTCGGCCGCCACCTGGCGCAGTTGCTCCTCAGTCGGGACTTGAACAGCCATGGCTTCCTCCTCCTGTCACCAATCGCCGCGTCACGGCGCCAGATAGTGCATCAACTCGGGATCGCTCTTCACCGATGCGGCAGGACCCTCGAGGGCGATATGCCCGCGATCGATTACATAGGCGTGCCGGGCCACCTCGAGGGCCAGTTCGATGTGCTGCTCGACCAGGATCAGCGCCATCTCCTCCGCGAGCTGCCTTAGCCGTTCGGCGATCTCCTCGATCACGCCGATCCAGACGCCCTCGGTCGGTTCGTCGAGCATGAGAAGCCGCGGGCGGCCGAGCACGGCGCGACCGATCGCCAGCATCTTGCGTTCGCCGCCCGACAGGGTGCCTGCGGTCTGCGCGAGTCGCTCGGCGAGCTTGGGAAAGAAATCGAGCACATAGTCCATGCCCGATTTGTCGGGCTGGCGCACGCAGCCCAGCAGCAGGTTCTCGCGCACCGTCAGCTTGGCGAAGATGGCGTGCTCCTGCGGCACGTAGCCGATGCCGCGGCGCACACGGCGCTCCGCCGCTTCGTGCTCGATGGCAGCGCCGTCGAGGCGGATGGTACCGGCCATCGGCACCAGCTCTCCGAACAGCGTCTTGAGCAGCGTCGACTTGCCGGCGCCGTTGCGGCCGAGCACGGCGACCGCACCGCGCGCCGGGACTTTCAGCGAGATGTCGAACAAGGCCTGACTGCGTCCGTAGCCCGCGCACAGGCCGTCGACCTGAAGGAGAGCTGCGTCAGACACGGGTCGTGAACACCTGCTGGACCTTGGGCGAGCGCTGGATGGTCTCGACATCGCCCTGGTCCAGCACCTTGCCCTGGTCGAGTACGGTCAGGTAGTCGCAGATGTCGCGGATGAAGTGCAGGTCATGCTCGACGATGATCAGCGCGCAATGCGCCTTGATCGGCTCGAGGAGCCTGCCCGTCACCTGCCGCTCCTCCGGGCTCATGCCGCCGGTCGGCTCATCGAGCAACAGGAGCTTGGGCTTCAAGGCCAGCGCCATGGCGATCTCCAGCCACTGCTGCTGGCCGTGGCTCAGTTCGCCGGCAAGATGGTCGGCGCGGTCGAGCAGGCGGAAGCGCTCGAGCAGGGCGACCACCTCCCCATCGAACGCACGGCGCGAGGAGGACCGCAGCAGCCGCGGCAGGCTCTCGGCCGACTGCATCGCCAGCAGGACATTGTCGTAGACCGACAGCTCCGGCAGCACCGCCGTGATCTGGAACTTGAGGCTGAGGCCGGCCCGGGCGCGCTCATAGGGCGTCGCCCGGGTGATGTCGCGGCCATCGAAGACGATGCTGCCGGAATCGGCGAAATGAGCCCCGGCGATCGCCTTCAGCAGCGTACTCTTGCCCGAGCCGTTGGGTCCGATCAGGCCGTGGAAGCGGCCGGCCTCGACATCGACGTCCACACCCTCCAGCGCCCGCAGGGAGCGGAAGTTCTTGCATAGGCCACGGATCTCGAGGAGCGCCATGATCGGTCACCCGTCCGACCGGCGCCGGCCGTAGGAACCGATGCGTTCGCGGTCCGACACGAGCAGGCCGACGATGCCTCGCGGCTGGAACATCACGACGACCAGCAGGACGAAGCCGAGCACGACCGGCCATATGTGCTGGATTGCGGCGATATCCGACAGCGCATAGGACAGGCCCTCGACGATCGCCGTGCCGAAGATCGGCCCGATCAGCGTGCCCGAGCCGCCCAGCAGGCAATAGACGACAGCGGTGGTCGAGAGGCCGGGGCCCATATTGCCCGGGCCGATGAAGCCCTGGTGGTAGCTATAGAGCGCGCCGCCCAGCCCGGCGACCATGCCGGCAAAGGAGAACAGGACCGCCTTGAAGAGCTGCACGCGGTAGCCGAAGAAGGCCAGCCGCTCCTCGTTCTGGCGCATGCCGGCCAGGACGAGGCCAAGCTGCGACTGCTTGAAGTAGCGGGCACCGAGATAGACGAGCAGCAGCAGACCAAGGGCGAGGAAATAGAAGGCGTCGCCTTCCACGAACTCGTAAGCGCCGAGCTTCAGGAGCTTCACCGAGGAGAGGCCGTTGCCGGCGCCGACATATTGCCATCCCGAGACGAGGCGCTCGGCGGCGTAGGACCCGGTCAGCGTGCCGAAGGCGACGAAGATGATGCTGGGTGTTTTCCGGCCCATCAGCAGAAAGGCGGCGAACAGCGCCGCCAGGCAGAAGCCGACCAGCATGGCCAGCGGCAGCGTGGCCCAGAGGTCGCTGAAGTCGAGATCGCGGCCGACCAGGGCGATGGCATAGCCTGCAACGCCGAAGAACAGCGCCTGGCCGAAGCTCATGATGCCAGCGAGCCCCCAGCAGAGGTCGAAGCTGATGGCGAGCATCGACAGGATCAGGATGTTGGTCGCAAGCGTCACGAGATCCGTACGGTCGCCGAGGGCGAACGGCAGCACGAGCGCGACGACGAGGGCGCCGATTTCGACATAAGGCAGAACGCGGCGAAACGGCCGCGACGGCCCTGTCGCATCCCGCCGCTTCGCCGATTGCGATCCCATTGCCAGATCGGAGCCCGCTTCGCTCAGCATTCCTTGGGATCGACCATCTTGTCGCTGCTGATGATATCGTAGCGCGGCTTGCCGGCCTCGACCTTGCACTGCGCGATGTACATGTTCATCTTGCAGTGCATGTGGCCCGGCACCACCTCTGCGCCGCCGCCGGGCCCTTCGTCGATCTTGGCCTTGTCGTAGGCCGCGGACACCACCTCGCGCTTCAGGTCGCCGTTGGTGGCCTTCACCGCGACTTCGTAGAGCTTGATGCCGCGATAGATGCCGGTCGACGCCGATCCCGCCGTAAACAAGTACTTCGTGCCCGGGAACCGCTTGTCGTAGTCGGCCCGGAGCTGCTTGCTGAACGGATCGTCGACCGCCTGGAAGTAGTCGAGGCAACTGTAGAGTCCGTCCATCTCCTCGGCTGGCAGAAAGTTCAGGAGGTTCTCGTCGAAGTAGACGCATGCCAGTGCGCCACCCCGCTTCTGGAAGCCCGATTCGTAGAGCTGCTTCATGAAGGGCTGCAGCCCCGGCGGGATGATGGTGTTGAAGACGCAGTCCACCTTGCCATCGCGGATCTTGCCGATCGTCGCCGAATACTCGGCCTGGTCGAGCGGGTAGTACTCCTCGAACACGACTTCGGCGCCGTTCTCCTGGATGAGCTTGCGTGCGTACTTGTTGAGAAGCTGCGGCCAGACATAGTTGGCCGAAGGAAGAGCGAAGCGTTTCTTGCCGAGCGTCTTGATGAGGTAGGGAATGAGCTTGTTGCACTGCTGTGCCGGTGTCGGCCCGGTGCAGTAGAGATACTTGGTGCACTCCTGGCCTTCATACAGCTGCGGATAGATGTAGAGGGTGCGGCCGCGGTTCACGATCGGGTCCTTGATCGCCTGGCGCATTGCCGAAGTGATGCCGCCCAGCACGACATTGACCTTGTGCTCCTGGATGAGCTTGCGCACGTTGCCGACGGCGATCTTCGGATCCGACGCGGTATCCGCGAGATAGAGCTCGATCTGGCGGCCGAGGATGCCGCCACCCTTGTTGATCCGCTCGACCGTGAACTGCGCGACCTGCCAGTCGGCATTGCCCGAGGGGGCGATGGCGCCGGTGATGTCGGTCGCGATGCCCATCTTGATGGGATCCGCGGCGTGGGCCTCCTTGGGCGCCAGCAGCCAGCCACTGCCGGCGGCGACCCAGCCGGCGGCGCCGAGCGCGCTCGCGCCCATCAAACGCCGGCGGCCAATTCCCCGCAGCGATGCCTCCTCGCGAGGTCGTTTGTCGGCCATGATTCAGAGCCTCCCTTGAGTGATGAATCCCTGTGGGCGGAGCTTCACGATCGCGAGCGCGATCACGAACACCAGCGGATCGGCCAGCACGGGAATGACGATCCATGGCAGTCCCGCCGCCATGCCGCCGACGGCAGCGGCGCCGAGCACGGGCCCCTCGAACGTGCCGACGCCGCCCAGCATGACCGACAGGAAGGCCTGCACCAGAAAGCGGGTGCCGATATCGGCTGAAAGCTGGTAGAGCGGCACGATCAGGGCGCCGGCCAGGCCGGCAAGGGCCGCTCCGAACGCGAAGGTCATGCTGTAGAGCTTGCTGGTCGAGATGCCGCAGGCCCGCGCAAGGTTCGGGTTCTCCAGCGCGCCGCGGACCTGCAGGCCCAGCGAGGTGCGCGAGAGAAAAAGCCAGGTCGCGGCGATGATGCAAATCGTCGTCAGCACGATCACGCAGCGCCACACCGAGAAATTGAAGCCGAGGAGCGTGAACACGCCGCTCAACGGCTCGTCGATCGACTCGTACTGGCCTCCCAGCAAAGCGCGCACGCTCTCGCGGATGATGAGGCCGATCGCATAGGTGCCGAGCATGGCGATGATGGGCGCTGCATAGAAGCGCCGGATCACCAGCCGTTCGAGCACCAGGCCGACGACGGCCAGGACGACAGGCGCGGCGAGAATGCCCGCCCAGCCCGACCACCCGCTGCTTTGGAAGATATAGACCGTGTAGGCACCGAGAAGAACGAACTCGCCGTGGGCAAAATTGAAGATGCCCATCATGCTGGCGATGATGCCGAGCCCCAGCACGATCAGCACCATGACCGAGATGAAGGCCAGCAGGTCGAACGCAAGCTTGACTTCGTCGCCCATGGTCACCGCGCCCAGCCGCACGGGCCGCCGCCATTCGCGACCGCGGTCCGGTTTGCTTCGGAGCGCATACTTAAAACAGAAATATTTCTATCTTCAATAATTTTTCTGCCGCAGCGCTCAGAACGTCTCCCGCAGCCGGAAATCGAAGCCCTCGGCCTCGGCGAAATAGATCGGCATCTCGACGTTTCGTCGAAGCATGCCGAGCGGGCCGCGGCCGCCGCTGTAGACGGCGCCCTCCGCTGCCGCCGAGAGGGCGCACAGGTCGAGCGTTCCAGCGCGACGCGCGACCGCTTCTAGAAAGTACAGTCCTTCGTAGTTGGATTGCGCCGTCGAGCCCGCCAGCGGCGCCAATGCACCAAAGGCCTTGCGATAGGCATCGCGAAAGGTCTCGCCGGGCCCTGTGCAGACGCTGGCAAAATAGCCCGAGGCCGCGAACAGGTTGGCCGTGTTGTCGGCCCCGATGCCCAGCAACACGGTTTCATCGACGCAATTGGCCAGGCGCAAGATCCGGGAGCCGAGGCCCTGCTCGCCGAACGAGCGGTTGAAGACGATGCCGTCGAGGCCAATCAGCGAGATGAACACGACGTCAGGCTGGATCGCGCGGATACGCTCGAGGTAAGGGCCATGATCGTGTTCGCCCACGGGGACGAAATCCTCGCCGACGACGCGACCGCCAGCCTCGGCAATGTAGCGCTTGACCGCACGATGCGAGAGCCACGGCCAGACATAGTCGCTGCCGATCAGGTACCAGCTTCGCGCACGCCTGCGCTCGGCGAGCCAGGCGATCGCCGGACGCGCCTGACGCGGCGGTGTCTCGCCGATCGCCAGCACGCCAGGTGTGCGCTCGCCGCCTTCGTAGATCGGCGTGTAGACGTAGGGCAGACGCCCCTTGAAGATTTGCCGCAGCGACACGCGGGCCGCGCTCATGTGGCTGCCCACGACGATGTCCGCATCCTCGCTGGCGACCAAATCCTCGGCAGCGCGCGTCAGATCTTCCGGCGCTTTTCCAGCGTCGTGCACCACAAGCTCGATCTCGCGGCCAAGGATGCCGCCACGCTTGTTGATCTCGCTGGCAGCGAGGACAGCGCTGTTGACGGACGGCGGTCCCCAGATGCCGGCCGAGCCGCTCAGGCTGGTGAAATGCGCGACGCGCAGCTTTCGACGGTCCCGCCGACGAACCTTGCCGGGCAGGCCATCGCCCAGGCCGGGCCGGATGCCCGGCATCGACGCCGAGCCCAGGCGGGAATACGTGCCGTTCGCTAGCATCGGCCGCCACCAACCAGGTCCACAGGAACGCCTCCCATATCGACCTCCGCCCGATCGCCCCTCCTGCGTCCGTCGCCGGATGGGCGAAAGACCCTCCTTCGACGCGCCGTCGACCTTCGGAATGTTGAATTTTCAACCGTTGAAGAACATATAGACCACATAATGCGTCATTGCCTGCCCCCTCTCCAGAGCCCTGGGATCTGATCGTGTCCGATTCTCCTTCCGCCGATGCCCCTATCACGGTCCACCTCGCCTATCTGCTCGCCCAGGCGAACCGAGAGATCAATCGCCAGCTCGAGACGCGGTTGCGCGCCGAAGGCGTTCCGGTCGAGCAATGGCGGATCCTGAAAGTGCTGTCAGACGGCAACGGCCGGTCGATGGGCGACCTCGCCGAGGCGGCGCTGCTCAACCATCCGACACTCACCAAGACGATCGATCGCATGGTGGCCGATTCGCTGGTGTACCGGATTTCCGATCCCGGCGATCGTCGCAAGGTGCTTATTTTCTGTTCCGAACGCGGCAAGGCCCTGGGCCGCCGGCTGGCCGCCCTGGCGCTCGATCAGGAGGCGTTCATCGCCGAGAACTATGGCGGCAAGCCGATGGCTCAGCTCAAGCGCCTGCTCGGAACGCTCATCGAGCGCTCCGGATAGCGTGTCACAAAAATGTCGGCGCCGATGCCAACATGGTCACTGGCCGCCCGCGGGCGGCACACCCATCTTGGAGCGGCTGCCGACTTTTCCCGTGCGCCCTAAAGTCCGGCAGCCGCGCCGGCGATGCTTCTCCTACAGTGTCGCCGGCGCATCCTAACGCCTTCGCGGTCCAGGCGGCAGGCCAGGTTCGTGCATATCTTCCCGGCCGCAGCCGACATGCGGTCGCTGCGGCCGTGCAAGCTCTTCCATTTGTGTTAGCGTCCGCCGCTGCAGGCGCCTCGGCGCCGAAGGACAAACGAGGAGCTGCGATCTTGGCCACCCGCACCGAGGTCCTTCTTTGGACCGACTCTGCCGTCGCCTATCTCGATGCGGTCGCTGCCGCCGGCCTTGCCGACCAGGTGAAAATCGAGACCGTGCCCCGCAAGGAAAAGCCGTCCGCCGATCAGCTGGCCAAGACCGAGGCATTGATGGCCGCTCTCGTTCCGCCCGGCTTGCTCCCGGCAATGCCGAAGCTGCGCTGGGCGCAGGCGATGACGGCCGGGGTCGAAGGCTGGCTTGCGCTGCCCGACCTGCCGGCGAACCTCACCCTCACCTGCGCGCGTGGCACGCATCGCGAATCGATGCCGGAGAACATCCTGGGGGCGCTGTTCTACGTCGCCAAGCCCTACGCCATCGCGGCCGAGAACCAGAAGCGTGGCCAATGGGTCCACGCCGCCGCCCAGCCGCTCACCGGCAAGACGCTCGGCATCCTGGGCCTCGGTGCCGTCGGCCAGGACGTGGCGCGCCTCGCCTCGGCACTCGGCATGCGCGTGATCGGCACCAGGCGACGACCGGCGCCGATGCCGCATGTCGCCGAAGTACTGCCCCCGGAACGCACACCGGAGGTGCTGGCGCAATCCGACTTCCTGCTACTTTTGCTGCCTGCCACGCCCGAGACCGACAATTTCATCAACGCCGAGCGGCTCAGCCGAATGAAACCCGGCGCCTGGCTGCTGAATTTCGGCCGCGGCCACCTGATCAAGGACGACGACCTGATTGCGGCGGTGAAGGCGAAGAAGATCGCCGGCGCCGTTCTCGACGTCTTCCGCAAGGAGCCCCTGCCGGCGGATCATCCCTTCTGGAAAGCCGAGGGCATCATCGTGCTGCCCCATATCGGGGGGCCACACCCCGAACGGGATCGCTTCGTCGCCCGGCTGTTCGCCGACAATCTCGGACGCTTCCTGCGGCACGAGCCGCTGCAGCACGTCGTCGATCGCAGAGCGGGATACTGAAAATGCTGCACCTTCCCCATCACAACCGTTACGCCTACTCGCCGATCGTCGACCGGCCGGATTATTCGTGGCCCGGCGGCAAGCGGCTTGCCGTCTATCTCGGCCTCAATATCGAGCACTTCGCCTTCGGCGCGGGCGACGGCCATCTGTTGACGGTGGCCGGCACGCCGCCCGACCCGCGCACCTTCGCCTGGCGCGACTACGGCAACCGCGTCGGCGTGTGGCGGTGCCTGGAGCTGTTCGACGAGCTCAACCTGCCGGCGGCGCATCTCATCAACACGACGGTGTTCGACTATGCGCCCCGGATCGTCGATGCGCTGAAGGCGCGCGGCGACGAGTTCATCGGCCATGGCCGCACCAATGCCGAGCGCCATGGGCACATGTGGGAACAGGACGAGCGGCGCTTCCTCGAGGAGGTGCGCGACGCCATCGAGAAGGCGTCCGGCAAAAGGCCTCGCGGCTGGATGGCGCCGTGGATGGCGTCGACCCATCACACACCGGATCTCCTGAAGGAGACCGGATTCGACTTCCTCATGGATTGGCCGGCCGACGACCAGCCGCTCTGGATGAAGACACGCTCGGGGCCGCTGATGAGCGTGCCCTATCCGCTCGAGATCAACGACAGCCCGCAGATCCTGGTGCGGCATCATTCGCCGGAGGAGTTCCGCGACTTCATCATCGGCCAGTTCGATGAGCTGTTGCGTCAATCGGCCAGGCAGCCGCTGGTCTGCCCGATCGCGCTCCATACCATGATCGTCGGCCAGCCCTACAGGCTGCGCTGCCTGCGCGAGGCGCTGCAGCACATTGTGAACCATCCGCAGAAGGACAAGGTCTGGTTCACGCGGCCGTCCGACATCTACGACCATTGCGCGTCGCTGCCGAAGGGAACGATGATCGCGCCGCCTGCGTAAGGCGGCGTATCGCTAGAGCTTCTTCTTGCGGCTGGCGGTCTTGCGCTTGGGGACCTTCTTGCCCTTCTTGCGGGCCTCGGAAAGGCCGATGGCGATGGCCTGCTTGCGGCTCTTCACCGTGCCGCCTTTGCCGCCCCTGCCGCTCTTCAGGGAGCCCTTCTTGCGCCGGCTCATCGCCCGTTTCACATCCTTGCCAGCACTGCGTGAGTACCGAACCATGGCTGCTCTCCTCAGCGCCAGAAGAGCGCAAGCAGGATGATGATCGGCAACGGAATGCCAAGCAGCCAAAGCAGGATTCCACGACCAAAGCCCATGGCAGCCTCCAGGTTTCGGGGACGACGCGCCCGCGAGTGCAGCGCGATGTGCGTGATACTGACCGATGCGATAACGTGAGCCGCGGCCGGACGTTGCCGACACCGCGCATTTGGAGATGCGCCGTCAGCGCCGCGACCCGGCCATGACCACGAAGACCACGGTGGTGTCCGGCGCCAGGCCCTCTAGCTCGGTGCGCGCGATCGCCCGCGCCTGATCGAGCGTGGCGGAACCTCCGAGATCGATGATGTGACCACCTGCCACCAGAGCCACTTCCGGCGGCGAGGTCGCACCCGACCAGAGCCGCTCCAGGGCGTCGATCGCCTGGTCGGCGGAGGACGTCTCCACGCGCGCGTCGCTGCGCTGGAGGCGGACCGTTCCGTCGAGATCGATCACGCGCACAGGATGCCGCTCCGCAATCGCTGCCTGGATCACGCGCATACGATCGGTCGCTGCCGCGACATAGGTCGCCTCGGACGGCACGGCCAACGACCGGGAGGCAATCGCCCGCGCTTCGTCCTCGCCAATCACGGTGCGGGAGGTCGAATCCATCTCGACGGCCCCGACGGCCGTGGCACGGACATGCTGGCTGTGAGGGTCGATCTCGATCGTCACCTCGACGCTTTGCGGCGCGGCGCCCATCCGCACGACGGCATCGAAGGCCTCCCGTCGGATCGCCTTCAGATCCGCCGGCTGCGGATCGGCGATGACGCGCTCGACCATCTCGCGCACCAGCGCCAGCGCGACGCCGATCGACGAAATCACCTCCGCATCCCTGGAGATGACGTAGGCCAATCCCATCCGCTCGGCGACGAACGGGATCAACGCGCCGGCGCCACCGCCCTCGCCGACAAGCGTCGCCTGATCGCGATCGAGGCCGTATTCGGCGATGAGCTGCTCGACGACCCGCTCCGCTTTCTCGCCCGCACGTTCCAGGATGCGGCGCGCCGCTTCCTCGACCGAACATCCCAGCGCCGCCGCCAGCGGGACCATCGCCGCGCGCGCTGCGCCGGGGTTGCCGTAGGCGTGCACGCCGGGCTTCGCGTAGCCCAGCACGTTGGCGGCACACGTCGTGGTGAGCGCATAGACCTCGCCGTCTCGGGCACGGACGGCGACATAGTCGCCGGGATCGCCGCTGTGGGGCCGGATGAACGAAATGGCGGCGTCGGCGAAAAGATCGGCTTGGGCGAAAGCGGCGTATCGCAGGCCGGCGATGTGGGCGCTGCGCGGGCCGATATCGCCGAGTTCGCCGTCTTTCATGCGAATCATGCTGCCGCCACCCACGCCGATCACCCGTACGTCGAGCGAGCTCAGGTGGGTTTCATGGCCGCCGATCCGGGCATATTTCACCGTCGGTCGGCCGTTGCGGATAACACCGACATTCGTGCTCGTCCCGCCGACCTCGAAATAGAGCCCGTCCGATACCCTGAGGTGCATCAGCGCGCCCGCCACGCTCGCCGCAGGGCCGGAGAGCATGGTCATGGCCGGCCGCCGGCGCATCTCGCGCATGTCCATGACGCCGCCGTCGCCGCGCATGATCATCAGCGGCGCCTCGATGCCTGCCTCGCGGACGCTCGCTTCGGTCATCGTGACCGTGTCGATCATCCTGGGAAGGATGCTGGCATTGACGACGGCAGTGCGGGTGCGGGTCGCAAGCCCGTAAAGCTTCGACATCTCGTGTCCGCAGGTCACCGGCAACCCGAGCGATACTGCGGCAGCACGCACCGTCTCCTCGCTCGCATTGTCGTCGACGGCGAAGGCGCTGGTGGCGACGACGACGCGCGCGCCCTCCTCGCGCAACGCCTCGATCGCGGTTCGCGCTGTCCGGTCGCCGAGCGACTCGGCGGCGATGAAGCGGTGGCTGGGCTTGAGAACATGGCCCGGCGCAAGCTCGATCTCACCGATCCGGCTCTGCGCGCGCGCCAGTTCAACCGCCGCACCGCCCGCCGTGCCAATCACGCCGACCGGCGCGACATCGCCCTCCAGCAGCGCGTTGGTCGCCTGGGTCGTGCTGTGGGCGAGAAAGACGACATCCTTCGGATCGACCCCGGAACGGTCGAGCACGGCATGGAAGACCTCGACCACCCCCTTGGCGACGCCCCTCGCATCGGCGTGCGTCGTCGGCACGGCATATCGTCCGACGACTTCGAGCGTCGTGTTGTCGATCAGGACGGCCTTGGTGAAGGTGCCGCCGACGTCGATCCCGATTCGGTACGCTTTCTTCAACGCGCGGCTTCTATGGACGGAAGTGCGCCTCGCCGGTGCCGCGATAGAGGATCTGGACCTGCCGCCCGACGATGGCGGCATGGGCCGCCATCGCTTCCGGCGCACAGTCCGCAGCCGGCCGCGGTTCAGGCTCGAAGTTGTTGTAGAGGTCGCGGCCGCGCACCAGCGTGGCGCTGTCCTTCGCGCCGACCGCCTGCTTGACGTGCGTGGGAATGTAACGGATGGCAAAGCCGATACGCCGGTCGCCCGACATGTTCGGCGCCGAGCCGTGGGCCAACAGCACATGATGCAGCGATGCCTGGCCCGGTTCGAGGGGAACGGCGACGCCCTTCGCCTCGTCGACCTTGACCGCGATCTCCTGCCCGCGACTCAGAAGGTTGTCCTTGTCGAAGGTGTCGCGATGCTCGACCTGCTCGCGATGCGAGCCGGGCATGAACTTCATGCAGCCATTGAGGAGATTGGCCGGCGTGAACGCGACCCATACCGTCATGACATCCGGCGTGCTCAGGCCCCAGTAGGTTGCATCCTGATGCCAGGAGACGAAACCGCGATCGGCCGGTTCCTTGATGAAGAAACTGGTGCTCCAGCATAGCAGGTCGGGACCGAGCACGTCCTCCACCGCATCGAGGATGCGCGGGTGGCGGATCAGGTCGTTCAGCCAGGTAAGATAGAGGTGGGCCTTGTGCCGACGGTCTCCCTGGATCGGGCTGCCGATCCGCGCCTCGTGCTCTTCGAGGCGATCGCGCAATAGGCGCGTCTCGGCCGCCGACAATACGTCGATCGGGAAGTAGTAACCATCCCGCCTGTACTTGGCGACCGCATCTTCAGACAGAAGCTTGGGCATCGAGTCCCATCCCGGGTTTCCCGTCGCAATGCTCCGGCGAAGGCCGCAGGCGGTCAAGGCTTTTGCGGACCTTTGTCTCACGATACGGACCCGAGCGACTAAAGGTCGATGAGCGCGAGGCCAAGTTCAGGCTTCTTGCGGCGTCGCAGATGTGCCGGCGTCTCGAGGATGGTGACTTCGAGGGTCGGCCGCACGATGCCGTTCAGGAAGTGGCCGCCGCGGACCGAGCCGTCACTCAGGCCGAGGACTGCATGCATATGCAGGCTCGGCTTGCCGTCGTCGCCAAGGGCGATGTCGCCCAGCAGGCTCAGGCCCTCGCACTGCTCGTCGATGGAGACCGGCCGATACGTCTTCCTCTGGAGATCGAACCAGCCAACCGTCGCCCGCTCGAACGCGCCCAGTGCCGTGAGCGACGCGGCTTTCAGCGAAGCGCGGCCGGCGAAGGCGGCGATCTCGGCAAAGGCTTCGTCGCCGGCATCGAGGACGAGGACGAAGGTCCGCTCGCCGGAATTCTCCCAGACAAGTTTCGACTTCATGGTCCGCTCCGCACAAGGGCCATGAAAGGAAACGATCGACACCCGGCGTCGTTGCCGGCGACATCTTTCAGGACTTCTGCATGCATTCTCCGCCGATTCCCTCCACATCGGATCGGATGCCGAACGACACCTGTCGGGATCGCGTGATACGAGGCGCTCGCCCGCTTTGGAGTTGTGGAGTTGTCATGCCTGCCGGCCAGGGAGAGTTCCATGCCATTCGCAAGCCTGCGGTCGGTAAAATTTCCGCAGGTCTGATCGCAGTGCTCGTGGCCGGCGGTGTCTTGGTCTCGACCGCCGACGCTGCCTCCGACAGAGGTCCGCAACAGAGCGTCATCGAAACCGGCACGGCGATCTGGGGCGCAAGGCCGATCCTGCCGACCCTGATCGAAGCGGCCCGCCGAGAGGCGCCCGTGCCGGGTGTCGATTCATCCAGGCCGATCATGGTCGCTTACCGGCCTGCGATCGGCCGCTGACGCCATCCCTCGATCGTCGCCACTTTACAGGAAGCGCAACAAGGCCGACGCTGGGTCGTTGGCCTTGCCATGCGATGCTCGAAACCCGCCTTTTTTATTGTCGCCGCTCTTTTCTGGCTTGGCGGCTGTGCCTCCGGGGCCGGCATCGGCGGCACCGACTACGCACCGCAGTATGACTACGGCGAATTCTATGCGGTCACCAACGGCAAGACCTTCCGCGTCGCAATCTCGGGCAATCCATTCCCCAGCCTGTCGCAAGAGGAGACGGAGCGGCGCCTCCTCCCGGTCATGCAGGCCAACAAGCCCCAGCCGAACCTGACATTCACCTATGCCAAGCCCGCCGAGGAGCCGCATCCCGACTATCGCCTCGAGCTGGTCTTCGACGCCGCCAACGACCTCACCGCCGCCCGTGTCTGTGCCCACCAGATCCGGCACAAGGCCAAACCCACACGGCCGTTCGATCTGTTCGCGGTCTACTGCCGCAACGACCTCGCGCTGTCGCAAAGCACAGCCTGGACCCCGGCCATCGGGCCGGACGATCCTCGCGTCGGACAGCTCTTCTCGCATCTCTTCATGGTGCTGTTCAATCCGTTCAAGCGCCCGCGGCCGCATCCCTTCCCGTTCATGATGTTCTGACACCACTCGCGTGCGGATGGGCGATGGCCCGCCGGACGAAAGAATCCGGCGGGCCCTTGCTCCGCCCATTGCGATCGCCGATTGCGATCACTACTGGACCATCACCCGACCCGACGGATCGAGGACGACAGCCACTTCAACGCCGTTCTTGACGGCGCGCCCCCGCCAAGTGCCGTCGGTGTGGTGGCTGAGGCCCTTGACGTTGGTGAAACCCGCCGACTCGATCTGGGCGCGGGCGCCGGCCATACCTGCCGTCCCATTCGGCGAGTCGAGCGCGCCTGCCCGTGGAGTGCCCGTCGTCGGGGGTGGCAACTCGCTGCTGCCGGTCCCCGAATAGGATGTGCCTGGCGGCGGATTGCTCGCCCCCGGCTGCATCGGCGCGTTTTGCGCATACGCCGCGCCGGAAAGACCCAGAATCGCCGCGGCTGCAATCAAGGTCGATTTCATCATCTGCTCCTTTTCCAATATGCACCTCGTTGGGAATGCGCTTCCCGCGGAGGAGGTTGCGGAGCTGAGACGATGGATTTGCCCGCTATTCGTGCCGGTCGGGCGCAACCTTTCCGGAACTCGGCCGACGGGATCTATTCGGCCGCTTTCGATGCCGGCTGGCGCCCCGACCATTCCTTCATTGCCGCTTCCATAGTCATGAAGACGGCGCCACCCGCGGCCAGCTTCTTGATCAGGCGCTCCAGCATCATCATGCGGTGGCCCCGGCCGATCACATGCGGATGGAAGGTGTAGGTGAGGATGCCGAAGTCCGGGCAAACCTCGGTCATATAGGTGAAGTCGTCGACGAAATTCTCCAGCACACCACCCGCATTCATCAGGCCGGCCTGGATGGAGCCGTTGGGATTGCGCATGTATTCGAAGTGCGGGAAATCGTCGAGCGACCAGCTGATCGGCATTTCGATCAGCCGCGTCGCGCGTCCGCGCACGAACGGCTTCTTCAGCTCCACGACGTCGCCCTGGCGCGCGTAGTAGCAATCGTAGTCGTGACCCATCATCGAGCTGTCGTACTGGATGCCATGCTTCAGCAGGAGCTCGATCGAATGAGGCGACAGGTCCCAGGCCGGCGAACGGTAGCCGCGCGCGAACCTGCCGCTCACGCGCTTGATCGACTCGTTGCCGCGCACGATCTCCTCTTCTTCCTCCTCGCGCGACAGCGCCACCGGCAGGCGATGCGTCCAGCCATGATGGGCAAGCTCGTGGCCGGCATCGACGTAGGGCATCACCGCATGGGGTGAGCTGTCGATCGTGTGGCCGGGCGTGAAGAAAGTCGCCTTGATGTCATATTTGGCCAGCAATGCGACCAGACGCGGGATGACCACCGTGTCGTATTCGCCACGCGACATCACCGTCGGCGACGTCAATCCGCGGGCGATGAAGCCCGAGAGATGGTCGTGGTCGAACGTCAGACAAACGATGTGACGAGCCATGGCGACGCTCCTTCGAAGATATGCAACCATATCCGGCTGGCGATGACCGGTCATCCGCCATCGGGAGATCTGCCGATGCTGCTTCATCATGCCTGGCGCTCAAGTGCTTCGCGCCGCGTTCGCCTTTGCCTGGCGGAAAAGGGACTCGCCTACGAGAGCCACGTCGTCGACATGGAAAGGATGGAGCACCATTCGCCCGAATACCTGAAGGTCAATCCCAACGGCGTCGTTCCCACGCTGATCCTGGATGACGGCCGCTCGCTGCATGAGAGCGGCACTATCTGCGAATATCTGGACGAGACCTATCCGGACCCGCCGTTGCGGCCGTCCGATTCCTATCAAAGGGCGGTCATGCGGAACTGGATCCGCCATGTCGACGGGTCGATCGGCAACCTCATCGTCTTCAACTGGGTCCATTCGCTGGCAAAGGTGGCGGCCAAATGGTCGGACGAGGAACTGGCGGAAAGGCTCAGGAAAGTGCCGAGCAGGGAGCGGCAGGAAGCGTGGTTCCGCGCCGCTCGCAAACCCTACACGGAAGAGGAGCGCGCCGAGGCCCGGCACAAGCTCGTGCTGCTGCTCGACAGGATGGAGGAGATGATCGGGCAGGGTCGATGGCTGGTGGGCGACGCCTACTCCATCGCCGATATCGCCGTGGTCCCGTTCGTGAAGCGCATCGACGAGGAGATCGCCCGACGAAACCAGCGCCGCGCGCCATCCCCGCGTCGCCCGGTGGTGGGCAGCGATCCAGGCGCGACCGGCCTTTGCCGAGGCGAAGATCGGGCCGTTTACGACGCCTTGAGCAGGAAGGGCTTGGCCTGGGCGTCGTAGTCGGGGTAGCCCAGCGTCGACCGCAACTCGGCCGGCGGCAGGGCGAGCTTGGTTTCCGACTCGCCGGCCGATATCGCGGCAAGGCCCGCTTTCATGCCCGCAATCGCCGGCGACAACATGCCGGTCGGAAAGGTGCCGATCTTGAAGCCGAGCGCCGCCGCCTCCTTCTGCGACGGCGTCGCGCGCGGCGCGCCGGGCGACAGAACGGCGAACGAGGGCTTGCCCTTGGCCGCGGCGACGGCGCGCTTGATCTCACTGTCGTCGGCCGGCGAATCGAGAAACAGGATGTCGGCGCCCTCCTCGACATACATCTCGATGCGCGCCACCGCCTCGTCGATGCCTTGCGTCGGCCGGCAGTCGGTGCGCGCCAGCACCAGGATGCCGGACTCCTTCGCCGCCGCGACTGCAGCGCGGATCTTCATGCGTGCTTCCTCGCGCAGCAGGCAGGGCTTGCCGGCGGCCGTGAGCGCCCGCGGCGTGATCTTGTCCTCGATCAGCACCGCCGCCGCACCGGCCCGGCCATAGGCGCGGACCGTCCGCTGCACGTTCATCGCATTGCCGTAGCCGTGATCGCCGTCGGCCAGCACCAGCAAGTCTGGCGCCGCGCCGCGCACCATGTTGAAGGATTCGAACATCTCGCCGAACGAGATCAAATCGAGATCGGGGCCGCCGAGACGGCTTGCCGCAACGCAGGAGCCGGACAGAAAGGCCGTCTTGAATCCCGCACCGGCCGCAAGCTTGGCGGACAATCCGTCCCAGACAGCCGGCATGGCGACAAAGCCGGGTTGGGCCAGGAGAGCACGCAGACGGTCGGGAGCGGTCATGTCGATATCCTTCACGAACAGATCGGATGGACGATAGGCTTTCGCCGCGCAAAAGGCCAAGCACTTGACCGCTTCCACGCCACTCCGCATCGTCTGTCAAAATCACAAGCCGGGAGGGGCAGCACGCGATGACAGGCAAGACCGTCGCCAACTTCAAATGGACGCCGTCGGCGACCTTGCCCGGGGAGCAGGCCTCGTTTGCCGGCGTCGGTTATGAAGAGATGGTCGGCCGCGCCCGCGAACTCGCACCGAAGATCGCGGCTCGGGCTGAGGCCTGCGAGAAGCTGCGTCGCCTGCCCGACGAGACCGAGCGCGAGCTACATGCGGCGGGCCTGTTCCGCATCGCCCAGCCCGCGCGCGTCGGCGGCGCCGAACTCGATGTCGGCATCTTCGTCGATGTCTGCGCCGAGATCGCGCGCGTGTGCCCCTCGACGGCATGGAACATCGGCAACCTCGCCAGCCACCACTGGATGCTGGGCTACTTCCCGCCCGAAACCCAATCCGAGCTGTGGGATGTCTCGACCGACGTCCTGATCGCCACATCGCTGGTCTTTCCGGCCGGCCGCGGCCGCAAGGTCGACGGCGGCTACGAAGTTTCCGGCCGCTGGCCGCTCTCCTCCGGCGTCGACAATTCCGACTGGAACCTGCTCGCTTTCATGGTCCGCGAGCGCGACGACGGGCCGCCGGTCGACCAAAGGCTCGCGCTTGTGCATCGTTCGCAATACGAGATCATCGACACCTGGCATGCGGCCGGCCTGTGCGGCACCGGCTCGAAGGACGTGGCGACCAAGAACCTGTTCGTGCCCGAGCGCCGCACGATCACGGCCTGGGCGATGAACGGCAAACCGCATCCGGGATCGTCGATAAACGACACGCCGCTGTTCCGCCTGCCCCTGCTGGCGCTCGGTCCGTACGTCCTGTCGGGCGTCATGCTCGGATGCGCCCAGGGTGCCTGGGAAACAACGGTGGCAGCCGCCGCCAAGCGCAACGCGACGATGACCGGCCAGCCTGTGGCCGCGAGCCAATCGATCCAGATCAAGGTTGCTGAAGCGGCGGCGCGCATCGATGCCGCGAAGCTGATGATGCGAGAGGCGTGCGCTCACGCCATGACCGTGGCCAGGGCCGGACGCGAGCCCACACACGGGGACAAGGTCCGGTATCGGCGCGACGCCTTCTTCTCGGTGCGCCTCTGCCTGGAGGCCGTCGATATCCTGATGGGCATCGCGGGATCCAGCGGCCTTTATCTCACCAGCAACATGCAGCGGCTGTTCCGCGACGCCCACGCGGCCAACGCCCATGTGATGTTCTCTCCCGACGTGCAGGGCGGCCTGTTCGGCCAGCACGCACTCGGCCTCCCGGGACCGCCGCCGCTGCTCTGACCGGCCGTTGTCACGCAAGCTTCCGCAAGGTTAGGATCGAAACAACAATACCGGGAGGGAACGAAATGCTGATCGAGCGTCGCAAATTTGGAAAGCTGGCTGCGGCTGGCGCTGCCGCAAGCCTTGCCGGTACGGCCCGGGCCGACACCAAGCCTTTCACCATCGGCTTCGGCATGGCGCTGACCGGCAGCCTCGCGCCCAACGGCAAGTCGGCGCTGCTCGGCATGCAGATCTGGGAGGAGGACATCAATGCCCGCGGCGGTCTGCTCGGCCGGCCGGTGAAGCTGGTCTACTACGACGACGCCTCCAACCCGTCCAATGTCCCCGGCATCTACACCAAACTGCTCGACATCGATAAGGTCGACATCGTCACCAGCGGCTACGCCACCAACATGATCGCGCCGGCGATGCCGGTCGTCATGCAGCACGATCGTACTTTCTTCTCGCTGCTGGGACTCGCGGTGAATTCGGAGTTCCACTATCCGCGCTATTTCTCGGTGACGCCGACCGGCGGGCCGAACCCCAAGCGGGCCTTCTCCGATGCCTTCTTCGGCGTGGCGATGGAACAGAACCCCAAACCGCACACGCTGGCCATCACCGGCGCCGACGCCGAGTTTCCGCGCAACGCGCTCGACGGCGTGCGTGCCACCGCCAAGGAGCTTGGTCTCAAGATCGTCTACGACAAGACCTATCCGCCCAACACGCCCGACTATTCGCCGGTGGTGCGCGCAGTGGCGGCCACCAACCCGGACATCTACTTCTCGGCATCCTATCCGGCCGATACGGTGGGCATCATCCGCGCCGCGCACGAGGTCGGCTTCAAGCCCAAGCTGTTCGGCGGAGGCATGGTCGGCCTGCAGGCGACCGCCATCAAGACGCAGCTCGGGCCGCTCCTGAACGGCATCGTCACCTACGATTTCTGGCTGCCCTGGGCCGGCTTCGCGACCGACGAAGGGCGCGCGCTGATCAAGAAGTACCAGGCGAAGTCGGCCGCAGCCGGCGTCGATCTTCTCGGCTACTACCTGCCGCCCTTCGGCTACGCCCTTTGCCAGATCGTTGAGCAGGCGGTGAAGGCGACCGGCGGCACCAATGACGACAAGCTCGCCGACTATGCCCGCAAGGCCACGTTCAAGACCGTGGCCGGCGACGTCAAGTTCAACGCCGAGGGCGAGTGGGTCGAATCACAGGTCATGGCGGTGCAGTTCCAGGGCGTTTCCGGAAACGGCGTCGACCAGTTCCGCGAGCCCAAGACCGAGGTGATCCTGTGGCCGAAGAAGTACGCCACGGGCAAGATCATCTACCCCTACGATCCGGGCAAATAACCCGGCCTTACGCGCCGAGATAGAATTCCCGGATCAGTTCGTTGTTGTTGAGCGCTTCGGCCGACTCGCCCTCGAAGGCGATGCGGCCGTGGACGATCACATAGCCGCGATCGGCGATGCGCACCGCCTGGGTGAAGTTCTGCTCGGCCATCAGGACGGTCAGGTTGAAGCCCTCCTTCAGTTCCTTGATCTTGTCGATGGTCCGTTTGACCAGGAGCGGCGCCAGGCCGACCGACGGCTCGTCGATCAGCAGGATGCGCGGCGAAGACATCAGTGCGCGCGCCAGCGCCAGCATCTGCTGCTCGCCGCCGCTCATGCTGCCGGCGAGCTGACGCGCCCGCTCCTTCAGCCGCGGGAAGGTCTCGAAACAGAAGTCGAGATTGCGGGCGATGGCCGAGCGCGCCGTCGGCCGATAGGCGCCCAGCAGCAGGTTCTCGGTCACCGTCTGCTTGGGGAACAGTCGCCGCCCCTCGGGCACGAAGGCAATGCCGAGATCGACGATCTCCTCCGTCGAACGGCCCACCAGCTCGTGCGCCACCCCGTCGATGGTCGCGGTGATCCGTCCGGCCGACGGCCGCACGATGCCCATGATCGACTTCATGAGGGTCGACTTGCCGTTGCCGTTGGTCCCGAGCAACGCCACCGTTTCGCCCTCGCCGACCGAGAGCGAGACGTCCTCCAGCACGCGCACGGCGCCGTAGCCTGCGTCGATATTGGCGAGGACGAGGCTACTCGCCAAGATAGGCCCTCACGACCTCGGCGTCGCGCACGACATCGGCCGGCCGGCCATCGGCGATCTTGCGGCCGGCAACGAGCACGGCGAGCCGCTGCGAGAACTGCATCACCGCTCGCATGATGTGCTCGATCATGATCACGGTCACACCCTGGCCGTTCAGCCGGAACAGGAGCGCGATGATCTCGTCGACCTCGGCGTGCGAGAGCCCTGCCATGACCTCGTCGGCGAACAGGAGCCTGGGCTGGGCGGCCATGGCGCGCGCCAGCTCGAGCTTGCGCATCTCGATCTGGGTCAGGTCGCGCGGCAAGCGGTGCGCCTTGTCGGCAAGTCCCACTTCGGCCAGGAGGTCGCGACAGCGCGCATCGATCGCCGGGCCGGCAAGGCCGCCCCCGGCGCGCGCATTGACGGCATAGAGAATGGGAATGCGAAGATTCTCGGCAAGAGACAGCGTTCCGAACGGCCGCGGCAACTGGAAGCTCCGAGCCAGGCCGCCGCGCGTGCGTTGGTGGGCCGTCAGGCCATCCAGCGCCTTGCCGGCAAAGCGCACGCTGCCGAGCTCATGACGCAAGGTCCCGCAGATGCAGTTCACCAGCGTCGACTTGCCCGAGCCGTTGGGACCGATCAGGCCGAGCCGCTCCCCTTCCTGTACGTCGAGGTCGATCGCCTCCAAGGCGGTGAAGCCACCGAAGCGCTTGCCCAGCCCCGAGATCTGCAGGAGCGGCGTCATCGCCGCCTCCGGAACAGGCCGACGATGCCCTCAGGGGCGAGGATCACGAACACCACCAGCAGCACCCCCGCGACCAGCACGTTCGCCGCCGAGGAGATGGTGACCCTTATATATTCCTGCAGGCCGCCGACCAGGACTGCGCCGACGACCGGCCCCAGCCAGCTCGACGTCCCGCCGATCAGCGGCATGGCGATCGCATTGACCGCGTAGTTCAGGCTGAATCCGGAGGCCGGATCGAGATAGGTGACATAATAAGGCAGCGGCGCACCGGCCATGCCCATGAAGCCGCCCGAAAGCACGGTCGCGATCAGCTTGAGTCTGAGTGTCGGCACGCCCGAAGCTTCCGCCGCCCCCTCGTCGTCGCGGATGGCGGCAAATCCATAGCCCAGCGCCGAGTGCTCGATGGCGCGCGCCGTCGCCAGCGCGATCACGCACAGTCCAAGCATGAGCAGGAACAGATACTGGATGTAGTCTCCGCCGATCAGCGGCGCCACCCGCGGGCGCAGCACATAGGCGCCACGCGCACCGCCCACGTAGTCCCAGTTGGTGATCAAGGTCTGCACGACGACCGCGAGCGCGAGCGTGGCGATGGAGAAGAAGATGCCGCGAAGGCGCAGCGTCAGGTATCCGGTGCCGAGTCCCACCAGGCCGGCCACGATGCCGCCTACCACCATCATGATCGGCAGAGGCAGGCTCGGCGCGAGCTTGTACAGCACCACGGTCGAATAGGCGCCAAGGGCGAAGAATGCCGTGATGCCAAAATTCACGTACCCGGTATAGCCGCCCAGAATGTTCCAGGCGGTGCCCAGCACGATGTACTGCACGACGACATAGGCAGCGAAGAAGGCGTAGCTGATATTCAACCAGCGTCCGGCTCCGAACAGGAGGGCCGCCACGCAGACGAGCGCCAGCACGAACGGCACGCTGCCCATTCGTGGGGCCGCAACCGCCTTATCGGCCAAGGATACCACTGGGCCGCACCGCAAGCGTCACGAGGAGAACGCCGAACGACACCGCCGGCGCCCAGGAAGGCCCGAAGAAGGTCGAGGTGAGACTCTCGACCACGCCCAGCGTCACTGCCGCGATCACCATGCCGGAAAAGCTGCCCAGCCCGCCCAACACGCAGATCGCGAAGACGCGGCCGATATATTCGCGGCCGATCGACGGCTCGACCGGCTGGATGATGATCAGGATGGCGCCGGCAATTGCTGCGGTCGCGAAAGAAATGCCGAACGCCACGCGCTTGATCCGCGTGGGATTGGCCGCCATCAGGCGCAGCGCAAGCTGATCCTGCGCCACCGCCTCGATCGCCCGGCCGAGAAAGCTGCGTGACAGGAAGATTTGGAGGCCCACGACCATGATCATCGACACCAGGAAGGGAACCAGCAGGCGCAGCGGCAGCTCGATCCAGCCGAAGTGAAGGCTGGGCCCGATGTAACGGGCCTGCACCAGGCGGTAATCGACACCGAAGATCAGCACCAGTGCCACTTCGGTGATGAACAGCAGGCCGAAGAAGAATGACAGGCCGCCCAACGACTGATCCTGCCGTCGCTCGAAGGCGACATAGTAGATCTGGTAGACGACCGCGCCGAGCGCATAGAAGGCCGGCAGCGCGATCACTGCCGCCAGGATCGGATCCATCCCCAGCACGGTGTTGGCGAAATAGGCGACATAGGAGCCGAGCAGGATGAAGCCCGGGTGCGCGATGTTCACGATGTCCAGCATGCCGAAGGAGATCGCCACGCCGATCGAGACAGCAGCGTAGAACCCTCCCAGCAACAGCCCGGAAATCACTGCATTCGTCAGCAGATCGAGCGAGGCATCCATGGGCCGGTCAATCCGCCAGCAAGGCAAACCGGCGGCGCGGCCACTTCGACATCGTTGTTCCTCCCATACGCGGCGATTTTTCGCCTTTCGCTTGCAGTCTGCGCCAGACCGGGGATCGTTGCCTAGTGCTGATTTGCAGGATCGGTTAGGGTCTCTCTCGACCAACGAAAAGAGCGGCGAAGGACATGCGGTTCGGATTGTTTGGCGGCGCCAGGACCAAGCGCAGCATCGGCCTCGAAGACAGCCAGGGTTACGAGAGCTTCATCGAATACGTGGTCGAGGCCGATCGCCTGGGCTTCGCCCAACTCTTCATGGTCGAGCATCATTTCACCGGACAGGGCCAGGTCTCCGCGTCGATGACGGTGCTGGCCTATCTCGCCGCCCGGACCCGGAACATCCGGCTCGGCACCGCGGTCGTCGTTCTGCCCTGGCACAATCCGGTGCTGATCGCCGAGCAGGTGGCCACGCTCGATCTCCTGACCGGCGGTCGGGTCGACTTCGGCGTCGGCAAGGGCTATCGCAAGGCCGAGTTCGACGGCTTCTGCATTCCCATGGCCGAGGCGACCGAGCGCTTCGACGAAGCCATGGAGATCATCCGCAAGGCGTGGACGACCGAGGGACGGTTCAGCCATCACGGCCAACGCTGGCACTACGACAACATCGTGGTCGAACCCGAACCGCTGCAGCGCCCGCATCCGCCACTGTGGCTGGCTGCCGGCAGCCGCGACAGCATCCGACGGGCGGCGCGCGAGGGCTACAACCTGCTGCTCGACCAGCTTGCCCAGGTCGATCAGATCGTCGAGCGCATCGCGATCTTTCGCGAGGAATGCGCGCATGTCGGCCGCGCCTATGACCCGGCCATGGTGGCGACGGCCAGACCCCTGCAGATGATTCACCACGAAGACGAACGCGCGCAGGCTTACGAGGTCCGCAAGCGGGTGTTGGCCACGATCGGCGATCTGGCACGCGACACGCTTCCCGACCGGGTCGAAGACGATACGGCGCCGCTGCTCGGCCTGCCCGAGGAAGTGATCGCCCGATTGAAGGCGCTCGAAGCCGGCGGCGCCACCAACATCCTGCTGGTCGATCCCAATGCATCGGTCGCCAACCTGCGCGCCTTCGCGCGCGAGGTCATGCCGGCCTTCCAGCCGGCGCGGCCGGCCAGCGCCGCCTGACGCAAAAGAAAGAAATGCTTCATCGGGGGAAACAGGGCGAATGGAAAGCTTCGACTATGTGATCGTCGGTGCCGGATCGGCCGGCAGCGTGCTCGCCAACCGGTTGAGCGAAGACGAGAAAGTGAGCGTCTGCGTACTCGAGGCCGGTCCGAGCGATTGGCATCCCTTCATCCATATTCCGGCTGGCTTCATGTACACGCTGGTCAATCCCCGGGTGAACTGGCTCTACACGTCGGAGCCCAGCGAATGGACAGGCGGCCGGCGCATCGCCGCTCCCCGCGGCAAGACGCTCGGCGGCTCGAGCTCGATCAACGGCCACATCTACAACCGCGGTCAGCGACTCGATTTCGACGGCTGGGCGCAGCGTGGAAATCGCGGCTGGGGCTATGCCGACGTACTGCCCTACTTCCGGCGCACCGAGCGGCGCATCGCCTCCGAGATCGACGGCACGTTTCGCGGCCGCGACGGCAACCTGCCGATCACCGATCTCGACTGGCGCGATCCTCTGTGCGAGGCCTTCATCGAAGGCGCGGTCGAGATGGGCATCCCCCGCAACCGCGACTACAACGGTACCCAGCAGGCGGGTGTCAGCTACGTCCAGCGCATCATCCGCAACGGCCGCCGCGTCAGTGCCGCGCGAGGCTATCTCCATCCGGCAATGAAGCGGCCCAACCTCACGGTGCGCACCCATGCACATGCAACCTCCCTCCTGCTCGAGGGCAAGAAGGCGGTGGGCGTCCGGTACCGCAAGGGCGGCCGGAATGGGCCGCAGGTCGAGGTCCGCGCGCGGCGCGAGGTAATCCTGAGCGGCGGTGCGGTCAACTCACCCCAGCTTCTCCAGCTCTCGGGCATCGGGCCGGCGCCATTGCTGCAATCGCTCGGCATCCCGGTGCAGCACGCCCTGGCCGGCGTCGGCGAGAATCTGCGCGACCACTATGCTCCGCGCTTCGTGGCGCGCGTGAAGGATGCGGAGACCATCAACGAGAAATCGCACGGGCTGCGGCTGGCTGGCGAGATCCTGAAGTATGCCCTCACACGCAAGGGTATCCTCTCGCTCAATCCGACGCTGATCTATGTCTTCTGGAAATCGGACGAGCGCCTCGACAACTACGACCTGCAGCTCACCTTCACGCCGGCGAGCTACAAGGAGGGCGTGCAATCGACGCTCGACGATTTTCCCGGCATGACGATCGCGTCGTGGCAGCAGCGGCCGGACAGCACCGGCTATGTGCGTTCGAAGTCGGCCGATCCGTTCGTCCATCCCGTCATCCAGCCCAACTATCTCACGGCCGAAAGCGACCGCCGGGTCCTGCTGGCCGGCATGAAGCTCGCACGCAGGCTGCTCGCATCGAGGCCGCTCAGCAGATACTACGATCGCGAGGAATTCCCCGGTGCCCAGGCGCAATCCGACGCCGATCTGCTGGCCGCGGCCAAGCAGCGCGGCACCACGACATTCCATCTCATGGGCTCCTGTCGCATGGCGCCCGAGAGCGACCCGACGGCAGTGGTCGACGACCAGCTTCGTGTGCGTGGCCTCGAAGGTTTGCGAGTGGTCGATGCCTCGATCATGCCGACCATGCCATCGGCCAACCTCAACGCTTCCGTGCTGATGATCGCCGAGAAGGCTGCCGACATGATCCGCGGACGGCCCGCACCCGAACCCATACTGCTCACCGAGTGAATCGAGAAGCGCACACGATGCGCAATTGGTGACGGCAAGAGAGCGTCAATTTCGCAGTTGGCAGATCGGCGGTTGAGGAGAATAGTGACCGCGTGGGCGCCCATATAGTTTTCGTTGGTTCGCGCTTCAAGCCATGATCGCATCGCTTAGCCTCTCGAACATACTCACTCTGACAACCGCCATCTTCTGCCTTCGGGTCATCGGCGCGCAGTCATCGGGCGGCGTCGTCAAGCTGTGGCGGCTCGCCATACCGCCGTGCCTCGCTGCCGTCATCGCGTTGGTGCTGCTTGCCGGCATCTTCAATCCGACGATCGCCCACGACGCGGAATGGGGAGTCGGCGCTGTGCTGGGCGCCATTTTCGGACGCGCCCGCGGCTGGCTGATGGCGGTCGAATCCGACCAGAAATGGGGATTGGTGCGCGTGCCGCGCACGATCGACGGCATGGTCATCGGGTTCGCCCTTCTTGTCCTGGCAATGACCGATTTTGCCGGCGCTGCGCTCGACGATCCGGTGATCGACCCGCCGCATGTCGCCGCCGCAGCCGCTTTCTGCGCGGGCTATCTCAGCCTGCGCGCCCTGGGCATGACGATGCGTGCCGTGCGCGCGCCGCATGTCGAGCTCTACGATGCCGAATCGGTGCGTTGACGCGCCGCCTCACCGACAGGCTCAGCGCTCGAAAACCAGATCGCCGGTATAGTGGCGCGCCTCCCAGTGATGGCGCTCCAGTTCTGGATCGAGATGCTCCTCGGCCGGCCAGCCGAGATCGAGATAGGCAACCAGCGTCCAGTCTGCCGGCACGTCGAGCGCCCGTGTCACCGCGATGGGATCGAGGATCGACACCCAGCCCATGCCCAGTCCCTCGGCACGCGCGGCAAGCCAAAGTGTCTGAACCGCCGCGACCACCGAGTAGCGCAGCGTTTCGGGCATGGTCTGACGGCCAAGGCCACTGCCGGTGGTGGTCGATTCGTCGGCGAAGACCGCAAGGTGAACCGGCGCTTCCTTCAATCCGGCCAGCTTGAGGCTGGCATAATTGGCGCGTTGCGTGCCTTCGTACTCCCTCAGGGCATCGTCATTGGCCGCGGCGAAACTCTCACACACGATTTGCCGGCGTTGCGGTGATTTCACCTTCACGAAACGCCATGGCTGGCTCAAGCCGACCGATGGCCCGTGGGTGGCAAGCTCGATCAGATTGTCGAGCAATTCCTCCGGCACGGGATCACGGCGGAAACGACGCACGTCGCGTCGCCACAGCACGAGGTCGCGAAACGTCGCGCGAAACGTCGCATCGAACGGCAGGTGTCCCGGCGGCGCCGGCTTGATCGTGGTCATGGCGATCCCGCGCTGAGAAAGTGGAAGAAGGTGCCGCTCACCGAGCCACGCCGCGCACCCGCCTCCGTCACCGGCAGCCCGTTCGCATCCTGGCAATCGACCAACGGCTCGTCACCGTTCGCGACGACGGAGGCATAATGGAACTCGTGACCCAGCACCCTGGTTCCCTGCCGGCCAAGGACGCAGCCGCGGCGCAGCCGAGCCTGGCGATAGCCAAGGTGAAGGCGTCGATCGGCGAAGGACGTTTCAAGTCGAAGAAGACCTGTCATCAGGTGGCGATCGCCAGTGGCATCGACGATTCCCTGCCCCAGCACCATATAGCCGCCGCACTCGCCGTGGACCGGCACCCTGCGCGCCGCAGCCTCGCGCACGCCCCGCTGGAATCGCCCGGCTGCTGCAAGCGTACCGGCATACAACTCGGGATAGCCGCCGGGCAGCCATATCGCATCGGCATCGGCCGCCGGCGCTTCATCCACCAGCGGCGAGAACGGCAGGATCTCCGCTCCCGCCATGCGCCAGTGCTCGAGGAGATGCGGATAGATGAAGGAAAATGCGCGGTCGGACGCCAGCGCGATTCGTTGGCCCGGTGGCGCGGGCCATTGGACGTTTGTTGCCGGCAACAAGGCTGCACGCGCGCCCAGTTCAATGGCGGAAAGGTCGATGGAAGCAGCCATCGCATCGGCCAGCCTATCGAGCCGCGGCCCGAGATCGGCGGTCTCGCCCGCCTGCACGAGGCCGAGATGCCGCCCAGGCAAGGTTAGTCGTGCGTCGTCGCTCAACGCACCGAACAGCTTGATACCGGCTTTCCCGAACGCCGGCTCGATCAACGCCAGATGGCGTGCGCTGGCGATGCGATTGAGGATCACTCCCGCGACCGTCACGTCCTCGCGATACGCCACGCAGCCAGCCGCGATGGCCGCTGCCGTCTCGGTCTGACCCTTCACGTCGAGCACCAGCACGACCGGCCATTTCAAGAGAGCGGCGAGATCGGCCGTGGCGCCGCGGCCGCTGACGCCATCGAACAGACCCATCGCGCCTTCGGCGATGGCGATATCCGCCGGATGGCGGGTCACGAGATCCGCCAGCAGATCTGCAGTCATCGCCCAGCCATCGAGGTTGAAGCTCGGGCGACCCGCTGCCACGGCATGGAAGGCGGGATCGATATAGTCGGGGCCGCATTTGAACGGTTGCACGGCAAGCCCGCGACGCGCCAGCGCCCGCATCAGGCCCAACGCCACCGTCGTCTTGCCAGAGCCCGACCGTACGCCCGCAACGATGACGCCACGCGTCATTGCCAGCCGATGAGGCTGGAGAGAAGCCGTCGCCGCAAGCCGACAATCGCGCCGATCACCAGGATGGCGGGCGAGCCGATCCCGGCCTTGCGAGCGTCGTCGATCAAGGTGCCGAGCATGCTTTCCATTATCTGCTCATTCTCGGTCGTTGCCGATTGAAGCAACGCGACCGGCGTATCGCCACGAAGACCGCCCTGCTGCAATGCCTCCACGATTTCCGGCAGTTGCGTCATCGGCATGTAGAGGATGATCGGCTGACCGAGCTTCGCCAACGCCACCCAATCGGTACCCGAGCTGCCGTCCTCGGCGCGGTGGCCGGCCGCCAGAACGACGGCGTGGTTGGTCTCGCGCGTCGTCGCCGGAATACCGGCCAACGCCGTCGCGGCAAGACCTGCGGTGACACCGGGAATGACCCGGAAGCGGATGCCCGCTTCGGTCAGGGCCGAAGCCTCGTCCCAGCCGCGGCCGAACACGAAAGGATCGCCACCTTTCAGCCGCAGCACGCGACGACCGGCTCTGGCGCGGCTGATCAGGATCTCGTTGATATCGCGTTGACGCGGCGAGGGCCGGCCGCCGCGCTTGCCGGCCGGGATCAGCTCGGCGTCGGCGCGCTTGAGCCCCAGCACGCGCGGATCGACCAGCGCATCGTGCACGATATCGTCGGCAGTCGCGAGCGCATGCAGGGCGAGCAAGGTCAGCAGGCGCGGATCGCCGGGGCCCGCGCCCGCAAGCCAGACCTCGCCTGCCGGAAAATCGGGCATGGGGGGAAAGCCAGGCAGGCTCATGTAACCCGGCCCCGGAACCGCCGCTGGTAGGCCGCATCGTAGAGCGCGCTTTCGCGGAAATCGTGCGCCGACAGGACCTTGCCGACCAGGATCAGCGCCGTGCGCTCGATCGGGCTTTTTGCGACCTCGGCCGCGATCGTGGCGAGCGTGCCGCGCACGACGCGCTCGTCCGGCCAGCTCGCGCGATAGACGACAGCCACCGGGCAATCAGCACCATAGAACGGCAGGAGATCGGCCACGACCTTGTCGAGCACATGGACCGAGAGATGGATGGCAAGCGTCGCGCCGGTCGCGGCGAAGGCCTTGAGATCCTCTCCCGCCGGCATCGCCGAGGCGCGACCCGAAGTGCGCGTCAGCACTACCGTCTGGGCGAGCTCAGGCAATGTGAGCTCACGGCCGAGCGCCGCCGCCGCCGCAGAGAAAGACGGGACACCAGGCGTCACCGTATAGGGGATTCCCTCGGCCTCGAGCCGCCGCACCTGCTCGCCGAGTGCGCTCCAGATCGAGAGGTCACCCGAATGGAGCCGCGCCACGTCCTGGCCAGCATCAGCCGCGCGGCGGCATTCGGCAACGATCTCGTCGAGCGACATCGGCGCCGTGTCGACGATGCGCGCACCAGGCGGGCAATGGCCGAGCAAGGCGGCGGGCACCAACGATCCAGCATAGAGGCAGACCGGGCAGCGACCGATCAGCTCGCGACCGCGTACGGTGATGAGGTCGGGCGCACCGGGTCCTGCACCGATGAAATGGATCGTCATCGGCCCTCTCCGATGGCGATGGCGCAGGTCGCCCGTGCGCTTGCCACACGCGTGCCGAGAAGACGCGCATCTCGGCCGGCGATCACCAGCGCCGCCGCCTCGGCGATCGACGGCACGCCCTTGGTCTCCAGCACCAGCTTGGACGGCGTCAGCACGCGACCGGCGACACGGTCGAGGTCATCGAGCGTGCAGGCGCTCAGGGTCACGGCGAGCCGCCGCGCCGCCTCGACGAGCGCCGGCTCGGTTGCTTTCGCCGATTCCGTTGCAAGAGCGTCCAGCCGTTCGACCGGCAGCTCGAAGGTGTCGAGCGCCAGACGCACCACCTGCTCGATCTCCTCGGCTGAGACGCCGCTGCGGCAGCCCACGCCCGCCACGATCATGGTTTCCTCACGCGCCACTGGACGATCGGCGCCGCTGGCCGCCAGACGAAGGCATTGCTGCCGCCTGTCCGGGCCGCCCGGGCCACTTCGAGGCGAACCAGCTCGCCGCCGAGGCGTTGGAACAGCTCGATCAACCGCGCCTCCGTCGCAAGCGAGACGGCGTTTGCCACCAACCGCCCACCCGACTTGAGTGCCGCCCAGGCAGCATCGAAGACCTGGGCATTCGACAGGCCGCCGCCGACAAAGACCGCGTCGGGCGAAGGGAGGTCTGCCAGGGCCTCGGGTGCGCGGCCCTGCACGATCCGGAGATCCGGGGCACCGAGCTTCGCCGCATTCCGGGCAGCACGCGCTGCGCGCGTGGCGTCGGCCTCGATGCCGACCGCCTTCAGCGACGGATGGCGCAACAGCCACTCGACGGAAATCGAGCCTGCCCCCAGTCCAATATCCCACAACAGCTCGCCCTGGCGTGGCGCCAGCGCCGAGAGCGTGACCGCCCGCACCTCGCGCTTGGTGAGCTGGCCGTCATGCTCGAACAGCGTGTCGTCGAGGCCTGGCGACAGCGGCACGACCGTGGCATCCGGTGCGGCGGCAACGTCGAGCGCGATGGTGTTGAGTGCCGCTACATCCTCCAGGTGGAACGTCGCTGCCGGCACGCGTCGCATCCGTTCCTTTGGTCCGCCGAGATGTTCAAGGACGGTGAGCGTCGATTCACCCATGCCGCGGGCGACGAGGAGCCGGGCGAGCCTGGCAGCCGTTTCGCCGTCCCATGACAGGGCGAGGATCCGCGCGCCCGGCTGAAGATAGCGCACGATGCCTTCCAGAGCGCGGCCGTGCAGGCTGACGAGCGAGGCCTCCTGCTGTGACCAGCCGAGCCGGCTTGCGGCGAGGCTGAAGGCGGAGGGCTGCGGCAGGCAAAGCGTCTCCTCCGGACGTACCGCCCGCATCAGCATGTCTCCAACGCCGTAGTGGAACGGATCGCCGCTTGCCAAGACCGTCACAGGGCGGCCGCGATGTTTCTCGATCTCCGGCAGCGCTGCGCCGATCGGGCTCGGCCAGGCAAGACGCCGGCCGTGGATCAGGCTGTCGGCCAAAGCGAGATGGCGCTTGCCGCCCAACACCAATTCGGCGCCAGCAACGAGACGCTGCGCCACCGACGAAAGGCCTGCAACGCCGTCCTCGCCGATGCCGACGATGGACAGCCACGGTTTGGGCGGGCACGTTGCACGCTCAGCCATGGCCATCGCTCTTCGCGTTCTGATCCTCGGCGGCACGACGGAAGCGTCCGCACTTGCGCGGATGCTCGCGGGCGACAAGCGGTTCGACGCCACCCTGTCTCTGGCCGGCCGCACGTCCTCGCCCAGGGCACAACCCATCGCCACTCGCGCCGGCGGCTTCGGCGGCGTCGATGGACTCGCGCGCTTCCTCGACGAACAGGCCGTCGACGCGGTGATCGACGCGACGCATCCCTATGCCGATCAGATGTCGGCCAATGCCGTCATCGCCTGCGCCAGTGCCGGCACCCCGCTGGCATCGTTCGTACGGCCGCCCTGGACCCGGAAGGCCGGCGATCGCTGGCAGATCGTTCCGACAATGGTTGCGGCAGCCCATGCGCTCGGTCCCGCGCCGCGCCATGTCTTTCTGAGCATCGGCCGCCAGGAACTGCAGGCTTTCGCGACTGCGCCGCAGCACCACTATCTCGCCCGCATGATCGAACCGCCCGATCCGGTCGGCTTGCCGCCCGACCTTCGTATTGTGCGCGCGCGGGGACCGTTCGACCGCACGGCCGAAGAGCGGCTGCTGCTGGAAGGAAAAATCGAGACCCTTGTCGCCAAGAATGCCGGAGGCACGGCGACCTACGCCAAGATCGAGGCGGCACGCGCGCTCGGTCTGCCGGTTGTCATGATCGCACGACCGCATAAGCCCGCCGGCCATGTGGTCGAAAATGCTGGCGAAGCGGTCGCCTGGCTGGAGCAGCGCCTTCACGAAACGGCTCCGCGCTCGCTGCGCGGCGTGTAGATCCAGCGACCCACCTTGCGGGTCGTGCTGGCGCCCACGATCACCAGTGTGCGCATGTCGGCGGCTGACGTATCGGCGGCTGCGAGCGTCGTTGCGATCACCGTTGCTTCGGACGTGCCCGCTGCGCGCACGAACAGCACCGGTGTGGCGCCCGCTTTCGCCGACCGGAGGATGTCGAAGGCCTGTGCAAGCTGATGCGGCCGCGCCCTGGAGGCCGGATTGTAGAGCGCGATCACGAAATCGGCCTCGGCGGCCGCCTTCAATCGTCGCTCGATGGTCGTCCAGGACTTGAGATTGTCGGACAAGGAAATCGCGCAGAAGTCACCGCCCAATGGCGCACCGGTTTCGGCTGCCGCCGCCAGCATCGCCGTCACGCCAGGCTCGACGCGGATATCGAGCGCCTGCCATGCCGCATCGCCTGTCTCGACCGCTTCGAAGACAGCGGCCGCCATAGCGAACACGCCAGGATCGCCGCCCGAGACGACCACGACATCGCGGCCCGACGCGGCAAGCGCGAGAGCTTGGCGCGCGCGATCGATTTCGGCGCGGTTATCGGAGGCATGCCGACATTGACCGTCCCGCAGCGGAACGCGGTCGAGATAGGGACCATAGCCAACGAGATCTGTCGCCCCGGCAAGCGCCGCCTCGGTCGCGGGAGTCATCAGCTCCGGCTTGCCTGGCCCCGTACCGACGATGACCAGCGAGCCGGTCACAGGCGTCTTCCCTCGCCGGGGATCAGGACCATGGCGAAATAGGCGCCCTGCGGCTCGCCGCACTGGGCGAGCGGCACGATGCGTTCATCCCGCATTGTGCCACGCTCGACATAGACGGCGCGCTGCAGCAATCCGGCCGCCTCGACGGCGCGGCGCACTTTGCGGAGGTGGCGCCCCACCTTCATGATCACCGCGGCGTCGGTGCCGCGCAGCCGATCGACAAGCTGCGTCTCGCCCAGAGTCCCCGGCAGGACCGCAAGCGTGTCGTTGCCCCAGGTGATCGGCAGGTTGGCGCGGGTCCAGCAGCCCGACATGCCCGTGACGCCCGGCACAACCTCGATCGGGAACTCGCCGGAGAGGCGGCGCCACATGTGCATGAACGAGCCGTAGAAAAACGGATCACCCTCGGCCAGCAGCCCGACCGATTTGCCATCGCGCAAGAGAACCGCAAGCGCCGCCGCCGTGTCGCGATAGAAGCGAGCGATCTTCTCCTGGTAATCCGGGTGCTCGGCCGGGACCTCGTCGGTGACCGGATACTCGCAGCGCAGTTCCACGCGTCCCGCCGCCAGCAAGGGCGCCACGATGCGGCGCGCATTGCCTTCGAGACCGCGCTTGGCGAAGAAGGCCACGACATCGACCGCGCGCACGAGGCCCGCGGCCCGCAGGGTGAGATAGCGCACATCACCCGGCCCGACACCGATGCCGTAGAGTGTTCCGCCCTGTGCGGTGCCGGCCAAATTCTCGAGGCTCGTCATTCGGCCTCACTCGCCAGCGCGTTGACCGCGGCGGCCGCCATGGCGCTGCCGCCCTTACGGCCTTTCACGATCAGGAACGGCACGCGACCGTCGGCCGCCAGCGCCTCCTTCGATTCCTGGGCACCGACGAAGCCCACCGGCAGGCCGATCACCACGGCCGGCGGCGCTGCACCTTCATCCAGCATCTCGAGCAGGCGGAACAGCGCCGTGGGCGCATTGCCGATCGCCACGACAGCACCCGCCAGCCTGTCGCGCCACAGCTCCATGGCCGCCGCGCTGCGCGTATTGCCGATCTTGCGGGCGAGCCCGGGCACGGCAGGCTCGCCGAGCGTGCAGACCACCTCATTGGCGGAGGGCAAGCGCGTGCGGGTGATGCCGTTGGCCACCATCTGCGAATCGCAGAGGATCGGTGCGCCGCCCATCAGCGCCCAGCGCGCGTTGTCGGCAAAGGTGGGGGACATCCGGATGTCGCGTGCGACCTCGACCATGCCGCAGGCATGGATGAGCCGCACGGCAACCCGCTCCTCGGCAGGTGAGAAGCGTGCCAGGTCCGCCTCGGCACGGATGATGGCGAAAGAGCGCCGATAGATCTCCGCTCCGTCTCGGATATAGGCACGGTCAGCCACGCAGCACCGCCGCAAGGTGGTCGGGATCGGTTGTTTGTTGCGGGAGGCTGCGCGCCGTACCGTTGCGCACGATGCCGTAACGGCCTTCGCATCCCACCAGCACCAGCTCGGCCGATGCCGAGCGTGCACACCCCTTGGCACAACCGGAAAGGTGGATGCTGCCGACAAAGCCCATCGTTGCCAGGCGATACGCATCCCGTCGCGTATCGACGCTGGCCGATCGACAAGCAGGCTTTCCCGGGCAGGCATCGATGCGCAACAACGGATCTTCGTCATCGACGATCAGGCCGAACTCGCGCGCGCCATCGACCGGCGCATCGACGTAGAGCGCACGCCACGGTGAGAGACGCAACTCCGAGGCGCCGGCTGCGGTCGCAAGCGCCACGAGGCTCTGCAGTTGAGAGGTCTCCAGCCGGCCGAAAGGCGCGGCGATACCGAACAGTCGGGCTACGGCGCCCAACGTTCGCCGTCCGGGCGCGGGAACAATATCCATTCTTCCAAGTGTCGGTATCTCGCGGCCGTCGAGATGCGCGCGTGCTACTGCAAGCGCGAGCGAAACGGCCTTGTCGTGAGGCATGATCCCGCGCCACCGGCCCCCGACCCGCAGCGCCACGCCTGCCGTCAGGACGCACAAGGCGATCTCCGCCCGCTCGCCGACGATCGACAGCGGACCGGGAGCATCGACCAGCCAGCCGAACTTGGCGGGCAGGTGAGCGACAAGCTTTCGGTCGGCAGCCACGGCTTCGCCCAAAGCGGACGCAAGAGCGCGCCCTTCAGGACCGGCCAATGGCCCGACCATGATGTTGCGGACCGCTTCGGTCCCGGCATCGGGATCGAGCAAGTCGAGCCGGTCGAGCGCGCGATGCAGTTCGGGCAGCACCGCTGCGTCGAGGCCGCGGATCTGCAGATTGGCGCGCCGCGTGAGGTCGATATGCCCGTTGCCCAACCGGCCCGCGACCTCGGCCAGTCCGCTTGCCTGCGCCAGCGTCAATGAACTGCCCCGCGGCTTGACGCGCACCAGCAGCCCGTCGCCGCTTTCCATCGGCCGCAACGCGCCGGGGCACCATCCCTTGATCTCGATGGCCGCCGCGACGCTCACGACCGATCCTCCAGGATGCGCGCAAGTTCCTCTTCGACCGAGTTGCGTCGCGTCACCCACAAGCCGCGCGACAGTGCATCCTTCAAGCGGCTGGCGATGGCGGCGGTCGCCGGCGGATTCTTGTCGAGCATGACCGCAAGGACGGCTTCGTCGGCAATCAGGGCCATGTGCGTCGCATCAAACAGATGGCCTGGCACCGCCTGCGCAGTCGCCGCGAAAGCGTAAAGCGCATCGACGCCCTGCGCGATCTCGGCCACGCCACGATGGCCGTGCGCCAGCATTCCCGCGATCCAGCGCGGGTTTGTAAGCCGGCCGCGCACCACGCGCGCGATCTCTTCGGACAGTTGCCGCGCCTTCGGCGTCTCGGGACGGCTGGTATCGAGATGGTAGAGTTCGGGCGTGTTGCCCAGCAGCGCGGCAGCAGCCGCAAAGCCACCGGCGTAATCGGCAACGCCGTCGCCATCGAGAAGGTCGCGCTCGCGATCGTCCTGGGGATGGACGAGCAAATCGGCGGCAGAGACGCGGTTACGAAAGCCGTCGTCGGCATCGCGCATCGATCCGGGGCCGCCGTAGGCATGGGTCACTGCCGACAGATAAGCCGCACCCAGGTCCTCGCGTGTCCGCCAATTGCCGTCGAGCGCCAGGTCACCGGCTTGCGCCCCGTAGCGACCGGGCGCCGCACCGAACACACGGGCGAGGTCCCGGCCGTTGCGTCGGGCATCGGCCAGCGGATTGTCCGCCGGGTCTTCGTCCAGCGCGGCGACACGCTGAACGGCCATGTCGAAGAGCGCGATCTGCGCTTCGAAGATATCGCGGAACAGGCCCGAGATGCGCAACGTGACGTCGATGCGCGGCCGGTCGAGGACGGCAAGCGGCAGCACTTCGATGCCGATCACGCGACTCGAATTCTTGTCCCAGGTCGGGCGCACGCCGAGATAGGCCAATGCCTGGGCAAGATCGTCGCCGCCGGTACGCAGTGAAGCCGACGCCCAGAGATCGATGACCAGCGTGCGCGGATAGTCGCCCTGATCCTGCAGGTAGCGGCGCACGACCTCGGCGGCGGAGCGGATGCCGATTGCGGCCGCGGTGCGTGTCGGGATCGCGCGCGGATCGATCGAGGTGAGGTTGCGGCCAGTCGGCAGCACATCGGCGCGGCCGCGCGTCGGCGCACCGGCCGGACCCGGCGCCACGCGGCGGCCATCGAGTGCTGCCAGCAAGGCACGACGCTCCGAAGCGGCGCTCGCTTCCAATGCGTCCGCCGGCACCTTGATCGCTTCGGACAGCGCGGCGGCAGCTTTCTCATCGGGCGCACGGCCGAAGACATGCAGGCCGTCGCGGATGCTGAGCTCCTTGATGTCGCAGAGCTGCGCATCGAGCTTGGCGATCGCGGTGCGCGCCGGCTCGCCGCGCACCAGGTCGCAATCGGCAGCGAGGCCGTTGCTCCAGGCGCGTTCGACGATCTCGTCCTCGAGATGGCTGAGGCGCCGACGGTCGAGCCCATCGGCCGCCGCATATTCCTCAATGATGCCCTCCATTTCCGCGAGTGCGCCATGCAGGCTGGCGGCGCCGAGCGGCGGCGTCAAATGACCGATCGTGACCGCTGCCAGCCTTCGCTTGGCCTGCACGGCCTCGCCGGGATTGTTGACGATGAAGGGATAGATCACCGGCAACGGGCCCAGCACGGCCTCCGGCCAGCATTCGGCCGACAACACCAGCGCTTTGCCGGGCAGCCATTCAAGCGTGCCATGCGTGCCGAGATGGAGGAGCGCATCGATCTTCTCGACCTCGCGCAACCAGGCATACAGCGCGAGGTAAGCATGGGTCGGCGGGCATGTGGTGTCGTGATAGCCCGACTTGCGATCTCCCAGGCTGCCACGGTCGGGCTGCAGCAGAACCAGCACCTTGCCGCAGCGCAGAACCGGCAATCGGAAATCGTCGCCTGGTTCGCCCCACGTCTCGTTCAGCGCACGCTGCAGGCTCTCCGGCAAGGTCGCGAACCACGTCTTGTAGAGGTCGAGCGGGATCTCGATGTGTTCGGATGGATTCTGCAGGAATGCGCCGATGCCGCCAATCGCAACGCTGGTTCCATATCCTTCCCGCTGCAGCAGACGCAGGATCTCGTCAGCGCTCGCGGCGGTGTCGAGGCCGACCGCATAGCCGGTGCGGCCGCCACGGGCGGGATAGTCCGACAGGACCAGTGCGAGCTTGCGCTCGCCGCGGGGCGTGCGCTGCAACCTCACCCAGGCCGCGGCAAGCCGCGCCACATAATCGATGCGGCCGGGATCGGGCATATGCCGGACCGCGGCGAATTCCAGACGCGGGTCCATCGCGACCTCGGCCTTGAAGGAAACGGCGCGCGTCAACAGCCGGCCGTCGAGCTCGGGCAGCACGACGTTCATGGCAAGATCGGCGGGAGACAGCCCGCGCCCCGACTCGCGCCAAGCCTCCTGCGGGCTGCCCGACAGGACGACCTGCAGCACCGGCACGTCAGCGGCGTCGAGCACGGTCGTGTCGTCCTCGCGCATCGCCGAGAAGGCCGTCGTGTTGAGGATAATGGCGGGCCGCCGCCGTTCAATCAGACTCGTGAGCTCGGCTTCGATGGCGTGGTCCTTGAGGCTTCCCACAGCAATCGCAAGCGGCGCCAGGCCCCGGCGGTCGATCGCCTCCATGAGCGCCGTGATCGGCGCCATGTCGCCTGACAACAGATTCGCGCGGTAGAAGACGATGAGCGCTGTCGGGCGGTCATCGATCTCCTTGCCAAGAACAGTGATCGGCCCGACCGGCACGGGCGGCGACCATGGCAAATCGCGCCCCAGCATCGACCCGACGCACCGCAGCGCCTGCCGCAGGTTGTCGGGGCCGCCCTCGCGGAAGAAGCGGTCGAGCAAGACGAGTCTGTCAGGAGGCACGGTCGACACCGACACAAGCCGTGGATCGGCCCGGTCGTCGCCGGGCAAGGCCGCAAACAGAATGCCGTTGTCGCGTGCGGTATCGGCGATGTGTTCCAGCCCGTAGCGCCAATAGTCGAGCCCGCCCAGGCAGCGCACCACGACGGCACGCGCCCTGCACACGACCTGCTCGACATAAAGGTCGACCGACATCGGATGCTTCAGGCGCTTGAGGCTCGCCAGCCGAAGCGTCGGCAGCGCCTCCGGTTCCTGCTGCCAGGCAAAGGCCAAGGCAGAAAGATCGCTGTCGGAAAAGGAGAGCACGACCACGTCCGCCGGCGACTGGCCGAGATCGACCGCAGCATCGGCCTCGTCGAGGCTCGCCAACTCGGTCGCCAGGACGTGCATGCCCGCTTCCCGTCAGCCTGTGACCAGCGCAGCGATGGCCGCCCGGTCGAGGCCCTTTTCGCCGATCACGACCAGCCGCCCCTGCCGCGCTTCGCCGGTCGCCCAACGGCGATCGAATTGATGCTGGATGCGCGCGCCCACGCCTTGCACCAAAAGCCGCATCGGCTTGCCGGCGATATCGACGAAGCCCTTCACGCGCAAAATGTCGTGCGCAGTCGCCGCCGCCTGCAGGCGCTCGATCAAACCTTGCGGCGTGTCGAACGACGGCAAATCGATGATGAAGGTATCGAAATCGTCGTGATCGTGTTCACCCTCGGCATCGTGATGCGAGGGACGGCTGGCAAGATCGGATTCCGCCCCGGCGCCAAGCCCCAGCAGCACCGTGACCGGAACCTTGCCGTTCTCGGCTTCCACAATCTTCACCGCGCGGGGCAAGGTCTTGCCGATCTCGCCGGTCACGCCCTGGCGTTGCTCCTCGGACATGAGGTCGGCCTTGTTCAGGATCACGAGATCGGCGCAGAGAAGCTGGTCCTCGAACACCTCCTCGAGCGGATTGTCATGGTCGAGCGACTGGTCGTCGACGCGCTGCCGCGCGATCGCCTCCGGATCGTCGGCAAAACGGCCAGCCGCGACGGCTGCACCGTCGACCACCGTCACGACACCGTCGACCGTGACGCGGGAGGCGATCTCGGGCCAGTTGAAGGCCTTTACCAAGGGCTTGGGCAGTGCGAGCCCCGACGTCTCGATCACGATATGCTCGGGCGGCGACGGGCGGTCGAGCAGGCCCTTCAGCGCCGGCACGAAGTCGTCGGCGACCGTGCAGCAAAGACAGCCGTTGGCGAGCTCGACGACCGCATCCTCGGGGCAGCTCTCGACGCCGCAGCTCTTCAGGATCTCGCCGTCGATGCCGACATCGCCGAACTCGTTGACGATCACTGCCAGCCGCCGGCCATGCGCGTTCTCCAGCACATGGCGTACAAGCGTGGTCTTCCCCGCACCGAGGAAGCCCGTGACGATGGTGCAAGGCACTTTGGCAAACGATGTCATGGCTCTATGGGCTCCGTGATAGTGGGACGCGGTGGAACGCGAGCAACCACGCCCTTGCGGAAGGACGATGGCCGCTCCCGCCAGGCGACGATGCCGTTCTCTGATGCGGCGAAGCTTTTGACGGTGGCGACGATCTCGTCGAGGTGCGATTCGGGCTCGAGATCGCCGATCAAGTAAGTCCACTTGTTGGCGGCAGAGAGGGCCAGCGTGCAGGGACGCGTGCATACGGCAAGGCAGTCCACCTCGGCGATCGCGACGTCCGAGCCTTGGAATTTCTGTCGCAGCGACGAAGCAAGGCCGGGTCCCGGCCGATCGAACGTCTCGTCGCTGCCGCCGAGGCGGCGACGGCACGAAACGCAGACGAATACGGTGACTGCTGGATCGTTCATGTGAATGGCTTCACGCCCTAGCACCAAGTTCACGTCGCCGGCCTGCCCGCCAGCCTCGGCCATAAAAGACCGATCGCGATCCCGACGAGCACCCAGAGGGACGCCTGGACCGCCAGCGAAAGGGCGGCAAACTGCGCCGCCAGCTCTGCCGGCGCCCGGCTCACGAGCTCATGCGGCCGCGGCGCCCCGATCACGTGCGGTGCAAGCAGCACCGCAAGCGCCAGCACGCGCGGGACGGCTTTCTTCGCCTTGAAGAACATCCAGATGGCAATCGCCGTGGCGCAGCCTGTCGCGACCCACCAGATCTGCCGGGCGGCAAGATCCGCGGCGGCGCTTCCGGGCAGTTCGGGCGCCAAACCGGCCGCAGGCGCGAGACCGAACGCGACAAAGCCCGCGATCGCCCAGGCCAGGGCGTGGCGTTCGTCGATCTCTTCCCCGGCCACGAGCATCGCAGCGAGCAGCACCAGCGCCACGCCGACAGCGGTCACGATGGTCGCGAGCGACGTATAGAACAAGCGCGGAAGCCCGTCGGCGGGCTTCCAGCCTTCGTCGTGCTCGTGTGCTCCGTGCTCGTGTGCTCCGTGCTCGTGAGCCTTCTGCGCCGTGGTAGCAGGGTGATCCGACAGCCTGGTCTCGAAGACTTCCGCTGCGACGATCAGTGGCGTGGTCGTCACCTGCTGAAGGACAGCAACCAAGAGCCCGGCCACAAGTCCGGCCAGCAGACCGACCGACAAAATCCTCGCCAACATTTCCGCAGCCTTAGTGGCAGGGGAAGCTCAGGCTGTGCCGCGTGTCGTGGGCTGCGTTGTGAAGCAGTTGAGGCTGGGCGAAGCCGGTGAGGAACACAAGTGACAACCCAAGCAGCGCCGCAACGGATGCCGCCCTGAGGGTTTCCTGTCGCTCTGTCGATCTGCTTACCGGTACGGACGTGCTGGCCATGTCATCCTCCTCGATCGCCCCTCCGACGATCCGAATGCAGAAAGCGACGGCAGGTATCCTGGCTTTCGGGTCTTCGCCGCAGGCCACCTTCCCGGTTTCCCAGTGGTATGCCGGCCGTTGGCTAGCCGATGACAGTTGCGGGGGCAGCCGCGGATTGAGGCACCAATGTCCTTCACCACGTTCCCTTTTGATCCCCGAAGGGAACCGTCGTCCGCTTGATAAGGGCCGACCGGCTTGCTGACAAGGGCTTTGCCGTCCATTTTGGCTACATGACCGACGCAAATGACGAAGAGACGCGGCACAAGGCCAAAATGGCCCACCGCAAGGCTGTCCAGGATGCCGAAGTGGCCGGCAAGACGATCGAGAAAGGCCTGCTGATCGTGCATACCGGCAAGGGCAAGGGCAAATCGACGGCCGCCTTCGGCCTGATGTTGCGGGCGCTGGGCCGCGGCTTCCGCTGCGGCGTGGTGCAGTTCGGCAAGGGCATGTGGCAGTCGGGCGAGCGCACTGCCATCGAACGCTTCGGCGACCAGGTCGAATGGCACACGCTGGGCGAGGGCTTCACCTGGGAAACACAGGATCGCGCACGCGACATCGAGGCGGCAAAGCGCGCCTGGGCGGCGGCGCAGAAGCTGATGGCCGATCCGTCGATCCGGTTGATCGTGCTCGACGAGCTCAACATCACGCTACGCTACGATCATCTCGACGTGGCCGAAGTTGCGGCCGCGCTGCGGGCGCGGCGCTCGGACCAACACATCGTCGTCACCGGTCGCAATGCCAAGCCGGAGATGATCGAGGCTGCCGATCTCGTGACGGAGATGGCGCCGGTGAAGCATCACTTCGCGGCCGGCGTGAAGGCACAGGAAGGCATCGAGTTCTGATGCCGGCACGCGCCCTCATGATCCAGGGCACAGGCTCGGATGTCGGCAAGTCGCTGATCGTGGCAGGCCTCGCACGGGCCTTCACGCGACGCGGGCTGCGTGTGCGGCCGTTCAAGCCGCAGAACATGTCGAACAATGCCGCCGTCACGGACGATGGCGGCGAGATCGGACGCGCCCAGGCGCTGCAGGCGCGCGCCGCGTGCGTGGCACCCACCGTTCACATGAACCCGGTCCTGCTGAAGCCCCAAAGCGAGATCGGTGCGCAGGTCGTGGTGCAAGGCAAAGTCACGGGCAATGCCAAGGCGCGCGAGTACCAGGCGATGAAGCCGAAACTACTGGGCGCGGTTCTCGACAGCTTTCGCCGCCTCGCCGCCGAGGCCGATCTGGTGCTGGTGGAGGGCGCGGGCTCGGCCTCGGAAGTGAACCTGCGTGCGGGCGACATCGCCAACATGGGCTTTGCGCGCGCGGCAGACGTTCCCGTCATCCTGTTGGGCGACATCGATCGCGGTGGCGTGATCGCAAGTCTCGTCGGCACCAAGGCCGTGATCGATCCAGCCGATGCGGCGACGATCGTGGGCTTCATCGTCAATCGCTTCCGCGGCGATCCTTGCCTGTTCGACGACGGCATGAAGATGATCTCGGCCAGGACGAGCTGGCCGGCGCTTGGCCTCGTGCCCTACTTCGATTCAGCGCACCGCCTGCCGGCCGAAGATGCGCTCGGCTTGCCAACAGCTCCACGTGGCACGGGCCTGAAGATTGCGGTCCTCGCCTATCCGCGCATCGCGAACTTCGACGACTTCGATCCGCTCCGGCTGGAGCCGTCGGTCGACCTCGTCTTCGTGCGGCCGGGCGAGGCTATTCCAGGTGACGCGACACTGGTGATTCTACCGGGGTCGAAAGCAACGATCGCCGATCTTGCCGCCCTGCGGCAGGCCGGCTGGGATATCGACCTCAGGGCGCACATCAGGCGTGGGGGCCATGTGCTGGGGATCTGCGGCGGCTATCAGATGCTGGGACGCAGCGTCGCCGATCCCGGCGGCGTCGAAGGACTTCCGGCAACGGTCGAGGGGCTGGGGTTGCTGCCGGTCGACACGGTGTTGGAAGGCGACAAGATGCTGGTCGAGGTGGCGGGCGTGACAGCCGCCGAAGGCGTGCCCTTCAAGGGCTACGAGATGCATGTCGGCCGCACCACCGGCGGCATGCGGCCCCTGCTGCGTCTCGGCGACGGGCACGATCAGGGCGCGGTGAGCGAGAACGGCCGCATCGCCGGCTGCTATGTCCACGGCCTGCTGACCGACGACCGCCAGCGTCGGCACTGGCTGCAGCGAGTCGGCGGAAGCGCATCGGCCTTCGACTACGAAGCCGATGTCGACGCCACGCTCGACCAACTGGCCGACCATATCGAGAAGCACATCGATTGCGACCGCCTGCTGACGCTGGCGCGAGAGCCCGGACTCACGCCAGCAGGGTGAGCGCCAGCAGCACGACCAGCACCGCCACCTGCAAGCCGCAAGCGGTCCGATAGAGCGCAAGGGCCGTCCGGATGTCGTGCGCGGTCGCAATCGTGCGGCCGTCGCCCAGCCAGGGGCCGTCGACCTGCTCGCCGTCATAGCTGCGCGGTCCCATCAACCGCACGCCGAGCGCGCCGGCCATGGCCGCCTCGGGCCAACCGGCATTGGGCGACTCGTGCAGGCCAGCGTCCCGCCATGCCGTGGCAAAGGCCTGGCGTCCTGAAAGACCTGGCCGCAAGAGTGCGGCCAGCGCCAGCCAAACGGCGGCAAGCCGGGATGCCGGCAGGTTGGCTAGATCGTCCGTGCGCGCCGCGGCCCAACCGAAATGGAGATAGCGCGGCGTCTTGTGGCCGATCATGCTGTCGGCGGTATTGATTGCCTTGTAGGCGAGCGCACCCGGCAGGCCGGCCACCGCCATCCAGAACAGCGGCGCCACGACGCCATCCGAAAAGCTTTCGGCAAGGCTTTCGATGGCAGCGCGGCTCACGCCGGCCTCGTCGAGGTCCTTGGTGTCGCGCCCCACGATCATCGCCACCGTCTCGCGACCGGCGGCCAATCCACGCCCCTCCAGCGCATCGGCGACCGCGACGACATGGGAGCGGAGGCTGCGCTGGGCGAGCAGCGTGCTTCCCAGCACGGCTGCAACGGCCAGCGCCAGGATCGCCGGCAGCAGGAGAGAGAGGACGCGCCACGCCAGCATCCCTGCGAGCAGGCTGCCGACCGCCAGCAGCAAGATCAGCATCGTGCCCTGCAAGCGCTGCTGCAGCCCGGAGTCTTCGTCCGAATTCCACGTCCGGTCGCCCCATGATATGAGGCGCGCGATCCAGGTCACGGGATGGCCGATCGCGCGGAACAGGCGGTCGGGATAGCCAACCACTGCCTCGATCGCGGCAGCAAGAAGGGCGAGACCGAAGAACATGACCTTGTGCCTATCATGGCGACCGAGATCGTGAAACACGGTGCGATGCCGGTGGCGCATGGCGGCGATCTCGCCGCCGTCCGCCGTCGCTTCCCGAGCGCACCCGAGCCATGGCTGGATCTGTCGACCGGCATCAATCCCGTCCCCTATCCACTGGGCACGATCGATCCTGAAGCCTGGTCACGGCTGCCGGGTCGCGCCGAAGAAGAAGCGCTGTGCAAAGCCGCCGCGCAGAGATTTGGCGTACGCGATCCCGAGATGATCGTCGCTGCGCCCGGCACGCAGGCACTGATCCAGCTCCTGCCGCGGCTGGTGCCGAAATCGCGAATCGCCATCGTTGGCCCGACCTACGAGGAACACGAGGTCTCTTGGCGGCGGCAGGGACACGATGTGACGGTCGTGGAGGAGCTCGCCGGAACCGCTGGCTTCGACGTCGCGGTAGTCGTCAATCCCGACAATCCGACCGGCCGGCTGCTGTCCCCGGCCGACCTGCGGACGCGGCGGAGCATGCTTGTCGTGGACGAGGCCTTCATCGATTTCCTGCCACCAGCGGCAAGTCTCGCCGGCGACTTGCCGACGGATGCGATCGTGCTGCGCTCCTTCGGCAAGGCCTATGGACTGGCAGGCCTGCGGCTGGGCTTCGCCGTCGCCCGACCGGATCTCGCCACGCGACTGCGCGAGGAGCTGGGCCCGTGGGCCGTTTCCGGCCCTGCACTCGCGGCCGGGGCGGCAGCACTCGCCGATACGACCTGGCTTCGCTCAACCGCGGCCCGCCTGGAGGACGACCGCGAGCGACTCGACTCGGTGCTTGCCCGGGCGGGCTTTGCTCTTCTCGGCGGCACACCGCTCTTTCGCCTGGCACAACACCGGGATGCCGCCGGCATCGTGGAGCGGTTGGGCCAACGGGGAATTCATGTCCGCGCCTTCGCTCGGAAGCCGCACTGGTTGCGCTTCGGCCTGCCGGGAAGCGATACGGCGTTTCGCCGTCTCTGCGCCGCACTTGGCATTTGACGTGCGCACGTGCTGAATGCCGAGCGGAGGAAACGATGGGGCTTCGACAGGAACAGCTTGGCGGCCACATGGCGGCAGCCGTCACGGGACTCGATCTCAACGACCAACTCGATGAGCCGACGCAGGCGACGTTGATCGAGGCGCTGCACACGAACCTCGTGCTCTGTATCCGCGGCCAGAGCCTCGCGCCCGTGCCGTTCCGCAACGCCATGGCGCGCTTCGGGACGCCCATGTTGCGCAAGCAGCTCGCGCAAACGACGGAATGCGCCGAAGTCAACATCATCTCGAGCGAGGATCGCGACGAACTGGGCGACGGCAGGAAGCTGGTGAACGGGGCGAGCTGGCATACCGACGACAGCTTCATGCGCGCGCCCTGTTCCCTCACCATGCTTTACGGCGTGGTCGTGCCGTCGAGTGGCGGCGATACGCAGTTCATCAACATGTATGCCGCGTACGACGACCTGCCGGCCGAGACCAGGGCGCGCATCGACAAGCTCAAGGTCGTTCACAAGTACGAATCAAGCCGCAGGACCGGGCGCGTGGCCAAACGCCCCAAGGCGGAAATGGCGGCAATGCCGGAAGCCATCCATCCGCTGGTGCGCACGCACCCCGAAACGGGACGCAAGGCGCTCTACCTCAACCCCAACCGGATGGAACAGGTCGCGGGTCTCGACCGCGTCGAAAGCGACAAGCTGCTCGACGCGCTGATCGCCCATGCAATCCAGCCCAAATACCAGTACCGCCATGTCTGGCAGCAGGGCGACGTCGTGATCTGGGACAATCGCTGCACGATGCACAAGGCCAACGCCGACTATCCCGCAGGCGAGCGCCGGCTGATGCATCGCGTGATCGTGGCCGGCACCGAGCCGTTCTAGAGGCTCACGCCCCCTGCTCCTGCAGGAGCACGGTGTGCTCGGGCGAGAAGGACAATGTCACCGGCGCGCCTTCCTCCAGAAGATTGGTGGGCGGGCGACGCACGATCAGCGGGCCCAAGGCGCTGTCCACGACATATTGCACGAAGTCGCCGTGGAACAGGCGCTGGCGCACGGTTCCCGCCACCTGGTTGTCGCCCGGTTGCGGTGCGAGGCCGATATAGGCGGTTCGGACCGCCACTTCGGTCTCCGTGCCGCGTGGCTTGTGCGGAGCGTTCACCTTCAGCACGGCGCCGCCCTCTGCCGCGAACAAGCCCTCGCCCGAGAGCTTTCCCTTGATGAGGTTGGCCGAGCCCACGAAATCGGCAACAAAGCGGCTGCGCGGCCTGTTGTAGATCTCCTCCGGCGTTCCGATCTGTTCGATCACGCCGACATTCATCACGATGACGCGGTCGGAGATGGCCAACGCCTCCTCCTGATCGTGGGTGACGTAGACCGACGTGACGCCGAGCCGCCGCTGCAGCTCGCGCAGCTCCACCCGCATCTCGGCGCGTAGCTTGGCGTCGAGATTGGAGAGCGGCTCGTCGAACAGCACGACCGTTGGCGAGAAGGCGACTGCCCGCGCCAGCGCCACGCGCTGCTGTTGGCCGCCGGAGAGCCTGGAGGCCGGTCGGCTGGCCAGATGGCGCATCTGCACCAGATCGAGCGCGCGCTCGACATTGGCCGCGATATCGGCCGGCGACTGCTTACGCACGCGCAGACCGTAGGCCACATTGTCGAACACCGTCATGTGCGGCCACACCGCATAGGATTGGAACACCATGCTCACGCCACGCTGCTCGGTGGGCACGTTGCGCCGTTCCGCCGCATCGTACATCGCCTGACCGTCGATGCTGATGCGGCCGCTGCTCGGCTGCTCGAGGCCGGCGATGGCGCGCAGCGTCGTGGTCTTGCCGCAGCCCGACGGTCCGAGCAGGGTCAAATGCTCGCCGCGACCGACCGCGAAGCTGACGCCATTCACCGCCACCTGCTCGCCGTAGCGTACGACAAGGTCCTTCACCTCGATGCGCGTTTCGTTCACGTCATCTCCCCTGTTACGCCGCGCGTCAGACGGAACAAGATCACCAACGCCACGATCACGGTGAAAGTCTGGATCAACGCCATTGCCGCCGTGAGTTCCGTGCCGCTCGAGGCGAAGGCATTGACGATCGAGGGCGCGATCACCTTGGCATTGGGGCCCATCAGGAACACCGAGGCGCCGAGCTCGCGCACGCAGGCCATGAAGATCAGCAGCCAGGCCGCGATAACGCCGGGCTTCAGGAGCGGGAGCGTGACGGTGCGCATCTGGTAGACCCAGCCTGCGCCGCAGACGCGCGCGCACTCCTCCAGGCTCTTGTCGATCTGCAGCACCACACCGGCGAGCGTGCGCACGCCGAGCGGCAGCATCACGGTGAAATAGGCGAGCGCCAGCAGCCAGAGCGTGCCGTAGATCGGGATCGGGATGTTGAGCCAGGCCCACAGGAGCGCGAGGCCAAAGACCAGGCGCGGCACGGCTTGCGGAAACATCACGAGATATTCCACGGCACCCCGCCCCACGAACTGCGAGCGGTAGATGATCCAGACCAGCAGCGCCATCACCAGCACGCCGACGCTCGCCACGCCAAAGCCCAGCGTCAGGCTGTTGACCAGCGCCGTGCGGACCGGCCCCAGCGACAAAGCCGTCTGGTAATTGGCAAGCGTGAACTGGGCCTGGCTGAGAACCACCGTGGCGAATCGCTGTAGCGAAGTGAACAGCAGGGCCGCGATCGGCAGCACGACGGCAAGGAAAATGTAGAGGCAGCACACGCCGAACAGCAGCCAGGCGAGACGCCCCATATCCATCGCCCGCGGCCGGAACGCCTTGCCCGTGATGGTCGCGTAGCTGCCCGAGCGGATCATGCGGCGATAGAAGGTGAGCATGCCGAACATCACCACGAACAGCGCCAGCCCCATCGCCGAGGCACGACCGTAATCCGGCGGATAGGCAAGCGTCGAATCCCAGATCGCGGTGGTGATGACGTAGATGCGGGCGGGGATGCCGATCACCAGCGCGGCGGCGAACGAACCCAGCATCTCGGCGAAGACGAACAACGTCGCGCCCAGCACGCCCGGCATCACCAGCGGCAAAGTGACGGTCAGCGTGGTGCGCAGCTTGGAAGCGCCCATGACCTGGGCCGATTCCTCCAGCGCCGGATCCATCGACTTCATTGCCGCCGAGATCATGACGAAGGCGACGGTGCCCTCGAACAGGGCCATCACCCAGGCGATACCAAAATGGCCGTAGATATCGACCAGATCGCCACCACCGCCCACCCTTTTCCAGAGCTGGTTGACGAAGCCGCTCTTGGGTCCCGCGATGACGGCCCAGGCGAGCGCGCCGACCAGCGGGGTCATGTAGTAGGGCAGCTCCATCAGCCGCTCGAGAAGGGCGCGGCCGGGGACATTGGTGCGGGTCAGGATCCAGGCGAGCACGAAGCCGATCAGGATCGCCATCACCGTGGCCATCACGGCGATGATGAGGGTGTTCCACAGAACCCGGATATCCTCGTCGAAGATCGCGATATAGTTGGCGATGCCGTAGGCCTGCGGCGGAAAGGCCATGGGATCGCCGGTATTCAGCGACTCCTCGACCAGGAACACCAACGGCAGGATGACGAGGAAGCCCACGATCGCCAGAACGGCAAGCGTGATGATCGCCTGCCAGTTCCAGCGCGGCCGCAGCGCCTCCGCCGATTGCAGCGTCAAGACCTGCTCAACGCCGCCGGGCACCGACGATGCGGTCCCACTCCTTGGCGAACTCCGGCCGGTCCTTCTCGAATGCGCTCCAGTCGGCCGGCGTGAGCAGCTTCATGTCCTTGAGCGGCACGCTGCCAGCCGGCGCCGGGACGTCGGCGCGCGGCGAGTGCAGCAGCAGCGCGTCGCTGAGCGCCTTCTGGCCGACCGGCGAGAGGAACCAGTCCATGAACAGTTCGGCGGCATTGGGATGCGGGCCGTCAGCGACAATGCCATAGGTCTCCGGCACCGCCGGCACGCCCGTCTCGGGAAAGACGAAGCTAAGTGGCGCGCCCTTGGCCTTGAACTCGATGTAGCCGGAATATTGCGCGCCCATGATGATCTTGTCCTGGCCGTCGACCAGGCGGCCGTATTGCTGGACGTAGGAATCGAAGGCACGCGGCTTCTGCTCGGCGAACTTCTTGAAATAGTCCTCGCCCAGGATCGGCTTCAGCATGTACCAGACACCGTGCTGCAGGCCGGAGTTGGAGACCTTGACGTTGATCGAGTCCTTCCACTTGGGATCGAGCAGATCCTCCCATTTCTTGGGAGCCTCGGCCGCAGACACATTGTTGGGATTGTAGGCGATGCCGGCCATGATGACGGAGCCCCAGGTGAAGTAACCCTCGGGCGTGCTCTTATATTCGGGCTTGAAGGCGGCCATCTCCGGCGAGAGATACTGGCGAAAGCCGCCGCGCTTCTGGAAGTCGAGGATCATGCCCATGTCGGAGATCTGAATCACGTCGACCAGGAAGGACTTGGCCTGACGCTCCGACAGGACCTTGGCATAGAGCGCACCCGCCTGAAGGCGCACGTAGTTGGTCTTGATCTTGGGGAAGGCCTTGTTGAAGGCCGCAAGCAGCTTGGCCTGGCCCTGCTCCGGGTCGGTCGAATAGAGGACGAAAGCGCCTTCGGCCTCGGCCTTCGCGACATCAGCGCAGGTCTTGAAGCCTTCCATCTGGCGCGGCTTGTCGCAGAGCTTGACCTGTTGGGCCGAGGCTACGCCTGTCCAGGCCAGCGCGCAGGCGGCTATGCTCGCGGCAGTCAGAAGCTTCATCATCTCCTCCCCGGATACCTTGTTTTCGCGGGGGGAGCGTAGAGGCGGCCAACCGACGATTCAATCGCTGTGTAGAGACTCAATCGCTGTGTAGAGATGCCAGCATCTGCTCTCTCTGTTGCAGAGCGATATCCGGACGATCGGTGGTGAGCTGCCGCAAAGGGCGAGACAGCCACTGGACAAGTTCTGAAGCGTCGTTCGGCACCCATACTCCGAGCCGTTCCGGACCAAGCCGCTCCCGGCAGAGATCGAAACTCTGTGCCAGAAGCCCTTTCTCCACGGCAACCATGCAATCCTCGATGGCCATCAAACGTTCGAGGGCCGGTTCCAGTCCCCCCAGCATCTCGGCCGAGCGACGGTCGAGCGAGGCGAGAACGCGCTGCCCGGGCGAGAGGCGCCGGACATTCTCAAGCACTTGGGGCACAAAGCAGGTCAGGACGGTGTCATTCCGTATTCTTCGCCGGGTGCAAACATCGATCAGACGTCGCTCGAGGTCCGGATAGGGCCGACCAAGCACATCGGTCTTGATCTCGATGTGCAGCTCCATGGGTGCGCCGGCGAAAATATCGAGCACCGAGGCAAGGCTTGGCACCCCCTCTCCGTTGCCATCGCGCAACCGGGTTGCCGCGAGCTCGGCGGCAGTGCGATCGGCGACTGCGCCCGTTCCCTCGGTCGTGCGCTCGAGCGTTGGGTCATGGATCACCACGAGCTCGCCGTCGCGCGCGACATGGACGTCGAACTCGACGGCTTCGATGCCGAGCGCTTTCGTGCGCCGAAAGCCGTCGAGACTGTTCTCCGGCCAGAGATTGCGCGCGCCGCGATGGCCGACGATCAGCATCCGCTCACTTTCCGGCATCGACCAGCCCCTTCACCAGCCAGCGCTGCAGCGCCACCACGACAATCACCGGCGGCAGCATGACCAGCAGCGCCGCATTCATGGCGACGTTCCAGGCGGGCTCGGTATCGGATTGCGGGATCAGGTCCTTCAGCCCGATGACGGCGGTCGCCATGTTCTTGTCGGTCGTGAACAGCAGCGGCCAGAGATACTGGTTCCAGCCGTAGAGGAACAGGATGATGCCCAGCGCCACGATGTTCGACACCGAAAGCGGCAGCAGCACGCTCCAGAAGAAGCGCAGCGGAGAGGCGCCGTCGATGCGCGCGGCTTCGGCCAGCTCCTCCGGCACAGTGAGGAAGAACTGACGGAACAGGAACGTCGCAGTCGCGGAGGCGATCAGGGGCAAGATCAGCCCGCCGTAGCTGTTCATCATGTTCCAATCGAGCGCGATCTCGATTCCCAGCCACCGGCCCACGTCGAGGGCGTCGACCAGCCATTGCAGCGGCAGCGCCACGTTGGCGACCGCCTCGTATGTCGGCAGGATGCGCACCTCGATCGGCAGCATCAGCGACACGAAGATCAGCCAGAAGGCCAGCATGCGCCATCGGAATCGGAAATAGGCGATGGCGAAGGCCGAGAGCAGCGAGACCGCAATCTTGCCGGCTGCGATGCCGACCGCGACGATGAAGGAGTTCACGAACAACCGGCCGAGATCTCCCTTCTCCCAGGCCGTCGCCGCGTTGGCGAAAAACGTGCGACCGGGTAGCCAGGGCGGTGGAACGGCCAGCACCTCGCTCACCGTATGCGAACCGACGACGAAGGCGAAGTAGATCGGCAGGCAGACCAGCAGACCGCCCAGAAACAGGATGCCATGGCAGGCGATGTCGATGCCGCGTGTGCGCTCTACCATGTCACACGTCGTAGTTCACGTTCCGCTCGACATAGCGGAATTGCAGCACGGTGAGCGCCAGGGCGAAGATCATCATCAGCACCGACTGAGCGGCCGACGAACCGAGGTCGATATGAACGAAGCCGTCGATATAGACCTTGTAGACGAGGATCATGGTGGCGCCTCCCGGACCGCCATGAGTCACCGCATCGACGATGGCGAAGGTCTCGAAGAAGCCGTAGACGAAGTTCATCACCACCAGGAAGAAGATCGTGGGGCCGATCATCGGCAGCGAGATGCGTACGAAGCGCAGCAGCGGGCCGGCGCCGTCGACGGCCGCCGCCTCCAGCAGTGAGGGTGGAACGGAGAGCAGGGCCGCGATCAGGAAGATGTAGTCGTAGCAGATGTGCTTCCACGACGCGGCGAAGGTCACCAACAGGAAGGCGTCGATGCCGTGCCGGTTGGGATCCCAGTCGATGCCGAGGCCGTGCAGGACGAAGGAGATCGGGCCGACAGCGGTGTTGAACAGGAAAGCCCAGAGGATGCCGGCGATGACCGGTGCAATGGCATAGGGCAGCAGGATGATGCTGCGATAGAAGCCGCGACCGCGCAGGATGCGGTCGGTCGCGAAGGCAAGAACCAGCGACACGACGATGGTGAGCGCGTTCTGGGCCAGCGTGAACCAGAAGGTGACGCCGATCGAGGCACGATATTCGGGGCTCGCCAGCAGGCTGCGGAAATTATCGAACCAGACGAACTGTACGCTGTTGCCGAACGGATCGGTCAGCACGAACGACTGCGACAGTGCCCGCAACGCCGGAAGGAAAAAGAAGAGCAGCAGCACCAGCAACTGCGGCAGCAGCAACAACAGCGGCAGGCGCGCCTCGCGAAAATGGGCGCGCTTCAATCCGCGCGTGCCGCCGGCCGACGCCACCTTGCGTCGCCGGGGCACGGCGGCCACCGGCCCCGGCATCGCAGGCGACAGGCTAGTACTTGCCCGCATTCAGCTTCTCGAACTGCCGCAAGAGCTCGTTGCCGCGGCGGACGGCATCGTCAAGTCCCTGCTGCGGCGTCTTCTTGTTCGCGAACACCGACTCCATCTCCTCGCGCAACGCGAACGTCGCCTGGGTGTAGTTGCCGAAGTGGAAGCCCTGGGAGTTCGGCGTCGGCGTGCCGCGATTGAGCTGCAGGATTGCGATCTCGCGGGTCGGATGTTCTTTGTAGTATCCTTGTTCCTTCGCCATCCGATACGCCGTGTTGGAGGTCGGCACGTAGCCCGTCACCTGATGCCACCAGACCTGAAGGTCGGGCTTGGCCAGGAACTCGAGGAAGGCGGCGGCACCGTCATATTCCTCGGACTTGTGGCCCTTCATCACCCAGAGCGTAGCGCCGCCGATGCTGCTGTTGCACGCCGTGAGGTCCGCCTCGTGCGGCAGATAAGTGGCGCTCCACTTGATCGTGGGCTCGCGCTCGATCCCGCCGTGCGCGGCGGTGGAGGCGAAGTAGGTCGCACACTTGCCGGACGTGAAGAGTTGCTGCGGGCTGAGGCCCTGCCCCGCGATCTGGATGATGCCGTCGTTGACCCACTTCTGCAGGCGCGCCACCTGCTGCACCAGCCGTGTCTTGTTGTAGACGAACTCCGTGTCGAGCCCGTCATAGCCATTGGACTTCGTGCCCCACGGCTGGTCGTTCACCGTGCTGTAGTTCTCCATCAGGCTCCAGAAATAGTCGCCGGCCAGAGACGAGCCGCACTCGGCGATGCCCTTGCTCTTGATCGCATAGAGCTGCTTTTCGAACTCGGCCCAGGTATCGGCCGGCGCCGAGAAGCCCGCCTTCTCGAACTGCTCCTTGTTGTAGAACAGGATCGGCGTGGAGGAATTGAAGGGCATGCTCATGAGCTTGCCCTTGTACTGGTAGTAGCTCGCGACCGGCTTGATGAAGTCGGAGAAGTCGACCTGCTTTTTCTTCTCGGTCATCAGATCCTGCACCGGCACGATGGCGCCTGAAAGCAGCATCGCCATGAAGCCGCGCTCGTAGATCTGCACGATCTGCGGCGCCTTCTTGGCGCGATAGGCCGCCACCGTGGCGTTGATCACCTCGTCGTAGTTGCCCTTGTTGGTGGCCACCACCGTGTATTTGGTCTGCGAGTCGTTGAACCGCTTGACGATCTCGCCGACCCGCTCGCCCAGCACGCCGCTCATGGCATGCCAGAACTGGATTTCGACGCGCTGTTGGGCAAGCGCAGGAGCGCCGCCGCTTCCCGCAGCGATGCCCGTCGCCGCCAACCCTGCGAACATCGACCTCTTGGTCAGATTCATCTTGCCCTCCCTGCGTTGAAAGATCGCCTCACGCCGCCATGCGCAGCCGCCCCCCAGAAACCTCCGGCTGAAAACAGATCGGCGACGGCGCTGTCGAGCCAGCCGAGATCGTGCAGCAGGTCGAGGCCGGTGAAGCGGCGGCGGATCAGGCGCGCCCGTCCATAGTCCCGGGCATGCTTGTCGCGCGACACCCCTACATCCACCGCCTGCGATGGCGCGCCAACCTCTTCGAGCCACCGCTGCGCAACCGCGGCCTTGGGCAATCGCTCCCGCAAATAGGCGAGGATGTCGGGCCAGTGGGTGCGCAAGGCGCGAAGCCGTTGTTCGACGTGCGCCGCCGATGCCGCTTTCGCCGCCGTCTCGACAGCGGCATTGGCTGCCATGAAAGAAATCGGGAACGCCGCCCGCACATCGGTCTCCAGTGCCGAGACCGACGGTGTCCGGGCGGCAAGCTGCACAGGATCGATCGCACCGACATTCCGGCCTTGCAGCCATTCATAGGCAGCCAGCATCGACAGGCAGCCAATGCCGACACAGGCGCCGTGCGACACGGGCTCGCCGTCGACGGCAATCTCCTCCATCTCCCAGAGGTGGGCGAACTGATGGTCGCTGCCGCTGGCCGGTCGCGAGTTGCCGTGCGCCTGCATGGCGAGCCCCGCGATCACGAGGCCTTGCATCAACGCGCCAAGCGCCGCGCGGTCACCGCCACGGATGCCGGCCGGGTTGCCGAGCCAGTCGGCCAGGTTGTCCTGGACCATGGCGAAGGGGCCGGCATTCAGGACCTCCTCGCCCAGCGCATCGGCCACGATCCAATCCGCACCGGCGACCAGCTTGCCGGCAAGATCGCCATAGCCCCAGGCCGCCATGACCGCTGGCGCCTGCGCGATCACCTCGAGATCGGCTACGATCGCCACCGGTGCGGCGCAGGCAAGGGTACGCTTGAAACCGCCCTCACGCAGCGCGGCCCCGGATGCCGCGTAACCGTCCATGGACGCTGCGGTGGGCACGCAGACATAGGAGGTTCCTGCTCCTTCCGCGGCATATTTCGCGAGGTCGTTGATCACGCCCGAGCCGACGGCAATCGGCAGCAAATTGTCGGCCCGCAGCCGGCGGGCGAGGTCGCGCGCCAACTCGGCGGTTGGCTTCACCCGCGGACGGCCGCTCAGCACGACCGGCACCGCCCGGCCAATGCCTGCAGTTTCCAGGGTTCCGGCGACGCGCTGGCCGGCCGCGGCCCAGGTGTTGTCGTCCGCCACGATCGCATAGGCCGCTGCAGGCGCCGTCCGTGCGAGCACGGCGGGCAACGCATCAAGACTTCCCGCGGCGATGACGACATCGCGGGTCGTGGTGGCGGCGGCGACCGCTTTGCGGAGGTCGGAACCCTGCCCGTCCATGGGGCATGGATAGCAGCATCGTGAACATCTGTATAGCATACGATACAAGTGTTTTCGGAGTATGACAGCGACCATGACCGACGATGACGAGCAGCTCCGGGTGCGCGTGGCCTGGCTTTATTTCATGGAAGGCCTCACGCAGGCCGATATTGCGAGCAAGCTCGGGATCACGCGGTTGCGTGCCAATCGGCTGCTGGGCGAGGCGCGCGAAAGCGGCCTGGTGAGCATCCAGGTGAACGCACGGCTGTCCGGCTGCGTCGCCCTGGAGCGCGAACTGATCGCCGAAACAGGATTGAAGGACGCCGTTGTCGTTCCCACCCCGGCCGACCCCGAGCAGATCGCTCCGGTCCTGGGCCGGGCGACGGCCGATTACCTCGCCCGCCACCTGGACGAGAACCGCGTGCGCGCGCTTGGTATCGGCTGGGGCGCAACCTTGCGCGAGACCGTGCGGCATCTGCGCAGCGCCAATTTGCCGGAACTCAGCGTCAACTCGATGATGGGCGGTCTGACCTACGGGTCGGAGCTCAACACCTTCGAGATCGCAAGCGAGTTCGCACGCCGCGTGACCGCGCAATGCAACTACCTCGCCGCGCCGATCTATGCCGGCAGTCCCCGTTCGCGCGACACGATCCTCGAGCAGGACGTGTTCCGCGAGACATTCCAGCGCCTTTCCGGCATCGACATGGCCTTGATGAGCGTGGGCGATCTCAGCCGCCGCTCGCTCCTGATCCGCTATGGCCTGCCGCGGGACGTGACGGTCGACTCGCTGCGCGCCGCCGGCGCCATCGGCGACATCATGGGAACGTTCCTCGACGCACGCGGCCAGCCGGTGCGTCATGCGGTCAACAAGCGCGTGATCGCGATGCCGATCGAGATGCTGCGCAAGGTGTCCACGGTGATCGTGGCGTCGGGCGGCCTCAACAAGGCGGCGATCCTGGCCAGCGTACTGCGCGCACGGTTTTGCTCGGTGCTTGTTTGCGACGAGGCGGCGGCGCGAGCGGCGCTCGGTCTCCTGCGTGGCGGCGGTTGATGTATCTCGGCATCGATATCGGCACGTCGGGCGTGAAGGCCGTCGTGATGGACGAGCACGACCGGCCGGTCGCGGAGGCGGCGGCGGCGCTTGCGATCTCGCGGCCGCGGCCGCTGTGGGCCGAGCAGGCGCCGGAGGACTGGTGGCGTGCCGTCGAACATGCGCTCGACGCCTTGGCAAGCCGATCTTCAGAACTCATGGCCGCCGTCAAGGCCGTCGGTTTGTCAGGGCAGATGCTGGGCGTGACGCTGCTCGACGCGGCCGACCGGGCGCTGCGTCCGGCGCTCCTCTGGAACGATGGCCGCGCAACGGTCGAATGCCGGGAATTGGAGCGCCACTTTCCCGATTTCGCGGGACGCGTGGGCTGTCGGCCGATGCCGGGCTTCTCCGCTCCGAAGCTGCTGTGGCTGGCCCGGCACGAGCCTTCCGCTCTTGAACATGCGCGTCGCGTGTTGCTCACCAAGGATTACATCCGTTTGCGTCTCACCGGCGAAGCGGCAAGCGACCGCGCCGATTCGTCGGCAACATTGCTGATGAACACTGCCGCAGGCGATTGGGACGACGCTCTTCTCGCCGCCTGCGGCATCGACCGGACCGTGATGCCGCGTCTTGTCGAAAGCGCCGAGACCGCCGGCATCCTGCGCCCCGAGTGCGCAGCGCGCTGGCATCTGCCTCGGGGAACGCCGGTCGCAGGCGGCGGCGGAGACAATATGTGCGCCGGTGTCGGCGTCGGTGCGGTCAGGTCGGGTGACGCCTATATCGGCCTCGGCACTTCGGGAGTCTATTTCCTCGCCAACGATCGCTTCGTCCCGGCGAAATCTGCCGGCATGCACACGCATCGCCATGCCGTGGCCGGACTCTACTGCCAGCATGCCGTCGTCCTGAGCGCCGGGGAGTCGCTGGCCTGGGTGGGGCGCCTGCTGAGGGTACCGGCTCTTTCGCAACTGATCGCCGAGGTCGAGGCGGCCGGGCTGACGCCAGCAGACACCCCCATCTTCACTCCCTACCTGGGAGGTGAACGCACACCGCATGACGATCCGACCCTGACTGCGACCTTTTCCGGCCTGACGCACGCGACGAGTCCCTTGGCACTGGTGCAGGCTGTCATGGAAGGCGTGGCCATGGCGCTGGCGGACGGGCACGAGGCGCTGATCGAAAGCGGCGCGTCGATCGACGAGGTCAGCCTGACCGGAGGCGGCGCTCGCAGCACCTTGTGGGCCCGTCTCGTCGCCGCAGCTCTCGGGATTCCACTGCGGCTCCCAACAGGCAGGCATACCGGTCCGGCGCTCGGCGCCGCACGGCTCGCACGGCACAGCATCGGCGGCCCGCTGGCCGTGGCGTCGGGCAATGAACTCACCATCGTACCGGTCGAGCCGTCGCTGCGCGAACAGCTTCTGCGGAAGCGCACGCTTTTCCGCAAACACCTCCGCCTTTCGCGCTAAGCTTCGGGCATGAGTCAGGACAATCGCAGAGTTCTCGCCCTTGCCGGCGGCGTTGGCGGCGCCAAGCTCGCGCTTGGCCTCAGCACCCTCCTGCCAGCCGAGGCGCTTACAGTGGCGGTGAACACCGCCGACGATTTCGAGCATCTCGGCCTCTCGATCTCGCCCGACCTCGACACCGTCATGTACACGCTGGCAGGGCTTGCCAATCCCGAGACCGGCTGGGGCCGGCGTGACGAAAGCTGGAACGCCATGGAAGCGCTCGGGCAACTGGGTGGCGAGACCTGGTTTCGCCTGGGTGACAAGGACCTTGCGACACATGTCGAACGCACACGTCGGCTGCGCGCCGGCGAGACGCTCTCGACAGTGACGCGCGACCTCGCCAAGCGCCTGGGAATCACATGCGCGATTGTCCCGATGACGGACAATCCGGTGCGCACGGTCGTCACCACCGACCAGGGCGACCTGGCGTTCCAGGACTGGTTCGTTCGCCTACGCTGCGAGCCCGCCGTCCAGCGCGTGCGCTTCGCCGGCGCCGACAAGGCACGCGCGGCCCCAGCCCTTCTCGATATGGCCAACCTGCGTGGCGTGATCTTCTGCCCTTCCAACCCGTTCGTGAGCGTGGCGCCCATCCTGGCGATCCCGGGCGTACGGACCGCCCTTCAGGGCACGAAAAGGCCGCGCGTTGCCGTGACACCGATCGTCGGCGGGCAGGCGATCAAAGGCCCCGCCGCCAAGATGCTGGCCGAGCTCGGACATGATGTTTCCGCCCTCGGGGTCGCGCGTTACTACAAAGGCCTGATCGATGGTTTCGTGCTCGACCAGACCGATTCAGGCCTGAAAGGCGGAATCGAAGATTTTGGCATCAAGGTGCATGTAACCGACACGATGATGCGGACCGATGAGGACAAGCGGCGACTTGCCGCCGCCACCCTCGAATTCGTGGACGCCCTCGCCCGCTCTCTGCAACACTCCTGACCCATGCCTGTCGCCGTCCCTGTTGCCGTCGTCCCGATGAAATCCCTGCCGCTCGCCAAGGGTCGCCTTGCCCCGGTGCTCGACGCGGCCGGACGGCGCGCGCTTGCACAGAGGATGCTGGACCATGTGCTCGACACCCTTCGCCAGGCCGGACTGCCTTCGATCCGCGTGGCGAGCGGTGCAGGCAATGACAGCGACCTCAATCGCGACGTGACCGCTGCCGCACGCGCAGTGCAGGCCGACGGGGCGGTCGACCTCCTCCTGGTGATGGCCGATCTCCCTTATCTTTCCGTTGCCGACATCCAGGCCCTGATCGAGGCCGGGCAGCGGAGCCCCATCGTCATCGCCGAAGCCAAGGATGGCGGCACCAATGCGCTCCTGCTGCGACCACCGACGGTGCTCGAATTCACCTTCGCGACCAACCGTCCCAGCGCCGCATTGCATGGCGAACGGGCCCGCGCCGCCGGCATCGAGCCGGTCGTCGTGCGCCGGCCGGGCCTCGCACGCGACATCGACACGCCGGCCGATCTGGCCCAGCTTGTCTCCGACCATCCTGCGTACCATGTGTTCCGCCATGTCGCCTGAAATCGAAAGCATCCTCGCCGAAGCGGCCGACCTGCCCACCCTGATGAAAAAGGCGGCGGCGCTGCGCGATGCCGCTTTCGGCGAGCGCGTCACCTTCTCCAAGAAGGTCTTCATTCCGCTGACGCACCTCTGCCGCGACACCTGCGGCTACTGCACGTTCGTGCATCCGCCGCGCCGCGGCGAAGCGGCGTACCTCACGCCCGAGCAGGTGATGGAGATCGCGCGCGCCGGGCAAGCAGCCGGCTGTGCCGAAGCGCTGTTCACCCTGGGTGACAAGCCGGAGCTGAAATGGAAGCCCGCGGCCGAGGCGCTCGCCGCGATGGGTCACGCCACGACGCTCGACTATCTCGCGGTCATGGCCGAACGGGTCTTCAAGGAAACCGGCCTGCTCCCGCATCTCAATCCCGGGCTGATGACGGCCGCCGATCTGGCGAAGCTGCGACGTGTCTCGGCTTCGATGGGCATCATGCTGGAGACCACGGCGGCGCGGCTGGGCGACCGCGGCGGCCCGCACTTTGGCGCGCCCGACAAGGCGCCGGCAGCGAGGCTGGCCACGATCGAGGCGGCGGGCGAGGCGAAGGTGCCATTCACGTCGGGCATCCTGATCGGCATCGGCGAGACGCGCGCGGAGCGGATCGAGGCATTGCTGGCGCTGCGCGACCTGCATCGCGCCCACGGCCATCTGCAGGAAGTCATCATCCAGAATTTCCGTGCCAAGCCCGACACGCGCATGGCTAATGCACCGGAGCCCTCGTTCGAGGAACTCCTGTGGACCGTCGCAGTCGCGCGCCTGGTCTTTGGCGGCACGCTTTCGGTCCAGGCGCCGCCCAATCTGCAGGAGCCGGGCTATGGGCGACTGATCGAGGCCGGCATCGACGATTGGGGCGGCGTGTCGCCGGTGACTCCCGATCACGTCAATCCCGAGCGGCCGTGGCCGGCGCTCGAGGCGCTGGCGGCGGAAAGTGCAAAGCACGGCAAGGTGCTGACCGAGCGGCTGGCGGTCTATCCGCGCTACGTGCACGACAAGGCCTGGATCGATCCCGCACTGCGCCCGCGCGTGCTGGCCCTGAGCGAGGCGAGCGGCCTCCGGCGCGACAACGACTGGCGGCCGGGCCTTGTCCTGGCGCTGCCCACCGACGACGTGGCGACCCTTGCCCAGCCAGCGGTACGACCGAGCGCGAGCCTCGCACCGATCCTCGATCGGGCAATGCGTGGCGACGATCTTGGCGAGGACGATATCGTGCGGCTTTTCGGGGCCCGGGGCCCGGATTTCGCCGCCGTGACGCAGGCAGCCGATGCAGTGCGGCGCGAGATGGTGGGCGACGCGGTCTCCTACGCCGTCGTACGCAACATCAACTACACCAACATCTGCTACTTCCGTTGCGGCTTCTGCGCCTTCTCCAAGGGCAAGCTCGCGGCCAACCTGCGCGGCTCGCCGTACGATCTCACGGTGCAGGAGATCGTGCGCCGCGCCGCCGAGGCCTGGGACCGCGGCGCCACCGAAGTCTGCATGCAAGGCGGCATCCATCCCGACTATACCGGCCAACATTACCTGGACGTCTGTCATGCCGTGCGCGAACGCATCCCCGGCATGCATGTGCACGCCTTCTCGCCGCTTGAGGTCTGGCACGGCGCCACGACGCTCGGCCGCTCGATCCCCGACTATCTTGCCGAACTGCGCGACGCGGGTCTCGGCAGCCTGCCAGGCACCGCGGCCGAAGTGCTCGACGACGAGGTGCGCGACATCCTCTGCCCCGACAAGGTCTCGACCGACCAGTGGCTCGACATCATGCGGGCCGCACACAAGGTGGGCCTGCGCTCGACCGCCACGATCATGTTCGGGCATGTCGACCGGCCGATCCATTGGGCGCGCCATCTCCTGCGCCTGCGCAACCTGCAGAAAGAGACCGGCGGCTTCACCGAGCTGGTGCCGCTGCCGTTTGTCGCTGCCGAAGCGCCGATCGCGTTGAAGGGTCAGGCGCGGCTGGGACCGACCTTCCGCGAAGCCCTGCTGATGCATGCGATCGGCCGGCTGGCGTTGCATCCGCATTTCAAGAACATCCAGACCTCGTGGGTGAAGATGGGCGTCGACGGCGCCAAGCTCTGCCTGCAGGCCGGCGCCAACGATCTCGGCGGCACCTTGATGAACGAATCGATCACCCGCGCGGCCGGCGCCGAGCATGGCGAGGAGCTGCCGCCCGAGGCGATGGAACGCCTGATCACCGAGCTCGGCCGCACCGTGCGCATCCGTACCACGCTCTACGGCGATGCCGGCGCGGAACGGAGCGCCGCGGCGCATGCCGCCAAGGCACTGGAACCCATCAAGCTCGAAGTGGCGGAACGCTGGACCGGTCCGGCGCTCGAAAGCGATAAGCGCCGCGTGCTGCCCAAGCCGAGACAGCCCGCTCCGGCACGTTCATAGGAGCGCGCCACTCCAGTGGCGCTCAGACAACGAGAATGAGCGGCACTGGAGTGCCGCAATCCCATGAGGTCATGAGCGAGCCGGAGGCTCGCGGTCCCGAAGATTAGCCGAACTTTTTCCTGAGCCGGGGCAGCACATCCTTGGCGTAGAGTGCCAGGAAGCGTGCCTGGTCGGCGCCGGGCGCGTGAAAGACGAGGTGATTGAAGCCGAGCTGTATGTACGGCGCGATGCGCTCGACATGCTCATCAGGATCGGTCGAGACGATCCAGCGGCTGGCGATGCGGTCGATCGGCAGCGCATCGGCGAGCCGCGCCATTTCCGTGGGATTGTGGACCGAAGTCTTTTCGTCCGCTGACAGCGCCAGCGCCGACCAGAAGCGCGTGTCTTCCTTGGCGCGCGCGAGATCAGTGTCGAACGACACCTTCATCTCGATCATGTAGTCGACCGAACCGGGCGCCTTGCCCGCGGCCTTCATGCCTTCGGCGACGCCGGGAATGAGCTTGTCGCGATAGAGCTCGGTGCCCTTGCCGCTGGTGCAGATGAAGCCGTCGCCGCTGCGGCCGGCATATTTGGCGACCTGCGGCCCGCCCGCAGCCACGTAGATGGGAATGAGCTCGGCCGGCCGGTCGTAGATCGTGGCGTCGCGGGTCTTGTAGAACTCGCCGTCGAAGGTGACGTGCTCCTCGCTCCAGAGCTTGCGCATCAGCACGATCGACTCGCGCATGCGCGCATAGCGCTCCTTGAACTCGGGCCAGGGCTGACCGGTGGCTGGCACCTCGTTCAGAGATTCGCCGGTCCCGACTCCCAGGATCACGCGGCCTGGAAAGAGGCAGCCCAAGGTCGCGAAGGACTGCGCCACGATCGAGGGATGGTAGCGATAGGTGGGCGTGAGCACGCTGGTGCCCATGACGATACGGCCGGTGCGCGCGCCCAGCGCCCCCATCCAGGTGACGGAGTGCGGCGCGTGGCCGCCCTCGTGTCGCCAGGGCTGGAAATGATCGCTGATGAAGACCGAGTCGAAGCCCTGTCGCTCGGCCTCGCAGGCGAAGGCGAGCAGTTCCTTCGGCCCGAATTGTTCGGCGGATGCCTTGTAGCCTAACCTGAACATGGGATCGGCCCCTTTCAAAGATGGAGAAAAGGCTTATCACTACCGGCCTCTCTCCTGCGACGGAGTTTTTCGATTAACGTCCATCGCCTCGAACTGATCGCGCCCGCGGGCCTTCCGCGCATCAAGCCGGGCGACGATCTCGCGTCGCTGATCGCACCGTCGGGCCTCCAGGACCACGATGTCGTGATCCTGGCCCAGAAGATCGTCTCCAAATCCGAAGGACGCCTGTTTCGCCTCTCGGACGTCACACCGTCCGAACCTGCCATCGAGCTTGGCCGCAAGGTCGACAAGGATCCGCGCCTGGTCGAACTGATCCTAAAGGAATCGACGGAAATCGTGCGAGCGACCAAGGGCGTGCTGATCGTGCAGCATCGATTGGGCTTCGTCATGGCCAATGCCGGCGTCGACGCCTCCAATATCGACGACCCCGAGCAGGTCCTGCTGTTGCCTGCCGATCCCGACGGCTCGGCCCGGCGGCTGCGCGCGCGATTGAAGGAGATCGTGGGTGTGGAGGTCGGCGTGATCATCAACGATTCCTGGGGCCGCGCCTGGCGCATGGGCACGACCAGCGCGGCGATCGGCGCCGCTGGCTTGCCGGGCCTGATCGACATGCGCGGCCAGCCCGACATGAACGGCCGCATCCTGCGCGTCACCGAGATCGGCCATGCCGATGAGATCGCGGCAGCGGCCTCCCTCCTCATGGGACAGGCGGCCGAGGGTCGCCCGGTCGTGATCCTGCGCGGTCTCGGCCCGCCCGCCCGCGACGGCAACGCCGCCGAGCTGGTGCGACCCAAGCATATGGACCTGTTCAGGTAGACTCTTCCGGACTGCGGACTTCCAGCCCGCTCGTGAGCATGGACGGGCCGGAGGCTCGTGGTCCCAGAAGGCGCAAAGAGTATCGCGAGGACTCGGGGGGCGCCGGCGAGTTCCGCGGCGGGCTGGGCCAGGTCATGGAGGTGGGCACGCTCGACAAGGCGCCGTTCGCGCTCAGCGCCTATTACGACCGCATCGACCATCCTGCGCGCGGCCGCGACGGCGG
>JAFEBU010000049.1 GCA_018242505.1 Pseudomonadota bacterium
CAAAATTGAGGCCGTCGTTCTGGGGATAGGTGTTGAAGGTGATGCCGCCGTCGAGGTGGCCGCTGATCGAGAACGTATCCCACCACGACGGCGGCGACGACGAACCGGCCTTGTCCTGCGCTTGCGCGGTAACGCTTGCTGACAGCGCAAGCACGCTGACGGCGGCCGTCGCGATCTCCTTGAGCATCTTCCGATCTCCCCGGGACTGGTTTTGACGCGGAGTCTCGGAAGCAAGCGATATGCCAGGTGCATCGGAACTGAGATTTAAGATCTTGGCATGGGATTTGCTCGGCACGGACTCGCGATTTTGGGGCGACGGTTCCGCCCGTTTGGAGGACTGCCGGAATGAAAATGGTCATGGCGATCTTCAAGCCGTTCAAGCTCGACGAGGTACGCGATGCGCTGACCTCTCTCGGCATCCAGGGGCTGACGGTGAGCGAAGTGAGAGGGTTCGGCCGCCAGAAAGGACAGACCGAGATCTATCGTGGCGCCGAGTACGCCGTGAGTTTTCTGCCCAAGGTCAAGATCGAGGTCGTGATCGACGACGAGCTGGTCGAACGCGCCGTCGAGGCCCTGCAGAAGGCGGCGCGGACGGAGAAGATCGGCGACGGCAAGATCTTCGTCCTTCCAGTCGAGCAGGCTGTCCGCATCCGCACGGGCGAGTCGGGCGTCGAGGCACTCTGACTCTGCCATCGCCAGCATATCCATATCCCGAGGGAAGATCGATGAAACGCATGTTTGGTTCTGCTCTGTCTGGCTTGGGGGCGGCCGGTGTCCTGCTTCTGCCGACGCTGGCGCTTGCCGCTGACGACAAGCCCAAGCTCGACACGGGCGACACCGCCTGGATGCTGACCTCGACCGCGCTGGTCCTGATGATGACCGTGCCGGGCGTGGCGCTTTTCTATGGCGGCATGGTGCGCAAGAAGAACGTCCTGTCGACGGTGATGCAGAGCTTCGCTGTGACGTGCCTGGTGACTGTCCTCTGGATGGTGATCACCTACAGCCTTGCCTTCACGCCGGGCAACGCCGTGATCGGTGGCATGAATCGTTTCCTCCTGAACGGCATGGCGCTCGACGCTGTGAACGATCTCGCCAAGACGATCCCCGAGTCTGTCTTCATGACCTTTCAGATGACCTTCGCCATCATCACGCCGGCGCTGATCGCAGGCGCTTTCGCCGAGCGCATGAAATTCTCGGCCATGATGTGGTTCATGGGCCTGTGGGCGATCGTCGTCTACGCGCCGATCGCCCATTGGGTCTGGGGCGGCGGCTTCCTGGGCGACTGGGGCGTGCTCGACTATGCAGGCGGCACGGTCGTGCACATCAACGCCGGTGTCGCAGGGCTTGTCTGTGCCTTGGTGCTGGGCAAGCGCAAGGGCTACGGCACCGAAAACATGGCGCCGCACAACCTGGTGCTGAGCGTGATCGGCGCCTCGTTGCTGTGGGTCGGCTGGTTTGGCTTCAATGCCGGTTCTGCGGTGAGTGCCAGCACCAATGCCGGCATGGCCATGGCGGTGACGCAGATCGCGACCGCTGCCGCGGCGCTGGGCTGGATGTTCGCGGAGTGGCTGATGCGCGGCAAGCCATCGGTGCTGGGCATCGTCTCCGGTGCGGTGGCGGGCCTCGTGGCGATCACGCCGGCTTCGGGTTTCGTCAATCCGGTCGGCGGGCTGGTGATCGGTATCGTGGCGGGTGTCATCTGCTTCTGGTCGGCGACCAGCCTCAAGCGGGCGCTGGGCTATGACGACTCGCTCGACGCATTCGGCGTACACGGTGTCGGCGGTTTCGTCGGCGCCATCCTGACCGGCGTCTTCGCCGTCGAGGCGGTGGGCGGCGAAGGCAAAAAGGGCCTGATCGACGGTAACGCCGGTCAGGTCCTGACCCAGCTGTGGGGCTGCCTCGTCACCATGGCGTGGTGCGCTGTCGCCACCTTCGTCATCCTTAAGATCATCGATCTCGCGATCGGCCTGCGCGTTACTGCGGAAGAAGAGATCGAAGGCCTCGACATCAACCTCCACGGAGAGACGGTGCACTGAACGCTGCCCTCGCCGACGTCGGGAACTCTCTCCTCCCTCGTTCCCGATCCGCCGCCTTGCCAGCACGGCGGCAAACTGGGCCGGCGGCACGTCCGCCGGCCCTTCGTCCGGCAAATTTGACGGCGACGTGATCCCACGCCACTCTCCGGCCAGTCGACGAAAGGCCGGGAGAAGGAGCCTATGAAACTTGTGTCCGCCATCATCAAGCCGTTCAAGCTCGATGACGTGCGCGATGCGCTGACCGGTGTCGGCGTATCGGGCCTCACGGTGAGTGAGGTCAAAGGCTTCGGGCGACAGAAAGGCCAGACCGAGATCTATCGCGGTGCCGAATACCTCGTGAGCTTCCTGCCCAAGGTGAAGATCGAGATCGTGGTCGACGACACCCAGGTCGAGCGCGCCGTGGAGGCGATCCAGAAGGCGGCCCATACCGGCAAGATCGGCGACGGCAAGATCTTCGTCACGGCAGTCGAGCAGGCTGTGCGCATCCGCACCGGCGAGCAGGGGTCCAACGCGCTTTAGGGACACAGTTTCCGGCGCCGGAAGAACAAACAGAAAAAGACTGAGCCAAACGAGGGGGAGACGCAGATGCCCAGAAGTGCTTTGCGCGCTGCTGCGCTGTCGGCGGCGGCGATGGCGGTCGTCCTGCTTTCGGCCGCGGAGGCCTGGGCGGCCGACAAGCCTGCCATCGATACCGGCGACACGGCTTGGCTGCTGACAGCCACCGCCTTGGTCCTGATGATGGATATTCCCGGCCTGTCGCTTTTCTACGCCGGCATGGTGCGCAAGAAGAACGTGCTGGCGACGGCCGTGCAGGCCTTCGCCGTGGCGGCGCTGGTGACGGTCCTGTGGCTTGTCGCCGGATATTCGCTGGCGTTCACCGACGGCGGGACCGTGAACGGGGTGATCGGCGGCCTGAGCCGCGTGTTTGGCAGCGGTCTGCCGGGCAGTGTTCACTCGCTCGCCAGGACCGTGCCGGAAAACGTCTTCCTGATGTACCAGGCGACCTTCGCCATCATCACGCCGGCAATCATCGCCGGCGCCTTCGCCGAGCGCCTGAAGTTCTCGGCCATGATGTGGTTCATGGGCCTGTGGCTCGTGTTGGTCTATGTGCCGATCGCTCATTGGGTATGGGGCGGCGGCTTCCTTGGTCGTGCAGGCGTCCTCGATTTTGCCGGAGGCCTCGTCGTGCATCTCAATGCCGGCATCGCCGGCCTCGTCTGTGCGCTGGTGGTGGGCCGGCGCGAGGGCTATGGCCACGAATACATGGCGCCGCACAATCTGGTGCTGACCTTGATCGGCACCTCGCTGCTCTGGATCGGCTGGTTCGGCTTCAATGCCGGCTCCGCGCTCGCTTCGGGCGAGTTGGCAGGCGCGGCGATGCTGAACACCCATGTCGCCGCGGCGGTGGCGGCGCTGGTGTGGATGGCCATCGAATGGGCCGCGCGTGGCAAGCCCTCGGTGCTGGGCGTGCTCTCGGGCGCCGTCGCCGGCCTCGGCACCATCACGCCGGCCGCCGGCTATGTCGAGCCGTGGGCGGCGATGTTGATCGGGCTTGCCGCCGGCGCGGTGTGCTACTGGTCGTCGGTCGTGCTCAAGACGCGGCTGGGCTACGACGATTCGCTCGACGTGTTCGGTGTGCACGGCATCAGCGGCATCCTGGGGCCGTTGCTCGTGGGCGTGTTCGCCACCCGGGCCATCAATGATGTCGACCATGGACAAGCAGTCGGCCTGGTCGACGGGAACGCCGGCCAAGTCCTGATCCAGCTTTATGGCGTGCTTGTGATTGCGGCTTTCTCCGCCATTGTCACCTGGGCGCTGCTTCGGGTGCTCGACGCCACGATTGGGCTCAGGGTCACGCGCGAGGAGGAGACCGAGGGGCTCGACACCGTCCTGCACGGCGAGCGAATCCAGTAACGCCGGTCGGTCAACCGATCGCGGCCTCGATGAGGCAGAGCGCCGAGCGGAAAGGCTCGTTCAGGATCACGGTCAGGCCGGCTGCGAGCTCGGCACCGGTCGCGGTGCTTTCCGGCCCGTCCTGGAAGGAGAGTCGATAGCGTTTGTGCTTGTGCAGGCCGCGTAGCTGGAAGGCGCGCCGGCTCTGCGGTCCGGCCAGGCGGAAGGCAAAGAGAGTGCCCTGCAAACCGTCCTTGGTGACGTACCAGATCGCCGCCCAGTCGCCGTTTCCATCGGCCGGCGGCGTCGGCGTGAAGGCATAGCGGTCGCCGTGATGGATGATGGCCCGAATGCGTGTCGTGTAGACGGCGACATGTGCGGCCGCGGTGGCGCGATCGGCTTCCGACCAGCGATGGATGGGCGCGCTGATGCCGAAGGTGCCGAGCATCGCCACGCGCAGCCGGAAAGGAAGGTCGCCGCGCGCATCGACGAGCGCCGGCGGCGGGTCGGGCGGCTCGCTGCCGCCCGGCCAGTCGATCAGCCAGTCGTTGCACACGATTGCCGGATGGGCGAGCTGGGTGCCGAAATGGATGGCGAGCTTGCGCAAGGCGCTGCTCTGGTCGCTCATCCAGTTGACGTGGGCGTGCGATAGGATTCCGCCGTCCAACCGGCCGCCGCCGCCCGCGCACATCTCCAGGATCAAGTCGGGAAAGGCGGCGCAGATGGCATCCTGCAGTCGATAGAGCCCGTCGTAGTGCGCGACCAGCGGTGACTGCCCCGTCAATGTCTTGGGGAGCGAAGGCGCCCATCCGCCTGCGTCGAGGTCGGAGTTGAAATCCCACTTCATCCAATCGACGCCGATCACGCGCAGCAGGCGGGAGATCCGTTCGAAGACATGCTGCCAGGCAGCGGGCACACCGAGATTGATCACCGCCCGTTCGTTCGCGGGCGGCGGCTGGCCGTCGAAATGATGCATCCATTCGGGATGGTTGTGGCGGACCGAGGAAGTCGGACCTGCGACCTCGGGCTCGAACCAGAGGCCGAAGCCCAAGCCTGCTTCGCGACAACGGGTCGCGATCTCCCGCAGCCCGTTGGGGAAGCGCTGGTGGCTGACGCGCCAGTCGCCTGTTCGATAGTCCCAGTCCGCATCCGATTCGCCGTTTTCATCGCGATACCAGCCGGCATCGACGACGAAGGCCTCGCAGCCCAACTGTTTCGCGATCGGAATCAACGGGACGAGCGCATCCGCCGAAGGCTCGCCGAGGAATGGATACCAGCTGTTGAACTGTACCGGGATCGGCCGTTCGGGATCGGGCCGGCGCGCACGGCGATAGTCGTGGAGCTTGCGTGTGGCGTCGCCGAGCGGGCTGTCGAACCGTCCGAACACCACGGTCGGCAGCTCCAGGCTTCGGCCGGCGGTGAGGCGATGGCGGAACTGCCAGTTGTTGAAGCCGCCGGACAAGATCGTGCCATGTCGATCCGGCGCGGCATGCAGCATCCAGTTTCCCGACCAGAGGATCTGGCAGAGATAGCTCGCGTCGGCGGTCATGAGGGCGACATAGGGCTGGAACTCGAAGCCCGTCTTGCCACTGCGGCTTTCAAGTGTGACGGCGCCCTTGGCAGGATCGGCTCGGACGATGTCCGCCTCCTCCTGCCATTCGCCCGTGAGGTAGACGATCTGCTCCACGGGCTCGTGGATCGACATCAGGAAGCCGAGCGTCTCCTGGATATCGATCTCCTGCGGGCCGCCGGTATGGCGAAGGATCGTGCGCCGGGTGAGGAAGCCCGTGACGGCGTCGAGTTCGAACGACACGACGGCCTGCAATGGCTGATCCACCGCCTTCAGGGTCATGATCCGCGTCGCCGTGTTGGCTTCGGTCCAGGAGACGATGATCCATGAAACCGGCTGCTTTTGTGGTCCGATGCCGACCATCGGTACGTCCGTCGCCGCCGATGGATGCGGAGTCTCAGGTGCACTCGCAGCAGCAAAGCAGTCGACTGCGACCACCGGGCCCCGGAGGCTGATCTCGTAGCGGTGGCCGGGTGCTGCCAAGGTACGGGGATCTTCGGCCTCCTGCGCCAGCGCCTTCCGCTGGGCGCCCGGCAGCACACCCGTGCCCCCGAAGGCCGCTCCTGCGACAAGAAGATCCCTGCGTTTCACGCCGCCCCGCTCCCTGATCCGCCCGGGCCACTTCACCGCGACCCGCGCGACAGCGCAACCGGTGGCCTCGTCAAGTCGGCCAATCGCCTCAAGAACTGGGTCTATTGCATTGTTGTTAAAGGTTAATTTGTCAAATACAATGCCTGTGGTCGAGCCGGCGTGGTCCCCTCCAGCCGGTTCGTGTTGTTGGCCGGCTATTGGCCCATTGGAAGGTCTTGATGTTCAATCCGCGCCTCACTGAGACGCTGACCGATTTCCCGTTTGCGCGGCTGAACGCTCTCCTCGGTCCGATCGCGCCGCCGGCGCATCTGTCGTTGATCAACATGTCGGTCGGCGAGCCCCAGGGCGCCATGCCGGCATTCGCCCGGCAGATCGTCGCCGACGAGATCGACGGCTGGAACAAGTATCCACCCAACCAGGGCCTGCCCGACCTCAATCTCGCGATCTGTGAATGGCTGACGCGACGCTACAAGCTGCCGAAGGATCTGCTCGATCCGGCGCGGCATGTCCATCCTACCGCGGGCAGCAAGGAAGGCGTCTACATCATCTCTGCTGTCGCCACGCCGCAGCAGAAGGGGGGCGGCAGGCCGGTGGTCGCGTTGCCCAACCCCTTCTACCAAGCCTACCTTGGCGGCGCCGTGATGTCCGGTGCCGAACCGCTGCTGGTGAATGCCAACGCCTCGAACGGTTTCCTGCCGGACTACGAAGCCATCGATGAAGCGACCTGGGAGCGTATGTCCGTCGTCTATCTCTGCTCGCCCGCCAATCCGCAGGGCGCCATTGCTGGCATCGACTATCTGCAGAAGCTGATCCGTCTCTGCCGCGAGCACGACGCGGTGCTGGCAGTCGATGAATGCTACGCCGAGATCTATACCGGCGAAGCGCCGGCCGGCGCCTTGCAGGCCGCGCTCGCGATGGACGAGACGGGTGGCGAGGACCCCTTCCGCAATCTCGCCGTCTTCCATTCGCTTTCCAAGCGGTCGAATGCCGCCGGCCTGCGGGCGGGCTTCGTGGCTGGCGATCCGAAGCTTGTCGCCATGGTGTTGCGCTGGCGCACCTATGGCGGGCCGCAGATCCCGTTCGGCGTCCAGAAGGCCGCTGCTGCGCTGTGGCGCGAGGAGACCCATCCGCTCGAGACGCGCGAATGGTACCGAAAGAACTTCCGCGTCGCCGAGCAGATCCTGCACAACCGCTTTGGCTACTACACGCCGGGCGGCGGGTTCTTCCTTTGGCTCGATGTCGGCGACGGCGAGGCGGCGACACGCAGGCTCTGGACCGAGGCGCATGTCAAGGTGCTGCCCGGCGCCTATGTCTGCCGCGAGACTGAAGGAATCAATACGGCCGAGCGCTACATCCGCGTGGCGCTGGTCCATGACGAGAAGACCACGCGCGAGGGGTTGAGTCGCCTCGCCTCGGTGCTCTAGGCGAAAGGCCATGGCCATCATGGGGATCGGCTCGGCGATGCAGCACAAGATCGCGATCCTGCCGGAAGGCGGGCGCGACTTCCTGCGCCGCCGCATGATGGAGCTCACCGGTCTCGCGCTGGCGGCGTTGGGCGTGATGCTGCTGATGGCCGTCTTCACCTTCAGCAACGCCGACCCCTCGCTGAACCATGCGACCGGCAATCCGCCCAACAACCTCATGGGCCTGCCCGGCGCCTATGTCTCCGATCTGCTGCTGCAGACCTTCGGGCTGGCGATCGTGCTGGTGCCGATCGCCATGATCACCTGGGGTGTGCGGCTGGTGCGCACCCACCATCTCGGCTTCTTCGGCCTCCGCCTCTCGCTTCTCCTGCTGTCGCTGCTGATGATGAGCGTGGCCTGCATCGGTCTCGGCGATGTCGGCGGCGCCGCAACCCATGCCGGCCCGGGAGGGCTGGTCGGTGTCGCGCTGATCGGTCGTTTCCGTGAGTTCGTGCTGAGCCATTCGAGCGGCGGCAGCCTTGCCCTGATCGAGCCGGGCTGTGCGGCGCTCGCGTTCATCGCCATGGCGCCGGCGCTGGGCATGAACCGCACCGACCTGCCGTTGATCTTCCGCATCCTGCGTGCGCCATTCCTGGGAGGCGTCTGGCTGATGCGGGCCGCGGTCGGCCTGTGGCGTGGCCGGCCTGAGTCGCTCGACGATTACGGCGAACCGCCGTCCCCGGAGATCGGTTACGCCGAGATTCCGGGCGAGATCGACGCCAGCCAATACGATCCGGCCCACTTCAACCAGATTCCCGAGGAGGGCACGGCGCTGCCGCCGCGCGAGTCGCTGATGGTCGATGCTCCGAATGCGCCGATCGAGCGGCCGACGCCGGCCATCCCGCCTGCGCCTGCGCCGCTCCATCCGGCGGTGCCATCGGTTGTCGATCCTGCGAGCCCCGAATCCCTGGTCGAACGCACCCTGTTCGATCGCCTCGCCGGCGGCTTTCGCATCGAGCCGATCCTGGGCCGCCTGCGCGCTGCAGCACCACCTGCCGCGGCTCCGGCGCGTTCCGAACTTCCGACGGAGGTCGTGCGCTTTGCGCCGTCAGCGCCCGTGGCCGAAGAGGAGGTCGATACCGTCGAGACACAGGGTGGCTGCCCCCCGGGTGACGACAACCCGTTCACGCCCGATTCCCAGACGGCCGAGCCGTCGGCGGCCTCCGTTGCGCCGGGTGTGAAGATCGTGCCGCGCAAGGCGGTGGCGCAGGGCAAGCGTGCTGCCAGGGCCGGTCAGCGGGAGCTCGATCTCGGCGATAGTGAGTACGAACTGCCGCCGCTCGACATCCTGTCCCTGCCGGCGCGTGCCTCGGCGGAGACCAAGATCGACGAGAGCGCATTGGAGCAGAATGCGCGCCTGCTGGAGACCGTCCTGGAGGATTTCGGCGTCAAGGGCCAGATCGTGAAGGTGCGACCAGGCCCGGTCGTGACGCTCTACGAGCTCGAACCTGCGCCCGGCACCAAGTCGAGCCGCGTCATCGGCCTCGCCGACGACATCGCCCGCTCGATGAGCGCCGTTTCGGCGCGTGTCGCCACAGTGCCCGGCCGCAACGTGATCGGCATCGAGTTGCCCAATGCAAGGCGCGAGACGGTGTTCCTGCGCGAGCTGCTTTCGACCCGTCACTACGAGGACAACCGGTTGAACCTGCCGCTGGCGCTGGGCAAGGATATCGGCGGCGATCCGGTGATCGCAGATCTCGCGCGCATGCCGCATCTCCTGATCGGCGGCACCACCGGTTCGGGCAAGTCGGTGGCCGTGAACACGATGATCCTGTCGTTGCTCTACAGGCTGCCGCCGAACCGTTGTCGTTTCATCATGATCGATCCCAAGATGCTGGAGCTCAGCGTCTATCAGGACATCCCGCACCTCCTGACGCCCGTCGTTACCGAGCCGCGCAAGGCGATCGTGGCGCTGAAGTGGGTGGTGCGCGAGATGGAGGACCGCTATCGCGCCATGAGCTCGCTCGGCGTGCGCAACATCGCGGGCTACAACGAGCGGCTGACCGAAGCGCGGCGCAAAGGCCAGGCGCTCACGCGCAAGGTGCAGACCGGCATCGATCCCGAGACCCGCAAGCCGATCTTCGAGGATGAGGAGATCGACACGACACCGCTGCCCTTCATCGTGGTCATCATCGACGAGATGGCCGACCTGATGCTGGTCGCGGGCAAGGAGATCGAGGCGGCCGTCCAGCGCCTGGCGCAGATGGCGCGCGCCGCCGGCATCCATGTCGTGATGGCGACGCAGCGGCCGTCGGTCGACGTCATCACCGGCACCATCAAGGCCAACTTCCCGACCCGCATCTCGTTCCAGGTCACGTCCAAGATCGACAGCCGCACCATCCTGGGCGAGCAGGGCGGCGAGCAGCTCCTGGGCCAGGGCGACATGCTCTACATGGCCGGCGGCGGCAAGATCGCACGCGTGCACGGGCCGTTCGTGAGCGACAGCGAGGTCGAGGAGGTGGTGCGCCACCTGCGCGCCCAGGGTGCGCCGGCCTATATCGAGTCGGTCACCGACGATCCCGAGGGCGAAGAAGGCGGGACGGGCTTCCCGGGCGAGAGCGAGGATGGCGAAAGCGACCAGCTCTACGACCAGGCGATCGCGCTGGTCGCACGCGAGCGCAAGTGCAGCACCAGCTTCGTCCAGCGCTACCTGCAGATCGGCTACAACCGCGCCGCCCGCATCGTCGAGCGCATGGAGCGCGAGGGCGTGGTGAGCGCCGCCAACCATGTCGGCAAGCGCGAGGTCCTCGCGCGCGACATCGACGACCGCACGCGCTGACATCGAATTCGCCTGGAACGACCCGCGGCGGCAAAAGGCTAGGGGCTGGCGACTGGCCGGCGACCAATGTCGGCGCATGGCACACCCGCCCTGAAGGGGATCGGCTGGCACAGACGATGACTCGGCCGCAGGATGGGCCCCGACGTGCAGGCGCGGTACATTCGCTCGCTCGTGGGAGGCCGTATGAACAAGTGTCTTTGGGCTTCAGTCCTTCTGCTCTTCTTTCAGGTTTCCAGCGTCCGGGCCGCCGCAGAGATCGTGACAACAGTCACGTTGGCGAACGGCGATACCGTCCGGTATGTCCTGACGAGCGTCGGCTCGGCGCCGCACTATGCCGTGATCCTGATGCCGGGCGGCAGGGGCGAATTGCCGATCCACCAGCCCGATGGCGTGCTGACCACCAAGCTCACCGCCAATTTCCTGATCCGCTCGCGGCAGCTCTTTGCCGATCCGCAGTTCGTTGCGGCGTCGACGGCGGCGACCTCCACGCCGACGCACATCCTCGCCATCAAGCAGGATCTCGAACGTCGGTTCGGACCGCTGTCGGTCTACGTGGTCGGCACATCGCGCAGCACCGAGGCGACGCAGGCGCTCGCTGCGCCGCTCGACGGACAGGTGGCGGGTTTCGTCCATACCTCCTCGATGACCGGCATCTCGGGCCTCGATCCGCGCAAGTTGCGCAGCCGGCACCTCCTGGTGGCGCACAAACTCGACGCATGTCGGGTGACGCGTCCTGCCGGGGCCATTGCGTCACACAACAGCTACGGCACCGACCTCATCCTGGTCGACGGTGGCAAGAGCGTGGGCGACGACTGCGGGCCATGGGCCTATCACGGCTACAATGGCGTCGAGAAGGAGACGATCGACAAGATCAAGGCATGGATCCTGGCGGGCAAGTAACATCCGCTCAACGCCGGGCGATCGTGATTGCCGCCGGTGGCGTCCCGCGAAGGACCAAGTTTCACCCGGTCAGGGTTTCCAGCGCAGGAAGTTGGCGATCAGCCGCAAGCCGGTCGCCTGGCTCTTCTCCGGGTGGAACTGGGTGCCGACGAGGTTGTCCCGCCCGACGACGGCGGTGATCGGTCCGCCATAGTCGGTGACGGCGAGCAAGGTGTCGGACGTGCCCGCCTTGAGTTGGAAGGAATGCACGAAATAGGCATGGTCGTGCGCGCTCAGCCCTTCCAGCAGCGGATGGGGCTTGAGGTCAAGCAGCTCATTCCAGCCCATGTGCGGGATCTTGAGGTGGGCGGCGCCGGGCTCGATCCGCACCACGTCGCCAGCGATCCAGTCGAGACCGGGATGCACGCCATATTCGACACCGCGCGTGGCCATCAACTGCATGCCGACGCAAATGCCGAGGAAGGGCTTGCCGCGCTCGATCACCTCGCGCTTGAGCGTGTCGACCATGTCGGGCACGCCATAGAGTCCGGTGCGGCAATCGGCGAAGGCGCCGACGCCCGGCAGCACGATCCGGTCGGCCTCGGCCACCTCGCGCGGGCTTGACGTCACCAGCACACGGTCGTCGGCGCCCGATTCGCGTGCGGCGCGTTCGAAGGCCTTGGCGGCGGAGCGAAGATTGCCCGAGCCGTAATCGACGATGGCGACGGTCATGGCGACGCTGCCTAGAGGACGCCCTTGGTGCTGGGTACCGCCGTCTGCTGCCGGGGATCGGTCTCGACCGCGACGCGCAGCGCCCGCGCCAGCCCCTTGAAGCAGCTCTCGACGATGTGATGGTTGTTCTCGCCGTAGTGGTTCCAGACATGCAGCGTGAGCCCGCCGAGCTGGGCGAAGGCCTGGAACCATTCCTTGAACAGCTCGGTATCCATGGTGCCGAGCTTGGGCTTGGAGAAATTCACCTTCCAGATCAGATACGGCCGGTTACTGGCGTCGAGCGCAACCTCGGTCAGTGTCTCGTCCATCGGGATCACCGCGCTGCCATAGCGGCGGATGCCGGCGCGGTTGCCCAGCGCCTCGGACAGGCACTCGCCGAGCACGATGCCGGAATCCTCGGTCGTGTGGTGGTAGTCGATGTGCAGGTCGCCTTCAGCGCGCAAGGTGATGTCGATCAGGCTGTGCCGCGAGAGTTGCTCCAGCATATGGTCGAGGAAGCCGATGCCTGTCTTGATGTCGTACTTGCCGGTGCCATCGAGGTTGATGGCGGCGGAGATGCGCGTTTCCTTGGTCTGGCGCGTGACGGCGGCCCGCCGCCCGCCGGTTCCCGGCGTGGCAAGAGCGGCCGGCGCGACCGGCTTGGGAGGGGCTTTGGCGACAGCCCGCTTTGCGCCCTGACGGGCCATTGGACGTCCTCTCGATGGTGGCCACGTTCATACAGGAACGCGGGCGGCGCGGTCGAGCGCCAGCCGCGTCAGAACGACGCCCAAAAGCACGATCAGGCCGCCCAGGACGCGGGCCGGCGTCAGCGGATCGTTGAAAAAAGCGGCCGACAGGCCCACCCCGGCAACCGGGATCAGATACATGTAGACCATGACCCGGCTCACCCCGAGCCGCTCCAGCCCCGCCGTCAGGCCGAGGAAGGCCACCCCCACCGGGAAGATGCCGGTGTAGAGCCAGTAGCTCCATTGGCGAGCGCTCAGCTCGCCGAACTCCCCGAGCGAGTCGAAGAGGAGCGAGATCGGCATCAGCACGGCAGCTCCCAGGAAAGTGGTCCAGGCCATCACCCGCAGTGTGCCGAGTCGCAGGCTGTAGGGCGCACAGCGGTCGACATAGAGCGCCCAGGCGAAGGCGGCTGCCATCCAGAGCAAGGCGCCATCCAGGTTCGTCGCCGCGAGCGTCACGCTCGTCAGGCTGTTGTTCACGACAAGCACGACGCCGGCGAAGGCGATCGCGATGCCGGCCCATCCGAGCGCGGACAATCGGCGGCCGGCGAGCCGCGCCAGGATCGCAGAGAAGGCGGTGGTCGTGGTCATGACGATCGAGCCCAGGCTCGGCGCGCTGCGCACCATGGCGAGACCCCAGCAGGCCTGGAACATGCCGACGCCCAGGACCGACAGCAGAAGGATCGGCAGCCAGTCGCGTTGAGGCAGCCCCATCGGCTGGCGTCTCACCGCCATCACCGCCAGCAAAAACAGCCCGGCGATGATGTAGCGCGAGCCGCTGTAGAGCAGCGGGCTCATGGTTGTCAGAACGTCCTTGGCGAAGGGGTAGCTCGAGCCCATCAGGAGGGCGGTCACGAGCATGATGACATCGCCAGTAAATTTCCTCTTCCTCCCCTCGTCGATTGAGCGGGGGTGCCCCGAGTCGCGCGTGGTGACACGCGCCTGGGTGGAGGGGTTACGTGTGGTCGCCATCGGTCGGTTCCGACCCCTCCGGCCTGCGGCCGCCTCCCCACGGCATGGGGAGGTGAAGATTGGTCATTGCGCCGTCGAGGCTTTCTGCGCGCCCCAGAAGCCGAACAGGGCGCCGGCGACGCGGCGGATCTGGATCTCCTCCGAGCCTTCGGTGATGCGATAGCGGCGATGATGGCGGTAGATGTGCTCGAACGGCGTGTGGCGCGAGTAGCCGATGCCGCCATGGACCTGGATCGCGCGGTCGGCCGCGTCGCAGACGAGCCGGTTGGCGCGGTAGTTGGACATCGCCACCCATTCGCTCACCTGCATATGGTGCTGGCGGTCGAGATGCCAGGCCGTTTTGCGCACTAGGCCGCGCGTCATTTCAGCCTCGGTATGCAGCTCGGCGAGCGGGAACTGGATCGCCTGGTTCGCCGCCAGCGGCTTGCCGAACACCTTGCGGTTCTTGGCGTAGGCCACCGACATGTCGATGCAATACTGCGCGGCGCCGAGGCTCGAGGCGGCCTGGCGGATGCGATTTTCATGGACGAAGGTCTGCGCCACGTCGAGGCCACGGCCTTCGTCGCCAAGCATGGTCGAGGCCGGCACTTTCACATTGGTGAGCGAGACTTCGGCGTGGTCCGACGGCATGTTGAAGGTCCACCACATATGCTCGACCTTGAAGCCCGGCGACGTGACCGGCACCAGGAAGGCCGAGATGCCGCGCGCCTCGCCCTCCTTCCCCGAGGTACGGGCGAAGACGAGATCGACGGTTGCGGTGTGCATGCCGGTGTTGAACCGTTTCATGCCGTTGATGATCCAATCGCCGCCCTGCTTGATCGCCGTCGTCTCCATGAAGGTCGCATCCGAGCCATGGTTGGGTTCGGTGAGGCCGAAAGCGATGCGTTCGCGACCGGCGAACATGCCTTCGAGGTAGCGCTCTTTCTGTTCCTTCGTGCCGAAGCGATGCAGCAGCAACGCCACCGGGAAGTTGCCGACGATCGAGCTCTCGTTCTGCAAATCATTGTGCAGGCCAAGACCCTTGTGCGCCAGATGCTCGCGGATGATCGCCATGGCGAGATTGGAGCCGTCCTTGCCCCCCAGCTCCTCGGGCAGGCCGAAGCGCAGGTGACCCGCCTTGTCGGCACGACGGCGCATCTCGGCCAGGAGTTCCTCCCATTCCGGTCGCGGCTGGCCGTCATTGTCCCAGTCGGTGCGGGCATGCTCGCGGCGGTGATCGAAGAAGCGGATATTGTCGTTCTCGCGCTCGAGCGGCCGGATCTCGCGCTCGATGAAGGCGTCAAGCTCGCGCAGATACGCCGCGATGTCAGCGGGAATGTCGAAATCCATGATCTGCTCCCGTTACTGTCTGAAGTGCTGTTCGTATTGTTCGACCAGCGGCGAAAGATCCGACCAGGTGCGCCTTGAGCGGAGATAGACGTGGCGCATTTTGTAGCGATCGGCCCGTATCCACGTAGGGTCGTCGAAGGCGCCGGCAGGCAGGGTGCGGATGCCCGGGGCCGCTTCGAGGGTAAAGCCGAGATTGGAACCGCAACGCCGGCAGAACTCGACGTCGAGCCAGCGGTCGGACTCGTCGGAGACGTGGCGGTAGCGCCCGATCTCGCCGCCGGTTAGCACCACTTGGCGATCCTCGAAAACGACTTCCGTGCCGAAGGCTGTGCCGGTGCGACGCTGGCACCAGGTGCAATGACAGATCGTCACGCGGGAAGGCTCGCCGGTTACCTTGAAACGTGCCGCGCCGCAGACGCATCCGCCTTCGTGTTCCATTGCCATGGAGCGAGGTTACGCCGCAGGCAGGTCGACGCGAAAGCGGCTGCCGCTGCCGTCTGCCGCCAAGCAAACCGCCTCGCCGCCATGGCGGCGCGCGATTTCGCGCACGAGGGCGAGGCCGAGTCCGCTGCCTCGGCCGCTCTCGCGCGTCGCGGCCAGACGATAGAACGGCTCGAAGATGCGCTCACGCTCGTTGGGCGGCACGCCGGGCCCATGGTCTCGCACCTCGAGCACGGCACGTCCCGCCGCCGGAGCGACGGTGACGTCGATCGGGCCGTCGCCGGCATAGCGCCGGGCATTCTCCAAAAGATTGCGCACGAGCCGGCGCAGCAGCAGGCGATCGCCCTCCACGGTGACCGGCGTACCTTCTGCCTCGATGTCGTAGTGGGCCGCTTCCTCGGCGGCGAGCGCCAGGAGGTCGACTGGCTCGCGTTTGTCGAGGCTGGACACGGCTTCGAGACGGCTGGTGAGCAGGATCTGGTCGATCAGCCCGTCGAGCTCGGCGATATCACGCTTGAGGGACGCGCGCGTCCTGGGATCGGCCTGCTCGCCCAGCAGTGAGGCGGCAACGCCGATCCGCGCCAGCGGCGTGCGCAGCTCGTGGCTGCAGTTGGCGAGCAGCAGCCGGTGTGCCGCGACCAGCCCCTCGATACGTTCGGCCGAGCGGTTGAAGCTCTCTGCGAGGGCCGCGATCTCGTCACGGCCCTCGACCTTCACGCGCGCGCCAAGATCGCCGGTCCCGAGCTTCTCGACCCCGGCCTTCAGCCGCTCGATGCGCCGGCCGAGGCCGCGGACGACGGGATAGGCGCCGACCGCGACAGCGACCGCAACCAGCGCCAGGAAGGCCGCGATCCAGAGGGTCGGGTTGGGGCGTTCGCGGACCTGGCGCGCAACCAGCCATCGTCCGTCGGGAAGCTGCAACGTGAAGCTCGGCCCCTCGCGGCCGCGCCGCCAGCCGGGACGGGCCTTGCGCACGTCGAAGCGCGGCGGCGGCCGACCTGCCGTGGCAATGATCACTCCATCCGGCCGATAGAGGGCAAGATCGAACCGCAGCTTGCGGTGCAGCGCGTCGAGCGCCTTCTGATCGTCGGACGGCGGCGCATCGGCATCGGGCAAGAGCGCGCCGGTCAGCTCGGCAGCGATATCGAGATATTGCGGCGTGCGCGCGTCTTCCTCCGCCAGGCGCCAAAGCAGCACCGCGGCACTCACGAACACGATGAGCGCCGCCACGACGGTGAGATAGAATTTGATGTAGAGCCGCTGCATGTCAGTCGATCCTCCCCGCGCGGAGCGGCGGGAGGTGGCCCGAAGGGCCCGAGGGAGTATGGACAATATACTCGTCCCGCGACCCTTGACCCCCCTGCCGGCCGCGCGGGTGCCTCTCCACGACATGGGAAGGCAAGACGATGGATCCTCTCATGGCCTCACCGATCCTGGTCGCGGGCGAAGACGTAGCCCGCGCCGCGCAGGGTCAGGATGCGCCGCGGCTTCTTGGGGTCGTCCTCGATGGCGGCACGGATGCGCGAGATATGGACATCGACGGAGCGATCGAAAGCTTCGAGCTTCTCGCCTTTCATCAGGTCCATCAGGGCATCGCGCGTGAGCACGCGGCCGGCGCGCTCGGCGAGCGCCAGCAGGAGTGCGAACTGATAGGAGGTGAGGGTGCGCTCCTCGCCGTCCAGCCGGGCCACGCGCGCGCCACGGTCGATCTCGAGCCGGCCGAAGCGCAGGATGTCGGCGGGTGTCGCGCTGCCCTTGCGGCGCAGGATGGCGCGCAGCCGCGCCTGCAGCTCGCGCGGCTCGAAGGGCTTGGCGAGATAGTCGTCGGCCCCGATCTCGAGGCCGACGACACGGTCCATCGGCTCGCCGCGTGCCGTCAGCATCAAGATCGGCACGTCGCTCGTGGCACGGAGTCGACGGCAGAGGTCGAGTCCGTCGGCGTCGGGCAGCATCAGGTCGAGGATGATCGCATCGAAGCTCTCGCGCTTAAGCCAGCCTTCGCCTTCGCGGGCGGTCCCAGCGAGCGTCAGACGAAAGCCCGCCCCGCCGAGATAGTCGGACACCATCCCGGCGAGGCGGTCATCGTCGTCGATCATCAGGATGCGCTCGGCCATACGTCCAGTATCAGGCTGCGCTGCCCCCGATGTCATCCACGCTTGCCGTGGTGACGCTCGTGATCGTGGTTGTTCCAGTTCTTGAAGAAAGCCTGGCGCTGTTGCGGTGTCAGCACGTTGCCGGCATCGGTCAGGGCCTTGGTGAAGCGTTTGGAGCTTTCGTCGGCGATCTTCATCTGCTCGGCACGGATCGCCTCGATCTTGTCCAGGTCGAGAGTCGGCGCCTGCAACGCCTCCTGCATCGCCTTGCGGTTCTCGAGGCGCTGGTCGCGCAGCGGTTTCGCGTCCTTGAAGCTCGACGACAGGATGTCGGCGATCTGCTTCTTCTGGTCGGCCGTGGCGTCGGTGCCATTCAGCGCCCGGTCGACGCGCTTCTCGATACGCTGCTGGAACCGGGCCGGATCGAAGGACCCGCCGTTCGGCTTGGCATAAGCGAAGCCGCCCGCCGTCATCGCGAGGCTGCCTGCCAAAAGGGCCGCCATCATCGTCTTCATGCTGAGATTCGTCATGGTCATCTCCATCTCGATCGGGTGCATTTCCCCGCGATCCGGATATGGAGCCGACCGGTTTCGCGCCCATCTCGCTTGTGTAAAGTTGTGTAAAGATGACCGTGCTGAAGACTGAACGACTCACGCTGCGCCCCCTGCACCCGGGTGACACCAGGGCCTACGCGGCCATGCGTTACCATCCGGAGGTGGCCAAATGGCTGTCGCCGGCGCAGGGAGCGCCTCTGGAAGCCGCGCGCGCCGCCATTGAGCGCTATGCGCAGTCATGGCGGGATCGCGGCTATGGTCCGTGGGCAATCGTCCATGACGGACGGTTGATCGGCCATGCCGGTCTCAATTTCGTGCCGGAATTCGGCGAGACCGAAGTGCTCTGGTCCTTACATCCTGACGCGTGGGGCCATGGTTTCGCCACCGAGGCCGGTCGTGCCGCTCTCGATTTCGGCTTCCGGACGCTGGGGATTGCCCTGATCTTCGCCGTGACCAGGCCCGGCAATCGTGCCTCTCAGGAGGTGATGAAGCGGCTCGGCTTGGCCTATCGCATGAATGTCGTCTATCGCGATATCGACTCGGTCTGGTTCGATATCGACCGCCTGAACTGGCTGGAGCAGTCGCCCTAGGCTGACAGGAGAATCCGAGATGCCGCGCGGTGGACGACGGCGTCGCCGGCGGCGAGCACAGAGCCGTCGGACGCCATGTCGAGCGCCCGGCCGCGCCAGTCGGTGATCAGTCCGCCCGCACCCTGGATCACGGGCACGAGCGCCGCGAAGTCGTAGAGCTTGAGAGAATTCTCGACCACGAGGTCGACATGGCCTGACGCGAGCAGGCCATAGGCATAGCAATCGCCGCCCCAGCGGAAGAGCTTCACCTGTTTGGCAAGCTGGGCATGGCGTTTCTCGATCTCGCCGGAGAACATGATCGGCGCCGTCGAATACATGTAGGCGCGGTCGAGCGTAGCGCAGGCGCGCACCTGGATCGGCTTGCCGTTGAAGGTCGAAGGCTGGCCGGCCACGCCCAGCCAGCGCTCGCCCAGGATCGGCTGGTCAATCACGCCCAGCACCGGCTTGCCACGATGCAGGAGGGCAATCAGCGTGCCGAAGATCGGCAGGCCGGTGATGAAGGCTTTGGTGCCGTCGATGGGATCGAGCACCCAGACATATTCGGCATCGGTGCGCTCGGCGCCGTGCTCCTCGCCGAACACGCCGTGATCGGGAACCGCCCGGGCGAGCACCGCGCGCATCGCTGCTTCGGCATCGCGGTCGGCGATCGTGACCGGGGTGCTGTCGCTCTTGTCGTCGATGGCGACAGGCGTGCGGAAATGGCGTGCCACGATCGGGCGCGCAGCGTCGGCGAGACGATGGGCCAGAGCGACCAGCTCGGCAGGAACCGACCCGGTCACCGGCACCCGGCCTCCTACTTCTTCTCGGGTTGGCCCTGGGGCTTGTTCTCTGGCGCAGCCGCTGGCGCCTCTGTAGCGTCGGGCAGCGGCGGCGGATTGTCGTTCATCGTCCGCAGGTAGCCGATGAGGTCGGCGCGCTCCTGTTCCTTCGGCAGGCCGGCGAACGCCATCTTGGTGCCCTTGATGAAGGCACTGGGCTTGAGGAGCCAGTGATTGAGGTCCTCATAGGTCCACTCACCACCCTTGGCTTCGACACCCGAGGAATAGCTGAAGCCCGGATGGCTCCCCTTCTTCCGGCCGACGACGCCCCAAAGATTGGGACCGATCTTGTTGGGGCCGCCCTTTTCATCGGTGTGACAGGTGGTGCACAGCTTCTGATAGAGCTGCTTGCCGTGGTCGACGTTGGCTTTGGCGAGCATGGGGGCGATTGGCGGCAGCTCGGCAGGCTTCGCCGGCCCGGCAGCCTCAGGCTCCGCGTCGCTGACGGCGATGGCTGGCTTCTCGAGATGGTGCGGATCCACCAGCGCGTTCGACACCTTGCCGACCACCATCGCGAAAAGCGCCGAAGCCAGGAAGCAACCGGCCGCCGTGTTGAAATTGACCATTCTCGATCTCGCCCGCGCAAATTCTCCGGAGGTTGCTGTAGCACGCTCCGAGCGCCGCCAGTAGTATCCGATCGGCTCGGGGCGCTCGCGCGGCGGAACGTCGCAAGTGCCGGATTTAGCACGGTTTTTCGCCGTTGGCCGTAAGGTAGGCGCTGGCCGATCCGGGGGGCGAAACAGCTTCCCGGGCCAGGCTCGGCGCAGGATCGACGAACGAAGACGGGGGAGAAATCTCGGATGGCCAAAGCGAAGGCAGGCAGAAGCCGGGCCGGCAACACGGTCGCATTCCAGGGGGAGGCCGGCGCCAATTCGGATATGGCCTGCCGGGCAGCCTTTCCCTACATGACGACATTGCCCTGCCCGACCTTCGAGGCGGCCATGGCGACGGTCCAGGCCGGAAGGGCGGAACTGGCGATGATCCCGGTCGAGAATTCGATCGCGGGCCGGGTCGCCGACCTGCACAGCCTCCTGCCGCATACAAAGCTCAAGATCGTTGCCGAGCATTTTCAGCGCGTCGAACATTGCCTGGTGGCGGTGCCAGGCGTGACGCTCAAATCCATCAAGACGGTGAAGAGCCATGTTCAGGCACTGTCGCAATGCCGCAACTTCCTGAGGAAGCATCGTCTCCAGCCCCTGGTCCATGCCGACACGGCGGGCGCGGCGCGTGAGATCGCCGAGGTCGGCGACAAGGAAGTTGCCGCCATCGCCTCGTCGCTGGCGGCGCGCATCTACGGGCTCAAGGTCCTGGCGCGCAACATCGAGGATGCCGACCACAACACCACGCGCATGCTGGTCTTCAGTCGCGAGGAGGCGCGGCCGGATTGGCGGACCGTGCCTTGCATGACCGCCTTCCTGTTTCGCGTGAAGAGCGTTCCCGCCGCGCTTTACAAGGCGCTGGGCGGCTTCGCCACCAACGGCGTCAACATCGTGAAGCTGGAGAGCTACCTTTCCGGACCGAATTTCGAGCAGGCGCAGTTCTACGCCGAGGTCGAGGGCCATCCCGAGCAGCGCGGGCTCAAGCTCGCGCTCGAGGAACTGGGTTTCTTTTCCGAGGAGCTGAAGATGCTTGGAACCTTCCCGACCAATCCTTTTCGGCGCAAAGGCTGGAGCGCGCCGACGCGTCCGGGGACCTGAGGTCGGTCATGCCGCAGCAGCCCGTCCGCATCGCGCCTTCGATCCTGTCGGCGGACTTCGCCGCACTCGGCAGCGAAGTCGAGGCGGTGACCAGGGCTGGCGCCGACTGGATCCATGTCGATGTGATGGACGGCCACTTCGTGCCCAACCTCACCGTTGGGCCGATGGTGGTGAAGGCATTGCGCAAGCACAGCGCACTGCCATTCGACGTCCATCTCATGATCACGCCCGTGGATCCACTGGTCCCGGCCTATGCCGACGCCGGCGCCGAAGTGATCTCCTTCCATCCCGAGGCAGGACCGCACGTCCATCGCACGATCCAGCTCATCAAGAGCCTGGGCAAGAAAGCCGGCCTCGTGCTCAATCCGGCAACGCCGCTTGCCGCCGTCGAGCCGGTGCTGGGCGATCTCGATCTGGTTCTGGTGATGAGCGTCAACCCCGGCTTTGGCGGGCAGGCCTTCATCGAGAGCCAGCTTGCCAAGATTGCGAGCCTGCGTCGGGCGATCGATGCGCTCGGCAAGCCGATCGATCTCGAGGTCGATGGCGGCGTCAACCCCGCGACGGCGAAGCAGTGCCGCCAGGCCGGCGCGGACGTTCTCGTCGCCGGCACCGCTGTGTTCGACGGCGGTCCCGCCGCATACGCCGCGAACATCAAGGCCTTGCGGGGTTAGCCCGTCGGGATGCGGCCCTATGCGTATGAAGCAAGCGGGATGAATGCGAAATAGTTGCCGCGGGCTTGTTTTCGCTCACGAGCGGCGACCTTGGTCAAGCGGCGCTCCGGATCTCGGATATGAGTGAAGAGTCCCGCGATCCGATTGCCGCCGTCGCCGATCCGCGGTCTGGTACCGGAACTACGGTCATGCCAGTGTAACTGCCCCAACTCGGTTGGAGGTCAGCATGCGAACGATTATGGTGGGAGCGCTTTTCGCCATCGCAATGATCGCGAACGCAAACGCTGCAATCAAGGAAGAGCCTGTCACCTATACGGACGGCGAGACCACCATGAAGGGTTTCGTCGTGTATGACGACGCCAGCCAAGCCAAGCGGCCCGGGATCGTCATGGTGCATGAATGGTGGGGCATCACCAAGCACATCCACACCGAGGCTCGGAAGTTCGCGCAGCAAGGCTACACGATCTTCATTGCCGACATGTACGGCGACGGCAGGACCGCCGACAATCCGAAGGATGCCGGAGCGCTCTCTGGTTCGGTGATGAAGAACCCGAATGTGATGGAGTCGCGCTTCAATGCCGCGCGCAGCCAACTCGCCAAGCAGGTTTCGGTCGATCCTCGGCGGATCGGCGCTGTCGGCTATTGCTTCGGCGGTGCAGTCGTACTCAACATGGCGCGCGCCGGCGCCGACCTCGCCGCTGTTGCAGGCTTTCACGCATCGCTTGGTCTCAATACCCCGGCGCCGGCGGCGGGAACCGTCAAGGCGAAGATCCTCATCCTGAACGGAGCGGACGATCCCTTCGTGAAGCGCGAGCAGTACGATGCGCTAAAGAAGGATTTCGATGCGGCGAAGGTCAACTATCGGATCGTCGAGTATCCCGGTGCGGTGCACGCGTTCACAAATCCAGAAGCCACCGAACTCGGCAAGAAGTTCAACTTGCCGCTCAGATACGACGCCAAGGCGGATCAGGAAGCGAAAGCAGAGGCTGCCAGGTTCTTTGCCGCCAACCTTCAGAAATGATCCCAAAGGCCGCCGCGGGTGGCCTTTTATATTTGTTGTCGTTGAATCTGGCCGGCGCCACGGTCTCGACCTCACGCCTGGGTGTGCTGGCCGCCGGGCTGGCTGATATCGTTCAGAGCGCCGCCGGCCGTGCCGCTGCCATGCAGCGTTGCGACATCGCCCAGCGACAGGATGCCGACCAGCTCCTTGTCGCGGCTGACGACGGGCAGCCGGCGCACCTGCAACTCGCCCATGTTGCGTGCGACATGCTCGATGTCCTCGTCTTCGAAGCAGTACATGACCTCATTGCTCATGACATCGCGAACGGGAGTCTGCGGGCCTTTGCCGTTCGCGACTGCACGCAGGGCGATGTCACGGTCGGTGATCATGCCGATCAGGCGATCCTTGTCGCCGACGGGCAACACGCCGGAATCGCATTCGAGCATGAATTGCGCCGCCTGCTGGATGGTGTGGCTGGGCAGGGTGATCTGTACCGGGCTGCTCATGGCCTCGCGAACCTGCATGGGACCTCCTGAATTCTCTGGGCGCCGTTCCCAAGGCAACGATCCGCCGCCTGGCCCGGTTGCTCGGCGTTGGAGCGCTAGAGTGTGACCTCGCCCTTCAGAACGGGAACGCAGCTTCCGCCGACGCTGGCCCGGATGCCGTCGCCGGCGCGCCAGGCCCTGGCCAGCAGCCGGCTCGGCCGGCCCATCTCGACGCCCTGGACGATGTCATACCTCTGGTCCTTGTCCGAGGTCAGTGAGAGCAGAAGCGCCGCCAATGGGGTCGCCGCACTGCCGGTCGCCGCATCTTCCATCGTGCCGGAGAGCGGCGAGAACATGCGAGCGCGCAAGCCGTCGCCGTCGCGTGCATAGAGATAGACCGGCAGCCGCTTGGCGGTCGCGGCCGGATAGACCCGTGCGGCGGCGCGGAACTTCGCGACATCGGGCGCAGCTTTCGCGAGGGCGGTCTGCGCCACCTCGGCGACCACGAAGGAGTTGCCGACCGAGGCGAGCATCGGCCGATGCGCCGCTACGACGATGTCTTTCTCATCGAGGCCGACGCATCCCGCCAGGAGGTCGACCGCCATTTCCGGCCCCAGCGACAAGGGCTGCGGGGCCGCGATCGTCACGTGACCCGTCTCGACGCGGACCTCGACGAGGCCCGCGATCTCCTCGAAGCGCAGCAGGCCGTGCGTGGCGCGGCCAAGCCACGCCAGCACCCAGCCCGTTCCGACATTGGGATGACCGGCGAACGGCATCTCGGCCGAGCGGTTGAAGATGCGCACGCGCGCCGTGTTCTTCGGATCGGTCGCCGGCAACACGAATGTCGTCTCGCTGAGATTGAATTCGGCCGCCAGCGCCTGCATCTCGGCGTCGTCGAGGCCTTGCGCGTCGGGGAATACGGCCAGCGGATTGCCGCCGAATCGGCGGTCGGTGAAGACGTCCACAGTGACGAAGGAAAAGCGGCGCATCGTTCTATACCGACCAGCCGCCGTCCTCGCGGCGAAGCTCGTTGTAGTGATCTATCCAGCGCGCCGCTTCGACATCTCCCGGCTGGCCGCGCTTCCTGAGCTGGGCCGCGACGTTTGCCCGTCGGCTCTTCTCGTCGGCGCCGGGCGGGCCGATCTTGAACTTGGCCTGTGTCGCGACGACCTGGAGCCGCACCAGCGCCAACTGGCGCAGCCGCGCACCGTAGACCTCGCCGTCAGTGATGGTGCCATGAGGCGCGTCGGGTTCGTACACGCTCAGAAGCCGGGTGAGACCGGCGGCCACGCCAACGGGAGATGTGTCACAGGTGGCAAGGCAGTCGAAGCTCACTGCCCGGAATATCGTCGAGCCACGGCCGCCGTCATTGGGATCGACCCATTCGCTGGGATAGGTCCCGAGATAGTCGGACACCATGAACGTGACGCGCGGATTGCGGCAGAGCGCCTCGAACGTCGGGTCCAGTTGCACGCAGTGCATCTCGATGACATCGCCGTCCATCACGAACGGCAAAAGCGACAGCCGCGGAAATCCCCCTTCGGCATAGGCGGCCAGAGTGCCTTGCTTCTGGCTGGCCACAAACGCGTCGGCCAGGGCTTTGGGGATCCGATGTTTCGGCGCATCTTTCATGTCGAAGACCCTACGCGCGTGGTGTCAGACGATCTCGGCGCCGATGTCGCCGGCGAGGCGGCGCAAGGTCTTCACCGACTGCGCGGTGGCGTTGCGGCCGTCATGGGGACAATGGGTTTCGATGCTGGCAACGATCTCGGGAGCCTCGATATGGGATAGCAAGCGTTCGAGTTCGTCGGCCCAGGGAATGTCGCCGTCGCCCAGGGGAACGGTCCGTCCGGTGGCAAGGTCTCGGTCCTTGAGGTGGATCAGGTCGACCATCGGGGCGAGATAGGCGATGTCGGTCGCGTCGGGTCGTGCGCCCATCGCATAGCTGTTACCGATATCGACCAACGGGCGCGGCCGGCTCATAGCGCCGGGCAGGGCTTCGAAGAACCACGCCAGCTCGGCGATCGAGCCCAGATTGCAGACAGGTTCGTTCTCGATCTCGACGAGGATGTTGCGTTCGGCGGAGAGGGCCTGCAGCCGGTCGATCGTGCGATGGAGGTCACCCGGCGCAAAGCCCGGATAGCGCAAATGGCTGAAGACCCTGATGCGGGAGGCGCCCAGCACGGCAGCAATATCGAAGGCATGCGCCAGCACGTCTTTCTGCGGACACTGAGCGGGGTCGAACGCGAAATCGACCGGGCCGCCGGCGGGTGCCTGGCCCGGCGCCGGCCATTTCAGCAGTGGCGAGACGAGGGTCGGCACCTCGAGGCCGGCCGATTTGAGCGTGGCGGCGATCGGCGTGACCTCCCCGAGGGTCATGGCAAGCAGGTTGCGACCATCGACTGTGCGCATGTCGAGGCGGCTCACGCCATGCTCGGAGCAGAAGGAAATCATTTCCGCAAGGGTGGGGCCGATTTCGTCGCCGATCACGGCGAGAGCAAGGCGGGGAGGAGCCATATCGCGACCCTACACTGGGCGGGACGGTTTGGCTAAAGTCGGGCGGACACTGGAGGACAGCCATGAGTGACGATGCGGAGATCTTCGTAGGCGCCAGCGACGCGGATCAATATCTCCTCCTGAAGTACGGCAACCGCCACGGCCTCATTGCCGGAGCCACGGGGACCGGCAAGACCGTGACCCTGCAAACCCTGGCCGAAGGTTTCTCCGCTTTCGGCGTGCCTGTCTTCATGGCCGACGTGAAGGGCGATCTCTCGGGCATCAGTCAGCCCGGTGGAGACAACCCCAAGGCCGTCGAGCGGGCGAAGCTCCTGAAGATCGAGGGCTATACGGGGCGCGGTTTTCCGACGATCTACTGGGATTTGTTCGGCGACAAGGGTCACCCGGTGCGCACGACGGTGAGCGAGATCGGCCCCGTGCTGATGGCGCGCCTGCTGCAGCTCAACGATACGCAGGAAGGCGTGCTCAACATCGTCTTCAAGGTCGCCGACGAACAGGGCCTGCTGCTGCTCGATTTCAAGGACCTGCAGGCGGTGCTGCAATGGACGGCCGAGAATGCCGGCTCGCTCACCACCAAATACGGCAATGTGAGCAAGCAGACCATCGGCACCATCCAGCGCGCGCTGCTCACCTTGCAGCAGCAGGGCGGCGAACGCTTTTTCGGCGAGCCGGCGCTTGATCTCAAGGACATGATCACGCGCAATGCCTCGGGCGCGGGCTACATCAACGTGCTGGCGGCCGACAAGCTGATGCAGAGCCCGCGACTTTACAGCACCTTCCTGCTGTGGCTGCTGTCGGAGCTTTTCCAGGTGATGCCGGAGGTCGGCGATCCCGACAAGCCGAAGTTCGTATTCTTCTTCGACGAGGCGCATCTTCTGTTCGACGATGCCCCCAAGGCATTGCTCGACAAGATCGAGCAGGTGGTGCGGCTGATCCGCTCCAAGGGCGTGGGCGTCTACTTCGTGACCCAGAGCCCGCTCGACATTCCCGATGCGGTGCTGGGCCAGCTCAGCAACCGCGTCCAGCATGCGCTGCGCGCGTTCACGCCAAAGGACCAGAAGGCGGTGAAGACCGCTGCGGACACCTTTCGGCCCAACAAGAAATTCTCTGCGTCGGATGCCATCGTGGAGCTGGGCGTGGGCGAGGCGCTGGTCTCGTTCCTCGATACCAAGGGCGTGCCGACGCCGGTGGAGCGCTGCCTTATTGCTCCGCCACAAGGCCGCATCGGCCCCGCCAGCGATGCCGAGCGCGCGGCGGTCATCAAGGCAAGCCCGCTTGCGGGCAAATACGACCGCACGATCGATCGCGAATCGGCCTACGAGGTGCTGACTGGCCGGGCCACTGGCGGCCAGGTGCGGCATGAGGAGGAGGGCGCGGGACCGTCCGACGGACAGCGCCGCCGCGGTCAATATGGCTCGGTCCCGCCGACCGTCGATGCGCCGCCGAGCTCGTCGATGCCGACGCCGACCGCCGGCCCCTGGGGCAGCGCACCTCCGACGGAAGACGAGAGGCCAAGAGCGCAACCGCGGTTGCGCGAGGCCCAGCCACCGGCGCCTCCCCCACAGATGAGGGCGCCAGCCCGCCGTAGCGATACGCTCGGGGAGGCCATCGCCAAGTCGGCGGCACGCACCGTGACCAACGTTGCGGTACGTGAGGTCACGAGAGCAGTGCTGGGCAGCGGCCGTGGCGGTGGAGGAGGACTGCTGGGCGGCCTCGTGCGCGGCGTCCTGGGCGGCCTCGTGAAGTAGCGTTCGCCCATTGGTGTGGAAAGCTATTCCGGACATTCTCGGATGCGGTTGAGGACCGCGCTGCTGCGTGACGAAATACAGTTGTCGCACGGCGTGGCTGGATCAGTAGCTGAGCTTGTACGCGGCTTCGATCTCCTTCAGCGTCGACTCGGAGCCAGAATATCGGCGGTGAAGCTTCGCCACATCGGCGTCGAGCCGATCGCATCGCAAGGTCTTGAATGCAGCTTCGACCTGCACGTCGCTTGCTTCGTCGGTGACGTCGACCATGGCCAGGCGGCGGCATCCGATGGCCCGCTCCGCCAGCGCGCCGATCTCGGAGGGCGCGTCGTGGAACGATCGGCGCGGGCGCGCCGGTTCGCCGTTGGCGGCCAGCGTCGACACAGCGGCTGAGCAACGCCGAGGCCGGCGAGGAGGAGCGGGAGGTGAATCGATTTCATGATCTCTTCCTTTCCATGAGAGGGCCAGATCCTGAAGCGGGCGTCCCGGGTGAGGAACTCCGGGCGAGCATCCGGCTCGTCGTTCACGTCCGCCATGTTCGCGCCGGCCGGCGTGGAGCCTCAGGCCTCGACAATGAGAGTGCCGCCCATCTCCTCGTGACCGTCGCCGCAGAAGACGTCGCAGAAGAAGGCGAAGCTGCCGGTCTTGGTCGGCATGATCGTCACCCGTCTTTCCTCGCCCGGCACAATGTCGGTGCGTATGCCGAAGTCCGGCATCTTGAAGCCGTGGATACGGTCGATCGAAGTCAGCACGAAGGTGAGCGGCTGGCCGACCTTCGCCTTCACCGTGTCCGGTGTGAAGTCGAACTTCTCGGCCATGACCTCGACTTCTTTCGTCGTGGCGGCGTCGAGGCGCGCGACTCCCCTGGTCGCGCTGCCGGCGATCAGCAGCGCGATGAAAGATCTGCGGTTCATGGCCTTACGCCTTGGCAACGGGTAGTTCGACGAAAGTGACGGTCTTGCCCATTTCGATGTCGCGTGTGCCCAGGTTCTTCTGCGACGCGTCATAGGGCGGCGGCGGCGGACGACGCGGCGGCGCATTCGGGCCCGGGGTCGCCTGCGGGAAGACCAGAGACTTTGCCGCATGATGGGCGATGTGGCCCGTCATGTGGTGGTTCTCCTGATGGATGTGGCCATAGAACACCACGACGTTCTGGTAGGGCATCAGGAGGTCGATCGCCTTGGCGCCGTCTGCGGTTGTCCAGTCCCAGGAGGGCCGGAGATCGAACAGCGGTCGATGCGTCATGACGACGATACGGTCGTCGGACTTGTGCTGCTTGAGATCGGCCGCGAGCCAGGCGAGTTGCTCGTCGCCGAGTTTGGCGCCCGGGTCGGAGACGTTGTCGAGCGCAATGAAGTGCACGCCCTTGTGGTCGAAGGTGTAGTGCGTATCGCCGAAGAACTCCCTGTAGGCTTCGCCCTTGTCGAGCGCGGCGTCATGCTCACCCGGCATGAAGCGGATATCCCTGACCTTCAGGCCGCCGATGATCTCGCGCACGTGCTTCATGCGGGCGCGCCGTTCCTTCGGGTCTTCGGTCGTATGGGTGAGATCGCCGGTGAAGACGATGAAGTCGGGTTGTTGGGGAAGCGCATTCACCGTGGCGATGGCTTTCTCCAGCGTGTGCTCGGCGTCCGGATTGGCCGGGCCTTTGTAGCCCCAATGGGTGTCCGAGAACTGGACGAAATGAAAATCGCCTCCGGCTTGCGCCGAGGCGTGGCGGCTGGGGAACAGCCCCGCAGTGAATGTCACGCCCGCCATTCCGGCGAGCTTCAGGAAATCGCGGCGATCGGCTTGCAGCATGGTGCCCTCCGGCATGGTTGACTGCAGTCGATACCCGGCCGCCGGCGGCTTTATTCCGCGCTCGGCGCGGTGGAATAAATTCGACGGTCGGCAAGTATTCCTGTCCTATGGATGGCATGTCGGACGCGCTGGAACCCGAGGGCGACACGGTCGAGCGGTTTCGGACCGTGATGCTGCCCCACCTCGACGCCGCCTACGGCTTTGCACGATGGCTGACCCGGGATCCGGTGCAGGCACAGGACGTGGCGCAGGAGGCGATGTTACGCGCGCTGCGTTACTTCCACTCCTTTCGGGGCGGGGAGGCGCGCCCTTGGCTGCTGCGGATCGTGCGCAATACCTGGCACGACGCCCAGCGGCAGCGGGCCGGCGACCAGCCACTGGAGGTGGTCGAGAACACGGCCGACGACGGCCCGGACCCTGAGGCGTCGGCAATCGCGGTCGACCGGCGCCGGCATGTGGCTGCGGCGCTGGCCGCCCTGCCTCAGGAGGCACGTGAGATCCTGGTTCTGCGGGAGATCGAAGATTTCACCTACAAGGAGATCGCGGCTGTGCTCGATCTGCCGATAGGGACGGTGATGTCGCGGCTGGCCCGTGCGAGGGAAAGACTGGCAGGCGACCTCGAGGGCCGCCTTGGAAGGAGAGACCATGGACTGCGCGACCTGTGAGGCGATGGTCGACGTCTATCTCGACGGCGAAATGTCGGCCGCCGACTGCGCTGCTTTCGAGCGCGCCCTGGAGTTTTGCCCGGACTGCCGCCGGCGCCTGGAAGACGCCCGGGCCCTGAGCGGCCTGCTGCGCGATCTGCCGGCAGATCGTGCACCCGACCTGCTGCGCGCGCGCCTCGACCGTGAACTGCGGGCCATCGCCGGCAAGTCGCGGCCGTCACCCGCACCCGTGGCGACGCCGACGGTCGTTGCGACGACCTTGCTGCCGCGCCCATCGCTGCGCTGGGTGGCGATGGCCGCCAGCCTGCTCGTGGCCGTCGGCATCGGCTGGCTGGGCGGGATGTCTTCAATGCAAGGGAAGCGCGACGCCGATGAACTGACGGCGGGCTTCGTGCGTGTCGCCTCGAGCGACCATCCGGTCGATGTCGTGTCGTCGGACCGCCACACGGTGAAGCCGTGGTTCGCCGGGAAGATCTCTTATTCACCGCCGGTGCGCGATCTCACCACCGGAGGTTTTCCGCTGCTGGGCGGTCGCGTCGATATCTTCGACGGGCGCAAGGTGGCGGTCCTGGTCTATCGCCACAACCAGCACAAGGTGGCGTTGACGCTCTGGCCAGCCCGGTCGGACAACGACACACCAGCCGATATTGCGCAACGTGACGGCTTCGTGCTGGCGCAATGGCGACATGGCGGCTTCGAGATGCGCGCCGTGTCGGATATCGAGCCGGCGGAGATGGCAGCCTTCGTCAAGGCTGTCGACAGCGCCGAGGGGCCGGATCGGTAGTTCCTGAAAGACGCTGCGTGACAGGACCAGTGTCACTCCGAAAAACAAAGTGTCACCCGGAGCGGAGCGAGGGAGCTTTAGCGGCGCTGACTAAAGATCCCTCGCTCCGCTCGGGGTGACACGGATTCGACCTTGCCTGCGGACAATTCCACTGATCAGGCCAGCCGATCGAGCTCCTTCACGATCGCATCGCCCATTTCCTGGGTACCGACCTTCTTGACGCCGTCGGTCTTGCCGACCAGCAGGTCGCCGGTGCGGTAGCCGGCAGCCAACACGTTCTCGACGGCCTTCTCGACCAGATCGGCTTCGTTGCCGAGGTCGAAGGAGTAGCGCAGCATCATGGCGTAGGAGAGCGTCTCGGCGATCGGGTTGGCGAGCCCCTTGCCCGCAATATCCGGCGCGCTGCCGTGAATCGGTTCGTAGAGCGCCTTGCGCCGTCCGCTCGCATCGGGCGCGCCCAGCGAGGCCGAGGGCAACAACCCCAGCGATCCGGTCAGCATCGAGGCTTCGTCCGACAGGATGTCGCCGAACAGGTTGTCTGTGACGATGACGTCGAACTGGCCGGGTGCGCGCAGCAGCTGCATGGCCAGGGCATCGGCATACATGTGGCTGAGCTGCACGTCCGAATATTTCTCCTTGTGCAGCTTGGTCGCCTCCTCGCGCCACAGCACGCCGGTATGCATCACGTTGGCCTTCTCCGACGAGCACACCTTGTTGCTCCGCTTGCGCGCGAGCTCGAAGGCGACGGCGCAGACGCGGCGGATCTCGCTCGACTTGTAGCGCTGCGTGTCGACCGCCTCGAATTCGCCATTGGCGAGCGTCGTGCGGCCACGCGGCTCACCGAAATAGACACCCCCCGTCAGCTCGCGGATGATCAGGATGTCGAGGCCCTTCACGATCTCCGGCTTGAGCGAGCTCGCATCGATCAGTGCGTCGAACACCTTGGCCGGACGCAGGTTGGCGAACAGATCCATCTCCTTGCGCAGGCGCAGGAGACCGCGCTCGGGTTTCTTGTTGAATTCGACATTGTCCCACTTCGGCCCGCCCACCGAGCCGAACAGGACCGCGTCGGCCTCCAGGGCGATCTTCATGGCGTCGTCCGAAAGCGGCACGCCGTATTTATCGAGCGCCGCGCCGCCCACCACGTCTTCCTTGATGTCGAAGCCGACGGCGCGCTTCTTGCCCATCCAGGCGATGATCTTGCGCACTTCATTCATGACTTCGGGGCCGATGCCGTCACCGGGCAGCATCAGCAGGTTGCGGTTTGACGCCATTGTCTTGTTCTCTCGGGTTGGGACAGTTTCTACTTCGGTTCCATCCCGAGGAGCGGCCGCAGGGCGCGTCTCGAAGGATGGCAACTGGCACCGCGCTGGGGCCGCCCTTCGAGACGCCGCGCTTCGCGCGGCTCCTCAGGGTGAGGCGGTGTGATTCAAGCGGCGGAGTGCAGCCAGGGCTGGGCTTCCTTCTGGCGCGTCTCGAAGTCGTCGATCTCCGACTTCTTCTCCATGGTGAGGCCGATGTCGTCGAGGCCGTTCAGCAGGCAGTGCTTGCGGAAGGGATCGATGTCGAAATGGACAGTGCCGCCGTCCGGGCCCTTGATTTCCTGCTTCTCGAGGTCGACCTCGATGATGGCGTTGGAGCCGCGGCTCGCGTCGTCCATCAGCTTGGCGATCACGTCCTTCGGCACCTTGATTGGCAGGATGCCGTTCTTGAAGCAGTTGTTATAGAAGATGTCGGCGAAGCTCTCGGAGATGATGCAGCGGATGCCGAAGTCGAGCAGCGCCCAGGGCGCATGCTCGCGGCTCGAGCCGCAGCCGAAGTTGGGGCCGGCGACGATGATCTTGGCGTTCTGGTAGGCCGGCTGGTCGAGGACGAAGTCCTTCTTCTGGCCGTCGGGCGTCCAGCGCAGCTCGTAGAACAGCCCGTCCTTCAGGCCGGTGCGCTTGATGGTCTTCAGGAAATTCTTCGGGATGATCATATCGGTGTCGATATTGACCATCGGCAGCGGTGCGGCGACGCCGCTGAGCGTCGTGAACTTTTCCATGGATCCCTCGCGAAAGGCCGGAATTAACGGGCTTTCGCCGGCCGCGTCAAGTTATCCTCAGGGGCGCCGATTCAGCGGGTTTTGATCACCAGCGTGCCGGCCATCCGGTCATGCAGGCCCTGCTTGCGGTCGGAGAAGGCGACACTGATGCATGCGATCAAAGCGGCCAGGGTGATCAGCCAGCCGAGCGCCGGCACCACCAGCCAGCCGACGTTCCCGAGATACATGGGCCAGGCGCGGAGGCTGGCGGTGGCGAGCGTGAGCTTGCCGCCGTCTTCCATCGAAACCCGAAGGCCAAGCAGTCGCTTGCCGAGGCTTGCCTGCGCGGAAGAGCTTTCCTGGAACGCAAAGTATGCCCATGCCAACAGCGCACTCGCGATCAGCGTGCTGGGCGGCAGCATCGTACTCGCGTACGTCATAAGCGCGTCGAGATCGGTCGTGTTGGGTGGCTCGGGTAGGGCGGGCAGAAAGAAGCCGATGACCTTCGACAGGATGGCAAGGGCAATCGCGTCGATGACGGCGGCGAGAACCCGTATCCAGAAGCCGGCATACCTTTGAACGCCTGTGCCGGATGGCTGGGGGTCCCAGACAGGCGGCGGCGGGGCGGCAGGACCTGAATTCGGAACATCGGCCATCGATGTCCTCTCCCCCTAAAGAAGATCGGGCGGTGCATCGATGCACCGCCCGGAATCTACCATCGTCCGTTGAGGAACGGCTATTGGAAGTCGCGCACGTCCGCCAGCGTGCCCTTGATGGCGGCGGCAGCGGCCATCGCCGGGCTCACCAGGTGGGTGCGCCCGCCGCGGCCCTGCCGACCCTCGAAGTTGCGGTTCGAGGTCGAGGCGCAGCGCTGACCCGGCTCCAGCCGGTCGGCGTTCATGGCGAGACACATGGAGCAGCCCTGGATGCGCCATTCGAAGCCGGCTTCGAGGAAGATCTTGTCGAGTCCCTCCTTCTCGGCTTCGGCCTTCACCAGGCCCGAGCCCGGCACCACCATCGCCGAGACGTTGGATGCCACCTTGCGGCCGCGTGCGATCTCGGCCGCCGCGCGCAGATCCTCGATGCGGCCGTTGGTGCAGGAACCGATGAATACGCGGTCGATCGGCACGTCGATCAGTTTGGTGCCCGGTGTCAGGCCCATATAGGCGAGCGAGCGCGTCCAGGCCTCGCGTCGGTTCTCGTCGGGCGCGTTGGCCGGATCGGGAATGACGTCGGTGATGGGCAGTGCATCCTGGGGACTCGTGCCCCAGGTCACCATCGGCGGGATGTCCGAGGCGTTGAGGTCGATCTGGGTGTCGAAATGCGCGCCCTTGTCCGACGGCAGGCGCCGCCACTGGCCGAGGGCAAGGTCCCAGGCGCCGCCCTTGGGCGCGTAGGGCCGGCCCATCAGGTACTTGAAGGTCGTGTCGTCCGGTGCGATCAGCCCGGCGCGCGCACCGGCCTCGATCGACATGTTGCAGACCGTCATGCGGCCTTCCATCGTCATCTCGCGGATGGCGCGACCGGCATATTCGATCACATGGCCGGTGCCGCCCGCGGTGCCGAGGCGGGCGATGATGGCGAGGATCACGTCCTTGGGCGTGACGCCGAGCGGCAGGCTGCCCTCGACCGCCACACGCATGTTCTTGGCCGGCTTCTGGATCAGCGTTTGCGTGGCCAGCACATGCTCGACCTCGGAGGTGCCGATGCCGAAGGCGAGCGCACCGAACGCGCCATGCGTCGAGGTATGGCTGTCGCCGCACACGATGGTCATGCCGGGCAGCGTGAGGCCTTGCTCGGGACCGGTCACATGGACGATGCCGCGTCGCGGGTCGTTCAGGCCGAAGTAGGGCACGCCGAAATCGGCGACGTTCTTCTCCAGCGTCTCGACCTGGACGCGCGATTCCTCGTCGGGAATGCCCTGGCTGAAGTCGGTCGTCGGCGTGTTGTGGTCGGCGACGGCGACAGTGGCGTCGGGTCGGCGCACCGGACGCTGGGCCATGCGCAGGCCCTCGAAAGCCTGCGGGCTCGTCACCTCGTGCACGAGGTGACGATCAATGTAGATCAAGCAGGTGCCGTCATCCTGGCGATGGACGACGTGGCTGTCCCAGATCTTCTCGAACAGGGTCCTGGGTGGGGGCGGGGGAGGCGGCGGCGTGGCCGATTTCTTGCGGAACGCCATGGCGGGCCTACTTCCTTCCGCCCTTGGCGGCACGCACGTTCTTCTCGTCGCGCGGCTTCTCCTTCTTGAGCTTCTCGCGCCGCGGCCGCTTCGCGGCCTCCTCGGCCTGCTCGGCGATCAGCTCGCGCTGGGCCTCGACGTCCTCGGCGATGCGGCTCGCCTTGCCGCGCAGGCCACGCAGATAATAGAGCTTGGCGCGGCGCACCGTGCCCTTGCGGACCACCTCGATCTCCCAGATGCCGGGGCTGTAGAGCGGGAACACGCGCTCCACGCCCTCGCCGAAGCTGATCTTGCGCACGGTGAAGGACGAGTTCACGCCGTCGTTCTTGCGCGCGATGCAAAGGCCTTCGTAGACCTGGATGCGCTCGCGGTTGCCTTCCTGAACCTTGACGTGCACGCGCAGCGTGTCGCCCGGCTCGAAGCGCGGCACCGGCCGCTCGGCCGTCACCTTGTCCATCGTGGCCTGCGCCAGCGTATCGAGAATGTTCATCGTCGCATCCATCCTTTCGTCACTTCTCTTCGTTCCCTGACGCGGCTCGCCTGCGGGCCCACAGATCGGGCCGCCGCCGCCGCGTGATCTCTTCCCGCTGCTTCATCCGCCATTCGGCGACCCTGCCGTGGTGGCCCGAGATCAGGACCTCCGGCACGTGCCGTTCGGTTCCGTCGGGGCCCGACCAGGCCGCCGGCCGGGTGTAGTGCGGGTACTCAAGCAAACCGTCCTCGAAACTCTCCTCGCTCGCCGACGCGGGCTCGCCCATCACCCCGGGCAGGAGCCGCACGCAGCAATCCATCACCACCATGGCCGCGATCTCGCCACCCGAAAGCACGAAATCGCCGACCGAGATCTCCTCCAGCGCGTGGGCCTCGATGACCCGCTCGTCGACACCCTCGAACCGTCCGCACACCAGCAGCACGCCCGGCCCCTGGGCCAGCTCCCGCCCGCGCGCCTGGCTGAACGGCGCGCCCCGCGGCGAAAGCAGGATCTTCGGCATGCCGGGCTCGGACGCCTCGGTGATCGCTGCCGACAGCACGTCGGGCTTCATCACCATGCCTGCGCCGCCGCCAAACGGTGCATCGTCCACCGTGCCGTGCCGGTCCGTTGCGAACGCCCGGATATCGACTGCCTTCAGCGACCACACGCCTTGCTTCAATGCCTTGCCGGCCAGGCTTTCACCCAGCGGGCCCGGAAACATTTCCGGGAAGAGCGTCAGCGCCGTCGCGCGCCACACGTTGCTTCACGCCTCCTTCGTTTCGCCCTCCGCCAGCAGGCCTGCCGGCGGGTCCACCACGACCTTGCCGCCCTCGATATCGATCTCGGGCACCGTCGCGTCGGTGAAGGGCAACATCATGCCACCCGACACCTCCATCACCGGCCCGGCACCGAAATCGTGGAAGGCGACCACCTTGCCCCAATCCCGGCCGTCCCGGCCGATAGCCGGCAGACCGATCAGGTCCGCTTCGTACCACTCCCGCTCGCCGGTTTGCGGAAAGGCGCTGCGCTCGACATAGAGTCGCAATCCGCGCAACGCCTCCGCCGCCGTGCGATCGGCGACACCTTCGATCCGGGCCAGCACGGTGCCGCGTGCGGCACTCAACGCCTCGACCCGGTACTCCTTCTTCCCCGTCTCGTCCGACAGCGGGCCATACGTACCGATCGCCATCGGGTCCTCGGTAAAGCTCTTGACCCGTACCAGGCCGCGCACGCCGTGCGGCGCCGCGACGACGCCCAGCAGGACGCGACCCCTCATCAGCGGCTCGCCCTCATCAGGAGGCGGCCGCCTCCGTCTTCTCGCCTTCGGCCGGCGCCGCCTCGGCGCTGGCTGCCGCCTTCAGTCGTTCCTGCGCCTTGGCGCGCGGCTGGTTCTTCTTGGTCTGCTCGCGCCGTTCGCGCGGCTTCATCAACTCCGCCTCGGCCAGGAACTTGGCGACGCGATCCGACGGCCGGGCGCCGACCTTGAGCCAGTGCGCGATCCGCTCCTTGTCGATGGTCACGCGCTGTGCGTGCTCACGCGGCAGGAGTGGATTGTAGGTGCCGAGCTTCTCGATGAAGCGGCCGTCGCGCGGGCTGCGCGCGTCGGCCACCACGATGTGGAAAAACGGCCTCTTCTTGGCGCCGTGGCGGGTCATGCGGATGGCTAGCATTCTCTCTCCTTCGATTCGTCAAAGACGGTTTCGTTCATGAAATTTCGGCGGGCACGCTGCTTCAGCGCGGGAAGCCGGGTGGCGGCGCCATGCCGCCGAGGCTGCGCATGAAGCCTTTCTCCCCGAGCTTGTTGACGCGTTTCATCATCTTCACCATGTCGGCGTGCTGCTTCAGGAGCTTGTTGACGTCCTGGACCTGCACGCCCGATCCTTTGGCGATGCGCTTCTTGCGCGAGGCGTGGATCAGGTCGGGATTGCGCCGCTCCCTGGGTGTCATCGAAAGGATGACCGCCTCCTGGCGCTTGAGCTGCTTCTCGTCGATCTTGGCTTTCGACATTGCAGCCTTGGCCTGCATGGCGCCGGGCAGCATGCCCATCAGGCCCTGCAGGCCACCCATCTTGCGCAGCTGGCGCAACTGGGCCAGCAGGTCGTCCATGTCGAACTGACCCTTGCGGACCTTGGCGGCAAGCTTCTCGGCCTCTTCCTTGTCGATCGTCTCGGCGGCGCGCTCCACCAGCGAGACGATGTCGCCCATGCCGAGGATGCGCGATGCGATGCGGTCGGGATGGAACGGTTCCAGCGCATCGAACTTCTCGCCGACGCCGATCAGCTTCACCGGGCGGCCGGTCACGGCGCGCATCGAGAGCGCCGCGCCGCCGCGGCTGTCGCCGTCGACGCGGGTCAGCACGATGCCGGTGACGGCCAGACGTTCGTTGAACGCCTTGGCCACATTGACCGCGTCCTGGCCGGTCATGGCGTCGGCGACCAGCAGCGTTTCCTTGGGCTGGGCGAGGTCGGAGATCTCCTTGACCTCGGTCATCAGCTCTTCGTCGATCGAGAGCCGGCCCGCGGTGTCGAGGATCAGGACATCGAAGCCTTCGCGCCGCGCGGTCTCGAGCGCGCGCCTGGTAATGGCGAGCGGCATCTCGAGCGGCACGATAGGCAAAGTCGGCACGCCGGTCTGCTCGCCCAGCACCTTGAGCTGCTGCTGTGCGGCGGGACGGCGTGTGTCGAGCGAGGCCATCATGACCCGGCGCTTGGTCGAGAACGTGCCGCCGAACATCTCGGCCGCCATGCCCTGCGGACCCTGGCTCAGCCGATAGGCGATCTTGGCCGAGGAGGTCGTCTTGCCCGAGCCCTGCAGGCCCACCATCAGGATCACGACCGGCGGAATGGCGTTGAGGTCGAGGTCGGCCACCGTGCCGCCCAGCATCTCGACCAGGTGATCGTTCACGATCTTGATCACCATCTGGCCCGGCGTCACCGAGCGGATGACGTCGGCACCGATCGCCTTCGGCCGGACCTCGTCGACGAACTGCCGCACGACAGGCAGCGCCACATCGGCCTCGAGCAAGGCCGTGCGAACCTCGCGCAGGGCGGTATCGACGTCGGCCTCCGAGAGCGCCCCGCGCCCCCGCAGCTTGTCGAAAACGTCACCCAGGCGTTTGCTCAGACCTTCGAACATCGCACTCCCGTTCACCCAAAGCAGTATCGCGCCGATGCGCGAACCCTCGCGGATCGACGGAGTTCCCCCTCACCGAAGAGGCCGGAGGGAACCATAGAAATCGGCACGACCGATTGAGCGGCCGGGGTATAAGGCCAGACGAGCACGGAGTCAAAGACTTGGCGTCGGAGTACAAGCCGTTGATCGAAAAGGACTATCGCCCCATTCCGGGCTGGGCACTCCTGCTCTTCGTGGCCGCCGTGGCGGTTCTTTCCTTCCTCGGCCTCCAGTTTCTGGCCGGCCAGGGCGTGCTGACCATCCTGGTGACGTTCTATGCCATCGGCCTTTGCGCCGTCCTGCTGGCCGTAGCGCCGCTCGGCCGCGCCGCTGCGCCGGCGCTTGGGCTCCGCCCGTCGGGCTGGCGCCCGGTGGTGTTCGGCATGATCGGGACCATCGTCCTGTCGGTGGGGGTGAGCCAGCTCGGCATCGAGCCCAAGGCCATGAAGGAAGTGACCGACATGATGCACCAGACGGGAATGCTGGCGCCGGGGTTGATCGCCCTGGCCTTCCTGGCACCCGTCGTGGAGGAGCTGGTGTTTCGTGGCCTGCTCTATGGCTGGGTGGCCGGCCGCTGGGGCACCGTCGCGGCGTGGATCGTCAGTTCGATCACCTTCGCGCTCGCCCATTACGAGCCTGCACACATTCTCTTGGTGCTGCCGCTCGGCATCCTGTTCGGCTATCTGCGGCGGCGCACCGACTCGCTGCTGCCGTCGCTCGCCGCACACATCTTCAACAATGGCTTCGCCGTGCTGGCGGCGGCTTATCTCGGAAGCTAGATTCAGCCCGAGAGCTTGCGCTCGACGAAGTCGAGCCGGTCCTGGCCCCAGAAGATCTCGTGATCGATCACGAAGGACGGCGCACCGAACACGCCCTGGTCGATGGCGTACTTGGTGTAGGAGTCACGCTTCTCTGCCATGCCCGGCGTCTCGCTCGCCTTGATCACGGTATCGGGATCGAGGCCGCAGCCGGCGATGATCGCGCGCAAGGTTGCAGGATCGCCGGTGTTCTTCTCCTCGGCCCAGAGTGCATACAATACGGCATGGGCGAGCTTGATGGCGTCCGCCATCCGCCCCAGCTCACGCAAGGCGATCACGCATCGGGCGGCCGGCAGCTCATTGGCCGGGAAGAATTTCGGCTCGAGGTTCAGCGGCACGCCCAGGACGTCGCGCCAGCGCCGGAGCTCCATCAGGCGATAGGCTTGCCGTTGCGGGGCACGCTTGGGCAACGGCAGGCCGCCCGAGACGGCGAATACAGAGCCGAAATCGACCGGCCAAATCGTGACATGCGCATGGTGTTTCCTGGCGATCGTCTCGAAGCGCCTGGAGCCGAGATAGGCCCAGGGCGAATTCAAGGAAACGTAGTAGTCAACGTGCTTGGCCATAGTGGATCCTCCCGATTGGCCGCTTGGTGGAGACTGTGGCCGAAAGTCAGGCGACAGCAAAGCGCCGATGGGCCATCCTGATCCCGTGGCCGAGCGAACAATCGTGATCACCGGCGGCGATGCCGGCTATTTCGAGCTGATGCGTGATTGCATCGATTCGTTGCGGGCAACGCCCGAAGGACGGGCCCTCGCCCTGGGAATCCTCGACTGCGGGCTGACGGAGGAGCAGCGTGCCTGGTGCCGGAAGCGTGATGCCGTTCTTGTCGCGCCGGGCTGGGATTTCGACTTTCCCGGTCGCGACAGGCTCAAGGATGGCTACAAGGCGCTGACGGCGCGGCCGTTCCTGCCGCGCTATTTTCCGGGCTTCGATCTTTATCTCTGGATCGACGGCGACTGTTGGGTGCAGCAGGGCGACGCCGTGACGCTGTTCCAGGCCGCGGCGCGCACCGGCAGGCTCGCCGTGGCGCCGGAGATCCATCGCTTGATGCGGCACTATCGTCACGCCTGGGCAGAATTCTCATCCGTGAACGGCGCGGCCTTCGCAGCCTGCTACGATACGGAAACGGCCGAGCGGCTGGTCCGCTATCCGCTGATCAATGCCGGCGTGTTCGCCCTCGCCGCCGATGCGCCGCACTGGCAGGGCTGGGCCGAGCTGCTGGGCGAGGCGCTGCAGCGGTCGACCGACATGACCGACCAGATCGCGCTCAACGTGCTGGTCTACGACAAGGGTTTCCCTTGCGAGCCGCTGCCCAGCCGTTGCAACTGGCCGGTGCATCACGCGACACCTGTTTGGGATGCCGGCCGCGGTCTGTTCGTGGAACCGGCCATGCCCTATGAGCCGCTGGGCATTCTGCATCTCACCATCTACACCAAGCGGCTCGCCGCCCTCGACGTGCGTGAACTGGGCGGCCCGCATGACGGCCAGGTCCGGGCGCGCTCGTTGCGCTGGCCCGGGCGAACGGCCATATAGCGCGCCATGACCGGAGCGACGTCCCTCAGGATGCCATTCCTCAAGATGCACGGGCTGGGCAACGATTTCGTCGTGCTGGATGCCCGCTCGGCGGCGCTCGAGCTCACGTCCGCGCGCCGCCGCGCCATCGCCGACCGCCGCCTGGGCGTGGGATGCGATCAACTGATCGTGCTCGAATCGCCGACCGACCGCGGCGCCGACGTCTTCATGCGGATCTACAATCCCGACGGCGGCGAGGCCGGCGCCTGCGGCAATGCCACGCGCTGCGTGGCGTCGATGCTGATGGACGAGCGCGAGACCGATCAGGTGACTGTGCAGACGATCTCAGGTCTGCTCGAGTCGCAGAAGACCGGCCGCGGTACCAACGGTCTGCCGGTGATTTCAGTCGATATGGGACCGGCCCTCCTCGACTGGCGAGATATCCCAGTGCGGGAGGCCTGCGACACCAATCACATGCCGGTGGGCCTCGGTCTGTTGCAGGATCCGGTCGGCACCAACATGGGCAATCCGCACGCCACCTTCTTTGTCGACGATCTCGCCGCCATTCCGCTTGCAGAGCTGGGGCCGAAGCTGGAGCGCGACCCGTTCTTTCCTGAACGCGCCAATATCGGCGTCGCCCAGCGCGTGGGCGAGGGCCGGCTGAGGCTCAGGGTCTGGGAGCGCGGCGCGGGGCTTACGCTCGCCTGCGGTTCGGGTGCCTGCGCCGCTGTCGTGGCGGCAAGCCGGCGCGGGCTGGTTGATCGCAAGGCTGAAGTGCTCCTGGAACAGGGTTCGCTCGCCATCGAATGGCTGCGCGACGGCCATGTGCTGATGACCGGCGGCGTTGCCGTCGCCTTCAAGGGCGAACTCGATGACTCCCTGCTGGCGTAAAGGTGCGATGTGAGCGACGCGGTCGAGACCGAGAAGAAGGGCGGCTGGCTGTCACGCCTGCGCGCGGGACTGGCGAAGTCGACCAAGCGCGTCACCGAGAGCATCACCGGCCTCTTCACCAAGAAGAAGCTCGACCAGGAGACGCTGAACGAGTTGGAGGATGCGCTGATCCAGGCCGATCTTGGCGTCAATGTTGCGGCGCGCCTGGTCGAGAAGCTCGGCAAGGAACGTTTCGGCAAGGAAGTGACGGATGAGGAGGTACGTGCGGCCTTCGCAGACGACATCGCCGAGATCCTGCAACCGGTGGCGACGCCGCTCGCCATCGATCCCGCGCGCAAGCCGCATGTCGTGTTGGTCGTGGGCGTGAACGGTTCGGGAAAGACCACGACCATTGCCAAGCTCGCCCACCTCTTCAGGGGCGAGGGTCGCAGCGTCATGCTGGCCGCGGGCGACACGTTCCGGGCCGCCGCCGTCGAGCAACTCAAGGTCTGGGGCGATCGCGCGGGCGTTCCGGTGATCGCCAAACCGACCGGCGCCGACGCCGCAGGACTTGCCTTCGAGGCGCTGGAAAAGGCGCGAGCCGAAAAGTGCGACGTGCTGCTGATCGACACCGCGGGCCGGCTCCACAACAAGACAAACCTGATGGAAGAACTCGCCAAGATCGTGCGCGTGATCCGCAAGCTCGATCCTGATGCGCCGCAGTCCTGCCTGCTGGTGCTGGACGCGACGACGGGCCAGAACGCCCATGCCCAGGTCGAGACCTTCAAGACCATGTCGCCGGTCGACGCGCTGGTCGTGACCAAGCTCGACGGCAGTGCCAAGGGCGGCGTGCTGGTGGCGCTGGCCGAGAAGTTCGGGTTGCCGGTGGTCGCGATCGGCGTCGGCGAGAGCATCGACGATCTCAGGCCCTTCGAGGCGCACGCCTTCGCCCGCAGCTTGATGGGATTGCCGCCATGAGCGACGACGACATCAAGCCCGAGCGCGGCATGCGCAAGCTCTATGCGACTGCGCTCGAGCTCGGTCCTCTGGTTCTCTTCTTCATCGCCAATGGCAAGTGGGGCATCTTCGTCGGCACCAGCGTGTTCGTCGTGGCGACGGCCGTGGCGTTGCCGTGTTACCGCTGGCTCGAGGGGCGCTGGCCGATCATGCCGATGGTCGGAGGCTTTTTCGTGCTGGTGTTCGGCGGTCTCACGATCTGGCTGCAGGACGAGACCTTCATCAAGCTGAAGCCGACCATCGTCAATTGCCTGTTCGGCGTCATCCTGGGCGGCGGACTCCTGGTGCTGCGCCGGCCGCTCCTGAAGCCGATCTTCGGCGCCGCGTTTCAGCTCACCGACGATGGTTGGCGCAAGCTCACGCTGCGCTGGTCGCTGTTCTTCTTCGTGCTGGCGGCGATCAACGAGGTGATGTGGCGCGGCTTCTCGACCGAAACCTGGATCGCGAGCAAGATGTTCCTGAGCTTCCCGCTCACGATGGTCTTCGCCTTCCTGCAGATTCCGCTGCTCAAGCGCCACTGGGACGGCGACGAGAACCCGTTCGGCTGACAGTCAGGGCACTGGCAAGACAGTTTGGGGAAGTAGGTCCGATAGCGAGCAGCGTCCATGTCAACGCGCAGCAGGCGCGAGTCGCGGCATGGGCACCGATGAGGAAATCCGGCAGGGGCGATGCTTTGTTGTCGGCCCGCTTGCGATAGGGAAGGAAAGCCTTGCCAGCGAGGAATGCTGCCGCGCAGCGAATCGCCTCGCGCGCGAACATCGATGCGGAGAGGACGTCATCCAGCTCTTCGATCCTATCGAAATGAATCGAGACCTCGCCGTAGATGATTGAATTGATGACAGGCTGGCCTTCGCCCGCAGCCCTTTCAAGGGCAGCACTCGACCAGGACAGTCATCGGCGATTCTCTGTGAGGATATCGAGCAGGATATTGCTGTCCGCCAGCACCGGACTCATCGGCGCCGTGTCATGGCCGTGATTTGATCGGTACTGAGATTGCCGGAGCCGCGACCTCGCATCCGGGCGACCAAGCGAGCGCCGCGGCCCGCTTTCCGGTCGGCTCGGACGATCCGGACGGCCTTGCCATCATAGATGAACTCGACCTCGGTATGAGAGAGCAGCCCGGCTTGCCCGCGGATCTCCTGCGGAATCGTCACTTGGCCCTTGGAGGTGATGCGCGCGGACTTCATATCCTTACCCTTACCAGTAAGAGCAAGATTGCCGTGCCTGAACATCAATTCAGCAGTTGCCGGTTTGCTCTCGGGGGAACGCTAGAGAAGCTGCGGCTTAAGCGTCGCGGCTTCTTCGAGCAGGGCGGCGAGGTATCTGTCGGCGGCGGAGCCATTGGCGGCGTCTTCGACCCAGACGGCGACGCTGAGGGCGGCCAGGGTGGCGCCATCGTGGCGCCTGAGCGGCACGGCGACCGCATGGAAGCCTCGGCGCATCTCCTGGGCGGTGGTGGCGTAGTCCTGTTCACGCACATGCAGGATCTCGGCCCGCAGGGTCTTCTTGTCGATGACGGTGAAGCTGGTCATCACCTTGGGTTCGAGCTTCTGCAGCCAGGCATCGAGTGCCGCGTCGGGAAGCTGGCTCAGGAGAACCCGGCCGGCCGCCGTGTTGAAGGCGGGACGGCGCAGCCCGATCGTCGGCGCCAGCACGTCGGGCCGGCCGTGCAGGGAATGCGCGATCATGACGATGTCGTGGCCGTCGAGCACGGCGGCGAAGCAGGACTGCTCGGTCTTCTCCGACAGTCGCTCGCAGGCGGGCTGGATGACAGCGGAAATCATGTTGGAGCCGAGATAGGCCGAGGCCAGTTCCATGATCTTCGGCGTCAGCCGGAAAGTGCGGCCGTCGCTTTCGGCATAGCCGAGGCAGACGAGGGTATAGAGCGCCCGCCGCACGCTGGGCTTGGGCAAGTCGATTGCCCTCGCGACATCGCTCAACGTCATCTGCGTCCGTTCGCGCCCGAAGGCGCCGATCACGCGCAGGCCGCGGGCGAAGGCCTCGAGGAAATCCGGTCCCTGCCCGCTTGCCACCCGTCTTTGCGCGTCGGCGGCCCTCAGTCGCGCCATTTGAACTCCATTTGCCTTGCCTATCAGGCGTGAATGGCCCACGCATTGTGGGAATCGACCACCACCATCGCCATGTCGCCCGTCGGCATCGCCTGCATGGCCGGACATTCGACCCGGAAGCGCAGTCCGTCGGCCTGCACCGCCAGTGAACGGCGGGGCCCGCGAAAGACGCCGTCGACAATGCGGCCGCGCCAGCCGAACTGGCCGTCGGCGAGAACCGCATCACCTGCGGCCAGGGTCGCATCCTCGGGACGAATCACGACCAGCACCTGGTCACCTTCGCCGAACGCCGCGGCGGCGCGGCACTGTCCCTGCCAGTTTGCTCCCCGTACCGAGAGCATATGCTCGTCGTTGCCGTCGGGCCGGCTCGCGGTCACGGTCGCTTCGATCAGGTTGGGAGTGCCGAAGAAGGCAGCAACGTCCCGGCTGACCGGGCGTCGATAGACCTGCTCGGGCGTCCCGATCTGGTGGATGCGGCCGCGCTGCATCACGACCACGCGGTCGGACAGCGCCATCGCCTCCTCCTGGTCGTGGGTCACATAGAGCGTCGTGATACCGAGCCGCCGCTGCAAGGCGCGAAACTCCTCGCCCATCGCCGTGCGCAGGCGCGCGTCGAGATTGCTGAGCGGCTCGTCGAGCAGCAGCACCTCGGGCTCGAACACCAGTGCCCGCGCGATCGCCACACGTTGCTGCTGGCCGCCGGACAGCGCCGGCGCCGGCCGGTCGGCATAATGCTCCATCTCGACCAGCCGCAACGCCGCCGTCACCCGCTGGCCGATCTCGCGCCTGGCCACGCGGCGCACGCTCAGGGGATAGGCCACGTTGTCGAACACCGTCATGTGCGGCCAGATGGCATAGGACTGGAACACCATACCGAGCTTGCGTTGCTCGGGTGGCACGAACAGGCCGGTCGCGGCGTCGCTCACCGGGCGACCGCCAATCGCGATTCTGCCGGTGTCGTTGTGCTCGAGCCCCGCGACCATGCGCAGGGTCGTCGTCTTGCCGCAGCCCGAGGGGCCCAGCAGCGTCATGAACTCGCCGTCGGCGACCGCAAGATCGATGTTGTCGACAGCCTTGAGATCGGCGAAATGGCGGCCAACCGAATGCAGCGTTACGTTCGGCACGTCCGTCTTCCGTTACTTGTAGATATCCTTGGCCAGCGCCAGCATCGCGTCCTGCTTTTCGGGCGTGGTGGTCCCCATTGCCTTGGTGGCCAGCAGTGGCCGCAAGTCTTCCGGCACCTTCTCGACAACACCCTTGATCGTCGGGTTGTAGCCGGCATTGGCGAAGACGAGTTGCTGTTCGGGCTCCAGGTAGAAGTTCATGAACAGCCGGGCCGCATTCGGATGTGGGGCGTTCTTCAGCATTGAGAGCTGGAACAGGATATAGGGCCGCCCTTCGGTCGGGACGATCGCCTTCACCGGCAGGCTCTTGAGCTGGCTGAGATCCTGCAGCGAAAAGGGAATGTAGAGCGGATATTCACCGCGCGCGGTACGGCGCTCGCTGTTGGCGATATCGCGGGAGAATACGGGCTTCTGGGCGGCCAGCTTCTCGTGGAACGTCTTGCCGAACTTGTCATACATCACCACGAAGAACACCGCGCCGCCGCCCAGGGCGCGCATGTCGTCTGACAGGATCTTGCCCGCCCATTTGGGATCGAGAAGATCCTGCCAGCTCTTCGGTTCGTCGGCCGGCTTCACCTGGTTACGATTGACCAGCAGGCAATAGCTGATGACCTCGCATGGCACGCGCGTGTCGTCGACTTCGTAGGTCGTCTCGATGTTCTTGAGGTTGGGGATGGGACCGTGCGGCTGGAAGTTGCCGTCACGCAGCATCAACCAGGTTGTTGTGGCGCCGTTGTGGTGGATGTCGCCGACGAAGCGGCCGGCGGCCTGTTCGATACGCACCCGCTCGCGCACCTCGCTCGCCCGCGCCTCGAGCGGCTCGACACTGATTCCGTACTTCTTCTCGAACGCCTGGAAGACCGCCTTGTGGTAGCGTGAGCCGAGCGTCGCAGTATAGATCGTGAGTTTGCCCTCTTTCTTGGCGCCGTCGACCACCTTCTGCCACTCGGGATCGTCTTGAGCGGCGGCGGTGCGCGCTGCGGCAAAACCTGCGGCCAGCGCCAAGAAAGTCTTTCTGCTGATCGGCGTCATCTTGTCTTTCCTCCCGTCAAAGCGTGCTGATCCTTGTCTTGATGAAGCGAAGCTGGAGCCACCTGAACACGAGGACCAGCACCAGCATGAGCAGCCCGATAACGCTCACGTCCTCGGGCTTGCCCCCAGCCCACATTTTCAGCATCACCACCGACAGGACCTGGGTGCCTGGCGCATAAAGCAGGATCGACGCGCTGAGCTCGCGCATGATGCCGAAGAACACCAGCACCCAGCCCACGGCGAAGGCAGGCCAGGCGAGCGCGACCAGGACCCGGCCGAAGGTCTGCCACCAGCCCGCGCCATGCACGCGCGAGCACTCCTCGAGATCGCGCGCGATCTGCTGATAGGCGCTCGAGGTCATGCGCACTGCGACTGGCGTGCCGAGCGCGACATAAGCCAGCAACAGCGCCCACAGCGTGCCGTAGATCGGAACCGCGTGCGGCAAGATTGCGAAGCCCCACAGGAAGCCGATGCCCAGCACCATTCCGGGCATCATCCAAGGCAGCCAGGCCAGAAGGTCGATCAGCCGCCGCCCGAACCAGGTCGTTCGGGTCGTGACATAGGCCACGATGCCGCCCAGTGCCATGGTCGCCGTCGCGCCGGCCACGCCCAGCAGCATGGTGTTGCCCAGCGCCGTCCAGAACTCGTCGTTGGTCCAGATCGAGCGGTAGTGGTCGAGGGTCAGCATGTCGAGCTGGTAGAAGCCGAAGAACTGGAAAAACGATGAAAGGAGAAGCTGGCCGATCGGCAGGGCGACCGTGGCGACGAAGAAAGCGATGCAGACCGAGAAGGTGAGCCATCGCATCCATCCCAGCCGGATCACGTTGGGCGAGTAGCCCTTGCCGGTGACTGTGGTGAAGCTGCGCTTCCTCAGGAGGCGGGACTGTAGCACCAGCAACAGGAACATCAGCATCATTGCCGCGAATCCGAGCGATGTCGCTGTCTGGTAATCGGGCTGGGCCTGCTGAGTGATCAAATTGTAGATCTGGGTGGTGATGACATTGATGTTCACGGGTGTGCCGAAGAACACCGCCGATTCGAACCCCTCCATGCCGCGGATGAAACTCAGGATGAAGGCGCTGGTCGTGACCGGCAGCATCAGGGCCAGGGTGACCCGCCGGAAGGTCTGCCAGCGCGTGGCGCCCGACATGCGGCTCGATTCCTCGAGCGAGGGGTCCATGGCGCGGAAGGCATCGACCACGAACAGGAAGATGAAGGGCGTCGAGTACTGCATCATGTGCCAGATGACGCCGCCATAGGAATAGACGTCGATTAGTGTGCTGTCCGTGCCGGCGAGCCAGCGCCAAACCAGATTGATCGTACCGACCTGGGCGTTGCCGAGCATGGCCCAGGCTGTTGCGGTCAGGATCGGCGGAAGGAAGAAGGGAAGCGTGATCAGGACCTCGAGGGTGCCGCGCGCAGGCGTGTCGGTCCGCGCGACGATCCAGGCCAACAGGATTGCAAGCACCATCGACAGGATGGTCTTGACCAGCGAGATGCCGACGGTGTTGCCGAGGATCTGCAGGTTCTGCGCGGTCAGGAGCCCGGCATAACCATCGAGGTTGAATTCGCCGGAGATGCCCGGCGGCGTCGAATGCAAGCTGCCGTACAGCAGCATGACCATCGGATAGAGCGACAGAAAGGCGAGCAGCAACAGCAGGAGAACGATGCCGGCCGGGCGGCCGAGACGCGACAGCCGGGCCCGCGTGGCAAGGGTGTCCGCTGGTTCGACGCCGGCAACCGCCAGCGGGTCTGAAGGCCGTTCGAGCGCAGCCCAGCCCATCCGTGTTTCCTCCCATTGGACGAGGCAGCAAGCCCTGCCTCGCCGGACCGTGTGGCGGCCGTCTTCCGCGACCGCTCGAGTCCGCTATTCGGCGGCCAGGGGCATCCGTGTCAGGAGTCCGAGAGGACTCTTGGCCGTTTGCAGCCTCTCGGCATAGGCGGCGAGCCAGTCGATCTTGTCGGAAGCTACGAACGCGCCTCCGCGCGCGCCGCGATAGATGTCGGGATTGTCGACTGTCGCCGGCACGGTCCCGTCCTTCATGTGCGTCTGCACCGCATCGAGCACGCGCTTGCGGGTGAGGGCGATCATTCGGTCCGACGGCGCCAGATGTTCGAGCGAGCGGTCGACGATCTCGCCCATGCATTCGACCGCCGCCTGGTCCTGCCGGCCGATACCCTGGATGCCGGTATAGTTGACGTTCTTTTGCATCTCGCGATCGATGAAGTAGTCGTTCTCGCGCCGCGCAACGAGGCGATGCCGGCCGTACCAGTCGGTGGTGTTGGGCAGGTACTTGGCATCGGGCGCCAGGCCCGGAATCCACTCGCCGGTCTTCAGTATCTCGAGCGGCCGGGTCTTCTGCTTCCAGGCGAGGTTGTAGGTCATGGTGTGCGTGTCATCCATGGGCACGTTCAGGGTGCAGGCGACCTGGTCCTCGAACGAACCGTTGGGCGTCAGCGTGATGAACGGGAACATGAAGTGGGCGAAGCGATAATAATATTCGCCCGGTTCGGATGGCCGGTAGGCCGCGTACATCGTGCCCCACTCGGTCTCGGTCGCCTTGTATTCGGGCGCGCGGCTGCCGACGCTCCATTTGTGGATGGTGCCGGGATCGACATCCTCGACCTTGAGGCTGCCGATGTGCAGGAAGCCGAAGTGCGAGGTGTCGATATCGCCTTCGAGCGACTGGAACCAGTTGCACTCGCGCTGATGCACGCGCGTAAAGCGGTCTTCCTCCGGCAGCATCAGGATCTCGAGGCTGGGCAGCGGCGGCGGCACGGCCCGTTTGCCCATGTAGGTCCAGACGAGGCCTGCGCGCTCCACGACCTTGTAGGCTTTCGCCTTGATGCGGTGCTTGAAGTCCTGGGATGGCGGCACGTTCGGCATGTCCGTGCAGTTGCCTTCGACGTCGAACTTCCAGCCGTGATAGACGCAGCGCAGGCCGCCTTCCTCGTTGCGGCCGAAGAACAGCGACGCGCAGCGATGCGGGCAGCGATGCTCCATGATGCCGACCCGGCCCTCGGTGTCGCGGAAGGCGATGAGCTGTTCGCCCAACAACAGAAGCCGCATCGGCTCGCCGTCCGACTTCAACTCGGACGAGAGACATGCCGGAACCCAGTATTCGCGCATGAGATTGCCCATGGGCGTGCCGGGTCCGGTGCGGCACAGCATTTCGTTACTGGCTGCAGTTAGCATGTGTTTCCTCCAATTCGTCCGCTTACCGGACTTTCGTACGATTTTAGCAGATGAGGCGTCTTTCGCCAATGAATCTCGGGCGCGAGCGCGTTTGCTATCGCGAAAGTGAGGCTCGGTTGGACGACGGCCGGGCGGCCGGTACGGTCAGACGCTTGCGGGTTTGCGCAGCGGCCACATCCGGGCGAGGTCGCCGGTGGGGTTGGAATAGGTCGCGAAGTCGGTCTTGCCGCGCGCGTCGTGGAAATGCGCCAATGCCCAGGCCACGGTCGGGAAGGCGAGTTGCTCCCACGGGATGTCGGCCCAGTCGACCAACGCGACCTCTTCGCTCTCCACGCCCGGCGCGATGTCGGCATTCACCAAGCGTGCGCGATACATGATATGCACCTGGCCGATCCGCGCCACGCTGTACATCGCAAGCAGGCGCTCGATCTCGATAGTGGCGCAGGCTTCCTCGCGCGCTTCGCGCTCGGCGGCCTGCTCGGTCGTTTCGCCCAATTCCATATAGCCCGCGGGCAGGGTCCAGAAGCCCTTGCGCGGCTCGATCGCACGCTTGGCCAGCAGGATCTTGTCGCCCCAGGTGCAGACGGCGCCAGCGACGATCTTGGGGTTCTGGTAGTGGATGAACTCGCAGCGCGCACAGACCAGGCGTTCGCGGTTGTCGCCGTCGGGAATGCGCTTCTCGAAGTGCTCCGGCGGATCCCAGGGGAGCCGCGGCCGATCGGGAAGGGGAGGAGGCATGCTCATCGCCTCCCAGTCCTACGCTGCCCGGATCAGTGCCGCAACGCCCGGCAGGGTCTTGCCCTCCATCCATTCGAGGAAGGCGCCGCCCGCCGTCGAGACATAGGAGAATTTCTCCTCGACGCCCGCAGCGGCAAGGGCGGCCACGGTGTCGCCTCCGCCCGCGACCGAGAGCAGCTTCTTCGCCGCTGTGAGATCGGCGACGGTCTTCGCCAGGGCCACCGTGCCCTGGTCGAACGGCTTCATCTCGAACGCGCCGAGCGGGCCGTTCCAGACCAGAGTCGCGCAGTCGCCGACTTCCTTCTGGTAGAGCGCGATCGATTTCGGTCCGACATCGAGGATCATCTGGTCGTCGGGACAGGCGTTGGCGTCGACCACCTTGCTGGGCGCGCCCGCCCTGAACTCGCCCGCGACCACGACATCGACCGGCAGCAGTACGCTGCATCTGGCGGCCTTTGCCTTGGCCAGAATCTCGAGCGCGGTCTTGCCCAGGTCTTTCTCCGACAGCGACTTGCCGACGTTGATCCCCTGCGCCTGCAGGAAGGTGTTCGCCATGCCGCCGCCGATGATCAGCTTGTCGACCTTGCCCACGAGGTTGCCCAGCAGATCGAGCTTGGTCGAGACCTTGGCGCCGCCGACCACCGCGCAAACCGGCCGCTTCGGGCTGCCCAGCGCCTTGTGCAGCGCCTCGAGTTCAGCCTGCATCAGCCGACCCGCCATCGCCGGCAGGCGATGGGCGACACCTTCGGTCGAGGCATGCGCGCGATGCGCGGCCGAGAAAGCATCGTTGACGTAGAGATCGCCAAGTGCGGCGAGCTTCTGGACAAAGCCTGGATCGTTCTTCTCCTCTCCCTTGTGGAAGCGGAGGTTCTCCAGCAGCAGCACGTCGCCCGGCTTCAGCGCGTTCACGGCCGCATCAGCCGTGGGGCCGATGCAATCGCCGGCGAACGCCACCGGCTTGCCCAGCGCCTTGCTCAACGGCTCGACCAGCGGCTTGAGCGACATCTCGGGCACGTGCTTGCCGTCGGGCCGGCCGAAGTGGCTGAGCACGATCACCTTGGCGCCCTTTGAGGCGAGCTCGGACAGGGTCGGCGCCGCGCGCTCGATGCGCGTGGCATCGGTCACCTTGCCGGCCTTCATCGGAACGTTGAGGTCGACACGCACCAGCACACGCTTGCCCTCGACCTTCTCGTCGTCGATCGTCTTGAAACCGCTCATGACTTCACTCTTCGGAATATCTGGTGGGCCTGCCCGTCCGCTGCCTAGCGCTTCCTGATGACGAACACCAGCACCTCGCCCTCGCGGCTCGTCGAGACCAATTCGTGGCCGGTCTGCCTGCAATAGGCGGGAAAGTCCTGCTCCGCCGCCGGATCGGTCGCGCGCACCCTGAGAAGGCCGCCGACCGGTAGTTCGCGCAGCTTGCGATTGGCCCGCAGCACGGGCAGCGGGCAGAGCAATCCGGTGGCGTCGTATTCGAGCGTGTCCGTCACGGCGGATGATAGTACTTCATTGCCTCCCGGACCCAAGCCCGGATATCGGCGAGCCGCTGTTCCGTCGAAGGATGGGTGCTGAGCCAGGTCGCCCCCCGGCCGCCGGGGTCGGCGGCCCGCATGCGTTCCCAAACGCCGACAGCTTCGCTCGGATCATACCCCGCCAAGGCCATCAGGATGAGGCCGATATGGTCCGCTTCCGATTCCTGCGTTCGCGACATCGGCAAGAGCACGCCGTACATCGCCCCAACCCCGAGCGCCGCCATGGCCAATGGCGCCACCGACGAAGTACGCTGGTTGACCGCGAGCGCCACGCCCGCGAGAGCGATGGCGATGCGGGCGGCTTTCTGGTCGCTTAGTCGTTCGGCGCTGTGACGCGCCAGGGCGTGCGCCACTTCGTGGCCGATCACGGTGGCCATTCCCGCTTCGTTTTGGGTGATCGGGAGCAGACCTGTGTAAACGATGACCTTGCCGCCAGGCAGGCAGGATGCGTTCAGGGTCCGCTTGTCGATGACTTCGAATTCCCAATCATAGTGCGGCGCCTTCCACATATTCGGTGGCGGCGTCTCTGCTGCCGCGGCGATGCGCTTGCCGACTTTCTCGATGAGTTCATTGGCGACTTCGTCGTGCGACGGGGTCTCCCGCGCCTGGACTTGACGGAAGGCCAAGGCGCCAAGCCGACGTTCCTCAGCTTCGCTGACGAGCATCAGCTGCGAACGGCCGGTCACCGGCGCCGATTGGCACCCCGCAAGGAGTACCGCAGAAAATATTGCGGCAATTATCGAGCGCAAGGCACACCCCCGTAGCAACCGTAGGGGGTGTCCGCTCAGGAGTCGAGGTGAAGCGCCTTTGCCATTTGCTTCAAATGTATTTTACGGCTTGCGGTAGTATCGCATCGCCTCAGGCACCCAGCGGCGGATGTTCTCGATGCGGGTCTCGTCGGCCGGATGGGTGCTGAGCCACTCGGCCTGCTGGCCGCCCTTGTTCGCGGCGCGCATGCGCTCCCACAGGCCGATCGCCTCGTGCGGATCGTAGCCCGCACGCGCCATCAGCACGAGGCCGATGTGATCGGCTTCCGCTTCCTGAGTGCGCGACATCGGCAGCAGGATGCCGACGCTGGCGCCCGCTCCCATGGCGGCGATCACCAGCGGCGAATAGGACGCCGTGCGCTGGTTGCTGGAGGTGCCGAGAGCGATGGCCGCCGCGGCCACTCCGGCGGAAACAAGGGTCTGGTCGCTCAGCCGCTCGGCGCTGTGACGTGCCAGCGCATGGGCGACCTCGTGGCCGATGACGGTCGCGAGGCCCGCTTCGTTGCGCGTGATCGGCAGCAGGCCTGAGTAGACCGCGATCTTGCCGCCGGGCAGGCAGAAGGCATTGGGAACGTTCTTCCTGATCGCATGAAACTCCCAATGATAATGCGGCGCCCGCCACATCTCTTCCGGCGGGGACTCGGCTGCGGCCGCGATGCGGCGGCCGACCTTCTCGACCAGCGCGTTGAACTCGGCGTCATGCGAGGCCGGTTCCTGGGACAGCACCTGGCGATAGGCCTGCAATCCCATCTCGCGCTCCTCGCTCTCGCTCACGAGCATGAGTTGGGAACGGCCGGTGACCGGCGCCGACTCGCACGCTGACAGCACGGTCGCCATGCCGCCAAGCGCGATCATAAATCGCAGGATCGTGTGCATGCGGCGATTCTAGAGGGTGTGCCTGACGCGGTCGAGCGCGATGGAATGCCTGGGCAGACCAGCCGCACCGCTTCGGATACGATCCAACCCACCTCACTTCGGGACCAAACACCTAGGCCATGAGGAAATCGGGTCCCCCGCGGCGCTTGAGCTCCTCGCCGACATCGCGACCCAACCGCTCTGCGTCGGAGGAGGCCCCCCGCCGCTCGGTGGCGATGAGATGCGACCCGTCGGGCTTGGCGATCAGGCCGCGCAGATGAAGCGTACCATCCGTTGCGAGCACGGAGTGGCCCGCGATCGGCGTGCGGCAGGAGCCGTCGAGCACCGCGAGCATCGCATGCTCGGCCGCGACGCGGATCGCGGTCGGCGCATGATCGATCATGGCGAGCCATGCGCGCGTTTGCGCATCATCGGCACGGCACTCGATGCAGACCGCCCCCTGGCCGACGGCCGGCAGAATTTCCTCTTCCGGAACCGGCGTTCCGGCAACGAGGCCCAGCCGCTTCAGGCCGGCGAGGGCAAGCAGGGTCGCGTCGGCCGCACCGGCTTCCAGCTTGGCGAGGCGTGTGTCGACATTGCCGCGGAAGTTCACGATTTTCAGATCGGGCCGGCGATAGAGAAGCTGCGCCTTGCGGCGGAGTGCCGAGGTGCCGACGACCGCGCCGGACTTGAGGTCGGCGATGCGCTTGACGTCGCCCGCGATCAGCACGTCGCGCGCATCCTCCCGCGGCAGGAAGGCCGCGATCACGAGGCCCGTCGGCTGCGCCGTCGGCATGTCCTTCATGCTGTGGACGGCGGCGTCGATGCGGCCGGCGAGCAGCGCTTCCTCGATCTCCTTGACGAACAGGCCCTTGCCGCCCGCCTCGGCGAGGGGGCGATCCTGGATCGCATCGCCGGTGGTGCGGATCGCCACGATCTCGATGGCGTCAGGCATCGCCAATGCCGGCATGGCGGCGAGCGCATCGCGCACCAGCCCGGCCTGCGTGAGAGCGAGCTTGCTGCCGCGCGTACCGAGACGCAGGAGGGGCGTGGTCATGGCGCTCTCTAGCGCAGCGGGGCGTCGGAGGCTAGAAGAGCCACATGCGTGTGATGGGCATCGAGACAAGCTGCGACGAAACGGCAGTCGCCCTCGTCGAGGCGCCGGCGGGTGCGGCGCCTGTCGGCCGCATCCTGGCGAACGTCGTCTACAGCCAGTTGACCGAGCATCGGCGCTTCGGCGGTGTGGTGCCCGAGATCGCCGCGCGCGCTCATCTCGAGCGACTCGACGGGCTGGTCGCGGACGCTCTCGCGGAAGCCAAGCTCGGCTTCGCCGATCTCGACGGCATCGCAGCCACCGGTGGACCGGGCCTGATCGGCGGCGTGATGGTGGGCGTCATGACGGCCAAGGCCATCGCCTTCGCTCACGACAAGCCGTTCCTCGCTGTCAATCACCTCGAAGGCCATGCGCTTTCGGTCCGGCTCACCGAAGACGTGTCCTTCCCCTACCTCCTGCTGTTGGTGTCGGGCGGCCATTGCCAGCTCCTGACCGTCGACGGACCGGGCCGGTTCACGCGCCTTGGGACCACCATCGACGATGCGGTCGGTGAATGCTTCGACAAGACCGCGAAGCTTCTGGGGCTCGGCTTCCCGGGCGGGCCGGCGGTCGAGCGGGCGGCGCTCGGCGGCGATGCGGTGCGCTTCGCTCTGCCGCGGCCGATGTGGCGCAAGCCCGGCTGCGACTTTTCCTTCTCCGGCCTCAAGACCGCAGTCCGACAGGCGGCGGAGAAGCTGACGGCAAACGACCGGCAGGCCATCGCCGATCTCTGCGCCTCGTTCCAGCGTACGGTGGGCGATGTGTTGGTCGACCGTTGCACGAACGCGCTCGCCCGTGCGCCTGCGCCGACCTTGGTCGTGGCCGGTGGCGTCGCCGCCAACGTTTACTTGCGCAGCCGGCTCGACGCACTCGCGATCTCCAACGGCATCCGGCTGGTCGCACCGCCGGTAAAGCTCTGCACCGACAACGGCGCGATGATCGCCTGGGCCGGGCTCGAGCGCTTGCGGCTCGGGCAGACGGATGCGCTCGATTTCCGTCCGCGGCCGCGCTGGCCGCTCGATTCAGGAGAGCGGATCGCCGCATGAGCCAGGGGCCGGAAGTCACGACACTGTTCGGCACGCCGGTGGTGTCGTTCGACCTGCCCGAAGCAGAGATACTCAACAAGGACCTTCGCGCCGTGATCGTCGAGCGCCAGAAGGCGCATCCCGGCACCCAGCATTCGAACCTCGGCGGCTGGCAATCGAGCTGGGACATGGACCGCTGGGGCGGCGCTCCGGCGATCAAGCTGCTGGCGTTCGGGCGCAACACAGCCAACCGCGTGACCACTGATCGCCAGGGCAAACCCGTCGCGATCGTATGGCGCGCCAACATGTGGGCGAACATCAACCGCAGCGGCCACGCCAACGAATTCCATTCCCATCCCGGCAGCTTCTGGTCCGGCGTCTACTATGTCGACGATGGCGGCATCGCCCAGGATCCATCCCTGGGGGGTGAGCTGGAGTTCATGGATCCGCGCGGACCCGGACCTGCAATGTACGCGCCGCATCTCGCCTTCGGCGCTGCCGGCCTGTCGGTCGGCGCCAACGAAATGGTGCGGCCCAGGGCGGGACGGCTCTTCCTGTTTCCGGCGTGGTTGCTGCATCAGGTGCGGCCCTACAAGGGAACTGCCGAGCGCATCTCGATCGCCTTCAACTTGAGCCTCTGAGGGTCTTGGATTCCATCGGACATATCGGCGTGGTGGGCGGCGGTGCCTGGGGCACGGCGCTCGCCTGCCTTGCGCGACGCGCCGGTCGCGAGGCGACGTTATGGTCGCGCGACCCGGCAATTGCCCGGTCGATCGCCGAGCGGTGCGTCAATCCCGTCTATCTGCCCGAGGTCGGGCTCGATGCGGGCATTGCAGCCGCCGCGGATTTGGACGGCCTCGCCGCGTGCGACCTCGTCCTGCTCGCCTGTCCGGCACAGGCCGTGCGTGGCCTGGCAGCCAGGCTTTCCGGCGATGGACCGGTCGTGATCTGCGCCAAGGGCATCGAGGCTGCAACCGGCCTCCTGATGCCCGAGGTGCTGGCCGAGGTCCTGCCGCGTCGACCGATCGCGCTGCTGTCAGGACCAAGTTTCGCCGAGGAGGCTGTGCGCGGCCTGCCGACGGCGATCAGCATCGCCACCGCCGATCCTGAGCGCGGACGCAGGTTGGCGGCAGCCCTGGCCTCAGGTGCCTTCCGGCCCTACTGGACGCATGATCTGCTGGGTGTGGCGCTTGGCGGTGCCGTGAAGAACGTGCTGGCCATCGCCGCCGGCATTGTCGAGGGGCGCGGGCTCGGCGCCAATGCCGCCGCCGCGCTGATCACCCGCGGTTTTGCCGAGATGGCTCGTCTTGGTCAGGCATTGGGCGCCGAACTGGAGACGCTCGCCGGACTGAGCGGGCTCGGCGACCTGGTGCTGACCTGCCACGGGCCATTGTCGCGCAACCGGTCCCTTGGCCTGGCGCTCGGCCAGGGCCAGTCGCTGGCCCGCTACATGGAGGGGCGGCGGCAGGTGGTCGAAGGCGAAGCGACGGCGCCCGCCGTCCTGGCGCGAGCCGCCCGGCTCGGCATCGAAATGCCGATTTGCGCCGCCGTCGATGCTATCCTCCATCACGATGCGGACCTCGACGAAGCGATCCGCGCTCTGCTGGCGCGGCCGTTGCGCCGAGAAGGGGAGTGACATGGCTTACTGGCTCATCAAGTCCGAACCCTCGTCCTATTCGTGGGATCAACTTGTGAAGGAGAAGCGCACCTCCTGGACCGGCGTGCGCAACCCCCAGGCGTTGCTCAATCTCAAGGCGATGAAGGTGGGCGATCGCTGTTTCTTCTATCACTCGGGCGAGGGCAGGGAGATCGTGGGCATCGCCGAGGTGGTGAAGGCGGCTTATCCCGATCCGACCGACAAGTCGGGCAAGGCCGTGACGGTCGATGTCGCGGCCGTCGGGCCGGTGAAGCAGCCCGTGACGCTGGCCGCCATCAAGGCCGATGCGACGTTCAAGGATTTCAAGCTGGTGCGCCAGTCGCGTCTTTCGGTCGTGCCGGTGAGCGCAGATCACTGGAAGCTGCTGATGAAGATGTCCGGCGCCAAGTGATCGACAACAGCCGCGGCATCCTCGCGATGTCCGCGTCGGTGCTGGCCTTCATCTTCAACGACGCGTTGATGAAGCTCGCCACCGAGACCATGCCGGCGGTCCAGGCGATCGGCCTGCGCGGCCTTTTCGCGACTCTGTGGTGCGCGGTGGCGGTGTGGGTGAGTGGCGCTTGGCGACGCGTCGCGGGCATCAGCCATCCGTCGGTACTGGCGCGTGCCGCGCTCGAGGCGGGTGCAGCCATCGTCTATCTGATCGCGCTTGCCCATATCCCCTTCGCCGTCGCGACGGCGGTTAATCTTTCAACGCCGCTTTTTCTCGCGCTGCTTGCCGTGCTGATCCTGAAGGAGACGGTGGGTTGGCGGCGCTGGACCACGATCGCCGTGGGCTTCGTCGGCGTCGTGATGGTGATCCAGCCCCGGCCCGGTGACGTCAACGCCTGGATGTGGGCCGTCATGGTCGCCTCGCTGCTGGGCGCCTTGCGCGACATCCTCGGCCGGTACGTGCCAGCCACCGTGCCGACCGTCGTCGTGTCGCTGGGCTCCGCGATTGGCGTGGCGCTCGCGGGTTGCGTCTGGACGTCCCTGGAAGGCTGGCAGCCTTTGCCGATTCGGGGCCTCGCCTTGCTGGCCGCCGCCTCGATCCTGCTGGCGAGTGGTTACCAGCTCCTGATGCTGGCCTTGCGCTCGGGCGCGGAATATTCGGTGATCGGCTCCTTCCGTTATGCCTCGGTGCTCTGGGCGCTCGGCATCGGCTACGCCGTGTGGAGAGATGTGCCCAACACGTTGGCCGTGATGGGCATCGCCGTGATCGTCGGATCAGGTCTCTATCTTCTCCACCGCGAGCGGGTGAAGCGGATCTCTCGATAGTGCCGATCGCCCACGCCTATCGCGCGATCCAGGCGGCATAGTCGCGGGCGACATCCTCGACCGCGGTCTCGTAGATCCGTTTGCCATGCTCGGGCGTGGCGAGGTTGGGATCGGAGCCGATGCGGCCATCTGGAAAGGCCCGGCGATAGTCCTCGGCATCGGCAAAGGAGCCATTGGGGGCAATGCGCGGTTCCATGGTCTTTTGCTGCATGGTCTGCGGGTAGCCGTACCAGGTGACGGCGACTTCGGAGGGCGTGGCATGGCTGCCCTCGGCGCTGCCGTAAAGTTCGCGGCTGAGGCTCTTGACGCCGTTGCTTTCCCACCAGTTGCGCAGGGCGCACTTGAGAGGCGGTTGGTTGCTGAGCTTCTCCATCGAGCGCTCGGCATAGATCTCGGAAAAGGCGGCGGTCACGGTGGCGATATTGCCGCCATGACCGTTCACGAAATAGAAGCGCGTGAAGCCGTGCCGCGCGAGCGACACCACCGTGTCGCGTACCACGGCGATCAGCGTCGTGGGCCGGAGCGTGACCGATCCGGGAAAGGCCAGGTGATGCTGGGCCATGCCGACCGCGATGGTCGGCGCCACCAGCGCGCCCGCCTTCTCGCCGGCGCCGCGGGCGATCATTTCCGCCGTCAGCGCATCGGTGCCGATCAGGCCGGTCGGGCCGTGCTGCTCGGTCGAGCCGATGGGGATGATGATGCCGGTCTTGGCCTTGAGATAGTCCTCGACGAACTGCCAAGTTTTGAGCTGAAGCTGCACGGAACAAGTCTCCTATGGGATTTGCTCGCAGGATGCGTCGCTTCGTTCGGCTTGTCATCCTGGGCGCGGCGAAGCGGCACCGGAAGCGTTGGCCGTTTCCTCAGGTCCTTCGCTCAGGCACGCGGACTACCGCGCGCGACCCGGGATGACAGCTCAATTGAGCTGGACGGCCGTCGGATCAGTTACCGGCGGTTGGCAAGTTTGGTTGCGGCAGACGTAGAGCGCCGGCCTGCCGCCGACCAGGCCCTTGCCGGCGGCAGGATGGTCCGGCGGAAGCAGCGCATCGGGCGCGAGCCGGCGCACGATCTTGTTGGGCAGGCTCTTGGCGTAGACCGCGCGGCGCAGCGACTCGGTCTCGTCGCGTGACGGATTGCCCACGATCACCAGTTCGACCGCACTTTGCAGTGTCTCGTAGCCGTTCAGCAGCGTCATCAGCGGGAAGAAGTTGCCTTCGAGCTCGCCGGCGAAAGCCGCGACCTGCATATCGGCCTTGTCCCGCCAGGCCGCTTCGCCAGTCAGGATCCAGAGCCGCGCGAAGACGCCGACCAGCGTGCCGTTGCCCGACGGCACCGCATTGTCGTGGCAATTCTTGGCGCGCACGATCAGGTCGGCGGCGTCATCCGCGGTGATGAAGTAGCCGCCCGAAGATGGATCGGTAAAATGCTTGTCGAGCACGGCGACCAGCGCCTTCGCCTCCTCGAGATAGCGCGTCTCGCCTGTCGCCTCGAACAATGCGATCCCGGCGCGCGCCATGTTGGCGTAGTCGTCGAGCGTGCCGCGGTGCAGGCGCTTGCCGGCGCGATGGGAGTGGAACAGCCGGCCATCGCCATCGCGCATCGTGTCCATGACGAACCGCCAGGCCCGCACCGCTGCAGTGAGCCAGTCGTCGCGCTGGAAGACGGCGGAGGCATTGGCAAGGGCAGCGATCATCAGGCCGTTCCAGTCAGCCAGCACCTTGTCGTCCCAGCCCGGCCAGACGCGCTTGTCGCGCACGGCCTTCAGCTTGGTCCGCAGGGTTGCGAGCCTTTGCTCCTCGGCCTCGCCCAGAAGCGCCGGCGCGCGGTTGCGGTGCAGGATGTTGTGATGCTCCCAGTTGCCTTCGGGTGTGACGTCGTAGCTGGCCCGAAAGAAGGCGCCGTCCTCTGTGCCCAGCACGGCATCGATCTCGGACGCGTCCCAGACATAGAACTTGCCTTCAACGCCTTCGCTGTCGGCATCATAGGTGGCGGCAAAGCCGCCGCCCTCGGCGATCATCTCGCGCAGGACCCAGTCGCAGGTCTCGGCAATGCGCGTCGCGTACAACGGACTCTTGGTCTCCTGCCAGACGAGTGTCAGGAGGTCGATGAGCTGCGCGTTGTCGTAGAGCATCTTCTCGAAGTGCGGGATCAGCCACTGTGCGTCGGTGGCGTAGCGGGCGAAGCCGCCGCCCAGATGATCGTAGATGCCGCCCTGGCACATCCGGTCGAGCGTGACGGTGACCGCGTCGAAGAGCTTGGCGTTGGCTCGCCCGCGCAGCCAGCCGCGCCAGATGTTCTCGAACACATAGGGCGAAGGGAATTTCGGCGCCTGGCCGAAGCCGCCCCACACCGGATCGCAGGCATCGGCAAGGCGCTCGGCGATCTGGTCGAGCAAGCCGATCGGGATCAGGGGGCCGTCGCCCTTGGGCACGACGGCCTTGTTGGCGGCGCTTTTCCGCAGCGCCTTCAGGAGGCCTGACCGGTTGGTCTCGATGTCCTGCGGCTTGTCGCGCCAGGCCTGCGCCACACCGCGCAGCACATCGACGAAGCTCGGCCGGCCGAAGCGCGCGGGATAGGGAAAGTAGGTGCCGCCCCAGAACGGCTCGCCGTCGGGGGTGCAGAACATGGTGAGCGGCCAGCCGCCGTGCTCGCCCAGGAGATGCAGCGCCTGCATGTAGATCCCATCGACATCGGGGCGTTCCTCGCGGTCGACCTTGATGTTGACGAACAGCTCGTTCATCACCGCGGCGACGTCGGGCGATTCGAAGCTCTCATGCGCCATGACATGGCACCAGTGACAGGCGGCGTAGCCGACCGAGAGCAGGATCGGCCGGTTGGTGCGCTTGGCTTCTGCGATCACCTCCTCGCCCCAGGCCCACCAGTGCACCGGGTTGTGCGCATGCTGCAGGAGATAGGGGCTGGTTTCCTCGCCCAGGCGATTGCGTCCTTCGCTCATGGGGTGCCCTCTCCGAGATTGCCTTCGCTATTGATCAGCAGCACGCGGGCGCTCCCGTCGAGCCCGACGGCGTTCCGGGCGTCCGCATCGCCGCAGAGGCGCAAGAGTGCCGCGAGGCCGGCGCAGCCCGAGGGACCGGAGGCGATGGCGGGATCGTTCTCGAGCGGATGGGCGAACAGGCGTCGGGCCGGCATCACATCCTCCTCCTCGATGGTCATGAACCAGTCGGCGCCGAGACCGATCACCGGCCAGGTGAGGGGCGAGATCTCGCGGCAGGCGAGCCCGCCCATCACCGTGTCGGCATTGCCGCTCGCCAACATGGGTTTGCCCGCCGCATTGCTCTGGAACCAGCAGTCGGCGCTCTTGGGTTCAACGACCACGACCCGCGGGCGTTGCGGCAGCACCGCCCAAAGGTAGCCGATCAGGGCCGCAGCCAGCCCGCCTACGCCGGCCTGGACGAGGAGGTGCGTCGGTGCCTCGCGCCATTGCCGTACGATCTCGTCGGCGAGGACAGTGTAGCCGCGCATGACATCGCGCGGTACGGTCTCGTAGCCGGGCCAGGAGGTGTCGGAAATGATCGTCCAGCCTTTCTGTTCGGCCTGGCGCCGGCATTCCGCGACGGCCGTGTCGTAGTCGCCGTCGATGCGGATCACGTCGGCGCCGCGGGCGCAAATCGCCGCCTCCTTCTCCGCGCTGGTGAACTTGGGCAGAAAAATCACACAGCGTGCGCCGACCAGCTGCGCACCCATGGCGACCGAACGGCCGTGATTGCCCGAGCTTGCCGTCGTGAACACGATTTCGGCAGGCTTGAGATCGGGGTGCGCTGCCACGAACTCGCGGACCGCGAACACACCACCCAGCGCCTTGAAGGCGCCGAAGCCGAAGCGTCGGCTCTCATCCTTGACTCTGACCTCGGCCAGGGCCAGCCGTCCGGCGAGTCCCGGCAATGTCATGAGCGGCGTCGGCTCCTTGTCGGGAACGCCGAACATGCCGATATCGGGCAGATGGGCGGGGTCGATGACGGCGCGTTGCGCCGCATCATAGGGACGGGTGCGGTCGACGCGAGGATTTCGGGCGAGCCAGGCGGGGATCATGCCCGGTCATAGCATGGCCGCCGCCGTCGATATCCCCTAAGGTGGGCCGGAACGGACAACAATCGATGAAAGTGCCGTCATGAGAATGTTGCCATGAAAGTGAATGTCGAAGTGACCTGCACACCCGAAGAAGCACGCGCGTTCTTCGGCCTGCCCGACCTCAAGCCGATGCAGGACCGGGTGATGGGCGAGATCGAGGAGCGTCTGCGGTCGAGCCTCGGCGCCATGAGCCCGGATGCCATCTTCAAGACCTGGCTGCCGGCCTCCATGCAGGGCGTCGAGCAGATGCAGCAGATCCAGCAGGCTTTCTGGTCGCAGCTCGCCAACATCGCTTCGGGCAAGAAGGAATGAGCAAGGTATGAGTACGCGTGAAAAGCCGACCGACCCCGAGCCGTACTACGAAGCCCATGTCTTCTGCTGTACCAACCGGCGACCGGCCGGACATCCACGCGGCTCTTGCGCCGACAAGGGAGCGGAGGAGCTGCGCGACTATATGAAAGGCCGGGCGAAGGAGCTCGGCCTGAAGAAGGTGCGCATCAACAGTGCCGGTTGCCTCGACCGCTGCGAGCTTGGGCCGACCGTGGTGGTCTATCCCGAAGGAGTCTGGTACTCGGTCGCGACCAAGGAAGATGTCGACGAGGTGCTGCAGACCCATTTGATGCAGGGCGACCGAGTCGAGCGCTTGATGCTGCGGACGGCGGACAAACTGCCGAAGGACCGGGCGAAGGCCTGATCGCTATTCCACCAGTTCGCCCAGGCGGCGGATGACGCGCGTCGGCTTGGCGGTGGCATGGGCGGGAAGGCCGGCATCGAAAGGATCGTACCAGATCCCGCAGAGGCCGAGCTTTTGCGGTGCAACAACCTCCCATTCGTAGTTGTCGCCGACCATCCAGGCGTCGCTGGCGGCGACGCCCAGCCGTTCCAGCGCATGGCGATAGACCGCAAGTTCGGGCTTGCCCTGGCCGAATTCGCCTTCGATCTGGATATGATCGAAGCGATGGCCGAGATCGAAGCGCTCGATCTTCTCGCGTTGCGTGGCGCCCGCCCCGTTGGTGACGAGCGCGAGCTTCACGCCCGCCGCCCGCAGCGCATCCACGGTCGTATGGGCGTCCGGATAGAGACGGTATTCCTGGCGGCGCATTTCAGTGAAGGCGTCGGCGATGCGGTCGGCCAGGGCGTCGTCGGGCCGGCCAAGGCGGGCGAGGCCGCGCCGCACCGAGAGCCGTCGCGCGCCCGGAATGTCGAGCCGCCATTTCGCGGCCGCCGCGGCCTCGGACCAGAACGCACGCGCTTCCTCCATGATGGCAAGCCGCACCTGTTCGATCGAGGCGGCATCGTGGGCATCGAGATGGGCCGCGAAGATATGCAGCAACCGCCTCCAGGCATCCTCGGGCTGGGCGTAGGCGCGGATCAGGGTGTCATCCAGGTCGAACAGGATGGCGCGCGGCAGTGGCATGTCGGTCAGTTCATGGCCTGGCTGAACGAGTCGGGGGCGGGGCTGATGACGACGGTGCGGCCGCCCTGGATCTCGATCACCGCCAGGGCCCGCTGCGATCGGCCGTCGGGCAGGAAACGGATTGGTCCGTCGACGCCGGTCCAGCCGCTGGAATTTGTGATGTCGTCGGCGGAAATGGTACCCGACCGGCCACGCGCGAGCCGGGCGGCAAGCGCCACGGCGTCGTAGGCGAGCGTCGCCAGGCGCTCCGGCGGTCGGCCGTAGGTCGCAAGATACTTCCGCTCGAAGTCGGCGCGCTTGGCCGGATCGGGCGCGGCGTACCAGGCGCCGCGCAAGGCACTGTTCGTGCCGATGCCCGGTGCGTCCCAGACGCCGGTACCGATCAACTGGACCTTGCTGGTGTCGATGTCGGCGGCGCTGAGCGAGGCCAGCGCAGCGGACAATTGCGGCGGTGCGACCGGCACCAGGATCGCGACCTTGCTGTCGCCGGCGAGCCCCGGCGCCAGCCGCTTGGCGGCGGCGGTGACGTCGAGGGCGCGCGGATCGAACTGCTCGACGCCCACGACGGTGGCGCCACGCACTGCCGCTTCGTCCTGCAGGGTGCTCGACATCTGGTCGCCATACGATGTGCGCGGGGCAAACACGGCGAAACGCTTGATGCCCTGCGAGACCGCATAGTCGACCACGCGGCGTACCTGCGGCGGGGCCGCAATCCCCATGATCCAGACCCCCGGTTGCGCCGCCTTCTCGTCATTGGAGAAGGCGATCACGTTGGCGCCGCCCTGCTTCACCAACGGCGCCAGTGCGCTGGCCGAGGCGCCGAACAGCGGTCCCAGCACCAGGGCACAGCCATCGGTGCGCGCGCGGTTGTAGGCCTCGACGGCGGTATCGGGTGTCACGCCGCTGTCGTAGGCGGCGAGCGCCAGGTCCTTGCCGCCCGAGTCGAACAGCGACATCTCTGCTGCCTGCTGCATGGATCGTCCGATCGTGGCGGCCCTGCCCGACAGGGGGAGCAGCAGGGCGATGCGAGTCTTGCCGGACGGCGTGATCGGCGAGCCGACCTGTGGCCCGGCGGGCCTCGGCGGCGGGGCCGTGCTAGTCTTGCTGGGTTCGGTGCATGCAGCCAGCAGGAGGGCGGCAGTGGCGAGCGCAAGAAGGGACGAACGCATCGGCGCGATACTCCGGCGAGCAAATGCATATGGAAGGACAAGACCGATCACAAGCTAGCGATGGGCGAGGCCCGCGTAAACCGCCGCTCGCGCCGGGGCTCCACATCGTGGCGACGCCGATCGGCAACATGCGCGACATCACGCTGCGCGCCCTCGAGACCTTGCGTGCCGTGGATCTGGTCGCTTGCGAGGATACGCGCGTCTTCGCCAAGCTCGCGAGCCATTACGGCATCTCCGTCCCCACCGTCGCCTACAGCGATGCCACGCAAGCTGCGACGGAGCCGCGCATCCTGCGTGCACTTGGCGATGGCAAGCGGGTCGCGCTGGTGTCCGATGCCGGTACACCACTGGTCTCCGATCCCGGCTATCGTCTGGTCCGCAAGGCGCTGGACGGTGGCCATTTGGTGACGGCGGCGCCCGGTCCGTCCGCCGTCCCCATGGCGCTGGCGCTCTCCGGCCTGCCGACCGACCGGTTCTTTTTCGGTGGCTTCCTGCCGGCCAAATCCACCGAGCGCCGCCGGGCGATCGCAGAAGCGGCCGTCATTCCCGCTACGCTGGTCTTTTTCGAGGCGCCGCACCGCCTTGCCGCCTCGCTCGGAGATCTCGCGGAATTGCTGGGCGATCGGCCCGCCGCTGTCGCGCGCGAGCTCACCAAGCTGTTCGAGGAAGTGCGGCGGGCCACCCTGGGCGAGCTCGCCGCACAATACGCGTGCGCAAACGAGGTGAAAGGCGAGATCGCGATCGTGATCGGCCCGCCGGGCGAAACAGCCGCGCTGCCGGCCGAGGCGTTGGACGCCGAATTGCGACAGGCGCTGGCCGGCGCTTCGGTCAAGGATGCGGCGACGGAGATCGCGGCAAGGTTTGGCCTCAAGCGCCGCGAGGTCTATGCTCGGGCGCTCGCGCTCAAGCGAGAAGGAGCGTCATGACCACCGAGGCGCGCCAGAAGGCTCACCGACTAGGCCACTCCGCCGAGTGGCGCGCTGTCTGGCGCCTGCGGCTTGCCGGCTACTCGATTCTTGCGCGCCGCTACAAGACGCGGTTGGGCGAGATCGACATCGTGGCGCGCCGCGGCGACGTGCTGGCCTTCGTCGAGGTCAAGGCGCGCCAGGAGATCGAGACCGCGACCTTCGCGCTGCGCGGCAACCAGTTCGGGCGCGTGGCACGCGCAGCCAGCCTCTTCGTCGCGCGTCACCCGCACTATGCCGCCCATTCGCTGCGGTTCGACGCGGTGCTGGTGGTCGGCCTGTGGCCGCGCCATCTGCCCGATGTATGGCGGGCGCCGGAGTGAGGCGTGGCCGCTGACCAGCCCGTGGGCCGGCAGGATCTCGACCGATTGCGCGCGCTCTGCGCTGTCGATCGCCCGCGGCTCGAGCTGATCGAGGCGGCATTCGAACTCGGCGTCCTGCGTCGCGATCGGCCGGTCGACCTCACGCCCTTCCGCCAGCACGTGGCCGCGATGGCGGCCGACCTCTCGGATCTGGTGCGCCGCCGCGGAGCAGTGCCGGACCGGCTGGCCGAGGTGATCGCCGAGGCCTACGGTTATCGCGGCGACAGCGAAACTTATGACGACCTGCAGAACGCCGACCTCACGCGCGTGATCGAGCGGCGCAAGGGCTTGCCGGTCGCGCTCTCGATCCTCTACCTGCAGGTGGCCCGCACCCAGGGCTGGGACGCGGAGGGCCTGGCCTTCCCCGCCCATTTCCTGATCCGGGTCATGATCGACGGCGCGCGCCATGTGATCGATCCGTTCCATGGCGGCGCGGTGTGCGATGCGACCGAGCTGCGGGCGTTGCTGCGCCAGGTCGTGGGACCCCAGGCGGAACTGCAGCCGAGCCACTTCGATCCAGTGTCCGACCGCGACGTGCTGCTCCGGCTCGAGAACAACGTCCGCCTGCGGCTCGCCCAGCAAGGCAATTGGCCGGAGGCGGCCCGTTCGCTCGACCGCATGCTGGCGGTCGCCCCCGACCGGCCGGAGCTCCTGTTCGAGGCAGGCGAGATCAACACCCGGCTGGACAAACGCCGTGCCGCCATCGCCGCTTTCAGCCGGTTCCTCGATATCGAAGGCGAGCAGGGCGATCCCGCGCTTCGCCGACGGGCCTCGGACCTGTTGCAGGAATTGCGCCGCGGGCTTAACTGACTGCCCCCGCAAGATGAGGCCCCGATGAAGCTTACCGTCGCCATCCAGATGGACCATGTGTCGACCATCGACATCGACGGCGATTCGACCTTCGTGCTGGGGCTCGAGGCCGAACGGCGCGGCTATGAGGTCTGGCACTATACGCCGCCGGAGCTGGTCTTCCGCGACCGCAAGGTGCTGGCGCGCGCCCAGCCGATGCAGCTCCGGCGCGAGAAGGGCAACCACTTCACGCTGGGCGCGCCCGAGATGCGCGACCTTTCCACCTTTGACGTCGTGCTGCTGCGCCAGGACCCGCCGTTCGACATGTCGTACATCACGACCACGCACCTCCTGGAGCACGTCCATCCCGGGACGCTGGTCGTCAACGATCCGGCCAGCGTGCGCAATGCACCGGAGAAGTTGTTCGTCACCCATTTCGACAACGTGATGCCGCCCACGCTCATCACTGCCGATCCGCGGGCCCTGCGCGAGTTCCGCGACGAGCACAAGGACGTCATCCTGAAGCCGCTGTTCGGCAACGGCGGCGCCGGTGTCTTTCGCCTGAAGCCCGACGACGAGAATTTCGCCTCGCTGCTTGAGATGTTCTCGCAGCGCAGCCGCGAGCCTGTGATCGCGCAGCGCTACCTGCCCGAGGTGCGCCAGGGCGACAAGCGCATCATCCTGATCGACGGCAAGGCGGTCGGCGTCGTCAATCGCGTGCCGGCGGAAGGCGAGGCGCGCTCCAACATGCATGTCGGCGGCAAGGCGGTGAAGGCCGCGCTCACCAAGCGCGACCAGGAAATCTGCGAGACGATCGGCCCAGAGCTCAAGCGGCTCGGCCTGATCTTCGTCGGCATCGACGTGATCGGCGACTATCTCACCGAGATCAATGTCACCTCGCCGACCGGACTGCAGCAGATCAACCGGTTCGATGGTGTCTGCCTCGAAGCCCAAATCTGGGACTGCATCGAGGCGCGTTACCAGGCAACGCGTGGAAGCAGGGCATGATGCGGCGGGCGTTCCTGACGCTGGGCTTCGTGGCCATGGCGATGCCCGCGATGGCGCAGGGCATCGAGTCCATGATGGAGAAGCCCCTCGTCAAGGCGGTGCGCGAGGGCGATGCCGACAAGGTCCGGCGTGCCCTGCTGAAGGGTGAGAGTCCCAACCAGGCCGACGCTTCGGGGCGACCGTTGCTGCTGGTGGCGACCAACGCGGGCCAGGTCGATATCGTCGCCGCCCTGCTGAAGGGGGGCGCCGCTGTCGACGTCGCCGATAGCGATGGCTACACGGCGTTGATCCGCGCGGCGTCGCAGGGCGAGGACGTTATCGTCGGCATGCTGCTGAAGCATCGCGCCCGGGTCAGCGCCCAGACCCGTCAAGGGCTGACCGCCTTGATGGCAGCAGCGCGCGCCGGATCGGCTGAGTCCTGTCGCCTGCTGCTGGACGCCAAGGCCGACCCCAGCCAGGCCGACTTCACCGGCCGCACGGCGCTCGCCTATGCCCGCCAGGGCAATCGCGGCACGATCGAAGCCATGCTGCGCAAGGCTGGCGCCCGCTGATGGCGCTGGCCGCCAAAGCGGCGACGATCCGGATCAACGGCACGCTCCGGCTCGATCCGGCCGAGATCGAGGAGAGCTTCGTGCGCGCCGCCGGTCCCGGCGGCCAGCACGTCAACAAGAGCGCGACGGCGGTGCAGCTGCGCTTCGACGTGCGTCGCTCACCCTCGCTTCCCGAAGATGTGCGGCGCCGGCTGGAGCGCCTTGCGGGCAGCCGGCTGACGCGCGAAGGCGTGCTGGTGCTCATCGCCCAGAGCGAGCGTAGCCAGAAGCGCAACCGCGAGGAGGCGCTGGCACGCCTGGTGGCGCTGATCCGGGCTGCGGCGCGGCCACCCGTTCCGCGCAAGGCAACCAAGCCCACCAAGGCGAGCAAGAGGCGGCGGCTCGACGAGAAGACGCGGCATGGCGCCCAGAAGGCGCTGCGCCGCAGCCGACCCGATTTTTCCTGACGCCGCCGCGCTGCGTGGAGCCTTCTAGGAAAGCCGCTGGCGATGCGCTAGAAAGCGGCCACGTCCCCGTAGCTCAGCCGGATAGAGCAGCGGTTTCCTAAACCGGAGGTCGGAGGTTCGAATCCTCTCGGGGACGCCATTTCGGTACAAAACTGCGAACGCCGAATTGCGCCGATTCAGCGCTCGTAGCCGCAACAAGGGTCCGCAAAAGCGCGGTCTTTGAGCCCATGACGTGAATTCGGCTGGGATCGATCACCTCGACCCGCTGCGCCAGCGCCCGAAGGTGCTCGCGCCGATAAGTTCCATCTTCGTTCCGAAGCTTTCGGCGAGCCGCCGTCGCAAAGCGTTGCAGGCTCTCCGCTGTGATCGCTGGCCCCAGGCGCTTCACCGCCGCAGTAGTCCGGTCAGCATCAGCTCGGGCCTGATCACGGATGGTCGTGAGCTCGGCGATGCGGTCTTTGAGCGACCGGTCCGCCACATTGGCCACGCCATCCTCGATTGCTTGATAGAGGCGCTTCAGTTTCGCCTCTGCTTCCGTGGCCCGCTTGTGCAACTCGGCAATATGTCCACGACGCTCCTCATTCCATTCTTCGCGCCGCTCCAGCAAATGTCCCATCATAGTCGCCAGGCGCATCGGCTCGAGCAAACGCTGCTCCAGATGCTGTGCGACGGCGTGGTCGAGCTTGTCCATTGGCACAGTCAGCCCGCGGCATCCTTGCGCGCCTTGCCGGGCCTTCGTCGAGCACGTGTAGTAACGATATCGACTGCCTTTGCCGGTGCGAAGCGTCATTGAACCGCCGCAGGCCGCGCAAAAGCAAATCCCTGTCAGCAGCGTCGGTCCGCTCACCGCGCGCGGCGGCATCCATTGGGGACTGCGCGCCTTCAGCGCTTCCTGTACGGCCCTGAAGTCGGCTTCAGCAATGATCGGAGGCACGGCCATGATCGCATGCTCCGCCTCAGGCTTGGGGGCAAAGGTCTTGTGATCATGGGTATTGAAGCGATGCTGCCCGATATAGGTCGTTCGCGTCAGGACCTTGTGCACAGCGCCGATCCCCCAGCGGCCGCCGTCGCGGGTCCGGATATTGCGCTCATTGAGATGCTTGGTGATTGATTTGATGCCCATGGGTCCGCTGTCGCCGTCACCCGTCAGCGCCAACCTGTAGATCAACCGCACTGTCTCTGCGTGGATTGGGTCGATTTCCAGCCTCTTCTTGATTTTGCTACCACGCTGCTCGGCTGCAACGGTTCGATAACCGATCGGTGGCAAGGCGCCGTTCCAATACCCCTGCCGTGCATTCTCCTTCATGGCGCGCAGCGTGTGTTTGCCGTTCTCCTTCGATTGGTATTCGTCGAACAAGGTCATGATCTGACGCATCATCACGCTCATCGGATCGTCGCCGAGATCCTGCGTGATGGAGATCAGCCGTACCCCGCTCTTGGCGAGCTTGCGCACATAGAACTCGAATTGGAACTGATCGCGGAAGAAACGCGAAAACGAGTGCACCACGATGACGGTGAACGCAGGCGGCTTGCCCAGCGCCGCGTCAATCATGGCCTGGAAGGCCGGACGCCGATCGTCGGTCGCGGTGTTGCCCGGCTCGACATACTCCGCCGCCACGTCCCAGCCTTTGGCGGTACAGTAGGCTTTGAGCTGGCGCCGCTGGTCGGGAATGGAGAGGTCGCTCTCCGCCTGTCGTCCGGTCGATACCCGGAGGTAGAGGGCGGCCTTGCCTGGGGCGGGTGCGCCAGCTCGGTCTTCAACGGCATCGGTCATGGGTCCACCAGTTGCTTGATCACGTGCATTGGCAGCACAAGGCGCAGGGAGTCCGGCAGCCGCACGAAGCCGTTGCCCTCGTAGAAAGCCGCGGCGCGGTCGTTGATCGCGTCGACCACCAGCATGGAAGAGCCGATCGTGCCGGCGCTTGCATAGGTGCGACGCACCGCATCGGCGAGCAGCATGGCGCCCAGCCGTTCACCTTGCCGCGTTGCCGAGACTGCCAATCGCCCGACCAGCGTGGCGCTCACCAGGGGATAGCGGGGGATATGCTTGCGCGCCGCGGCTGGAACGTCTCCCTGCGGCAACCCTGTAGCGCAGAGCGTGTAATAGCCCAGCACGACGGTTGGCCGCTCCGGTTCGACCAGCACGAAGACCCCGTTCGCCTTGCGCCGGACATCCTGGCCCGCTTGGGTCCTGAAATACCGGTCGAGGCTGTCGACCCCGCAGGAAAAGCCGTCCCGGTCATGCTGAGGCGCAAGCGCTTCGATCCGCAAATCTGGACGGCGCGCCGCCATGCTCAGGTCGCGACGCGCCGTTTGTGCTCGGCGAGGGCGCGCTGCAAGCGCTCGCTGGGCTCCGGCGGGTGGATCAGCGCATCGAAGAAGGCCTTGCGGTCGCGGTCGGACAAGGCGAGCGTCTCATGCTCGGCGATCGTCCGGCGTGCGGTATCGACAAGGGCGGTGACGCAGAAATCACTGACCTTTCGCCGGGACAAGCGCGCCGCCCGCTCGATGAGATCCTTCGTCTCTTCATCCAGCCGGAATCCGAGCCTCTCTTCGCGGAGGGCTCTGTCTGGCTCGACCTTCACTTGCTTGCGCGGCATCGGACCTGCTCCTGAAAAGGCATCCAATCCGCTTCTAATGTACGTCATATTGACTCACATGGGAAGGGCCGTTTCAGGTCATGGGTCCAAAGAGCTCATCCAGGACATCTCCCAGGTAAGCTTCCACGACGCGCAGCTCCGCCTCCGTGATCGGCACCTTTTCCGGCCAGTCATCCGTGACCGTAATGGGGGCATCGTGGCGGCTGATCCTCTTGTCCAAGCGGGGCAAGGCCTGCCGCACATAGTCGTAGAGATCGCCAGCACTTTGCCCCGAAAGGGCACGACGACGATGGCGCGTGGATAGTGTCATGGCGTGAGGGTGGCGCAACGCACCCTCGAGCAAAACCCTCCATTACCCCGCCAGGGCACGCTTCGCATGCGCGGCGGCAAAAAGAAACCGACGGTGCCTCCAGCGTAGCAACGGCGGTGTTCGTCACTTTGGTCAGGGCTCTCGCGCTAAGGGCGCTGCCCTCGCGCGGGCAAGGGTGAAGCGCCGGAAGACCGGCGCCGGCCGGGACGGTCTCCCCGACCTTCCGCGCGGATCATAGGATCGAAGGCCAATTCACTGGCCTCCGCTTGTGCAGGCCGGGTGATCCCCCTCCGTCCCGGCCGCCCTTGCCCTTGCTACCCCGGTCTCGCCGACGGGCAGGGGTGCAGCGCAGCGCTGCGCTGACACCCTGACCCAAGGAGAATGACCATGACGAGGAAGATCGACACCGTGATTGAGAACGGCACCGAGATTTTCGTGCCGCTCAACAAGCTCAAGAAGTCACCGCGCAATGCGCGGCGGACGCCGCACGGAGAGGCTGCCATCGAGGCCTTAGCGGGAAGCATCGCCGTCAAAGGGATGCTGCAAAATCTCGTGGTGGAACCGGAAACGAAGGACGGTGTACCCACTGGCTGCTATTTCGTCACGGTAGGCGAAGGCCGCCGGCTGGCGCAGCTGCTCCGCGCCAAGCGCAAGCAGATCAAGAAGACCGAGCCGATCCGCTGTGTTCTCGACACGGCCAACGATCCGCACGAGATCAGCCTCGACGAGAACGTCACCCGGTCGGACATGCACCCTGCCGACCAGTTCGAGGCGTTCCGGCGCCTGAACGAGGAGAAAGGCTGGGGCGCTGAGGAGATCGCGGCGCGCTTCGGCGTGACCCCTCACGTTGTGCGACAGCGGTTGCGGTTGGGCGCGATCAGCCCAAGGCTGATGCAAGCCTATCGCGAGGGCGGACTGACGCTTGACCAGTTGATGGCCTTTGCGCTCAGCGAGGACCATGCCCGGCAGGAGCAGGTTTACGACAATCTCTCTTGGAACAAGGAGCCTCAGGTTATCCGCCGGATGATGACGGAAACCCACGTCTCGGCGCGGGATCGCCGGGCAGTGTTCGTCGGCGCGGAGGCCTATGCGGAGGCGGGCGGGACGATCCTGCGCGACCTGTTCGCCGAGGACAGCGGCGGCTATTTCGAAGATGCCGCGTTGCTCGACCGGCTGGCCATGGAAAAGCTGGCGGGCATCGGCGCCGAGGTTCAGGCCTCGGAGGGCTGGAAATGGGCACAGTCGTTCATCGACTATCCCCACGCCCATGGCTTGGCCCGCCACTATCCGGAGAAGGTGGCGCTTCCGGCGGAAGACCAGGAGCGACTCGATGCCCTGCAAGCCCAGTTCGATGCGCTCACCGAGCAATATGACAACGCCGAGGAACTGCCCGACGACGTGGACGAGCAATTCGGGCAACTGGAAGCCGAGATCGAGCGGCTAGCCGAGCGCCAGCACGCCTACGCGGCGGACGTAATCGCGCGCGGCGGTGTCTTCGTGGTGTTGAACCATGACGGAACCGCGCGCATCGAGCGCGGCTTTGTGCGGCCCGAGGACGACCGTCCTTCCGAGCCGGAAGAAGTAGCTGGCATCCGGGATGATGGCGCGGATTGCGCAACCCTGCCCGAGGCGGGCGACAGTACGGAGGAAGACGAGACCGACGGCAAGCCCCTGTCCGACGTTCTCGTTCGCGACCTCACCGCGCATCGCACCTTGGGCCTGCGCCTCGCGATGAGCGAGCAGCCAGACGTGGCGCTGGTCGCTGTCATCCATGCCCTGGCGGCCCGCACCTTCTATCACGGTTCGGATGAGGGGACCTGCCTCGACATCCGTCCGACCTCGTCGCCGTTGGGCGGGCACGCAGATGGCATTGAAGACACGGCGGCAGCGAAGACGCTGGCCGAACGCCATGCGGCGTGGGCGGTGCAGATGCCGCAAGACGTGGCGGACCTCTGGGACTTCGTGGCGGTCCTCGACCATGACAGCCGCATGGCGCTGTTTGCCCATTGCGCCGCACTCACCGTGTTCGCCGTCAGGCAGCCATGGGACCGCAAGCCCCGGACGCTCGCGATGGCGGACAAGCTGGTGCGCGCCGTATCGCTCGACATGGCGGCGCAGTGGACGCCGACTGTCCGTAGCTATCTCGGCCGTATCACCAAGGTGCAGATCAACGAGGCCGTGCGGGAAGCGGTGTCTGACGAAGCTGCGACCCGCATCAAGGACATGAAGAAGCAGCCGATGGCGGAGGCCGCCGAGCAACTTCTCGCCGGGACTGGTTGGCTTCCCGCGCTGTTGCGGACGCCCGATAGCGTGTCCCCTACACCGAACGGAGGAGTGGGCTACGCCCACGCCGCAGAGTGACGAGATGGGCCGGGGTCGCTTAGCGACCCCGGCTTTTCCTTTGCCGTTCGGCCGGGCGTCTTGAGCCCAATCACCTTTTAGCGCCGTGTCATCCCGCTGGCTGCCATTCACTGTCGTCAATCCCGCTTCTTCTTGATCAGGACAAACGACTGATCGAAATCCAGATCGTATTTCTTGCCATCGGCACAAGCCGCATCATCGACTTCGAATTTTCCGTCGTCGAACTCCAGCTTGCATCCTGAGCAGCCCGGCGCTTTCAGGGCGTCTTCCAGCTTTGCCCGTTCCTGATCAGTGACCGCCCGACGCAGGCTCGCGAAGCTAGAACCACAAAAGCGACGGCTGCAGGTAGGATCGTGGAAACGGCAAGGCGCATGCCTTTCCTCCAAGACTTCAGACTGAATGCAACTCGGAGGATTTGGTTGCAGTGGATGAGATGGGCTGGGTGATGCGCTTACCCCATCCTTCTTTAGATCGGCTTACGCTTCCAATTGCCCTTATAGATTTCGGGGAGTTCGAAGATCGACAGAATGGTCCGCACGCACGAGAGCACCAAATTGGCATCCTCAGGCGACGGCACATGCCCGGCATGCGCGACCTTGTGCCGAAGGTCGAGCGCTCGCTGCGCCTGTCGCATAACACCGCCTTTGTCGCCGTCATAGAGATCAAGAAGGGCCGGCAGGATCGCATTGATCAAGAACTTCCAGGTCGGTTCATTCTCCTTCGTCACCTTTCCCGATGCATCGAGCTGGGGCAGCACTTTGCGCTGATGGGCGAGAACGCCAAGCTCGAGGATGGACATTGCCTCGACGACCGCAGAACGCGGTTGGCCGAGCGTGAACGCAAGATTGGCGAGCCGTTCAATCGCCAAGAGAGTCTCGGGTAAAGCAAAGCCGCTTGCAAGGTAACCGGCGAGCGTTTTGCCTCGGGTGGCCAATGCGGCGCTGCCTTCCGCATGGTCTTGCAGCGCTCGCCCGGCAGTGTGGTACGACAGGATGGAGAGCTGTGGGTCTTTAGCCGGAGCGCGGGCAAGCCGTTCGACCGGATGTGACTGCAGGTCTGCGTCGGAGTAGGGGTACAACGCGACTCGCCTGGGTGTGCTGTCGTCGGGAATGCCATCCCTCAGGATCAATCGGGTATCTGGGTTGAGGTAGCGATAGGTGCTGATGAAGCGCACCAGCAGGCGATCGAACGGGCGTAAGTCCTGCGCGGCACGTTCGGTTGGGACCTCCCAGCGGACTTCAAGTGACGTGTAGATGTCCTGATGGAAGATGCGCCCGTTGATTTCTTTCTCAACCGCAAGAATAAGTGCCTTCCGGCCCTCATGGCCTACGGCATCCGCGGAAATGGCGCTGCGGTTGATGCCACGAATGGGCCGTTTGATATCGGTATGGACGCCATGTTTGTGCGGTCGATTCACCAGCTCATTGTTGAAATCCACTATGACCAGCGGGCGCACGTGGCCCGCCACGCGAATGAGGCCCTGCGCATCGGGCGAATCGATCAGGTAGTCTGAACCCGCCGGGAGGTCGACAAAGCCAGGATAGTACTGGTGGACGATGACGGCGCCGAGCGCCGGATATTCAATAACCATAGCATAGTGTCTCCGCCACCGATTTTGAGGGTGATTGGCGATGGAAACCTAGACCGATCTCGTAAATCGTCTCGCTGCTATCTCCCTGGGCGCTGCCGGCATTGTAGTTGGCCGACGCCTGCTGGTGCCGAAGAGAACGGAACCCGCCTGATCCCGCAGGGGTTAAGCGCGGTCGCTTGTAGGCCGCGAGTGCAACTATCGGTGCTCGATGCTTCGCACGGTGTAAGGTCAAGGCCAACCACGTTCACTCCACTGACCCCGTAGGGGTGGGCCAATGCCGCTTAATCCAAAGCGCCAGTAATGCGCCATTTTCGGCAGCCCAGTGTCGTCCATCGGGTGTGATCGTCATCTGGATTGTATTCGTAATCGGCCGTGCTGTGGTTTCAGTGGTCCAGGCAAAGAGCCGCTTCGACACAAGGCTGTCGATGATAGCTCGAGTGTCGAATCCTTCTCGCCTGGAATGTCTAACAAAGGCAGGATCGTCGACGTTCAGGCCACCTTTGGCGCAGGCCATTTGAATGACGACGGCTTCGTTCTGGTCAATCTCGGCCGGCTCCCACTGCTTTCCGGGCGTCTTCTCCAGTTCACTCAGATCCTTGCGGTTGAGTGCCGAAGCTCGGTAGCGCCATCCTAGCAGAAGGCCAAGCGTTTCCACGCGGCCCCAGAGCAATGGGGCAAGGCGCTCGATCTCGAGCGTATCGTCCATCGGGAATGCGGCGTCGAACTGGTTGGAGAGACGCGTCCATACAAGCTCAATCAACAGCCGGATGGGATTATCCCGATCCGAGGCGATAAGTGCCCACCAGTCCTCCTCGAGTGGCACGATATATGGGTGGCCCGACATCTTGAGAATCGAGTTCCGCCGACAAATGATCAAATTGGGCAGAGCCGGCGGAGCTAAACCTTCGACGCCCATGTTCTTCTTAATTTGCTCGATCAGGGCATTGCGGAGCGCTGCCTCATCCGCGTAGCCCTCGTACCCCCAGACGATGCGGACGGGCGCCAACTGTTCGGCCGCGATCATCCGCGTCCATTCGCCTGGTATAGAATGAAGATCGTCGAGTTCGCTTTGGGTCGGAAATCGTCCGGCCAGTCGTGCAAAGGCGCGACTGGACGGTCGGAAGTTGACATCTTTCGGCTCGTTGGACCGGAGGTATGCTCGATGCATGATCGCTATGCTCCCCATCTTTGAGAGCGAATCGGCGAGGTCCTTCCCAAAAAGGTTCTTCTTGACCTCGAAGACCGCAAGAACGTCTCGAATGGGCCACGCGTATCTCGACGTATGGGGAATCAGCTTTCCGGCGTTGCCCATGACGAGCATGGCGTCAACTTGTGGGCTGAGTTTGGCGTCGTGACCCATAACGAAGCCGTCCACGATGCGTAGCCCAAGGGACGCCGGGATTGCCCTCTCCAGAGTCTTACGCGTAAGGCCTTCGTACATCTCGCCGATCGTCGGTGCGTGCACTACCGACTGCGCCTTCAGCAGCTCAAGTTGCTTGGCCTGGAATGCAGAGAGCAGCCCTGCAACCGAAGTGATCACTCACAGTCCCCCATGAAGCGACGAGCAAGAGCCATATTCCAATGAACGAGAAGCTCACAGCAAGCTGGGCGTCCCTCATCAGGTTTACCCAAAGCCGGGTGCAGGTCAGCCGATGTTCGATTGTGATGATTTCCGCACATCGCCACGCGTAGATCGGCCGGAAAGCTCGACGAGCCGAGCTTCCCGGCACCGATCTACGCAAGTCTGGTCGCGCCGCACCGGCGATTGATCCGGCGCCGATCCCCACGCCGCGCTTCTCCAGAGCAGGGCGTTTCTGCGATCTAAGGATTCAGGCTCGACGGGCCTTAATGGCGCGTGCGATCGCGATGAGAATGCACGCGCCAATGAAGCCGGCCACGAGATAACCGATCCACCCGGCAAAAGAGATTCCGAGTAGACCGAGCAGCGCACTGGCAACGGCGGCGCCCACGATACCGAGTACGATGTTCATCAGCAGCCCCGTGTCGGTATTCATGAACTGCTTGGCCAGCCAGCCGGCGATGCCGCCAATGATGATGGCTGCGATCCAGCCGACACCTGTGTCTTCCATGATCAGCCCTCCGTTTTGATGCGACTTTCAATCTTCTATGTGACCGGTATCCTTTAATCTTGTGCGCTCTCGACCAAGTTGCCCGTGATCAGACCTCAGTAGCCTTCTCGCGGGGCCTGGGCCGTTGCGCGCCACTCGCAGCTCAGGGACATGGAACGCATTCGATTAAGGAGAGGTCGTGCCCGATTGTGCGCGTGTTGATGAGGTGAAGTCCAGCCGCGTCAGCCAGACGTGTGAACTCGGGGCGGCTGCGTTCGCCGCTGCCGAACAGGGCCAGCATCAGCAGGTCGGCGCGCATGTGCTGGAGGCTGGGCAGCGGCTCGACCAGTCGCTCGACCAGCAGCACGCGCCCGTTTGGCCGCGCCGCATCCGCACATCGGCGTAGGATGCGGATTGCCTCGTCATCGGGCCAGTCATGGATCACCTGAGCGAGGATATAGAGATCAGCGCCGGCCGGCAGGGGATCGAAGAAGCTGCCGACGACAACGTTGCTGCGATCCGCAAACCCTTTGCCAGCGAAGGCGTCGCGACCGCGCTTGGCGGCACGTTCCAATTCAACCAGCGTCCCCCTCAGTTCGGGGTAACTCGAGAGCAGGGCCAGGAGCAATCGTCCGTCGCCGCCTCCGACATCGACGACGCGAGCGACCTTCGACCAGTCGTACGCTGCCAGGACGTCGGGAATCCACTGCGCCGCCCAGCCGGCCATGTAGCGGTCGAACGAGGCTGCCAGCGCGTCGTCCTGGTCCAGAGCCTGCCAGAAGGAGCGGCCTGCGACAGCGTCGTAGCCCGCGGCACCGCTGCGCGCGGCCGGCGGAAGGCCGGAGAGGGCGAGACCGAGGTGGCTGCCGACCTCGCGCGGATCGAGCATGATGCGGGCCTGATCGGTCGTGAGCAGCTCTCCGACCGCCGACAGCTCCACGTTGTCGCCGGAGGATCGAACGAACACACCCTTCAGCGTGAGATAGGCGACCAGGCTCCTGACGGTTCGAACGGGTGCGCCGCTGCGTTTGGCCAGTTCTTCAATCGTCGTGATGCCTTTCTTTGCCAGCGTTGGCAGGCCGAGGCCGACGGCAGCGCGCAGGACATAAGGAGTCGTGAGATCGGCCAACGATACCAGTTCGGCCTGGGCCGTCGCCCTGTCAGAGGGAGAAAGTTCGGTCATGAACAGGTTCCTCAATTGGCGTGCTGCGCTCTCTTAAGTGTCCGAGCCATAACAAACAGCCTCTGGGTAAGAGACCGTCGGGGTTCGACGGTCCGTTTGCGTTGCGGTGATTTCAATGACTTGGGATCCAACCGACCGTCTGGCCGAGGACCACGAGATTCAAGAACAACACGATGATCGCGGTGGGCCACAGGACGATCCGCACCCAGCGACTGTTCACCAGGGTGCCCATGATCTTCCGATCATCCGTCAGCCTCACCAGCGGAAGCATCGCGAACGGAAGCTGGAGGGAAAGGACGACCTGGCTCCATATCAGGATGTTGACGGGCTGCACGTGCAGCAGGATCGCGACCAAGGCGGGCGCCATGGTCACGAGTCGCGTGCAGACCCGGATCCGAAACGGGTCGACATGTTCCAACCTGAGAAACCCCTCGAAGACGACTTGTCCGGCCAGCGTCGCCGAGGTCGAGGACGCCACGCCGGAAACAAGAAGCGCTAGCGCAAAGATGAGGCCTGCGCTTCGGCCCAAGGTGGGCACGAGGGTCTTGTAGGCGTCGGCGAACGACTCGATGACAATTCCACCCTCGAGAAAGAGCGGGTGGAAGACCGCAGCCGCGACGACCAGGATCGCGACATTGATCAACCAGGCGACGAACAGTGAGATATTCGTATCCCAGGTGGACCAGCGGAACAGCGTGCGGGGCGCCGCCAGCTTCTCCTTCAGTCGCGCCTTGGCTAGATGTGAGTGGAGATAGAGATTGTGGGGCATGATCGTCGCGCCGATGATGCCCACTGCGACGAACAGGGCGTCTGCCTGGAGAGCGTCAGCGGACGGAATCACGCTGGCGAGCGCGACTGCTGGATAGTCCGGGCGGCTCATGACCATCTCGATGACGTACAGGACCGAGACCGAGGTGAGGAAGGCGAGGAAGAGGATTTCGATCGCGCGGAATCCCCAGCGGTTCAGCAGCAGGATGAAGAACACCTCGACGATGGTGATGAGGGCGCCCTGCCAGAGCGGAATGCCGAACAGGAGCTGGAGCGCGATCGCCACCCCGATGATCTCGGCGAGGTCGGTGGCCATCATGGAGATGGCGGCGGAGACGAACAGGATCTTCGCGAACCAGGGCGGATAGCGATCGGCGCAATGCTCGGCGAGGTCCCTGCCGGAGGCGATGCCGAGCTTGGAACAGAGGTTCTGGACAACCGCCCCGATGAGGCAGCTCAGGGTGAGCACCCAGAGCAGCGTGTAGCCGAACTGGCTTCCGGCCTTCAGGTTTGTCGCCCAGTTGCCCGG
>JAFEBU010000004.1 GCA_018242505.1 Pseudomonadota bacterium
GCAAATGCAAATGAGCGGCGCATGGAGGTCGACGGGATCGGGAGAAGCTATGCCTTGCACGTGCCGGCCGGCATTGGCCCCGGCGCGCCGCTCGTGGTCGTGCTCCATGGCAGAGGCAGCTCCGGCGAGGAAGAAATGGCTCGCGGTCGCTGGAAGCCGAAAGCGGACAAGGAGAAGTTCATCGTCGCCGCACCCGAGGCGCTGACGTCGTACGATGGAGTCGAACCCAGGCGCGCGCTCACAGTCCGCGATTGGCTGAGACGAGGCTACCGTGCGCTTCGCGGCCGCAACCTCGCCCGATGGCACGGCGGCGCCAACGACGTGGCGCTGATCGTTTCCATCATCGATCGGCTTGGCGCCGAAGGGAAAGTCGATCCGGCCCGCATCTATCTCGTCGGCTTTTCCCGCGGCGGCTTCATGGCCCACACGCTGGCCCTGGAGATCACCGACCGGCTGGCCGGCGTGGCCGTTGTCTCTCCCGACGTCGAACCGGACATGAGGACGCCACCCCGGCATCCCCTTTCCTTTCTATTGGTGAGTGGCGACCAGGATCCCGTTCACCCGATAACGGGGGAACGGCCGGCGGCGACCATGGAGCGTTGGCGAACGATCGATCGCTGCCCGCCGCTCACCCGCATGGATGCAGGGTCGGCCGACCTGACGGTCGACGGCGCGGGCCCGTGCGACCAAGGCACCGCCATCCGCTACGTCATCGTTCCTGGCGTGGGCCACGACTGGAGCGCGGCGCCGATCAGCTACAGCGACATCAGCTGGGCGTTCCTGAGTCGGTTCAGGCGAGCGCCCGGGGCCAGCCAGTAAGAATGCATTACTGCTGCTTTGGCTCGCTAGGCAGGGGCGTCGCAACATAGCCGTAGAATGCAGTAAGGCGGTTGGAAAAGGAACCGGTACTGCGAACGGCGAGGGTGCTCGCCCCATCTGTCGCACGCATTAATTGAAAATAGTGCCATTCATTGGCGCGGTTGCCTTCAAGAAAGATCACTGATTGCAGAGCGCCAACGTCGAACAGCGTCACGAATGCCAAGCGAATTGGGCTGATATTTTCGATCGCCAGGACGACACGCTTGGCGGTCCGTTCACGGACTATCAGGCGATAGATTGTTCGACCAGCATCACCTAGCACAAAGTAGTCGAAGGAGTGTCCACCGACGAAGTCTGCCGCCTTCAAATCAGAGTCGGTCGGCCGAGGTGAATTGGTCAAAAGTCCAGCTTCGAGCATTAGCGGCTTCCAGGACTGCCGACTGGTTGACCAATAGTGGATTGTGGAATAGCGCGAGAACGCTCCGATGCGGTCTAAAAGTTGATCAATGCCGTCATTGAAGATGAAGGTGCCTGCCAGTGCGGCTACAAGGCGGGTTTTCCCGTTCCAGGAAAGACAGGGTGCAGGTGACCACCCTTGTTGGCGAAGATCGCTGTTGCGCCAATTCCCGACGGATGGCGGCTGATTGGGGCCAGGATAAGAAGGCAGAGTTGTGCCGCCACACGGTGGCTGAGGGCCACTCTGTGCGATTGCAGAGGCCATAGGCACGATTGTCATTAGAAGCGACAGAAAGCGCACGATCGGAATAACTACCCAGACCATGAACTGTTCCTAAAGCTCTGGTGATTCGCTCTTCCGCGCACTTCACATATCGGTGGGGTCGCTCGACAAAGCTGTGGCCTCCTAAGGCCTTCCTATGGATAGCGAGCTAGATGGCAACCGGGAGAATGCGAAGAAGAAAAGGTGAGGTTGCTACTCAAAGCGGCAACCTGAGGCTGTCGCGCTGGGCACTGAGTGCAATTTGACGAAGCATTAACGTCGAGATGTCTCTACCTTGATAGGGGCATTGGCGACCAAGGCCTGTCACGAGGACGAAGCACATATCGAAGAAGGGAATATATGCACAATCGTCACTTGCCTGCGTTTGGCCGCCGCTTCTGGATCGCACTTTGCTTTGCCAGCATTTGGGGCGCCAATCTGGGTGATTTCTTCGCCCATGTCCTCGGTCTCGGCCATCTCAAAGGGCTACCATTTCTCGCAGCGGCGCTAGGGTTCATCCTTATGATTGAGCGCTTCGACCGTTTCGCGCATGAGGCTTGGTATTGGGCGGCGATCGTGGTGGTGCGGACCGCCGCGACCAACGTGGCCGATCTTTTCTGCGGTGACCTTCGGCTCCCGCGGTTACGGGTGTCCGTCGCGCTCGCTCTGGCGCTCACAATTGCCGTGGCGCTGGTTTGGAGTGCTTGGCGACGGTCGGCTGGGCGAGGCACGGGAATTGCCGCCGATCGCAAGCGTCTCATACTCAGTGCCGACAGCGGTTACTGGTTCTGCATGCTGCTGGCTGGAACGCTCGGCACGATGCTGGGCGATTACGCGTCGCATGATCTGCACCTCGGCGATGCCAAGGCCGCGGTCGTGCTCAGCTTGCCGCTTGCCTGTCTGTTCGCTGCTGGTGGGCGCGGCCGTCTCTGGCTGCCGGGCTTCTACTGGGTCACGGTCGTCATGGTGCGGGCCACCGGCACTGCAGTCGGTGACCTCTTCGCCCAGCGTGGGGTCTTGGGTCTGTCGCTTAGCACGGTCGTCACCGGCATTGCCTTCGTCCTGATGCTACTGATCGCGAGCGCTCACACTTCGCGCGTAACGTCCTGGGAGGAGAACTAGCCCAATGCCGCGTCGCCTGTTGGCATTGGCGCATGTCGAGTGATGTCGTGTCATGGCGAGTTAATTTTCTTAATTAAGAAACACTAACTCACGTGATGCCTTAGGTTGAAGGCATCACGCAGGTGCGCTGCTCCTTAGATGAGCAATTCATAATCCGCGTTTCACGCATCGCTGCCTCGCGCACGTGCGTTCCCAAACTTCGTTTACTCTGAAATTGCGACTGCATATCAGAAGCAACCGCAATACCAGGGGGCAGCGACAATGGTGACTTCGGATCGTGCATTTGTGCAGGGGCATTGGTCTGGGACTACAGTGATTGCTCTGGCATCCGGAATCGCGATCGGTTTGGTCGGATTAGTGCAGCCGGCGGCGCAGGCCCAGGAGGCGCAGCCAACTTCCCCGGCCACACGACAGGACGTACCGCCTGGCCAGCCGAGCGTTCAAATGCCCCCGGTAACGGTGAATGCGTCACCGTTGACCGATCAGGACGAGAAGACTGGTCAGACCGGCTACATCACGAACAGCATTACAACCGCGACCAAGACCAACACTCCGCTGATCGATGTTCCGCAATCGGTCAGTGTGATCACAAAAGAGTTCATCAAGGACCTTGATATCACGTCGATCGAACAGGCCGTTCGTTACGTGCCCGGAGTGATTCCACATCAAGGAGAATCAAATCGCGACGACCTGGTCATCCGTGGTCAGCGCAGCAATGCAGACTTTTTTGTCAATGGTATTCGAGATGACGTTCAGTACTTTCGCGACCTCTACAATCTGCAGCGGCTTGAAGTGCTGAAAGGGCCAAACGCCATGATCTTTGGCCGTGGCGGCGGCGGTGGAATAATCAACCGAGTGTTGAAGGAAGCAGATGGCGTTCCCATTCGGGAGTTCACTGTAGGCGGCAACTCTTATCCTGGCTTCCGAGCCACAGGTGATGTCGGCCAAGCTTTGAGCGATCACTTTGCCGTCCGATTGAATGGATTCTACGAAAAGAGCAATAGCTATCGCGACTATGTCTACCTTGAGCGTTACGGCATAAATCCGACCGCCACATGGACTCCGAATGAGAACACAAGGGTCAAACTAGGGTTCGAGTACCTTCATGATTGGCGAGTGACTGACCGCGGAATTCCTTCCCAGACACGACCCAATGGAACGCTACCAGAATATCCCTTCCACACATCAGCTTCCACGTTCTTTGGCGCCCCCAACTTCAACTACGCTCTGACGGATGTCTATATCGCGAACGCTGTGGTCGAGCACGATTTTGGTGGCGGGCTATCGATCCGGAATGCATCTCAGTACGCATATTACAACAAGTTCTATCAAAACGTTTTTCCCGGGGGGCCGGTCAGTCTCGCTGGGACTGTCCCGCTGAGCGCGTACAACAACGAAACAGACCGATCGAATCTGTTTAATCAGACCGACCTGACCTATAGGGTCGATACCGGCATCCTGCGTCACACACTGCTCGGTGGAGTAGAAATCGGACGGCAATCTGGTCTGAGCTATCGGCAAGACGGATACTTCAACGGAAATCCTACGCTCTCGACGCTTACAGTGTCCGCTTACAATCCGATCACCTATGGGCCGATCAATTTCCGGAACATTGCAACGGGTGCCAACAATACCTACCAGCTCGATCTTTGGGCGCTATACGCTCAAGATCAGGTAGAGATCACAAAATATCTTCAGCTTGTTGGTGGCATCCGTTTCGATCGCTTCAATTTCCAGTCGCAAGATCGTCGGACCGGCGCAGTACAGGGACGAATCGACGACCTGGTCTCGCCGCGAGTCGGTGTCGTTGTCAAACCGATCGAGAATCTGTCGATCTACGGCAGTTACAGCGTCTCGTATCTGCCAAGCGCAGGCGATCAATTCAGCACGCTTACACCTGGAACAGCCATCGCTCAGCCTGAAAAGTTCGTTAACAAAGAGGTCGGCATTAAGTGGGATATTAAGCCAAGGTTGCAGTTCACCGCGGCTTTCTACGATCTAGATCGAACCAACCAGCGACTGCCTGATCCCTCAAATCCGGGCTTCTTTATTCTAAGCGGTGCGACCAATACCAAAGGCTTTGAAGCCGGTATCAGTGGTTACATCACCGACAAGTGGGAGGTTATGGCCGGCTACGCCTATACCGATGCCAAGATTGTGGGGGCAACGTCTGCTACGATCGTGCCTGGGAATCGCATCGGATTGGTGCCTTACAACACGTTCTCATTGTGGAATCGCTATCAGATCACGCCCAATGTGGGCGCAGGTTTGGGCATCATTCACTACGATGACTCGTTCGCCGCCTCTGATGATCGAGTGCTGTTATCGGGTTTCACGCGCTTCGATGCCGCGGTTTACTTTCGGCTCAATGACAACTGGAGGGCGCAGCTCACGGTCGAGAACCTGTTCAATACGCAGTACATTGCGACAGCAGACGGCAATAACAATATTACGCCTGGGTCACCACAGGTGTTCCGGTTCTCTATTTCTCCGAAGTTCTAAGTGATTGGCAGGTGACAGCCCCTTCTGAAGTCTTGAGGGGAAAGCTGTCTCCTGCGCCTGAGCCGCTGTCGCCGGCAATGCGGGGAGGCGTGCTGGCCCTGGTGATCTTTTTCCATGTCGGCTGCGGCTGGGCGCTGACCCAGATCGACCCGCCGCCGATCGTCGTGGGTGAGGCACCGCCGATGGAAGTGCGCATGGTGGCTGCCGAAGCGCC
>JAFEBU010000050.1 GCA_018242505.1 Pseudomonadota bacterium
CCCAGGGACCTTGATCTGAACAAGTCCATCCGCCTGGACCGTACGAACCCGCCAGTGTTGCCATCGCACGCAGGCAGCGCTTGCCGGCTTCTCGGAAATTGCCTCACCGAAAAACCCATGTTTCGCCCATGACCAGGGTCCATTCGTCCATGACCAGGGTTCAAAAGAAGTTAACGCCTGCTTCCCCAGCGCTTCCCCACGAAGAAAGCACTCGCCTGGACCGCAGCCAACCCATTGAAATACTGGTGCCCGAGACGGATTCGAATTGAGGGCCCACCGCATGATTTTGCTGGATTTTCGAGGACAGAATTTCGCTGACATACCAACACTGATACCAACAGAGAATGGTTGTGAACGGGTTCGTTTCCGGTAGTTGCGCAAATCGTCGCAGCCACTGGAATGATTGGCGCGTCTGAAGGCTCGTCACCTTCCTATGGCCTCTGGCGACGGCTTGGCTTGGTCTGAGCACCGTCGACACTTCCAGCACCGCTTCGCAGGAAATGTGTGCTCTGAGCCCTGAAAACTGGACCGTTTGAGAGTAGAGTTTTTCCGGTCGTTTCCCGAGGCCGGAGTGGAAGACGATGAAGGCATCGAACTTTTCGGAGCCACTGCGCGTCACCGCAGCCTGAACAGACAGAGATCCCCATAAAGCTTGTCACAGACGTGCCGTGGTCGCCGCCTGTCGAGCTTTGCTTGCGCAATGAGCTCGTCTCACTTGTTGCGGCGAGCAATTGCCTTTCCAGCAATGTAGCCAAATGTAAGACAGGGACCGATTGTAGTACCGGCGCCCACGCCCTTGGTGCCAATCGGATTCGCCATGGCGATGCCGACACAGTATAGGCCAGTGATCACGCTTCCGTCCGGACGCAACACTTCACAATAGCGATTGGTGCGAGGGCCTCCTTTGGTTCCTAGGCTTACATAAAGGAAGGGCGCAGCATGAAATGGCGGCTGTTCGATCGTCGCCAAAGCCTGATCCTTGGTGTGGTAACGCTCCCAAGCTACCTCTCCACGATAGAAGTCGTGGTCAACACCCACTGTCGACCATCCGTTGAAGCGCTCAACGGTGGCTTTCAGGATTTTGGGATCAAGATCAATCATTTCCGCCAAGGCTTCAATCGTTTGGGCCGTGCGGACGAACGTGGGATCCTTGGCTGCGTGCATGCCCGAGAGGCGATTGACATAGCGAGAATCAAAGATGCGCCAAGCAGGTAGGTGTTTCGGCCTCCCATCCGCCCCACGCTCGTCCATTGCTAACCCCAACGCGGGACTACCTTCGCTCACAAACCGACGTCCTTCGCGGTTCACGAGGATGCAGTGCGGAGAATACGTTTCATAAAGCGGTAGCGCATGCCGATGACCTTCGTATTGGGTAAAGGTCGCGGGCGCGATGTTGGCCTGATCCATGTGCGCAAGCTCAGCGCCTACTTCCGCTGCCATGCGCTGGCCATCGCCCGTGTTGGTACGCGGCGCGCCGATCAGCTCGAGACCCGGAAAGAATTGCGGCATATAGTCGGGGGCCCAGTCGAAACCACCAGTCGCAAGTATCACGCCTTTGCGGGCACGAATGACGGTGAGTTCGTTGTCGATCATCGCCTCTACACCGCTGACACCGCCCTCACCTTCAACGACAAGGCGCTTTACATCAGCGTCGAGCGCGATAGTGCATCCATGATGGAGACACCCCCGGGCCAGCCCAACAACCAACCCACTGCCGAGGCCCACTTGCCCTGTGATCGCGCGCCACGCGAGCAACGGAGCGAGCTTCAGAGCCGCCCGGACGGGATCGTTGAGGATACCGCCAAGCATTTCTTTATAGGTAAAGCACTGCGGCTTCACAGACTTGCGCACACTGTTCCATAGGCATCCTAGCCGATAACGACTGACCAAGGCCGCTGAAAGCATGCGACCGACAGGCTTGCCACCCATGGCTTCGACATAGAGATCTGGTTGATTCACGAGTTCGAAGGCAAGTGGCGTGCACTCTTCGATGAACCGCAGCATGGGTGCACCATTTTCTGCCAGTGCCTGCCAAAGCTCGTCTTCTGTCTCCTGCCAGTCGGGTGGTGCGGTTGCGCGCAGATATGTGAGTGCTTCTTCGGGCGAGTCCTCGATGCCTGCTGCCAGCATATGATGATTGGCTGGCACCCAAGTGGCTGCCGCGGACATTGCAGTGGTGCCACCGAGCCAGTGCGATTTCTCCAACAGCATTACCTCGGCGCCGTCGACAGCGGCCGCGAGCGCCGCGCTCAAGCCTGCTGCTCCGGAGCCCACGACAACGACATCACACGAACGCTTGGCTGTCCTGTCCCTCGATTGAGAGCGTAAGAAAGCTAGCGGGCTGCCGAGGTCCATCACCAGTGCGAAGTCTCTTTAGCCATCCAGCTCGAAAAGCCGTCCAAGGGGGACATTTCTCCTGGAGGCCTTCAGGAAACCGTAGATTTCCCACGTCGTGGCCGATGTGCTGGTCACCACGGGCAGACCCGTTTGCTCTTCCAACGACGCGATGAATTCGTGAGACCGAATGCCAGTGCACGTAATGAATATTGCGTCGCAACTCTGATAGGCCGCCTTCCTGACCCAAGCTGTAATTTGCTCCGGGGCTACGCTCGCCATGTCGATAGCTTCCTCGATGTGCGCCCCGCCGATCGCCGGAACTTCGAAACCTGATCGGTTGAAAAACTCCACCTCGGCTTTGTTGAGCTCATCGATATAGGGCGAAACGAGGCAGACCTTCTTCACTTTCAGGGTGCGTAGGGCCTTTACCACCGACGCGGTCGTCGTGATCGCCGGGACCTCTGCTCTCTTTGAAATTTGTTCGCGCAGCTTCTCTGGGTCAGCCAGCAGGCTACCCATGGTGCAGTGGTATACGGCGGCATCGATGTAGGGCGTCGGAAGTAGGTCGATTGCCGCATCAAGATTGGAGTTCATCTCATTCAATGTCGCAGACGAAACAGGCCCCCGCCGCTTCATGCGGGCCGTATGGATCGATACTCCGTCGGGAAGAATCTTGGGAAACAGAGGCTCGGAGATCAGATCGAGCTGCGGGACAATTAGACCGAGGCGCGCCCGCCAGCCGAGTGCCGTTCTGACATCTGGATGGGTGATGGTCATGGGAAGCATTCCGTCCTCAACACCTAGCTGTTTAATCAAAAGGCGCCAGCTTGGTTGACCTTGGATTCGGGCTTATCGTAAGCGCCGCCAAGGCGATCAATCAAATCTTGGCCCGCTGAAACTGGTTGGTATTTCGGCGGATTACCGTTGAGGAATTCGGGCGACGCCGTAAGCACCGCGTCGAAAGTCGGATGCACAAAGAAGGCGATTGAGTAGCGATCCGTCATCGACTGATTAACCACGCGATGCACCGTCGACCATAGGGTGTCATTGGTCCACCGCATCAACTGGTCGCCTACGTTGATGAACAAGCTGGCGGGGACGGGCGGCGCAGGAATAGTCTTGCCGTCGCGATCATAGATCTCGAGGCCACCAACGCTGTCCTGGGCCAGGATAGTGAGACAACTGAAGTCTGTATGTGCGCCCACGCCCTCCGGGACCTTGCCGTTGATTGATGGTGCGGGTGGATAATGGATTACTTTCATCCGCGTCAATGGCCGCTCGAATGCACCTAACAAGGAGTCAGGCCGCAGCTCCAAACCAAACTCGAGTGCGCCGATAAGCCGCTTCGAAAGGCCCTTCAGATGGTCGATGTAAGTCTCAAGGTCGCGCTGGAATTCCGGCAACGAGGCAGGCCAGACGTTAGGGCCGTAGAACGGGTTTCCAGGCTGGACTTCAGGTGCGTCGGAAGGCAAGCCTGGCCCGATGTCAAAGTTCTCCTTGAAGTCACCCTTTGCTGGGTCTGCGACCAAGGTGCCGGATCCACGCTTGCGCTCCTGCAAACGGACATAGCCTCGGTACGGGGGACACTTGCGCGCATGGATGGCGAGCTTGGTCTCTTCCGGGAGGTCAAAGAATCGCTGCGACGCTGCAAACGCTGCCGTGATTACCTCGGCAGCGATGCCATGATTGACGATGTAGAACGACCCAGGGGATTTGCAGGCGACGGCAAGCTCGACGCCTACGCGTTCGCGGTCGGCTTTCTTTGCGCTGAATAGCCCCCGCAAATCCACGATCGGAATAACAGTCATGTCGACACGCTCCCGGCTTCCGCTTGTTCCGTTGACAACGCAAAATCTACATTCAATATTTATCTGTTGAATATTATATTCATAGAGTAAATATTAGGACTTGGATCGAAAGTCAATCAAATGAGTGTAGAGATGACGAAAATCCAAAATCTCGAGACTATTGTGTCGTCCGGCTTGTGCAGCGGTTGCGGCCTCTGTGAAAGCATCGCCGGGCGAGATTCCGTCGAGATGCGCGTTACTTCAGCAGGCTACATCCGCCCGCTGCTTAAAAGAGAGCTACCGACAGACGTGCTGCAAAGCGTCTTGGCGGTATGCCCTGGAGTTTCCGTGACCGGACCCGCGCTGGACGAACAGACCCATACAGTGTGGGGACCGATCCAAGAGGTTTATCGCAGCTGGGCCGCCAATCCCGCGATCCGCTACAAAGCTGCGGCCGGAGGAAGCCTAACCGCGCTCGGGTGCTATCTTCTTGACGCCAAGCGCGTTGATGCGATTGTCCACGTCAAGGCATCAACCACTCAGCCGATGCTGACGACCGCGCATGTCAGCCGTACTTCCGATGAAGTCATCGCGGGATCGCAGTCGCGCTACGGCCCTGCGGCCCCTCTCGTATCAATTCACGAATTGCTGCGCGCCGGCCAGAAAATCGCCGTCGTCGCAAAGCCTTGCGATGTGGCCGCTGTACGAAGTCTGATGAAGGTCGATCCGGTCGCTTCCCAACAGATACTCTACTGCCTCAGCATCTTTTGCGGCGGTACACCTAGCCTATACACCGCAGAAACCATCGCCAAATTCCTCGGGATGGAGCCCAATAAGGTTAGTCGATTCAAGTGGCGCGGCGAAGGCTGGCCCGGAAGGATCCGTATTGAGGGGCAGCATGATGTGGTGCGTGAGATGACGTATGAGCAAGCTTGGCATACGTCCGGCGTTCCGTGGAGCTATGGTTCCTCGCTACAGTTCCGTTGCAAGATTTGCCCGGATGCCGAGGGAGAGCTTGCCGATATCGCCTGTCCTGACGGATGGGTTGTGAAGGACCGCAAGCGAATCTATGACGATGCTCCTGGCGTTAATCTTGCGGTAGTCCGCACCCGGAAAGGAGGCGAACTCCTACGGGAAGCGGTTGCTGCGGGTTATCTGGAGCTCGCTTCTTTTGACATGGACGAAATCGAAGACATGCACGGCGACCATGTTCGTCGTAAGCTGGGTCAACCCGCGAGAAATCTCGGACTGAGGCTGATGGGTCAGCCATATCTTCGCGTGACGCATTACCGAAGCTTTGCCAAGGTGCTCGCCGCGGGGATCAAAGCAAATTTGGAAGCACTAGTCGGGACGATCCAACGCGTACGCATCAATGCCCAGCGCGAGCCACTGAACTGATCGTCTGCGTTGATAACAACAGGCTCGGTGACCGCCAGGTCCCATAGTTGGCAGGAGGGACGATCGTCAGTGCCCAAATACCAGAATGAATCGCTGAAACGAGGCCTGTCCGTCCTCTCGACCGTTGCCGACAACGCCGCACCAATCGGTGCAACCGAGGTGGCCAACCGCACAGGCCTCGACTACGCCACGACCTACCGCCTCCTAGCGACACTCATCGATCTCGGCTACATTGAGCGCAGCGAAGCCGACAAACGTTACTCGCCTAGCATCGGGACGCTACGGCTCGGCTATTCCTACTTGCGTAACAACGCGCTCTATAAAGCAGCTATACCAATAATGCGGGAATTACTGGCCAAGACTGGCGAGACGGTTAATCTTGGATGCCGGCACGACACCGACATGATCTTGCTCGAGTCGTGTGAGAGCGATCACCTTCTTGGTTCCCGCCTTAACCGCTCCGGTCGATATCCCTTACATGCAACAGCCTCAGGCAAAGTAATGCTCGCTTTTGCGCCAAACTTGCCGGAGTTGCTGGCTCAGCTGTCTCTCGACCTCTTTACAGAGCATACTGTCACAACCATTTCCGCACTCTCAAGGGACTTGGAAAGGGTACGCGAACGCGGCTGGGCTCTCAACGACGAAGAGTACGTGATCGGGCTTCGCTCAGTGTCTGCGCCCATATTCGGTCAGCACTCTGAACTACTTGCTGCGATCGACATCTCTGTCCCCACCGTGCGATTTACAACCGCAAGCCTTACTCAAGAACTAGCGCCCTTGATCGTTGAATATGGACGTCGAATCTCGTCAAGCCTGGGGTGGCAGCAGAAATAGCGCAATGGCTATGCGCAGATGCGACTTATGAGGTGAATGTAGATGCGAATCATGTCGAGATAATCGCGAATCTCGACTCGCTCATCAGGCATCGTGTTAAAGCGGCCGCCCGGCCCACAAACGACGCCCGGCATGCCAGCGCTACGATAGAGGTGTCCAGCATCCGTGCCATAGAAGCCCGGCGGCAGAATTACACCAGTGGTTTGCACCGCGCCGCGCACTGCTGCGTAAGCCGCGTTGAGCGATTTCACGATCTCCGATGAGTGCTCGACCTCGAATGAGGGCATAGACTGACGGCCGTCGGTCCGCTGGCGATCGACCGTCGCTTTAAGCCCAGGGAATGCGTCCTGCACTCGGCGAACCACAACTCGCATGTCTTCCAGGCACTGCTCCTCCGTCTGGCCCGGAGCATACCGACCTGAGCCCATGATTTTCAGGTAGTCTGCTACTTGGGCCGGTCGCCATTCTTGGAGCTCATGCCCCAGCGCGCCATGCACCACGCCGACATGCACTCGGTTGATTTTCTCGTGCCGTGGCGACGGCGCACCTGAGAACGACATCGCATTCAACGCCGGTATCAGCCTACTCGCCGCCTCGATCACGTCTGTCGCCTCTTCGCGCTTTGATAGATGGCGCGTCTCGCCGATGAGCTCGATAACGAAGTTAAACGACCCAGCATGCATCGTCATTGCTTGAAGGTCCGTCGGCTCGCTATTCACGAAGAAGTCGGCGCGTAGCCCGCGGTCTATGAGTTCCTTGGTTCCTACCCCCCCCTGCAGTTCGCCCACAACATAGGTCAGCAGGACGTCACCGCGCGGCACAAATCCCGCCTCCAACATTGTCTTCGTGGCGCAAAAGTAGGCGGCGTCGCCGGCCTTCATATTCGATACGCCGATTCCGTACACCGCAGTCGCGTCTACGTAACCTTCAAACGGATCGACTGTCCAACCCTGGCCGACAGGATTTGTATCCAAGTGCCCGTTGAACATCAGGCTCTTTCCGCCGCCGGCCCCTCGCCAACGCCCAACTGCGTTCGCCCTGCCCGCACCAAACGCGACCAATTCGGTTTCAAGACCGATCTGGCGCATCTCTTTAGCCATCCAGTCGACCAGATCGCGCTCACCCTCCGTACAGGTGAAGCTCTTCTGACGGATCATCTGCCTCAAAAACTCTATCGCATACTTGTCGTCGACGCGACGGCAAATTTCCTCGCAATCCATCATCGTCATGATGCAAACCGCGGCTGCAAGTGTGATTCAAGAATTCGCGATTGCACTGTCACACTCCGGCATACGGCATCCGGACTCGATAGATGATGCCCGTTGCCTCACTGATAAATAGAGTCCGACGATCCGATCCACCGAACGCCACGCTCGACGACATGTCGTAGCCAGGAGTCTCAATAAAATGAGTAGGTCGACCGCGGCGATCGAACCGCCAGGTGCCGATTCCGAGATGGGCCACAATCAGTCCGCCTTCTTCGTCCAAGGCTAACCCATCCGGACCAATGCCGCCCGACAACTGAATGAATAGGCCAGTCTTCTCGTGACGGCCCTCGGGGTCGAGCGTGATGTTCCAAATGGCATTGGCTCGAACAATCGAAACAAGTATCTGGCTTTCGTCCCTGCTAAACACCAACCCATTTGGCCCGGGTGCGTTACTGATCACACGGTCGACGCTACCGTCAGTTCGCCAGCGGTAGACACAACCGTTTGGTTCGGCCAAGCTACTCGCTGCCTGATCAGTAAAGATCACGTCACCGCGCTTCGAGAAAGCGATGTCGTTACACGCTTGGAAGTGGCCATGGGGCGAGCGTGCCAGAACCACCTTTGCCTCGCCGGTTAATGGGTCCACTTCCATGATACCGCGGCGATTGTCCGAAATTAAAAGCCGTCCGTCGGGAAGAACCTTCAATCCCTTGGGACGCCCATCATACGCCGACACCACCGACCAATCGCCCGCCGGCGTCACTTTCAGGACTTGGCTCTCTGGGATGTCGACTACATAAATATTCCCGCTTCGATCAAGCGTTAGACCTTCAATGTAACAGTCGAAATGGTCGCCGAGATGCGGAGTACCCCAGCTTCCATGATCCGTTCGAAGCTTTGCAGGAACCGCTGCGAAACGTTCAGCGACCAAACGCTCTGGTAAACTAGCTAGCATATGTTGCTTTCACGGACAGGTAAGGGCTTCCAAATCGCGCGGGTATTCGGTCAGAATTTCAGCGCCTTGCTCAGTGATGAGCACACAGTCTGAATGTCTGAATCCGCCCACCCCGTCACGATAGAGGCCGGGTTCAACGGTCACGAGCATGCCAGGCTCAAGCACCTCAACGCTTCCGATATCTAAGTAAGGTGGCTCACGCTCAAGCAGGCCGACCGAATGGCCTACATGGTGACGCCACTCCCGCTCGAGGCCGAGCGCTTGGAATCGCGCAAAGACCGCACGATCAACGTCGGATGCCCTTGCACCTGCCGTCACAAGCTCCAACGCATAATGGTGGATATCCACACCGCGCTTAAAGAGATCCGCGACAGCAGCAGACGGCGTTCCGCAGATCATCGTGCGTTCGATGTCGCTGTAGTAGCCCCCCACTTGGGCACCGACACGCGTTATGAGCATGTCGCCAGCATTCATGACCGGATCTACGTCGAGTTGAATATGATGGCACGTGCCATCCGGACCGATTTGCCCTCCGAAACCAGCCGACACGCTGAGCGGCTTGTCGAACTCCTTGGTTCCTCCGTATGCTTGGCGCAGTGCGCCAACCGCCTGTCCAGTTGCAGTCCCCGAAACCTTGCTTTCGGATCGACCTGGCTGCACCTGAGCGTGCAAGCATCCCTGGGCAAAGACCGACCAATCGCTTGCAGTACGCAGCAAGCCAATCTCCTCGGCTGTTTTCACCTTGCGAAGATTGTGCACGATGGCCGGGTCGACGACCGCGTCGGCCTGGAGCATGGAGGCAACCTCAGGCCCGACATACCCAAAGGGACTACTATGTCCATCACGCTCAAGCAGGATGCGGCGCGAGGCAGTCTGATTGATCAGATCGGCCAACGCCTTCATGGGATGCACCTTGCCCGGATATTCTTGGTACGAACAGACGACGTTCGCTCGGCCGCGCACGCGAGCATCTCGCTCCTTTAGTAAGGGCGTAAAGAGCGTTGTATGACCGATTGAATCTACGACGACACAGAATGGCCGTTCGTTAGGAACCAACGGGTAGGCGGTGAGATAGCGAATCGTGCTTGCGTCAAAGCCTACGAACAAGTCATATCCATGACTTCTGGCGGTCTCGCTGACTATGGCGCACCGACGCGCAAGTTCATTGTCGCTTACCTTGATAGCCCGCTTTGCGAGCTCACTTGGGCCAACGTTAAGCATTGTCGCGTGTCACCGGGCGAGCGTCGGCTCGGTGCCAACCCACGGTCACCTGTGCCCCGATCTCGTAGACTTCTATTCCCTGCCGCCTCGGGACGGCCACAACGATCGTCTGATTGTTCGTGAGGCGAACCTCATATCTGACGCGGTCGCCAAGAAAGGCGACTTCGGTCACAGTACCTTGGGAGCGTTGGCACCCTTCGGAAATGCTGCCCAGCTGGATGCGCTCGGGGCGCAATGCCTCGCATCGCCCGTCTTCGGAAACGAGGATATTCGAGTTCCCGAGGAACTCGGCTACAAACACAGTCTTGGGATTATCGTAGAGTTCCTGTGGTGAACCAAGAGCGACGATGCGGCCTGCGTCCATAACCGCTATCCGGTCGGACATGACAAGTGCTTCGATCTGATCATGGGTGACGTAGACCATGGTCGTCCCAAGTTGGTGGTGCAGTCTCTGCAGTTCCAGAACCATGTGCTCTCGCAGATTTTTGTCGAGGGCGCCGAGCGGCTCATCAAACAACAGAATATCTGGATCAATAGCAAGGGCGCGCGCGATCGCTACACGCTGTTGCTGGCCACCGGAGAGTTGCGAGGGAAGGCGGTGAGCGAGTTGCTCCAACCTCACCTTCATAAGCAATTCCTGCACCCTTTGATCAATGTGCTCGCGCGCCATGCGAGCGTTGCGCAGCGCAAAGGCGACATTCTCGTACACCGTGAGGTGAGGGAATAGCGCGTAGTTTTGGAAAACAACGCCTATCCGACGCTTGTGTGGTGGGGTCTTAACGATCGACTTTCCACGTAGGCGTATATCTCCGAACGTAGGCTGAATAAATCCCGCGATCATCATCAGGATTGTGCTCTTTCCAGAGCCACTCGCCCCAAGCAATGTGAGGAACTCGCCCTCATGCAGCTTCAAGTCCACGTTCGAAACGGCGTCCACGCTGCCATATTTCTTAGTAAGAGCCGCTAGCTCGAGAACGGGCGTCGGACCCGTCGCTTCGGTCATTGTCATCGCAAGCACCGTGCTTCCGTCCATGGCTCTTCACCCAATACAGCTCGGATGGCTTTAGTTTGCTTCATTACGCCAAGCGCGCATCGTGTCGAGCGTCATCCTGAACCCGTCTGCTATTCGTGTAGGATTGTCGAAGCCAACATCGGACGCCAATCGACTCGCATCGTAGCGCCACACAATCTCAGCTGTGCCTTTTTCGAGGGTCGCGCTAAGCCCAGGCGCCAATGTCTTGACCAGTGCGACGGCGCTTCTCATTGTCGTGACCTCGCCCGTCGTGTTGTAGACGTCGATACCGAGATAGGGCGCAGTAATACCCTTTACGAGGATCTCCGCGATGTCCTCGACATACTGCCAATTGATAATGTCATCCCCATAAGGAACTGTGCAGGGCTCTCCTGTAATCGCTGCCTCGAAGAGCTTGTAGCCATACGGCCTGCCGCGACGCTTGCCCGGTCCGTATCCCTGGCAGAAGCGGAAACCAACGCTATTAACTCCATGGCGTACGCGATAGAGCGCTGCTAATCGCTCGCAGGCGGACTTCGTGATGCCATATAGCGATGTCGGATAATGCGCTGCAGTGTCTCCCACCAACTTGTCGATGCCACCGTGACTCTCTGGCCGCCCGAATACACTTGTCGCACTGGACCAAACAACCTTCACATCGCGAAGCAGACTCGCTGCGTCGAGGACGTTCACCATACTACCAGTGACATTCGCTAGCGAATAGTGTGCATCCCGCTCCGCGATCGGCGGTAGCGCGCTGGCGAGATGAACAATCGCCTTAGGTTTAGTTTTGAGGATCGCTCCAACGAGCTCGCTTGCCATCGAAGCATCTCCTTCTATGACTTCGACGTGCTCAAGAATATGCGGCCCACAAATCTGCTTGAGTAATTCCACATCGGCCCGGAGGTCAAAAACTACAATCTTCTCCCGCCGGTCGACCAAGCGTCGAACCACATACGCGCCGATCTGACCGGTGCCTCCAGTGACAAAATACATGTCTATTCCCTCGCAAGCCGTCGCTGCTCCTGTCGGCGCTGAAGAAGCTGGACGACGCTAAGCAGGACGGTCATCAAGACAACGAGTAACGTTGAGACCGCCGCAATCGTTGGATTGATTTCTTGCAGACTTTCCCACATGCGCCTTGGCAGCGTTTCGAGGGAAATCCCGCCCAAGAATAGTGCGATCAGCAGGTCATCGAACGAATGCAGGAAAGCGAGAAACGCCGCGGTCGCTACGGCACCCGTCAGAATTGGCAGCACGACCTTGAACATGGCTTTGATACGCGTCATTCCGAGGCTCAACGCCGCTCGTTCAAGCGTCCAATCAAACGCTGTGAAGGCGGAAACGAGCACTACAACTGCCAACGGTAGCGCACCGATCGAATGCCCAAGGGCAATGCCGAGGGTGGTTCGCCCGAGGCCTGCCTTGGTGAAAGCGAAGAACACGGAAATGGCTGTGATGATCGTAGGGACGATCAACGGGGACACAATCAGTAGGTACGCTCCGACGACAAACCGGGAGCGACTACGTGCAATGCCTAAGGCCGCCGGCACCGCCATAGCCAACGTGAGTACCACAGTAGTCAAGGCAATGACGATGCTGTTAGCGAATGCGTCGGTCCATTGCCGGTTTTCAATAAAGGCGAAGTACCATTTCGCGGACCAACCCGGTGGTGGAAAAACAAAGTACTGCGCACTGCTGAAAGACAGCGGAAAGACGATCAGGATCGGCAAAAACAAAAAGGCCAAGCCCAGGATTCCTGCCACCGTGATGATGAAAGGCCAGAGCGGATCTAGAATGGGGTCGAGCCACTGAAGCCAAGAATGCGGCGCACTAACCTGACCACGCACCACTATTGGTTTGTCGGGCTTTAGGGATGGCGCAATCATAGACAAGCCGCCGAACGCTTTTTGCATGATCACAATCACCACGAGTGTGATCACGAGCAGGAGGATGCCCTGCGCCGCCGCAAATCCCCAATTCAGAAAGCCGATTTCGGACGCGATGTCATTTGCAATCATAGCGTCCTGTGGCGAACCGAGCATCGCCGGCGTGACAAAGAATCCAAGCGCGATCACGCTTACCAGCACGAACCCACTGCCAGCGCCGGCACGGCTAAGCGGGAATGTAACGCGCCGAAACGCCGAGAACGGTCCGCTCCCCAGTGAAGCGGCTGCTTGCGATAGTCTGCCGTCGATGCCGCGCAGGACATCGAGGAGGACTAGAACCAAATACGGCAACAGCACGTGCGTCATGCCAACGATGACGCCGAACCTGTTGAACATCAATGGAAGCGGCTCAGAGATGAACCCCAGCTTAAGCAACGTCGAATTGATTACGCCTTTGGAGCCGAGCAAGAAGAGCCAAGCATAGTTGCGCACCAACAGACTTGTGAAGAACGGTATAACTACTAATGCCAACAAAATGCCGCCGACCTTCTTCGTCTGAGCGCAGATAAAGAGCGCCATTGGATAGGCGATCATCAGACAGATCGCCGCTACGGAAATAGAGATTTCAAAAGTTGAGAGGAGGACTTCTAAATGGAGTGGCTCGAACGCCTTTAGAAAGTTGCGCACCGACAATGCCGGTTCCGTGATGCTGAGAGCGAACGTGTATCCGACCGGCACAACGTAACATATCGCCAGAAATATGAGCGCGGGCGCCAACAACAAGAGCGAGTATCTTGCCGGTAGTGAATTTTCGCTAGACATCTCGGCGCCACAGAACCAAGAGAATATTGCTTGTCGACTACATCAAACCTGCCTTACAAGCGTCGACCCATTTGGCACGGTTTTCCTTCCACCAACCCTCATCTTTCCGGAAGATGTGCTTGGCATTGTCAGGGTAGGTCGCCATCTTGCGCGCAGTTGCTTCATCGAGCAGCGGGAGCGCAGCGGGATTTGAAGGCGCATAGCCCGATAGCTTGGCCATTTGGGCCTGGACGTCAGCTCGGCTGGCATACGCAATGAGGCGCATCGCATTCTCGGCGTTGGGTGCGCCTTTTAGGACGTACCAAATGTTGTAAGTGTAGCGTGTCTGGTTCCAGTCAATCTTTAGCGGGGCCCCCCCGTCGATCAGCACCTGAATGCGGCCGTTTGGAGCCATCCCCATCGACGCTTCACCGTTTGCGATCAATTGGCCCACCTGAGCGAAGTCGCGCCACCAAATGACGCTAGGGGCTAGCTCCTTCAGCTTCTTTACAGCGCGCGGAATGTCGAGCGGATAGAGCTTGTCTACCGGAACGCCGTCCGCTAGCAACGCAGCCTCCGGGAGAGCGGTCGTACCGACGTCGCACCATGGCAACGCCCGCTTCCCTGCGAAATTCCCCATATTCCAGAAGTCTTTGTAACCAGAAGGCTGAGACTTTCCTTCGAATGCCTTCGTGTTGAAGGCAATTACATCAGTGTCAATCAGCGACGCCACACCGAACTTGTGGCGAGTACTCGCCGGTAACTGCTTCAGCGTCTCAGCATCAAACTTACTGTAGTCGATCGGCATCCAGAGGTTTTGCTCAAGTCCAATCCTGAAGAACGCTTCATTTGTTGCGGTCATGTCGAAACCCGGCTTGCCCGACGCAACTTCGGCGCGCGATCTTTCAATCTGCGGGCCAACACCTTCAACGACGCGCACGCCAGTAGATTTGGCGAATGGCTCGAAGATGGCCTTGCGCTGAGCGTCTTGGAAAACTCCACCCCAACTCACAACGTTCACTTGGCCCCGCCCCTGCGCAAAGACACCAAGCGCCAGGACTGAACTGGACGCGAGCGCGATCAGAGCAACACCCACATTTTTGATGGACATCAAAATCCCCTCGTTTCAATAAGCATAGCACAAATCCTTTATAGGAATATAAAAAAGAAATATGTCATGCTGAATCTCTATTTTTTGCCAATTTATGCGCCTTATGCTCTGCCCATTTGATTGTTATGCGCATGCTGCTTCTATATCTATTAAGAAATGCAGAAGCACGAATTGCGACCTCAACTGTCTTCGGTCTCGCGAGATCAACTCAACAAGCTTGGCCGAGATTTTCGGATTGCAGAGGCAATTCCTCTCTACGAGAAAGTTAAGCGGCAGCTATCGGAAACGATCCTGATGGGCACGTGGCCGCCGGGGACTGTGTTGCCTCCGGAGTCGGCACTGGCCGAGTCGCTTGGTGTTGCCGTCGGAACGGTACGGCGAGCACTAGGCGAACTCACTGCAGAAGGTGTTCTTGCTCGACGCCGCAGGACCGGAACTGTCGTGACTGGCCGGCGTCCTCACCACAGCTTAAGGATGTGCTTTCAATACTTTCGCCTACATGGGCCGAATGATTCGCTCGTTCGCTCCAAGACCGAAGTCGCCTCATATCACCGCAGGCCGGCGGCGCAGGCTGAGGCAAAACTGCTGCAGTTGCACTCCAATGCTACCGTGCATGAGATTTCTCGCGTTCGCAGCGTTTCTGGCCGCCCGATCATGCACGACCGGATCATTCTATCGACGGCACTCGCACCCTTAATCGAATCAGCAGAAGACCTTCCGGAACTACTCTACCTCCACTTACTTGAGAACTACGGCGTCCGGATTGCGGCCCTTCGCGAAAAAATTGGCGCTGACCTGTCTAATCAAATTGACGCCGAGCTTCTGCGATTGTCAAAGCCGACACCGATCCTGACCATTGATGAGATCGCTTTCGACCAGAAAAGCTCACCGGTGTTGCTGTCATTCCACCGGGCGATCACTGATAAATTCAAATACATAAATGAAGTGAACTGAGGTGCGGCAGCTGTCATGACAACAGACTTCACAAACAAGCGCGTTCTGGTTTTGGGCGCGAGCAGAGGGTTAGGGTTCGGGATCGCTGAGCGCTTTGCTGAACGAGGTGCGCGAGTCGCCATCACCGCCCGCAATCCGGACGCCATTCAGGCAGCCGCGGCCAGAGTCGGAGCCAACGGCTATGTACTGGATACCGGCCGCGTCCAACGTATCGATGCTGTGATGAAGAAGATCCTTAGCGACTTCGAGGCTATCGATATTCTCATACTGAATTCCGGCGGACCGCTTCCTGGAGGCGCTACCGGCATCGAAAGTGCCACATGGCGGCATGCCTTCGAGTCCATGTTTGTCGGGCTTGTACGGATCGCTTGCTTAGCGCTACCGAGAATGAGCGACAACAAATGAGGCCGGATTATTGCGATCACTTCCTCCGGCGTAATTGAACCTATCCCAAACCTTGCAATCTCCAATTCGATCCGACCCGCTCTTGCAGGGTGGTGCAAAACACTCGCGGGTGAAGTGGCATGCCGCGGCATCACCGTAAATTCGGTCGCGCCAGGCCGAATCGAAACCGAGCGTCTTATCGAGTTCGAAGAAATTGACGCAAAGCGACAAGGCAAATCAGTACAGGAAATCGCGAATCTGTCACACGCCAAAATCCCTGCAGCTCGATATGGAACGGTTGCCGAGTGCGCAAATGCTGTGATGTTTCTGGCGAGCGACGCCTCCAGCTACATCACAGGGTCCGTCCTCCGAGTTGATGGCGGCAGCATTCAAAGCCATTGAAATCCGTTCGGGCCGCCGCAGTGTGTCGGCGCTAATGTTTGCACTTGCCCCAAAGTCGAGTGGGCACCTGGAAGCAAAAGCAAGAGCTTCCTCCAAATCCCGGTAGAATCGTGCTTCAACTCTCCTGCGGAGAAACAGCGGTTACAATTGAATTCGGGAACGAAGTCTCGGTCGCAATCAATGAGCAGGTGATGGCTCTCCATATGGCCATCGGCCATTGCAAAGGCCGCCAGCACGATCAAGGGCGTTGGCGAGAGCATCCCTAGGATGCACCCGCTAATGGTCACCTACGATCCACTCGCCGTATCACGCGCCGAATTGCAGCTCCGTATCGACAGACTGATCGCGAGCGCTGTAGAGGCGGACTTGAAAGGCCGGAAGACCTGATCGATGGCGGCGTCTTTTAGGCAGATAGCAAGAGATTCTACCGACGCATCGCAATTATGTAGAAGTTGCCAGGCCACAATGAATATCCACGAATTCCGTCGACGATTTACCGCACTACGAGTTGGCGAGTGCTTCGTCTACTTCACTGGACACTTGTCGCAGCGCCAAGCCCTCTCCAATGGCCGCTCGAACATGACTGTCAAGCTCGTCTACAAAGAAGCACGACGTCTTTACGAAGCCGGGCACGCAGTGCTAGCTCAGCGGCGGGTCTTGAAGGAAGAAATTGAGCCTTCCTTTGAATACCTCATCTGGCGCACATGCGCGGATAAAAAAGGCGACTTGGGACTCTTCCCACCACGACTCTCGTGGCAACAAACGAGCAAAACTGCCCACGGACATTCTCGGTCACGAGAGCCATACTGCCGTCGCCAGTGAACGACATGGTCTGCACCCTGAAAGCTGATCCAGGTAGAGAGTTGGTGACCTTGCCCCGCCTGTGCGCGATACCGAGATGGTCCGGCTAAATAACGTCGGCCCACCACCAGTAGTTAAGCCGTCGTCGCGTCTATGTCCTTCGTGACGATGAAGTCTGTCGGCCGTTCCCCAAGCGGCCCCATCACCCATCTATCGCCGTTGGGCTGAAGCCAGCGCAAGCGGTCCAGACGAAAGCAAGCCCAGCCGCCACCGATCGGCAGAACCCCTTCAGGGCGTCTCCCGGCATACTGGTAGGCGATCACGCCAGGCTCTCCATCGGTGCATCTTCCGAGCATGATGGGACTGAAGAATCGGATGCATTCATCGTAGACGCCGTTGAGCGAGCGATGATCAATGATCGCCTGCCAGACGGATTACTTACCATTCGATCAGGCAGCTCACCGCAGGCGGCAGCCAGCAGCCGGACCTTGAGGGCGAGGCCCGCCCGGTCGGGGCTACGCGTTCGAGTGATCTGAAGCGTTATGGTCTCGACGACAGCGGTGGCGTTCGCCTCGCTCTGCTGCGCGACGAGATACCAATCCGGCTCTGGCCCTAATCGCTGCCGTGGCGGCAGGGCGAAGTATTGGCGCTCTGCCTCGAACAGTCGACGCATGGCAACGGCCCGACGCTCATCGGTGATCTCGAAATCACGGACAAGCTCTTCCCAGGTGCGGGCCTCAGTGGAGTCCCAGAGCGGGGTCGAGGGCGCTGCCGTCAGGCTCGCATCAAACCGCGCCGCGTGAGATCTTGCTTACCCATTGGATTCGCGACACGTCGCTCTCTTGCCGAGGACAGTCAACTCATATGTGAGATGGCTTGTTTAAAGGATGCGGCGCTTAAACAGTAGGAGACCCTGCCTTTACGATTCGTGTTCCAATTTGTGCACCAACGACTAGCAGTTGAGGCACCTTAAGTGTAACAGACGAATGGACCAAATAGGCTCGGCTGTTGATGTCTGTCCCTCTCCCACGAAACCCTTCTTGACGACCAGTGCAGCGCGGGTGATTAATTAACGTTCGTCAATATAGGCTGATTTGGCTTTGCCCTGCCAAACGAGCCTGTGTTCGCTTAAGCGCACCAAGCTAGAAGCGACGTACTCGAGGGACACGTAATGACCGCGAACCCCAATTCCTACGCCCAGCGCGACATACGCTCCGTTCTGCACGGCTATGCATACCTATCTTCCCAGGAAGTTGATGGGCCGACGGTGATCACTGGCGGCAAGGGCATCTGGGTCTACGACGAGAATGGCCGGCCATTCCTGGAGGCAGCAGCGGGAATGTGGTGCACGGCACTGGGATTTGGCGATGCCGAGCTCATCGAGGCAGCCGTTGAGCAACTGCACAAGTTGCCTTTCTATCACACCGTCGTTGGCAAGTCGGTGATTCCCAGCATCGAGCTGGCCGAGAAGCTTTGCGCGCTCGTCCCGGTTGAGGGTGCGCGCATTTATTTCGCGCTGTCAGGATCCGAGGCCAATGACTTTGTGGTCAAGTTCACCCGCTTCGCCAATGCTGCGAGCGGCAAGCCTGCCAAGACGAAGATCATAAGCCGGATGAATGGCTACCACGGCGCGACATTGGCCGCCGCGAGCATGACCGGCATCCCGGCGATGCACGCTTTCTGTGGTCTGCCTCTGCCAGGCTTTCTCCATACGGATGAGCCGAACTTCTACCGCAATGCTCTGCCGGGCGAATCGGAGCAGGATTTCGTCGCCCGGCTCGCTCGCAACCTCGAGTCCCTCATCGAGCGCGAAGGGCCTGATACCGTCGCCGCCTTTGTCGCAGAACCAGTGACTGGAGCAGGCGGCGTCATTATTCCGCCGACGGGCTACTACCCGGCCATTCAAGAGGTGCTCAAACGCCACGATGTCAGCTTTATCGCCGACGAAGTCATCACCGGCTTCGGGCGCACCGGCGCTATGTTCGGCTGCGAGACGCTCGACATCCATCCCCAAGCCATGACCCTCGCCAAGGGATTGACCTCGGCTTATCAACCCCTTGCAGCAGTCGTCGTACCTGACCGCATTTATCAAGCGCTGAAAGCCGGCGCCGACGCTGCGACGGGCGGATTCTTCGCCCATGGCACGACCTACTCCGGCCATCCGGTCGGCTGTGCAGTCGCCTTGAAGGTTCTCGAGATCTTCGAGAAGCGCCGGTTGCTTGCCCACATTCGCGGCGTGTCGACGGTATTCGCTCGGCGCATTCATGCTTTCGCTGACCATCCATTGGTTGGCCAGACGCGGGCAATCGGCCTGATGGGAGCAATCGAGTTGGTACTGGACAAAAAGTCGGGGGGCCAGACCAAGCCCGCAACCTCCTTAGGCAAACTTGTGAAGGAGATCGGCGAAAGCCGCTATGGTCTGATCTTCCGTTCGATTGGCCACGTCTGTGCCTTTTCACCGCCCCTGATCATCTCCGAAGCTGAGACCAACGAATTATTTGACCGCTTCGGCAAGGCGCTCGACGAGGCAATGGCAGTTGCCGGCAAGGAGCAACTTCTTGGGAGTTGATCGTGATCGCAAAGTGGCCTGATCCAACCTGCAACTCGCACACTCTATACGAACGCGCGCTCAAGGTGATGCCGGGCGGCGTGACACGCATCCAGCCTTGGCAGTCGCCGTTTCCCGACTATGCCGCTTCCGCTGCGGGCGCTTACATCAGCGATGTCGACGGCGCTCGTATCCTCGATTTCACCAACTGCTTTTCCGCGATGATCCATGGCCACGGCCATCCCGAAATCGTAGCCGCTGTCGGCGCCCAGTTGGCGAGGGGCAGTACGGGACTTAACACGCCAACCGAGAGCGAAATCCTGCTGGCAGAGCACCTTTGCCAGCGTATCCCCGGTATAGAGCTCATTCGCTTCTGCAACTCTGGCAGCGAAGCAGTAATGCACGCCATCAAGGCTGCCCGCGCCCATACCGGACGCCCGACCATCGCCAAGATAGAGGGCGCCTACCATGGCGCTTACGATTACGCCGAAGTCAGCCTCGATTCCACGCCAGAGAACTGGGGAAATGAGCCCAGCTCGACGGCCTACGCAACCGGTACGCCGCAGAGCGTGTTGGCGGATGTCGTGGCCCTGCCCTTCAACCGCCCGCAGGACGCCGCACGAATCCTTCGCACCAATGCCGCCAAACTAGCCGGCGTCCTGCTCGACGTCCTCCCAGCCAATGTCGGCTGCATTCCTGCGACACGAGAGTTCCTCGACGTCGTCATCTCGACGGCACGCGACATCGGCGCCCTGATCATCCTCGACGAGGTGGTTTCGTTGCGCCTCAACTATCATGGCGCTCAGGCACTGTTCGCTGTCGATCCCGACCTCACAGTCGCCGCGAAGATCATCGGCGGCGGCTTTCCCGTTGGTGCTGTCGGCGGCAAGGCGGCCGTCATGGCCGTGTTCGACCATCGCCACGGCAAGCCGCTGGTGCCACAAGGTGGCACTTTTACCGCCAACCCAGTTACCATGACAGCTGGTCTCGCGGCGATGCGGTTGCTGACTCACGAGGCACACGACCACATCGACCGCTTGGGAGAAAGGGCGCGCACGGGCATCAGCCAGATCTTCGCGCGGCACGGCGTGGCTGGCCAAGTCACAGGTATGGGATCAATCTTCAAGATCCACATGCACACACGACCGATCGTCGACCACCGCAGCCATTATGCGAGCCAGGCCGAACGCAACCGGCTCGATTACTTTCAGATGGAGCTCTTGAAGCGTGGCTTTCTGATATCAGCCAAGGGCTACGGCTTTACGTCGACGCCGATGACCGCTGCCGACATCGACGGCTTCGTCTCGGCTGTGGACGAGGTTGTGGCAACATTGTGCCAGTCGAGTGCTGCTTAGCCTCACATAGGGTTCGTCCTAAGGTAGAATGCGACTTGGGCCAACGCGCGCTCCGCGTTAGGGTATCGCCGCCCTAGCGAAGGATTGTCGGAATGTACAAAGGATCAGGGGAGCGCAGGACCGGCCCAAGAGAAAACACGATCGAACCGCAGACACTGCGTCCGCGCCGATCTGTACTTCCGCGAGGCGCACGCTCAGATACGCGTGAACGCATTCTGCTGGCGGCGATACGCATGTTCGGCGCCCACGGCTTCGAATCGACCACGATGCGCGACCTCGCAGGTGCCGTGGGAATCAAGGCGCCGGGCATCTACAACCACTTCGGCTCGAAGGAAGAGATTCTAAACGCCGCCATCGAATGGGCGATGCACAATTTCAGCAACTACGTGATCGGACCCGACGATCCAGGGGAACTGCCGGCCCGCCGACTGGAGGGCATTGTGATGCGCCACGTCAGCTACCAGATCACCGACCCCCAGGCCACCAGGGCCTTCGACATGTTCATGTACGGCCCGGCGCGTGAAAAATACGTGAGCAAATACTCCATAGCCTCCGTGCGCTCCCTGTCGAAGCAGTACATCGACATCGTGAGCGACATACTCCAGAAGCTCGATCGCAAGCTCAAACCGCGCGAAGCGAGGATGCAGGCGCTGGTCATAACCGACATGTGCGACACGGTCACCCGCTGGTACCGCACCGATGGCGCCTACTCGCCGAAGAGAATTGGCAACTTCTACTGGCTGCTCGTCAGTAGGATCGTTGGCCTCAAGTAGCTGAAGATCCGCCGCCGCTGCCGCGGCGACTAAGTGGACCCATGTTGTTATGGACTTGACGGGAACTTCACGGCGCTTCTAGATTAACGATTGTTCGTAAGCGTAAGTGTCCGGTGCATTGCAAATGCTCCTGCTCAGCAATGCGATTGCGAGGTGGGTTCGGTGAACTCTAATCGATCGCCCACTTCGCGATAACGCAGCTGTTCGCGAGCACCTGTGTGATGGATCAGTTCCAGTGACGTTCAAAACCAAATCGTCAATTGTTGCAGGAGTCGAACTCAACTTCTGAGATCTCGTTGCCGGTATCGTCAGCGCTCCCCCTAGCTCTCGCGTGACTTGGCGATGCAAACGGAGGTCAGAGATATGGGCAGGAAGACGGCACTACTTGCGTTTTCTGTACTAGGCGCCATCGCGGCAAATTGGAATTCGGCGCGGGCGGCCGACGAGATTGTAATCGGCTTCGCCACCTCGACGTCGGGCTTTATGGTGCCATATGACGATAATCCGACGAAGATGGCGCAAATCTTCATCGACGACATCAATGCAAAGGGCGGGCTGCTCGGCAAGAAGCTGAAAGCAGTGTTTGCCGACGCAAAGTCCGATCGCGTCGAAGGTGTCAAGGCAGCCCAAGAGGTGCTTCGGCAAGGCGCCGATCTAGTATTTGGCAGCTGCGATTACGACTATGGCTCGCCAGCAGTGTTCGAGGCGCAGAAGGCAGGCAAGATCGCAGTTTACATCTGTGCCGAGGATCCCAAAGCGGGTATCGCTGGGCCCAATGCATTCACTACATCAGCCGTCGCTCAGGCCCAGGGCATCGCCATGGCCGATTGGGCCTACGACAAGAAAAACATTCGCTCGGCGTATGTGCTGCTGGATGACTTCGACGAGTACAACAAGTCGGTATGCGCAGGGTTCGACTGGAAGTTTCCTAAGAAGGGCGGAGAGATCGTTGGTCGCGACACCTTTAAGAACGGCGATGCGTCGATCGCGTCGCAGGTAACCAGGATCAGGGAAGCCGCAGCTGCCAAGAAGATCGATGCCATCATGATGTGCTCCTTCCCACCGGGAGGGGCGAGCGCGCTACGCCAGATCCGAGCGGCCGGCGTTGACTTACCGGTGCTGAGCGACAGCGCGATGGACGGCACCTACTGGCTGAACTCGGTCCCGGGCCTGACGGAGTTCTATATTCCTGTGGCGGTGTCGATTTTCGGCGATGATCCACGCAAGGAAGTGGCAGCACTAATGGAAAGGTACAAGGCAAAGTTCAACTCAACACCGACCACCAACTACGGCTTTCCGGTGTATGCTTTCCTGGAGCTCTGGGCCAAAGCCGTTACTAAGGCCGGCACCATAGATGCCGCGAAGGTCGTTGCGGTGATGAATACCTTCAAGGACGAACCGACAACACTTGGGCCGCGTACTTTTGCTCCCAACCAGCACATCCAGATGACGGTGCCACTGCTGATCGTCAGAGTCAGCAATGGCACGGGCAAGGTAATTGACCAAGTCTACGACAAGGAGCCGATATCGCGCGAAGTGCTCTATCGAACCGGAAAGTGACCGTCTGGGATGGGGGTAGACGTTGGCATCTTCGTGGATGGGGCTGCTGCCCAAGCTCGACAGCAGCGGCTCGGTAGGTGTTGCCGTCGCGGCCCGAGCGCCAAACACGGCGGATTCAGATCCGATCCCTGTTATGGAGTCTGAAGCCGCCGATCTGGTTGCCGACGACATCACGGTGGCGTTCGGTGGCTTGGTCGCCATCGACAATGTCACGCTGCGGATCATGCGCCGCGAGATCCTTGGCCTAATCGGGCCGAACGGCGCCGGCAAGACGACACTTGTGAACTGCCTCACAGGTTTCCAACGACCGAACAAGGGCGAGATCCGGCTGGGCGGGCAGATCGCTTCCGCTTGGAGTCCGCAGCATTTCCGCAAAGCCGGCATTTCCCGCACCTTTCAGGCGGGCCGGTTGTTCCGCGACATGACGGTCCTGGAAAACGTGGAGGTGACCGCGGCCGGCGTTGGGCGACTCCGCCAAGCGTCGCGCCGCATGGCGCTGGAGATTCTCGATCACTTCGGCATAGCTGACAAGGCGCAAACAATCGCCGGTACACTGGCTTACACCGACGAACGCCGAGTCGGCATCGCCCGCGCCTTGGTGGTGGCGCCGGCCTTCGTATTGCTTGACGAGCCGGCGGCCGGCATGACCAACGCCGAGTGCGATGATCTCATGACCGCCATCTCGGGCATCCCTGACGACTTCGGCTGCGGCGTCCTTATCGTCGAGCACAACATGCGCGTGGTCATGGGCGTATGTCGCAGGATCCACGTTCTCGACAGCGGGCGCACCATCGCCGAAGGCACGCCGAGCGAAATACAAACCAATCGTGCCGTGATCGATGCCTACCTCGGAACCGGCACTCCTCGGTAGAATAGGGTCAAGTCCATGATACTCGAGGTCGAGAATCTAAGCGTTCGGTACGGCTCGCTAACAGCGCTTCGCGGCGTATCGCTGGGCGTCGACGAAGGGCAGATCGTTTGCGTTCTGGGCCCAAACGGCGCCGGCAAATCGACGACCTTGGCGGCCATCGCCGGCGGCGTTGCCATTCATACAGGCATCATTCGCTGGTGCAACCAGCCAATTTCGGGCCTGATGCCGGAAGCGATTTCGCGGCTCGGCTTGTCGCTCGTGCCTGAGGGTAGGCACGTCTTCAGCACGCTGACGGTTGAAGAGAACCTCCTAGTTGGTACCTACCAGCGCCGTGACCGCCAGGAGGTCGCCAAAGACATGAAACGTGCCCTCGAGATCTTTCCGCGGCTACGAGAACGGATCCACCAACCCGCAGGAAGGCTGTCAGGCGGCGAACAGCAGATGTTGGTAATTTGCCGAGCCTTGCTGACCAATGCCCGCATGCTGATGATGGACGAGCCTTCCTTGGGACTGGCGCCCATTATCGTCGACCAAGTCTACGAGATGTTGCTCAATCTGCGTCAGCGGAACGGACTCACGCTGCTGATCAACGAACAGTCGTCCGAACGCATCCTCAAGTTCGCCGATCACGTCTATGTTCTGCGTAGTGGCGAGCTTCAGCTAAGCGACGCCGCGGCCAATCTGCAGGACGGCAAGGCGATCATGAATGCCTATTTCGGATTCGATGCCCGACCCGCTGAGCTGGCCGCCGCCGGCAACGGGGGCGGCCGATGATTGGATTTGTCCAGAACATCGTGGATGCCTTAAGTCTTGGTAGCATCTATGCCCTGGCTGCACTGGGGATTGGCCTGTTGTTCGGCATACTGCGGCTGATCAACTTCGCGCACGGCGACTTCATCACGATCGGTGCCTTCGCCCTGATTGTGCCCTCCCGTAACGAGACAGCAGTGATGGGAATCGGTAGCTTGCCGTTCATCATCATGGTTCCGGCCGTGTGCGCCATCGTCGTAATCGCGGCGCTGATGTCTGATCGGCTAGTATTTCGCCCACTGCGCCGAGCGAGCTCACCAACTCTAATGGTTGCGTCGTTTTCGGTAGGCTATCTTATCCAAAATTCGATCCTGGTGATCTTCGGTGCCCGTCCCAAGGGAATCGATCTTTGGTCGGCGCTCGGGAAACAGATTGCCGTTGGTCCGCTTCGGGTCCCGCAGCTCGAGCTGGTAACGATCGGCGTCACGCTTTTGCTGATGCTGGCGCTCTCTGCGTTCCTCAAAAAAACACCATATGGCATGCAGATCCGCGCCGCAGCGGAGGACTTCCAGATGGCACGCTATCTTGGGGTCAAAGCCAACTCCGCCATCGGCGTGGCCTTCGCGCTGTCCGGAATTCTGGCGGCAGCTGTCTCATTGCTCTATATCAGCCAGACTGGCACCTTGACGAATGTCTTGGGCGTGCCCCTCATGCTCTACGCCTTCATCGCTACGGTCATCGGCGGCATGGGCAGCCTGGTAGGCGCCGTCGTGGGCGGCTTTACCGTCGGATTCCTGGCCGTCATGCTCCAGGCCTATCTGCCGGACGACCTGCGGTCGTTCCGCGATGCTTTCGTGTTCGGAGCGGTAGTACTCGTTCTTCTGGTGCGCCCGGCCGGGATCATCCCGACCAGGGCACTCGCGCAGCGCGTTTGAGTGGGTGGAATATGACCGAGACCCCTCGCCGTTTGATCGAGTCAGTATGGCTGCCGGCGTGCCTGTCGTTGGCGTTGGCCATCTGCGTTGTCGGCGTTCAACTGGTGGGTAGCGAATCTCTGCGCGTTACACTGACCGAGATGCTGATACGGCTCAGCATAGTCGTTGGCATATACATCTTCATTGGCAATTCCGGGATCATTTCGTTCGGCCAGATCGGCTTCATGTGTATCGGGGCCTACGCCACCGCGTGGGCCACGTGCGACCCGACCTGGAAACAAATCATGCTGCAGGGTCTGCCGGATTTTCTGAGAGAGCACACCTATCCGTTTCCGATTCCGATCGCCTTAGCCTCGTCGTTGTCGGCGGCAGTGGCTTTTTTATTCGGCTATACCGTGTTGCGGCTTTCCGGAATCGGCGCGTCGATCGCCACCTTCGCGTTTCTCGTCGTGGTCAACAACGTCTATTCGAACTGGACGTCAGTTACGGGCGCCACCAGCTCGATCGTGGGTATCCCATCGCTCGGCGGTCCGTGGGCAGCCCTCGCCTTTTCCTGCCTGGCGATCGTCGTGGCCAGCGTCTTCCAGCACTCTCATTTCGGCCTCATGCTGCGCGCCTCGCGCGATGACGAGATCGCCGCCAAAGCCTCGGCCGTCGACGTACTCAAGGTCCGCCTGGTCGCCTTCGTTTTCAGTGCCTTTCTGATCGGGGCTGGGGGTAGCTTATATGCCCAGTTCCTGGGGATCCTGACGCCGGACATGTTCTATATGAGCTTGACCTTCATCACTCTGGCGATGTTGGTCGTAGGCGGTATCGGCAGTTTGACCGGAGCAGTCGCTGGCACTGTCGTAGTCACGCTGATCATCGAAAGCCTGCGCGCACTGGAGAATGGCATCTTCTTGGCTGGCGAGAAGTTCGCGCTGCCGCAGGGATCACAGGAAATCGGACTGGGGATTGCCATGGCGCTAATCTTGATCTTCCGCCCCCAAGGTCTGGTTGGAGGCTTCGAGCTCTCGCCTCCGCTGCGCCTCCTGGAACGGCTCCGACTAAGACTCGGGGCTCCGGCCCAGCAGTCGCACGATCTTGTCTCTCGCGGTGACTAGCAGCACACCGACCAGCATCAGACTGAGCGCCCCCCAGATGTAGATGCCGAGCCGTTCGCCAAAAAGGAGATAGCCCCAACCGATGCCGGCGGCCACCGCAAGGTAGTTGAACTGCGAGAAGAAGATAGCACCAGCCATACGGATGATTTCGAGGAACATCACAATGAAGGCGCCGTTGATGGCGCCAGAGATGTAGATTGCCCAAGCGCCAGAACTCAATGGCGAAAACAAGAAGCTTTGGCCGGTAGTTGCCATGCTCAGCGCCAGAACCAACGTTGAGCCGACGAGGATGCCCGCTGCCATGCCTGAGGAATTGGCCAGCCTTGGCAGCATCACGGCCGCACAGACATTTGCTGAGGCAAACAGCAGCGGCGCCATCAGCGATAATAAAAACCAGCCAGCCATATCACGCGACGGCAAGGCCGCGGTCGGCGCCGCGATCACCAGCACTCCGGAAAAACCAAAGACGATGCCGATGACGCTGAGTAAGTGAAGGCGCTCAAGTCGCGCCAGCAGTCCAAAAAGATAGGTAAGAGGCGGCGAAAGGGCCAATACCACTGTGACCAGACCGACCGGCAGATGGGGGGCGACATAGGTCAGCAAAGTCGTGGGGATGCCTATCCCGCCACCGCCGATCAACATATAGGCCAACCAATGCCTGGGATGCCATCCTGGTGGCGATCCAGTGACCAATGAAACAACCCAGAGCACGGCGGCTGGAAGAGCGCTCTGCCAAAACGCGTAGGTGATCGGTGGCACGCCGGCATCGGCAGCGATCCTGTTCAGCGAAAACAGTCCACCATAGCCCACGGCGCAGAAGACGAGCAGGATCGAAGGAAGGAAAGCGCGCCGCTGCGTCGGCAATTGTGCTGGCTCAGTCGCCACCGCGCTCTCGGCGCCACTGCGTCCCCTGCTTAGGCGCCGCGATTGGCAGCGAGTTCACCTCGCCGCGCCCGCGTCGCCATCATATCGACGGCTAGCGATTCGTCGGCCACGCTGCCCGTCAGCACGACTCCATAGACGTCACGCGCGCGTTCCATGGTCTCCCAATTTTCGAGCACATCATGCAGCACTCGCTTCGGATCGCGTTCCAGCGGATTGCCGTAGCCGCCACCGCTGTTGTCCATCCCGCGGATCTTTTCACCCGGTTTCACTACGAGGTTGAAGACATTGGGCAGCTTGGTCTCGTTGCCGTTGGAGCTCACGTGGAAGACTGCCGCTGGTGTGCCGTTGGCACCACCCTGCACGCCCTTGGGCGGGTTCTGCTGGGCATCGCATGGGAGTAGAACCGTCATCTCGTTCTTCCTGGGGCCATAGATGATCTCGGTCCCGGGAGCACCGCGGAAGCGGCCCGCGCCGCCGGTACCAGGCATTAGACGCAGTGTCGTGAAATGGATGGGATGCTTCAGCTCGTCGATCTCGACGGAATCGCGGTACATCAACCCGCCCACCACCGGAATGCCGTAAGTGACCCAGCCATCGGCTTTCGGTCCCGCCGGGCCTCCATTGTTGGCAATCACCAACTGATTGATGTAGGCGCTGTTGCCGTGCCGATAGTCGTTGCCCGAGACCACGGCATAGCCCGCCCCCATGGCCTCTCCTCCCTCGGCCAGACCGTAGCCGTCGGCCAACTTGGCGAAGGCGCTTTGCGTGATGTTTACCAGACGGTCGCCAACATTGGTCGTCGCCATCGAGCAGCTATGTGGGAACCTCGGGATACCGACGACGCAGTTCTCGCGCAGCAGCAACTTCAGCCGCCGAAACGAACCAGAGTTGTGCGGAATGTCGGAATCCATACAGTTAAACACACCAGTTAGCACGTTGTTGATGGTGCACGCTTCGGACTCGTTCAACCCGCAGTCCAAGCAGTCTATGTTGTCACGTAGATCGAGCTCTATCACTCCCGCTTCGGGATCAACATCGACCACGACCTTGATCGGCACGCCGTCCGGTAGGAATGGCTGAAATGGGTCATGGCGCCCTTCGTTGACCAAGTGTGCCTTGGGCATCTTGCGTATCGCCTGTGTCATCCGTTCTTCGGAATAATCAAGCCAGTTGCGAATAAAGGCCTTAACGGTGTCCTTGCCGTACTTAGCGCAAAACTCCTTCAACCGCCGTTCGCCGATGCGAGCCGATCCAATCCCAGCAAGGAAGTCGCCATACCACTGTTCGGGCACGCGGATGCGCCGGCGGCACATGCGCACGATGTCATCGATGGTTTGATAGTTCCGTTGCACGCGTACGCAGGGAAAAACTAGAGAGCCTTCCTCGTACACATCCTTAGCGGCCGCATGATAGGTCGTCGGAATACTATTGCCGATATCGGCTTGGTGGGCCTTGGCGCATGCGGTGAACAGATGCTCACCCTCGAAGAATACCGGCACAAGTATGGTGTGATCAGCGGGATGAGTATTGCCAAGATAGGGATCGTTGTGGAGAAAGGCGTCGCCTTCGGCAAGGTCTTTGTGCAGACTAGTCATCGAAGCGCTTTGCAAATGCGAGCCAAAGATGTGCACCGGCAATCCTTCCGCCGAGGACAGCAGCTGGTTGTCACCCGTGGTGATCGCGCAGGAGAAGTCACGTGCCATATTGATCACTGCGGAGCGCGCCGCACGCAGGAGTGTGTTCGACATTTCGCGAACGATACCGTCCAAACGATTTGCCATCACCGAGGTAAGAACCGGATCGAACGCCGCACCCGATTGGCCGTTTCCGATTGCTGCCATGGGAAATCTCCATCAATGCCGTTCGAGTATGTAGTTGTCCGAGTCGCTCACTCGCGCGGTCGTTTGCGGATAGACAACGATAGTCGTCGTAGGTTCCTCGATGATCGCCGGCCCAGTAATGCGAGTACCGCGCGGCAGGTTCAAACCCTTGTAGATAGGCGCTTCGATTCTGCCTGTCTGGCCGAAGTAGAGGCGCCGGCGCGCGAATGGCTGCCCGGTGCCCGCCGTCTTCGATGCCGGCACTCCTTTCTTGATCGAGCTTGGGAGCTGCACCGTCAATCGGCCTTTCCAGTTAAGGCATTCGAGCTGGCTGCTCTCGTCGCGCACCGCGAACACCCGCTCATGCACGTCGTGGAAAGCGTCAACGAGAGCATCCACGTCGAGTTTGCTGCCGAATCTTCGCACTGGCAGCGGAGTGTCTAGCTCCCACACCTGATACTGGTAGCGGGCTTCGACGAAGTATTCGATCTTATGGCTCGCGAACCCCTTGCCCTCCAGAGTGGCAAGGAAACGATGCAGTTCGTCATCGACCCTTTGCAAAGCGGCGTTGACGCCTTCGAAATTGAATCGTTGCGAAAGGGTGACATGGCTTGCCGTATGCTCGGCAACGATGTCAGAGAACTGCATGCCGCAGGCGCTTAGCGCGCCCGCCGTCCGCGGTAGGACGATCTTCTCGCATCCAAGCTCGGCAGCAATCGGCAAAATGTTGAGCCCAGCCGCGCCGCCGCCTGCCACGAGGGTACTCTCTCGTGGATTGAAACCCTCCCGTACAGTGATCTCGTTGATCGCCTTGATCATCAGCTCACTCGTCAGTTGGATGACTGAATCGGCAGCGTCCTCGGTGGTTTTGTTAAGCCGAGAGGCGAGCTCGCCGATCACCTGATGCGCCGCCTTCACGTCGAGCTTCATGCGTCCGCCAAGAAAGAACTCCGGATCAAGATAGCCCAGCACCAAGGCCGCATCGGTCACTGTCGGTTGCCGGCCGCCGCCGCCATAGCACGCCGGACCGGGCACCGCTCCCGCGCTCTGCGGCCCAATGCGAAGCAGCCCACCGGGATCTATCCAGGCGATCGAACCGCCGCCGGCACCGACGCTGCGAACGTCGACGGACGAAATGCTCAGCATGTCGCCAATCCACTGCGGTCCGAGCCACGTTTCGCGTGTATAGACAAGGCCACCATCACGAACCAATCCAACATCGAATGTTGTGCCGCCTGCGTCACAGATGATGACGTTGTTGCCCAGTTCCTCCAGCTCCGAGTAGGTGATACCAGCGATCGGCGCCATGGCTGGCCCAGACTTAACGGTATGGATCGGCCGAGTGATTAGCTCCGCAACATGCATACAGCCCCCGACCGCCGTGCTCACAAGAATTTCGCCACGGTAGCCGGCAGCACGCAGATCTTCTTCCATCTCCCTAAGATGGCTTTGCATCAGCGGCTTTAGGGAAGCATCAATGGCGCTTGCGGAGGCGCGGCGGTACTCACGGACGATGGGAATCAGCTTGTGGGAGAGAGTGTAGGGAATGCCAGGCAATATCTCTTCGATCAGTTGTCCCATCTCTTCTTCGTTTGCCGGATTGGCAATCGACCAAAGAAAGCTGACGGCCACCGCCTCGAACTTGCGCTCCTTGAGTGTCTTGAGGACGTTGATCGCCTGCGAACGGTTGAGTGAGGTCACCAGCTCTCCCTCTGAACTGACGCGTTCAACGATCTCGAATGTGTAACGGCGCGGAATGTAGGGTTCGGGATAGTCGGCACTGAAGTCGTGCGGGTCGTACTTACCGCCCTCCTTCAGGACCAGGATGTCAGGAAAGCCCTCGGTCGTGAGAAATGCTGTCTTGGCGACGTTGCGCGTAACGATGGCGTTAGTCGCGCGCGTAGTGCCGTAGATCAGGACCTCCGACTGGCTGAGTAGATCCTTTAGCTCAAGACCCAATTCCTCTGCCGCGGCTTCCAGTGCCTTGCGCATTCCTTCGAATATGCGGTGAGGTGTCGTGGGCGCCTTGCCGACGGTGTGGTTGCCGTTCGCGCCGGCAATTACGACATCCGTGAAGGTTCCGCCTGTATCGACCGAGACGCGGTATGCCATGGAATACTCCTGCCACGGTTCTCGGCGCGCAACAGCGCTGTGTCGTGCCGACCCTGCACGACCGGATCTCGCCCGCTGCGCACGTCTGTTAGGTGGTACGTTAACAGATGTTAGTATAACGTCCAATGCGAAATCGCCTTCCACGCGGGGCGCCACATCTGGCGCTGAACCGTGCAGCGTAAGCCACTAACCAAAGAGGGCCTCTTCTATGACCATGTGGCCAGATCCATCATCCAATTCCGCGCAGATCTATCAGCGAGCGCTCGGTGTCCTACCCGGAGGCATCAGCAGACTGCAGACCTGGAACGAGCCGTTTCCCTTCTACGCCAAGTCCGGATCTGGCGTACACGTGACCGATGAGGACGGTACTGTTCGCGTCGATTTCGTCAACAATTTCGCGTCGTTGATCCACGGCCACGCCCATCCGGTGATCGTCGAGGCCGTTTGCGAGGCGGTGAAGAATGGCACGTGCTTTGCTCTTCCGACTCGCGTTGAAGTCGAACTTGCCGAGATTCTGTGCGAACGGTTCGCCACTTTCGAGAAGGTACGCTACTGCAACACAGGGACAGAAGCAGTCATGCTCGCCTTGAAGGCGGCACGCGCCTACACTGATCGGCCGAAGATTGCGAAGTTCGAGGGCGCCTATCATGGCATGTACGATTTTGCCGAAGTGAGCCTTGATTCGTCGCCGGCCAATTGGGGCAACGATCCAAGATCGGTGCCCTATGCGCGGGGCACACCGCGCGGCGTGCTGGAAGACGTGGTCGTCCTACCCTTCAATGAGACCGAAGCATCGGAACGTATCATTCGAGAGCATGCTGACCAGCTGGCCGGGATCCTCATCGATCTATGCCCGTCCTATATGGGTTTCGCGCCAATGTCGCCCCAGTACGTCGACATGCTGCACAGGGTGACGAAAGAGATCGGCGCGGTTCTGATTGCCGACGAAGTCATCTCGATTCGCCTCGGCTATGGTGGCGGGCAAGGACGCTTCGGGCTCGAACCCGATCTGACCGTCGCAGCCAAGCTAATCGGTGGCGGTTTTCCAGTTGCCTGTGTCGCCGGCCGCGAAAAGGTGATGTCGGTGTTTGATCATAGCAAGGGCAAGCCACTCAGCCCCTCGAGCGGCACCTTCACGGCGAATCCGATCGGCCTGACGGCAGGTGTTTCGGCGATGAGGCTGCTAACACAGGAAAACTTCGACCGGCTCGAGGTCCTGGGCGAGCGTGCTCGAGAAGGCATCGCTAGGACGTTCGACAACAGCGGCTTTCCCGGCCAGGTGACCGGTATCGGTTCGATGTTCCAGATCCACATGACGCAACGGGACATCTGCAACCATCGCAGCGCGTATCAGTCATCCGAAGAGGCGGGAGCCATCCGGCTGCTACAGCGTCGAATGTTGGAACGGGGATTTATCATTTCAAACAGGGGCCATGGCTTTCTATCAACGCCGATGAACGAAGACCATGTCGATGCCCTTGCCGACGCCACGTCGGATGCCCTGCGAGAGATGGTTCAATAGTGTAGGGTCTTGCGAATCCATCTGCTTGGAGGTCAGCTTCGACGGGCTATGATTTTTCTGGCATTTGATATCGGCGGCATCTTGATCGACTTCGTGCTGAGCGATGGATCAGCGGCCAAGACGTGATCCCTCAAAGAGCTGGGCACACCCAGCTCTCGAAGCGTGTTGCAACTGGTTTATCGTCGGCCGACTTGGCCTGCACGCGGCGAGTATTGACGGAGATGAGCCGGAGCTTCGCAGGCCGGCAGGGTGGGGCTGCATGTTCATTCGGAGCGATTGCTGTCCGACAGGCCAAGGATCTCCCTTGCCGTGGTGCGTGGTAACAAAGCGCCACCGTGCAGAACAGGCCTCGCTCTATCGGGTGGGCTCTTTGTCTGGTTGATCATTGAGAACTCGATCGGCACGCGGTGAGGAACTATCTCTATGTTGCCGTAGCGGCCATCGGTTTCTGGGGGGCGTCGAGAATCCTATTCAATTGGTTGGCCATACTAGTGGACCGCTCCACGTTGTGAGCAGCGCCAGTTGCCTCCCCTAGGAAGTACGAGAGCTTGTTTCCTAAGATGGGCACACGCGCAACGTTCTCTGCGGCTGCCCCAAGGCTCGTCGGGCAACATTCGCAATAACACCCTCGCCGACACCCGCCAGGGCACCAACAGCGGCAGAAGTGGCGACCGAGCCCCAATCGATGCACTTGAACCTGCCACCATTCCTAGCGAGCTAGAGACCTATGTCGATACCTGCGCCTACAACCGCTCCGGCCACGACAGGTGCAATGATCTCACCCGTTGGGTCAGTCAGGGTGACTGGATTGCCACCTGCATAGGGGTAGAGATTTCCAGTTGGGTCAGTTCTCTCCCTAGGCGGATCGCGCGACAGTCACCTCCCCGCCATTGGATCATACGCCCGGTACCTGGTCAGATAGAGCCCGCTGTCGGCATTGTAGAACATGCCGGCATAGACGAAGTCGGTGACCGGCGCAGTGCCCTGGAGTGGGACACCGTAAGGATCGTAGCTGTAGGCTGGTGCGCTCGAGGTGCTGGCGAAGGCGCGCCGCACCGAGCCGATCTGGTCGATGCCGTAAGTAGTAGGGCTGGCCCGGTGAGCCCGGGACGAATTCACCCTCGTCGTAGTAGCCCCGGATCGGCGTGCCTGGCAGATATGCGAACCGCACCAGAGATACGAAGACGTCGTCGCGCTGCCGCCGCCAGGCGGCGTGCTGGCGATCGACACCCGCCGGCTGAGGCCGTCATAGGTGAAGGCAGTCGCCTTGCCCGACACGCCGGGATAGCCGATGCCGACCAGCCGGTTCTCTTGATTGCTTAACCCAAGACGGAGCGTCTGAAGACTGCTCTTTCCCCGACTTTTTGGATTTTTTCGCCATCAAGTGTGTCTTCGACCGCACTGCCAACGGTGGCACCAAATGCTGCGCCGGCAACATGGCCCTCCGCAACTCCAATTGGAACGCATCCTGGTGCACCGGGACCACAAGCTAGGCCTGCTCCCCCGACGATAGCCGAGGGTGAACGAGCCAAGGTCGCTCGCGTGCGCGGTCACCGACTTGAGGCGGCTGGTCGTGTTCTCCTAGGTGTAGGTGACGGTGCTGGTGTCGGGGTACTGCTTGGCGATGAGCCGGTCCTGCAGGAGTGGACCGTACGTGAACTAATAGCTACTGCTTTGGCAAGTACGCATACCCCTCCTGGAATTCCCAGATACCCTCAGCTTCGCCTCTCTCGAGAGTACGATAAACTTCATGAAGATCTGCAGATGGAGGGACGTCAACGGACAGGAGCAATCGTCTACCGATACTGAGATCGATGTGCGTGCTCTCATAGCTGCAGCCTTTTTCTTCGAGAACATTCCAGTATAGAGGAAATTTAGTCTCTTCAGGCTCGACCAGTAACATATACGTTGCGTGACCGCCTCTCTCGACCACACGATTGAATTCAACAATCCTTCGGTCTTCGCCGTCTGCAGCTTCGACCACATCCAAGTAACTAATACCTCTCACATAGAATGGAGAATTGGCGATACGAAAACAGCCCGGAGCAGTGGCGACCGGCGCTGCCCAGAGTGTTTCGCTCTCGTGCCCATGCCAACCTGACGAGTCGAGCTCAAATCGTACCTTCACCAACTGAACGGCCATTCAACCCTCGCCTCCTACGCCGAGCTTATCGCGCACCCAGTAGCGCAGGCTGTCCATAACTAATTGCAGCACGCGCGAGTTGCTGAGGTTCACCGTATTGCCGGTGCCGGTATCATTGATGTAGTAGCGACATTCGGGCGCTAGGTTGAGAACTCATACAAACTATTGATGTGATGATGTAATTTCCAGCGTCTGGTGAGTTTGGTCAGGAGCTGTGATGGCGCGACATCTATTTTGGCTTTCGGATGAGGCCTGGGCGGCGATCGATCCGCATCTTCCGCGCGGTAAGCCAGGCAAGCCGCGGGTTGATGATCGCACGGTGATCTCAGGCATCTTGCATGTGCTGAAGACCGGCTGTCGATGGCGTGA
>JAFEBU010000051.1 GCA_018242505.1 Pseudomonadota bacterium
TATTCCCGGACAAGCCGAGAGTGCTGATGGGTGGCACGGATCCGATGCTGCCATGGGGACGATGCCAGTTGTATCCAATAAGGCTGCTCAGCGGCGCTGCTTTGAGGTGTCGTAGGCCATGGTATAGGCCCATTCGCGCAAGGCGGTCTGGATGAAGCGCTCGGCCTTGCCGTTGGTTCTGGGCGTGTAGGGCCTGGTGCGGATGTGTCGAAGGCCGAGCCGTTTGCAGGCTCTCCGGAAGGCGAAGGCCTTGTAGCAGGAGCCATTGTCAGTCATGCCCCCTTGGACGGTGATGCCAAGGCTTGCGTAGTCGGCGACAGCGGCCTTCAGGAAGGCGATGGCGCAAGCCTTGCGCTCGCTCTTCGTGACGCGGCTGAAGGCGATGCGCGAGGTATCGTCGATGGCAACGTGGACGAACTCCCACTCCATCCCTCGGCTGTTGCTCTGGCCAGTGCGGTCGCCAGTGATGCGGTGACCTACCCGATTGAACTTACCGAGCTTTTTGATGTCGATGTGAATCAGCTCGCCAGGTCGATCGCGCTGGTAGCGGCGCGGCGGTTCGGCCGGTTCCAAGGCGCTGAGGCGGTTAAGGCCCAAGTGCTTGAGCACGCGGCTGACGGTGGCCGATGAGACGCCGGTCGCGGCGGCGATCGCCTTGCCGGTCAGGCGCGGTCGTGCCGTGACCGGAAGCCCGAGGTCAGCTTCCAGCTTTCCCCCTTGATGTCATGGACGATCGAGCTGCCCGGCCAGGTCAGCAGGGTCGGTACGACCAGGCCGACGCCCTTGCCGCTTCGCATTGGCGCGAAGCAGAGAACATGTTCCGACCCGTCATGACGTAAGTAGCTTGAACTGAACTTGCCAGGCACGACACCGTCCGGACCGAGCAACGTTGCGAGTCTCGCCCACTGTTGCCCGTGCCGAACCGTAAGTCGCCACGTTCTTGGCCTCGCGCGCTCGCCAGACCGACATGCTGATCGCGACGGCGATCGAGATCAGCCCTCCTGACGCCGCGATACAGGCGCCTTCGACGAAAACGGTCGGCGCATAGGCGTCGTAGGTGGACCACCACCAGAAAATGTCGGCGGGAAATAGAATGGAAACCCGAGCTCAAACCAGGGCAACCCAAGTCGAGGCTGATAGTCCAACCGCCATGCTGTCCACTCGGTCGCTCCCCAAAGGGTGAGAAGCACGATGGCGAAGACGAGAGAGATCTGTCCCCAGAGGATCTTGGTCGCGGACATGCTTCACGATCAAGCCATCACGTCCCTCCTGCACAAGAGCAGCATCACTACTTGTGCTGTTTCCGGCAGCTATGGCGTGCAATTCGGACGATCGACGAAAGAGGAACACAGCCTGTCCAGAGGGACCCACTTTGCAATCTCAGAATTCCTGGGAAGAGATGAACGCTTTAGTTCTCGTGCCGCGACAAATGCCAGAGAAGCAACTCATTCACTCGATCCGGAACCTGATCGGCAGCGTAGTGACCAACGCCCGGGAGGACTTCAAAGTGATACGGTGCTTTGATGAATTCGCCCGTACCCTCCGCGGCAGCTCGACCGACTGTGTCGTCGGCATCACCCCAAAGGTAAAGCGTTGGGACTTCAATTGGGCCGAGCGGTTGGCGCGGGCCGCTTGAGCGATACCACGCCAGTGCCGCTTCGAGCGCGGCTTCATTCCCCAGGACTGACATATGCGCATCAGTCGCTGCCTTGGGCATACCTTGGCGCATGTGGCGTGAGCGCAGCCATTCGCAGTCATTCGCCAGCAGCTTTGGCACGGCGTCCGGCTCAAGAAACGCTGTATGATGACCCGATCGACGCTTCTGGTCTCCGTCAGGCATGGCGAGCGCGCGCAGGAACGAGGCAGGGTGCGGCCGCGACAGCATGGTGAGTGAATACAGACGTTCGGGATGTCGCGAAGCGATGATCCAGGAGAGGCTGCCACCCCAGTCGTGTCCCACCAGATGGAAACGCCGGTTGCCATGTCCCACCGCCGAGACGATATCGAGGGCATCACCGACCAGCCGATCAATCCGGTAAGCATCAAGGTCTGTCGGATCAGGTCGCGCACCGGGCGAGTAGCCACGCTGATTCGGCGCTACGGCAAGATAGCCGGCGTCAGCCAGCGCAGGCACCTGACGATCCCAGAAATGCCTCGAGACTCCGAAGCCATGCAGCAGGAGGACAAGGACGCCATTGGGCGCGCCGGCCACCGAGCAATCGAATTCGAGATCCGGTCCCACCTGAATCTTTCGCGTGTTCATCGCTTCTTGATCTCCCGTACGCAGATGTTTGAGAAGCATGCGTCGCCCAAAGACGGGCTACAAGGTCAGCCCTCGATTCCGACTGGAGGACCAGCTGACATCACCACCGAGCATGACGACGCCTGATGCCATGCGGCCGACCTGCTGCTCGAGCGCGGGCCGCCAGGGAACCAGGCTGGAGCCAAGCCCATCGTCGACCATGGCGAACCGGCTGCTCGAAAGTCGCGTGGCACCGGCCAGCGTTCCGGCGGCGTGATTACCGGGAGTGGCGGACTGCCATTCCCGGCCCCCGCTCCGCCGCGGGCCCCCTGCCTATATACCGATGTCACGGGCCTCCAGCCGGTGCAGCATATCCCTGGAAGCCCGGATCCGACCGTCACCGAGGTCGGTGGCATAGCCCTTGTCGGCCAGCCACCCTGTCCAGTGCCGCCGTCACTTCGCGGCCGAAACCGTCGTCCGCAAGAATAGTACGCTGACGGGCCACTGGCTCACGATCGAGCCAGGTGGCACCGTCATGGCCGACCTGCTGCTCAAGACCCGACGACGAGAGAACGATCAACCGACCGGTCGTCCGATCAAGGGCAAGATCCTGCTTGTAGCCGCCGAACGGCAGAGCCACGTCATTGAAATTGGAGACGTTGATCCAGACCGGGCCCGCCTTCAGCTTGGGCGCAAGCTTATGGGCAACGCCGATGTCGCGTGTCCAGATGCTTGCTGCAAGCCCGTACTCGGTGGCATTGCCTGCCCGCGCGATGCGCTCGAGTCGTCATCATTGAACGGCATGGCGCAGACCACTGGCCCAAAGATCTCCTCGCGGACGACCTTCATGCTCGGATTGACTTTGGGTGAGCACGGCCCACGCATCTCGAACCACACGTCACACCCGATCTTGAAGGCTTCCTTCTCGTCATAAGAGTACTTGGCCATTGCAGGCAATCTCCCTCTCTGGCGTGTCCGGGTCGGGATGCCTGCGGCGCCGTCGCGTCCGCTGTATGAGCAGAACCATAACGATCAGACATGGCAGGTCCAAGATTGCGGCTCGATACAAGTGCATCCCGACAGGCATAGAGTCGGGGCTGGTGCGAAACCGAAGTTCCAGGGAGGCCCATATGAAGACCTATCAGCACTTTATCGGCGGCCAGTATGTCGCCCCACTCGACGGCAAGTGGATCGACAGCATCGATCCCTATCGCGGCGAGGCTTGGGCCCGAATTCCGCGAGGCAATGTGCGCGACGTCGATCGCGCCGTCACCGCAGCCCGGCAGGCAATGCAAGGACCGTGGTCAAAGATGACGCCTTCGGCCCGGGGCAAGCTCATGCTCAAGCTGGCCGGCCTCGTCGAAGCGAATGTCGACCGGTTGGCCGCAATCGAAGTCAAGGACAACGGCAAGCTGCTGGCCGAGATGCGTGGTCAATTGGTCTACCATTCCGAATGGTGGCGTTATTTCGGCGGCCTCGCCGACAAGATCGAAGGCGCCGTTGTGCCGATCGACAAGCCTGACACCTTCGCCTTCACGCGACACGAGCCGATGGGCGTGGTGGCGGCGCTGACGGCCTGGAATTCGCCTTTGTTGTTCATCGCCTGGAAGTGCGCGCCGGCAATCGCTGCCGGCTGCACGGTTGTGGTCAAACCGTCGGAGTTTGCCTCGGCCTCGACACTGGAATTTGCCGCCCTCACCAAAGAAGCGGGCTTTCCCGATGGCGTGTTCAATGTCGTGACGGGCTACGGCCAGGAAGCCGGCGCCGCCTTGGTCGATCATCCGGGGGTGGCGAAGATCACTTTTACAGGCTCCGATTCAACAGGAGCGAAGATCTATGCGCAGGCAGCGAAGACGCTGAAACGCGTGTCGCTCGAGCTCGGCGGCAAATCGCCAAACATCGTGTTCGAGGATTGCGATATCGGCGCCGCTGCCGCCGGCGTGATTTCCGGCATCTTCGCTGCCACCGGCCAGACCTGCATAGCGGGCTCACGGCTCCTGGTGCAGAACTCGATCCGAGACGAATTCAGCAGGAAGGTCGCGGAACTCGGGCGCACCGCCCGCAAGGGCGATCCTATGAAGCCGGATACCAATATCGGGCCGGTCACCACGGCGCCGCAATACCGCAAGATTCTCGACTACATGGAGATTGCCAAGGCCGAAGGCGCACGCTGCATCCTCGGCGGCGGCGCCGCAACCGCAGCTGACCTGCCGGGTGGACAATTCGTCGAGCCAACAATCTTCACCGACGTGAAGCCCGAGATGCGGATCGCCCAGGAGGAGATCTTTGGACCGGTCCTGTCGATCATCGGCTTCGAGGACGAGACTGAGGCTGTGAAGCTCGCCAACGACACGATCTACGGCCTCGCTGCGGGTGTGTGGACCAGGGACATGAACCGGGCTCTACGCCTGTCCGCAGCACTGAAGGCGGGCACCGTTTGGATCAACACCTATCGCGCCATCAGCTACATGATGCCGTTCGGCGGCATGAAGCACTCGGGCATCGGCCGCGAGAGCGGTATCGAGGCGATCCACGAATACCTCGAGACCAAGAGCGTCTGGATCTCGATGGCGGAGGGCTCGCCCGCCAACCCGTTCGTGATGCGCTGAAGATCGAGGAGGCCCACATGAAGTTCGGTATCCACAACCCCTCCTGGCAGTTCGGCACCGACCCTGCCGGAATCTTCGACGCCGTCAAAGCCAAGGCCCTGTGGACAGAGGAGCATGGCTTCACCTGGTTCTCTGTGATGGACCATCTCATCCAGATCGCAAATGTTGGTGCGCCGGAAGAGCCCTTCATGGAAGGGTGGACGATCCTTGCCGCCCTCGCGGCTGTCACCAAGCGCATTCGCCTCGCGACGCTGGTATCGTCGGTGCACTATCGCAATCCGGCTCTTCTGGCCAAGATGGCGGCAGGCGTCGACCAAATCAGCCACGGCCGCCTCACTTTTGGTATCGGGGCCGGCTGGTTCGAAGCGGAGTACCGTCAATACGGCTGGGAGTTCCCGCCGAAGCCGGCCGTCCGCATCCGGCAAATGGAGGAGGCCGTTCGGCTTGTCGTCTCCATGTGGTCCGAGAAGCGAACAACATTCCAGGGCAAGTATTTCCATGTACAGGATGCCATCCTGGAACCCAAGCCGGTGCAGAAGCCGCATCCGCCGATCATGATCGGCGGCGGAGGCGAGCAACTCACCCTGCGGGCGGTCGCACGGTTCGCGGATGCCTGCAATGTCGGTGGCACCCCCGACATGGTGAGGCACAAGTTCGAGGTGCTACGCCGCCACTGCGAAGCGGAGCGTCGGAACTACGACGAGATCGAACGCACCAACGTCATCAGCTTCGTGCTGGCGCGGGACGAAGCGCGGCTCGCCGCAAAGCGAAGTCGACTCGCAGTTCCGGACCAGTTCTATGGTTTTGCCGGTACCGTGCCGCAGGTGACGGACCTGATCGGCCGATACAAGGAAGCCGGGGTCCAGCTCCTCATCAGCAGTGCCTATAAAAACGATACCGAAACGCTTGAGCTGCTGGCGGCAGACATCATGCCCGGATTCGCGAAGTAGTGCGGCGATTGATCCGGAGCAGCCGGCGGATCCGCCCCGCTTCCCTTCACTTTCCCAACCTGACCCAAGGCCAAACATGCGATCCACCAATTTCCCCGGCAAAGCCGGCATTGTTCCCCCCGGGGCGATCGGCCACAACCGTGGCGTCGTTGATCACAACTTCGCCTTCATCCCACCGGAAGGCGTCTTGAAAAGCCGGCTCCCGGCGTGGACGTCGACCACTGTACGTTTCCTGGCGGCACCGGCGCTTGGTGCCGGTTTTGCTCAGTATATGCTGGAAATCGAACCCTCAGGAGGCACTGCACGGCCGATCTGTGTAGACCTGCAGCACTTTTTCTACGTTGTGTCTGGTAGCGTGGAGCTGGGCATCGAGTCGAATGCACCTGTGTCACTTACGACAGGTGGCTTTGCCTACGTTCCGACAGGCGTGTCGTTTGCAATGAAGTGTGATGCCACCGCGCCTGCACGCGTCCTTGCTCTCAAGAAGCGTTACGAGACTGCCGATGGAATCGCCACGCCAGCGCCGATCATCAGCCAGCATCAATCCATGCCGATCACAAACCACACCGGACTCGAGGGACGCGGCTTCAAGCATCTGCTTCCAATGGGCGACCTCAGTTTTGACTTCGAGATGAACCTGATGTTCTTCCAGCCGGGCGTATGCTTTCCGGCAGTCGAGACGCATATCATGGAGCATGGGTTGTTCATGCTGGAGGGCCAAGGTCTCTATTATCTTGGCAACACCTGGCATGAAATCTGGGCTGATGACTTCATCTGGATGGGATCGTTCTGCCCTCAACAATTCTATCCCACAGGTTCAAGTCAGGCGGTCTATCTCCTCTACAAGAACGTGAATCGGGACGTTGTCCTCTGAAGAGCAGCGCCGCGGGAGCGAGGCTGAGAACAGGCAAGCTGCCGGACGCGCGCCACCGTTCCAAAGGCTGAGGTCGTTGCGGCCAGTCTCGGCACCAGGCCTGCACTCGATGAACCCTGGTGCGCGGTTGGAAGCCTGGTTGGTTTTCCGGCGATCTGGCCTCACAAGCTTCGCGTATGGCATCGAGGGAGTTGAAGGCGTGCTCCAGCCCTTCCCCCCTGGCAACTTCCAGGTATAGGCCGTACAGCGCTTGATCCTGGAACTCACCACCCCGCCTTCTTCTTGTGCCTTTGCGCCCATTGACCCAACGGTTCATTCTAGGATTGCCTTTGCCCTATTGGAGAAGTGATGGGTGCTGACGATTCTTTATCCAGCCACGATCGGCCTTCGCGATATCCACCTCGATCCGATAGGCACCTATCGCTACCGGCAGCACGACCCAAGTCCAGCAGCGATGATCCAAATGCTCCGGAGGCTCTGAAGCGCATCCTCGCAAGCCAGAGCTACCGTGAGGCTGATCAAGATCTCGACTTCCTGCAGGAGAAGGAGACACGCGGTCTCAGGCTTCAGCTCGAATATCTGCGGGCGGAAACTCTGCTGAGGGAGAACAACATCGCGCACACGATTGTTGTGTTTGGCAGCACGCGCATCGATGAAACGCGCGCGGCCGAACGGCGCCTGGCCGACTGCGCACGTAAACTTGCGGAGGATCCGGCCAATGCCTCTCTGCGCCAACAACACGCCATCGCCGAGCGCCTGCGCGAAAAGAGCAGGTACTACGAGATCGCCCGCGAGTTCGGCCGTATCGTGGGTCGTATGGCCGACTGCTCCTATGGTGGGCGCACAATGATCATGACGGGCGGCGGCCCTGGCATCATGGAAGCCGCTAACCGCGGCGCACACGACGTCGGTGCCCCTTCGATCGGTCTCAATATCTCGCTGCCGCACGAACAGTTTCCCAACCCCTACATCACACCGGAATTCTGCCTGAAGTTTCGCTACTTCGCGTTGCGAAAACTGCACTTCATGCTGCGGGCACGGGCACTGGTTGTATTCCCGGGCGGCTATGGCACCATGGATGAGTTGTTCGAGATCCTCGAACTGTCGCAGACGCGCAAGATGCCGCCCGTGCCCGTAATTCTGGTGGGCGAACCCTACTGGCGCCGCGCCTTCGATCCTGAATTCCTGGTCGACGAAGGCGTGATCGATCCTGAGGATCGGGAGCTCTTCTGGTTCTCCGAGTCAGCCGAAGCAATCTGGCGCGACATCCTGCGTTGGTACGAGCTCAAGGGCGAGCCGTTCTGCCCAAGCGGCATCGAGGCTCCGTGAAGCTCTCCTTCCACGGTGCCGGACAGACCGTCACCGGTTCCTGCCACCTGCTCGAATGCCTCGGCCGGCGTATCTTGATCGACTGCGGTCTGTTCCAGGGTGGTCGCGCGCTGCGGGAGGAGAATACCGAAGCCTTCGGATTCGATCCCGCCTTGATAGACTATGTGCTTCTCACTCATGCACATCTTGATCATTGCGGCCGCCTCCCGCTGCTCGTCAAGCGCGGCTTCCGCGGCGAAGTGATTGCGACTGCCGCCACGTTCGAGCTGGCTCGACTGGTGATTCTCGATGCAGCGCATTTGCAGGAGGAAGAGGCGCAGCATCGAAGCCATGGCCCGATCCGCGTGTTCCGCGCCGGCGAACCGACGGCAGGGACGCCGCTCTATTCGATGCTCGATGCGCTCGATGCGATCGGACGTTTTGGACGGTCGGTGTCCTACGACACGGCCTTGGATATTGCGCCAGGCATCCGGGCGACCTTCTTCGATGCCGGTCACATCCTGGGGTCGGCCAGCGTCCTGGTCAAAATCGCGGAGGAAGGGCGCTCCCGATCGATCCTCTTCTCCGGCGATATCGGCAATGCGGGCCGGCCACTCCTGCGACCGCCCTCCACACCGGCCACGGCGGACGTGGTGGTGATGGAATCGACCTATGGCAATCGCAGACATCGTTCCTTCTCGGCGTCGGTGGAGGAACTGCATGAGGCAATTGCGGCGACACTACAGCGTCACGGCAACGTCGTCATTCCAACCTTCGCCCTCGAACGCGCGCAGGAAATCCTCTACTGCCTGCGCGAGGGTATCAAGGCCAACAGGCTGCCCCCGTCCCTGCCCGTATTCCTTGACTCACCCATGGCGATCTCGGCAACGGAAGTTTTTCGACGACATCCAGAAGGCTACCCGCCTGCGATCGCCAGACTTTTCGAAGCAGGCAAGGATCCGCTGCAAGTTCCTGGACTGCGCATGGTACGAGAGATGGCCGAATCAACGGCGATCGCCCGCATCAGCGGCGGCGCCATCATTATGGCTGGTTCCGGCATGTGCACCGGCGGCCGTGTCCTCCATCATCTGCGCAACAATCTCAGGCGGCAGGCGGCAAGCATTGTCTTCGTCGGTTTCGCAGCGGCCGGTACGCTCGCCCGCCAGATCATCGACGGTGCACGCAGGGTCCGGGTGTTTGACGAGGACATGCCGGTACGGGCAAAAATCCATACCATCAACGGCTTCTCTGCCCATGCAGATCAGGGCGAACTCATCAATTGGCATCACCGCATCGCCGGCAAGCAAATCACCTTCCTCGTACATGGCGAGACGTCGGCGATGAGAGAGCTGGCAGAGAAGCTAGACACTCCCCGCCTCGAAATGCCGGCATTGAACCAACAGTTCGAGCTCTGACCGCGGCACCCTTCCACCTGCATCCTCTATCGTGACGCACAAATACGCCACGGCGACGAACCAAAAGTATTGACCCAAGTCAATTCGTCCCCGCGTGGCTGCGGTCAGTATGCCTTGGCATCATAGAGAGGCGCGACATGAGCACAACCAGTCTCAAGGTATTCGACACGACTCTCCAGGAAACAGATCAGTGGTTGAAGCTGATGATGGGGGAACTCGGGACAAACGATCGGCACGCCGCCTTCGGTGCCTTGCGTGGCGCCCTGCACGTCATCCGCGACCGCATTGGCACGAACAATGCGGTTCACCTCGGGGCCCAGATGCCGATGCTGTTGCGCGGCGCCTATTACGAAGGTTGGCATCCAGCGGATACGCCTACCCATGAACGTCACCTGGCCGACTTCATCGATCACGTCGCTGCCGAAATGCCGCGCGACAGCCGGATCGAAGCCGCCGAAGCGGTGCGGACCTGCTTTTCCGTCATGACGCAATGCCTCGATGACGGGGAGATCATGAAACTCAGGCGGCTCCTGCCACACGAGGTCCTCAACTTGTGGCCCGACTCATGGTGAAAGCGATGATCGCGCCAGGGATTGGACCGGCATTGTTGCGTTGTATCGACAGCGTGGTGGTCGAGGAAACCAAGGCAGACGGTGACGAACGGACCGGTATTCAGGTGTTGAAACGCGCGCTCAAGGCGCCAGCGCGCCAAATAGGCGAGAATTCCGCCGTCGACGGAGGGGTCGTTGTGGCGCGCATGCTCGACGGCAAGGGCGCCTATGAGTTCGATGCCGCACGCAAACAGTACGTAGATCTCGTGAAGCAAGCATTATCGATCCCACAAAGGTCATACGAATTGCCCTGGAGAGCGGCCAGCGTTCTCTTCTTGAGGGAAGCCACGATGACCGTGACAGAAGAGCCCAAAGAAGGAGTTGTTACTCGCGAACCGGACCTCGCAGCACTTTAAGGATAGAGCCTGCCTGGACGGCCCTGGAGAGAGAAATGGCGCAAGTTGCCTGGCCTACCTTCACTGCGAAGCGCAAGCACCTCCATTTGGTGGTTGTTGAGGTCCCCTTGGACGTTTCAGAAAATCCCAGGGCTCTCCTCGACCTCCTGGTCAAGCTCGTCAAGCCGAGCGGTGACTTCGCGCTCAGTGGTGAAAAAATGGCAGCGGGAATGAGGCTGTTCTGCGCCTTTGCCGACCCTTCCGATGCAGACATGATGGTCGAAGCAATCAATGCACAAGAAGACAACGTCTATTCTGGCTGGGCCAGCGAATACCATTGTCAATTGAACAAGGCAGAGGCAGCAGCCATCCGCTGCGTCAACTACGGCACCTGAACCGGGCTAAACTTCCAGAGAAAAAGAATCTCGTAACTTCCCGTCGGATGTATCGAGAAGCTTCGACAGAAGATGCATTTCCCCGCCATCACCAAAGCAAGCGAAGCAACGGGCCAGGTTGCCCCAAAGGGGGCAGCCTCGCCCCTATGCTAATGCGCTATCAGGACAGGCATGGTCATGCTTCGCAGCAATGTGCGGCTCACGCCACCTAGCATCATCTCCCGCACACGGGTATGCCCGTAAACACCCATAACGATGAGATCGGCATCGAGATCAGAGGCGCGAGACAGTACGAGTTCGCCGACATAGACATCTCCGGCCGTCTCTTCGATCACCTTCGCTTTGATACCATGTTTGAGCAACCAGTTGACGACCTCCGGTGCTCCCGTACTTTCGCTTTCGTCGGAACGGAAGCTGAGGACGGTCACCTTGTCCGCAAGTTTTAGGAGTGGAAGTGCGTCTGCCACGGCACGTGCCGATTCACGGCTATCATTCCAGCATACGATAACATTCTTTCCGATCGGCTGGCGAACGGACACATAAGGAACGACGAGTACTGGCCGGCCCGAGGACAAGGCCACCACCTCCGGCAAGTCGCGCGGCGTTGCCATCGGCGTGTCGTCGCCGACCTGGCCGAGGATGGTAAGATCGGCGCAGCGAGCGCGATGCGCCACTTCCCTGTCGACCGGCCCATCGATGATCTCGCGCTCCACCGCAATATTGCGGCCCTCGGTTGCCATCGAGAATGCCGAAAGCGCCGCCTTCTGATCGTTAGCCAGGGAGTCTTCGTAGATCTTGTAGAGATCATCCATCACGAAGCTGCCGTCGAAATAGACGGGTGGCTGGAAGGGAGGCCGCACATGCAGACCAACCAGATGGCTGTCGAACTTGCCCGCGAGATCGGTCGCGATGCTCAGGCGCTGCTGGATCGATTTGTCGGCATCACAGTGAACGACAATCGTCTTGAAGGTCATCTTATCTCTCCTCCGCTGTTGAACCATCATCGCGGAAGGAAGGTCGAAGTGCGTTGATTCAGATCAACCTTTGATGGCCACCTCGCATCGATAAAGATCCAGCCGCAAAGAAATTTGGAGGCAGCGAATCAATAAGAGGCCGCACTTCACCGCACTCCGCTTGATTCAGATCAAGGCGCCATCGGTCCGCTTGAAAGGTCTTGTTCGAAAACTTGAGTAGACGCGGCGACGAAAGCGATTCTGGTGCTGGCCCGCGATGGTGGAACGGATGAGGCAATGTTCAGCACCGCATCGGCTGTGGCCAAACCGCTGCATGCCAATCTCGAGTGTCTTCACGTACGGATCGACCCGGCCGAGGCTGCCGCATACGCAGGCCTCGACGCGTACCCGGATCTCGCCCGGTCCTGGCGCCGTATCGGGGCGCTGCCAGAGCTCGAGCGGTTTGCCGATCGCTGTAAGAACCATGGCCCTCATGCGTTCTCCTCGCCCCTGCCGGCGAAATGACCCACCTTAGGTCACATGACCACATTCTATGCTTACCGCCGCGGGCACGGTGCGCATATGATTTTTGACGGTTTTCACACCACGGACGTTCTCTGCGGTCACGCCGTAAGCTTTGCGGACGATTTCGTTTGGAGTGAAGCCCCAGAGATGAACAACCCCGGCGCTCACCAAAACATTGGTTGGCCACGGCGAGGTCCAAGGCTGCCTTCCGATTGCGTCCGATACATCGCAGCGCAACTGCTCGTCGGTCAGCAGAGACTCGTCGCTTCCCGGTTCGCGCGAAATCAGCGCCTGCAGCAAGTTGGTCCGACTTACGATGCCGACCATGAAATCATTCCGCACCACCGGTATTCGCTTGATCCCGTGTTTGGACATCAGTTCCGCGATTTCCGCCAAAGTTGCGGTTTCCGCGACCGTTATGACGGTCTTCGTCATCACGTCCTTCACGTGACGCGAATGGGAGCGCACGTACTGCGCTGCCCTGACGGCGTCGTCGTCGAACAGACGATGCAGCCACGACTTGTGCGGCGTGGTGCCAATCTCGGCGCGTCGAATGAGATCGGCCTCACTTACAATACCGATCACCCGACCTTGGTCGTCGACGACAGGAAGGGCACTTATGTGTTCGCTCGTCAGAATCTCCGCGACATCGAAGACTGTCGCATCCGCCATCACCGACATGACACCGCTCGACATGATATCTCTAGCGCGCATGGGTCATTCTCCCGGCGATCCAATATGATCACCCGTTCAGCGCCTGGAGGCCGCCCTTGTTGCTGATGACAATGGTACGGCCGGCCGCCGCCAGCTTGATCAAGCCATCGCGCACCATCTGGCTCAGAGTGCGGGAAACCGTCTCGATGGTGAGGCCGAGGTGATCAGCGATGTCGGTGCGCTGCATGGGCAGCTCGACCTGATCGCCCCTGGAGAGGCGGCGTGACATATCGAGCAGGAAGGTCGCGATCTTCTCCTGCGCCGTCTTGCGGCCGAGAAGCACCATATGCTCCTGTGCACGCTCCAGGCTCTGGATCACCGAACTCATGAGCTGATCGCTGAATGCCGGGTTTTCATGCATCAAGCTCGCGAACCTGCCGCGCCGGAAAGCCACGACCACCGTGTCCTCGACTGCCTCGGCGGTAAACCGGTGTTCCATCCCGCTTTCCAGTCCGAAGATCTCGCCGGGCAGCTGAAAGGCCTCAATCTGCCGGCGGCCATCGCTCAAAAGCTTGCAAACGCGAACCGTACCCGACACCACCTTGTAGAAGAAGTCCGCGGCCTCGCCTTCGGCGAACAGTTCTTCGCCCTTGGCGAAGCTTCGGCGCGTACCGGCCGGCTGGATCCGGTCGACCAGCGGTGTGGCCAAGACGCGCTGAGCCAACAGGCCGGCGGAGGGAGAATGAGCGGAAACGCGTGCGGTGGCGGTAGTGATGGCAACCATCAGTCTCTCCCGAAGTGAGCACGATTGATGGCCGATCAATACCCCCGTCCGATCGACGCCCACCATTCAGGTATTGACCTAAGGGATTCTACGTAGGCTGTGGATCCGCTTGATCTTGCAGTGATTTCCGGTCGACCGAGAGGGGCAACTGCGTGTCAAAATCGTCGAGGGCACTCAACAAGATGCCGACACGGTACGCCGAGGACATCCACTCGGCGAGGCGCGGATAGTTGTCGACCAGCCAGTTGAAGGCGCCTTGAACGGCAACAAAGGCCGCAGCTGATTGCGTCACCTGACCGAGGGAAATGGTTCCCGCCACATAGTTGGGCGCGCAAAGAAGAAGTCCGACAATCGGAGCGAGCAGAGTGTTGCCGTGTGACACCAGCGTCGTCCGCATATGTTGACCGCACAGTCGCTTCCATTGTCGGATCACCGCTGCCTGGGCTGCGGCCAGGATCGACGCATCATCCGGCACAACGGCAAGGGTCGTGCGCGTGTTCACGCGTGCGACAACGTATTTGAAATCCGCTTCAACCTGGTTCTTGTTCTCGATCACCTCCACCATGTTCCGGCCGATGGTCATCATGCCAAGCGTTGTTGTCGTGGCGTAGACGACTGAGGCAATCACGAGATAGCCTGGAACGATCACGAATTCTCCCCAGATGTGGAGCTGAAGCGAACCACCCACGTTCCACAAGATGACGACAAACGCAGCAGCGACGAGCAGGGACGACAGAAAGCCAACCGCCAAGTCGATCGGCGCGTCCGTCGCCAGGCGCACGTCTTCGGTGATCCGATACTCTGGATTTTGTCGCTGACCATTCGCGAAGCCCAGACGTTGATAGCGTTGGTCAGTCAGCCACGCATCGATCAATGTTCGGGTCAGCCAATCACGCCAGCGGCGCTGGAATGTCATGCGGCCCCATACGGCCACTATCGCGAGTGCGATGCTCGCCGCAGCCAAGACGAGCAGTAGACGCGTTTCCTGCCAGATAAGGCGACCGTCACGCGCTTCCAGCGCATTGAAGAAATCGCGGTTCCAGAAATTCAGTCGATACTGCACAAAGAGCTGCAGCACGACACACGCTGCCAGCACCCCGATAAGAGCCCACGCCGTCGGCTCGCGCCAGAATCCGCGTGCGCTTCTCCAGAAGCGCCGCAGCGCGGCCCGTGGCGCCATGGAGCGGCTGGGAACCTCGCCGGCCATGTGGATCAGGCCGGAAGATGTGAACGCCACAACGTTCGGGCACCCTCAGCAAGGCTGATTAGACCTACGAAAGCAGGATTGGGGTGCAGAATGACGCGCGTCGGAATTCGCGCCACATAGGCCTCCAGGCGTCCCTTCGCCTCGAATTGTTGCCGAAAGGCGGACCGAGACAGGTGCTCGACGAATCTTGGAACGATGCCGCCGCCGATGAACACCCCTCCCCGCGCCCCGAACGTCAAAGCGACATCACCCGCGACGGCACCCAAAAAGGCACAGAACATATCGACCGCTGCGCGGCACACCGAAGACGATCCATCGAAGGCGCTTGCGGTGATCTCGCCGGGTTTCAAGATGGGGCTCGTACCTCCTTGAAGCGACACAATTGCCTGATGGAGATTGCTCAACCCGGGCCCCGACAGGGCGCGCTCCGCAGAAACACGGCCAAAGCGGCCTCTCAAGAGCCCAATCACAGCATCCGAGCGCTCATCGACACCGGCGAGGCTTGCATGACCACCTTCGCTTGGGAGAACGCACCGACCACCCGGCCCGGGAAACAGACAGGCCATGCCTAGTCCCGTGCCCGGGGCGATGATCGCCATGGGCGCACCGGGAATACCGGTACCGGCCCCGATCAGGTGCGTTTGTTCGGAAGGCAAATCGGCGAGGCCGGCTGCCACGGCCTCGAGATCGTTGACGACCCGAACCCAGGGTATGGCAAATGCGTTCGCGATCTCCTCTTCGTCGACGATCCAGGCCGCATTGGTCAATTGACACCGCCCGCCCTGGACAGGGCCCGCCGTCGCCAGAAGGGCGCCGTCGATCTCAGCCCGTTGCCCGCCTGCCTTGAGGAAGTCGGCAATTGCTTCTTTCGCATCACGGCGCGTGCCGACCTCAGTCGACCAGATCGGTCCGACCGCTCGGCCGGACGCAAGTGCAAACCGAGCGTAGGTGCCGCCGATGTCGGCAAGAAGCAGGCACGTCATTCCAACTCCTGCATGGCTTCGGCCCGAATCAGTCGGGCATACCAGTGGGCCGATTCCTTGGGGATACGCCTCTGGCTCGGATAATCGACGTAAACCAGGCCAAAACGGTTGGCATAGCCCGCACCCCATTCGAAATTGTCGAGAAGCGACCAAACGAAGTAACCGCGCACGTCGGCGCCGGCCGCGACGGCATCGCGCAAGGCCGAGATGTAGGTCCTCAGATAGTCCACTCTTTCGTGATCCAAGATCTCGCCCCCACTATCGGGCGTCTCGGTCGCGCCGGCTCCGTTTTCGGTGACGTAGACCGGCAAGTGATAGCGGCGCGACACGTCGACCAACGTGTCACGAAAGGCCTTCGGATCGACCTGCCATCCTATCGGCGAACGGCGAACGTCCGCCGGGGCATCGGCCCATGCGAAGCCGAGCGGCGCTTGGGCATCTGCTTTGGCATAGACAGGCGAATAGTGGTTGAGGCCAAACCAATCGACCGGCCGACAGATCCGGTCGAGATCGCCGGGCTGCACATGAGGCTCGACCAGCTTCGCCAGCTCCGCGGGATAGCGGCCCAGTAGCTGTGGCTCCGGAAATGCCCCGTTCCAATAGACGTCAAGCAGCTTTGCCGCATCGATGTCGGCCGCCGACCGCGTCCCTGCCGGCCGACTCGGCTGCACATTGTGCACAGTGCCAACAGAACTTCGACGGACGTGCGCGCGCAGGACATCGACACCCGCCCCGTGCGCGAGGTTTACATGGTGGATTGCGCGGTGGAGAGCCACGGGATCGACCACTCCCGGCGGATGCCAGGCAAAACCATAGCCGAACAAGGTGAACACCGATGGCTCGTTGAACGTGGCGAATCGGCGGACACGATCACCATAACGCTGCGCGATCAGCATGGCGTAGTCGGCATACCAGCCGGCGATATCTCGATTGAGCCACCCGCCTTCATCCTGGAGCGCTTGCGGCAGATCCCAGTGATAGAGACAGAGCCAAGGCTCGATGCCGGCTGCCAGAAGGCCGTCGATCAGTCGGTCATAGAAAGCAAGGCCTGCCTCATTCACGGTCCCGCGCCCCGTCGGCAATATGCGTGGCCACGCGACCGAAAAGCGATAGCTGTGGACCCGGAGGCGGCGCATCAAGGCAATGTCCTCCGCATATCGATGATAGTGGTCACAGGCGACGTCTCCGGTATCACCGTTGGCAATATGCCCCGGCACCTTGCAATAGGCGTCCCAAACGCTCGGCCCCCGTCCATCGACATCGGTCGCACCCTCGATCTGGTAGCTGGATGTCGATACGCCCCATACAAAGTCGCGCGGCAGCTTGCGGCGTTGAGCGATTGCAATGCCCTCCCGCACCGGAACAGCGTTGTCTTGCATCTTCGCCTCCCCCTAGGCCGTCGTGATCGCCACCTTGAGGACTCCGTCGCGCTGATGCGCAAACAGATCGTATGCCGTCTCGATCTGATCCAGGTTAAAGCGATGGGTCACCAGCGGCTTGAGGTCGAGTCGACCTGACGCGATGACTTCCATCAGGCGGCGCATCCGTTCCTTCCCGCCGGGACAGAGAGTCGTGACGATCTTGTTGTCGCCAAGTCCGGCCGCGAAGGCATCGAGGGGGATGCGCAAGTCCGTGGAGTAGACGCCCAGACTCGAAAGCGTTCCGCCCGGTCTCAAGACGCGGAGTGCGCTCTCGAACGTCGCCTGGGTGCCCAAAGCCTCGATGGCGACATCGACCCCACGACCGTGCGTGATGGTCCGAATAGCCTCAACCGGATCGTCCCGCTTGTAGTCCACGACAATGTCCACGCCAAGTTGGCGCGCCATGGCCAGGCGCTCTGCGACCGTGTCGACGGCGATGATTTTCGTCGCTCCCATCAGTCGAGCACCTGCGGCAGCGCAAAGCCCTATCGGGCCCTGAGCGAAGACGGCAACGGTGTCACCGATCTTGACTCCACCACTTTCCGCACCGCTGAAACCGGTGGACATGATGTCCGGACACATGAGCACCTGCTCGTCGGTCAGCTTCTCCGGTACCGGTGCAAGATTCGCCATCGCGTCCGGAACAAGCACATATTCGGCCTGGCAGCCATCGATCGTGTTGCCGAAGCGCCACCCGCCCATCGACTTGAAGCCATGGGGGGTGCCGGCTCCATCCTGTGAATGCTGACCGCACAGGCAGGCATTGCTATAGCCGCTAGGCGTGATCGCTCCAGCGATCACGCGTTGGCCTTCCTTGTAGCCGGCTACGGCCGAGCCTAGCTTTTCGATGATCCCGACGGGCTCGTGGCCGATCGTGAGGCCCTTGCGCACCGGGTATTCACCCCGAAGGATGTGAATGTCGGTGCCGCAGATCGTGGTTGTCGTCACCCGCACCAACGCATCGAGCGGACCAACATCTGGAATGGGCTTCGCTTCAAGGACGATACGGCCTGGCTCGGCGAAAACGGCAGCTTTCATCTTGGGCATGTGCTTCTCCACGATCACCCGTGGAAGCTAGCGCCTTCACGCAGCCCGGCCTTTGACGTGCGTCAAGCCAACGAGATTTTCCTCTTTCAGCACGGATTTGAGCTGAATCAAGGCGGCCGCCATTTGAACTGACATCCTTCTCTCGCTCGAGGAGGACACGATGACGACCAACGAAATGTATTACTTGATCTTGATCTGCGCGGCATTTGTCGCCATGGGCCTTGTTCTGGGCGTCGAGACCGCTATCTACCGCCGGTCTGTCAGCCGCAGTGCCAAACGCAACGCTCAAAAATAGACTCACGGGAGCGGACAATATTGCGCTGGGCACGACCTGTACATGTCAGCCAGCGGCGACTGCTTTGTTCAGTCTCTGTCGCTGCGGCGTTCCAGCCGGCGATGGCTTTTCCGCTGGACGTCATAAATGGCGAAGCCCTTGCCGTACGCTGGTGCGCGAACTGTCACATCGTCACGCGATCAGCCACCTCGGGACGCGCTGATGGCGTACCCGGCTTTCCTGCACTTGCCGACGCACCGCGAACGACCGACGTTTCCTTGCTCCGCGCGATGACCTCGTCGCACAGTCGTATGCCCGATTTCTCCCTCACACCACGAGAACAGGACAATTCTCATCGCCTATATCTTCAGCTTGCGCAAACAGTGACGGTTGCCTGGGGCGGCAGGCCAATTACCTTCAGGCTGCTTCCTCGACAGGGGCCGGAGCCAATGCCGTGGCTGGCGTCGAACCGGCCCACTGAACGCCGGTCAACCAGTCTGCAGCCTCTACGAACAGACGATACTTGACGCGCACGACGGAGAGTTCACGCGCCCAATCGACCAGATCCCCCCACGGGTCGTTGAGCTTGCCGAGACCGCCCACGATCGCCACGACGGTGCCCACCTCGGTGCGGCCCTGCAGCACCAACCAGCCACCGACGCATAGCGCCGTTGCCACCGACAGATGGTGCATCAAATTCATCAGAAAATTCATCACGTACTTCAGTCGGTAGATGCCCATGTTGAGATTGAAGATACGTTGAATACCGGAAGCTTCAATCTCCGAGCCCGTTCCACCATTGCCTTCTGCGATGGTCCCACTGATTTCGCGCTTTGTCAGGATGCGCCTTCGGGCGCGTCGATTGATTGACTTCTGGAAAAGCGGCACGAAGACAACCTGCGGGATAAAAAAGGCAAGGCCAAGGAGTGCAAGCAACGGCTCCAGTGCCAGCATGTAACCCAGGACGCTTATCAGAATCCCGCCCTGGAGCAGAGGTTGTGAAACACTGAGTGCAGTGAATCCCCCAATCGGTTCCGCCTCTTCCAGAATCATCGCAATCTCAACGCCAGCGTCGATCGGCGATGGCGAGGCCGCGGCGTCTCCTACATCGGCCTCCGAGATGGTGCGTCGCAGGGACCGTACCGTGCTCTCCGCAACCCATCCACGATAAACATTGAGCAGCATCTTGAGAATCTGGTCTGCACAGGCCACGCCGGCGTAGCCGATCGCCAGCCACAGGACATTGCCCAATGTCCCCTTCTCGGTCAGATCATTGATTATGCGACGTTGTATCTCCAATGGGACAGCGCTCAACAAGAAGACGGAGGCGGACAGAGAGGCAAGGCCGGCTTGATGCCAACCTGTCGCCTGCAGTACGAACCCCAAGATCGAACGCGGCAACGTTGCAAGGCTCATGACTTCCCGTTACCTATCGGCAAGAGCTGATCGAACGCACGCAACGAGCTGACTGTCCGATAGTGGCTTTTCCAACAGGCAACGGACGCCCAATTTCTCGACTCGACGGTGCAGATCCCTGTTCACCCGTCCGGTAATCATGATCACGGGAAGATTGGTGTTGCGCATCCGGAGCGCATGGACGAGTTCCAGTCCATCCATCTCCGGCATGCGATAGTCGATGACGAGACAGGCCCTGAGCGGCAAGTCTTGTTCGGCAAGCAGAGCCTTCGAACCTTCATAGAGGCGGACATCAAGCCCTTCGACCTCAAGGGCAAATTTCAGAGCGCTTCGCACCCCTTCATCGTCATCCACGACGTATACGACTGCGCCACTATTGGCCATTTGCCAGACACTCCTGTCGGCCCGCCATGGGCCGGTGTCTTCAATAGTCTCGGGCGGCAGGCAGCGACTTGATTTACCGCAAGGCCGGAGCCGAAGCGGAGTCGACGAGAACCATGCGAACGAGGCTGGACAGGCTATCGGCCTGCATCTTGGTCATTACATTGGCCCGATATATTTCCACCGTGCGCGCGGAGATGCCGAGGTCGTAGGCGATGACCTTGTTCGCCTTTCCGGCCACCAAACCGTCAAGTACCTGCCGTTCGCGTTCCGACAGGAGCGCCATCCTGCCACGGATTGCCGCCGCTCTCGATCCACGTTCAAAGTCTTCCTCGTGACGCGCCAGAGCCGATTTGATGGTCCCGATCAGCCTCTCGTCGTCGAATGGCTTTTCGATGAAATCAACAGCACCCGCCTTCATCGCTTCGACGGCGAGCGCCACGTCGCCGTGACCCGTGATGACGATCACCGGCATCGGGTTCTTCACAGCATTGAGCTTGCGCTGCAATTCCAGCCCATCCATCTCCGGCATGCGGACGTCCGTGACGATGCAGCCATCCTGCGCCTGCGGCAACGCCTTTAGGAAGGCGACCGCCGATTCGTAGACTCGAACGGCAAGCCCTGCCGTGCTCAACAGAAAAGCCAGGGATTGGCGCACGTCTGCATCGTCGTCGATGACATGGATGACCTGGCTATTGGCCAAAATTCGTCTCCTCCTCGCTGGCAGACTGAAGCGTGAAGCGAAAGATCGTCCCGCCGCCAGGCCGGGGTTCGACCCAGATCTTGCCGCCGTGCGCTTCGACGATCGTACGGCTGATCGACAGCCCCAAGCCCATCCCTCTTTGCTTGGTCGTCACGAAAGGCTGGAAAAGCTGCGCGGTAACCTCCGGCGCCAAACCGCCGCCGCTGTCGCTGACGCTTATCTGGACCATCGAATCGGCCTTGGCGATGGTCTCAACCTCGATCTCACGGCGGCCGTCCCACTCAACCAAAACATCGATCGCGTTGCGGATCAAGTTGACGAGAACCTGCTGAACCTGGATGCGGTCTACGACAACGATATCGGCCTTCGGATCCAAGCGAAAGGAAGCCGAAATACCGCTCTCTTTTGCGCCAATCAGGGCAAGAGTACTGGCGTCCTCGATAAGCTTGGGCAAACTTTCGAGCTGACGTTCCGTATCGCCACGAGCGACGAACTCGCGCAGGCGCCGGATGATCTGCCCTGCCCGCAAGGCCTGATCTGCCGCCTTTCCCAGGGCGTCGCGCAGCATGCTGCGCGAGTGATCCCCGGCCCTATCGAGCAGCCTCTGACACCCGCGCAGGTAATTGTTGATCGCCGTCAGCGGCTGGTTGATTTCGTGCGCAAGCGTCGACGCCATCTCGCCCAGCGCCGTGAATCGAGACATATGCGCCACTTCCGCCTGCAGAGCCTTCAGGCGATTCTCCGTCATTTGCTGATCGGTGAGATCGCGAATGAAGCCGGTGAAGAAATGCTTTGTCGCTGTACGCAGCTCGCCAACGGTAAGATGCATGGGAAAGGTCGTTCCATCCCGACGCTGTCCCACCACGATGCGGCCAATTCCGATGATGTGACGCTCACCAGTTCTGAGATAGCGTTCGAGATAAATGTCATGCTGTTCACGCTGAGGCGAGGGCATGAACATCGAGACGTTCTTTCCAATGACCTCATCCATCGTGTAGCCGAACAGGCGCTCCGCTGTTGTGCTGAGCGACTCGATCAACCCCCGCTCGTCGATTACGATCATGGCGTCGGGTACGGTCCGCAAAATCGACTGCAAGAGAGCTTCGGCGTCTTCGAGGGAAGACGCCATGTCGGAGAGCGGGCGCATAACGCTCTGCAGATGTGTTGGCTCCACGATGCTGTGGAGAATCCACTTCACTTCGCCACCGACCACAACGGGCGTATTGATCGTTTCGAACTGACGTTCCTCTCGCCGGCCGTCGGCGGACGGAACCAGGATCTTCTCTACGGCCGTCCGATGAGGATGGCCCATCTGCGCGGCCGTTTCGATTGAAGCAACGAGACGCAGCAATCCCGGGCTGTCGGCAAGAACCTGTCGCACGTTTCGGCCCACCAGGTCTTTGCGGGCAAGGTTCATGGCCTTAAGATAGGAATCGCTTGCCGCCAGAACGTCGAGTGTCGTCGAGAGCAGCAATTCGGCATGGCTCGAGGCTGCCACAAGCGCTGACAGCACAGGCGGGACAGGGGTGGTTGGCTCCTTCAAATTCATCCATCGACGCCTTTTGTCCCCGACCATAACACAACAGGTAAGCTTGAGGCATGGGTCGGGCGTCGGAAAGCAACAACAGTCACGGACGAATGAAGGCCAGCGGTGTATCCTCGTCGAGATTGTCGGCAGCGGCGATCAGTTCAGCCGCAATATCGTCGTTCGACCGGTTCTGCTTGAAGATCCGGATCGCCTCCGACAAAAAGCAGCGTGCCACGACATCGCTGGAGATCGATCGCATCGCGGCCTCATCGAGTGCCGCCCGGACATGACGAGAGACAAGCTCGAAGCTGCTCATATCAATAACCTCACGTCTGTTGGCTACACCCGTCGGATACCGTCGGCATGACGGCCGTCTCCGGCATTGTAGTAGCGATCGAATGCGGCGCACATGAGAGGAGCGCCGCGTCCATGGCCGTCAATGCGACATCAGAACCGGAACCGTCATGCTGGACAACAAGGTACGGCTCACGCCGCCAAGGACCATTTCACGCAACCGCGAATGGCCGTAGACACCCATGACGATCAGATCGACGTCGTGGTCTGCAGCGCGCGACAGAATGATGTTGCCGACGTCGGTATCCGGAGCGACGTCGCGCTGCACAGTGACTTGGACACCGTGCCGGGAAAGCCAGGTGGCGACGTCGGCACCCGGTTCGGGCCCATGGCCGTCTGCCGAAGTATGGGGATCGACAATCAGCACAATCACTTCCTTCGCCGCTTTCAGAAACGGCAGCGCGTCCACGGCCGCCCGAGCGCTTTCACGGCTCGCGTTCCAGCACAGCATGACCACGTTACCCGGTGGCCTGGCGGCCCCGATCTGCGGCACCACGAGGACCGGCCTGCCCGTCGCGAGCGCCACGGATTCTGGCAGATTGCCGGGAATCGACGAGACATTCTTCCTGTCCGGCTGGCCAACCACCAGCAAATCGGCATAGCGCGCATTCACTGCAAGTTCGTCGTCGGGATAGCCTTCGACCACCCGCCACTCGGTCGCCAGATGTTTGCCCTTGATCGATTTGCCGAACGTCGTCTTCGCGGCCGTCTCTTCGGCGTTGATGCTCCGTTCGTGCGCGTCGAGGAGCGGGTCCATGGGAAGGCCAATGTCAAAGTAGTTTGTAGACTCGAAGGGTCGCCGCGCGTGAAGTCCGATCAGGATGGCGTCGAACCGCTGCGTCAGCTCCGTCGCAACGGCCATCTGCTGACTGGCAGTCTCGCTCGCATCGCAATGAACAAGAATGGTCTTGTAGCCCATCGTCGACTCTCCCTTGGTGTCGACAACCCTCATGTGACAAATGCACCAAACGCACATTGACTCATATCAATTGGAAAGCTTGCGAAGCTTCGCCGTCGCCTGAGTGGCATTAGCGCCGTGCGAACTGAAGCGCCATCAAGGCGACCAGTGACATCGCGATGTGGGCGCCGCCGACGATCAAAGCTGCCGCAACGTCACCCAGCCCGTGCTGGAGAGCGCGGTAACCCGCCAGGGTGAGAAAGATCACACCCGCCGCCATGAGGCCGCCAACCATCAGATATCCGGTCAGCGTCATGGCCGCTCGCCGTGCAGTGTCCATGGCGATCGACGGGAAACTGCCAATATAGCCATCATCAAGCCCCTTGTTCAGGAAGGGCGGCGCTGCAAGACCGAGGCAGCCAGAAAGCCTGCGGCGGCAGCGAGACCAACCGCGACCCACGGCCGTGCGCGTATTGACTGCTCAAGGCCCGAGCGACCGGCGATCGATGCAGCCTTCACCTCACCCAAACGTTCGACGAGAGCGTCCGCCTCGGTCAGCTGCTTTTGCGCCTCGTCACGGGCTTGTTCGGACACCTCCGCTTCAGCGATCCTCTCCAGGAGCTGGGCGAGCTTTCTGAATGGCTCCCTGAAGGCTCCGAGATTCACTTCTACCGGTTGGCGAGCGGATTTCTGCGCGCAGTCAATCATCCGCTATCTCCCTGATTTTTCTACTTTCCCATTGTGAAACAAGGATGCCCTTGATCTGGATCATGGGTTGTCCGGTCGGTGCCGTGGAGGATGCGGCTACAACCTGCCGGAGGCACCATGGGCTTGAAGAAAATTCGTCTCGAACTGGCGCGCACGCCTGACTTTCCCGATGGCAGCTCCGAGTGCGGTTACGAGCTCACTGCGCCGCTGACCCGCTCAGGCAAACTCGATCCAAAGCAGTGGATGCAAGACAAGGATAAATGCGCGGTTCGGCGCTTCTGGAAGGAAGCGGAGGATGAACACGGCCGGTTGACACACCATCGCGGCGGCACCTGGGCCTTCTCCTACAAGCCCGAAGACGAGGACGAGCCAATCTTTCGTTTTGACAAGCACAAGTTTGCGCCCGGCGAATATGTCTCGGTTACCGAGCGTGACGGCATCGCACGACCGTTCCGCGTCATCGAGGTGGGACCGCCATGAGTCACTGCAGCTGACCTTTTTTGTCGAACCGATCCCTCGCGGAGAAATCTCAAAACCGCGTCCGATGACCACACGTCCCGTGGTCTGATCCCGAAGACGTTTGAGCCAAAATGGCGTCGGCCTCGAAAGGGACGACGTCCTATTTCGCAGCGGATGACTGCCCACCCCTGCTTCCATCTTCGAGATCAATGGGACAAAAGCAAAGTCGTGGGTGGGCGAGTAAGCATGCTCTTGGTCGCACCGCCAAGTATGAATTCCCTGAGTCGCGACCGTCCGTAGGCCCCCATGACGAGCAGGTCTATATGGTTTGCGTCGACCTCTTCCTCAATCACCTTGCCGATCGTTCGGCTCGCAACGTCCAACTCCTTCACGACAACATCGACGCCATGCAATGCCAGGTGTCTGGCAAGCTCGGCGCCGGATCTCTTCGACACGATGGGCTTCTCGCCATGAACTGTCAGAAGAAGAACGCGTTTCGCCGCCCGAAGGATCGGCATCGCATCCGCGATGGCTCTCGATGCGGCGCGACCTTTGTCCCACGCCACCATGACATTGTCGAAGGGACCAGGCTCGAAGCCTTTGCGATCCTGAGGCAGGACGATAACGGGGTGACCCGAATCGAAGATCACCGTCTCAGCGTACCACTGCGCATCCAGCTGTGAGATATACGCACCTTCTGGTATCGGCAAGATCGTGAGGTCGTGAAGCCTGGCATAGTCGACCAGGATGTGAGGCACATCGGATGATCGGCACGTTTCGAAAATCCGCCTGCAGACCGCGCCGCGCTTTCTGATTATTCCCTCAAACATCGAGAGCAGCCGTTGGGCGTCGTCCGCGCTCTTCCGGCCCTCTTCGGCAACAAGCGCCGAAACATCGAAGATCGCGTTGCCGAGAATGTTGCCTGGAACCTTGGGCTTGAGCCCGCAAGCAATGACCGAGACGTGCGACTTGAGTGCGAGCGCCACCGCTGCTGCGTGTTCCACGGTCGATGCCGGGGTCGTTGCCGGATAAGCCCTGAGTACGACGAGAACATCCCGAAACGACACTTGTCCCTCCCACTCGCGAAATGAGGTCAACCACGGAGGTATCTATTTCGAACCGCTTCCGCCCAGCCTTGATGCAGATCAACTAACAAAAGGCACGTTGGCGTAGACACGGGTACAATCAGTCCTTTCCGGTGACGAAACATGCTGCAGGGCCTCGACGAAAAGGAAGCTCGGCGATGATTGATCGCTGAGAGGGCAAACGAGTTGCTGAGAGGATAAACGAATTGCCTGGAGCGACTCGGTGCACCTCCTTGCGCATTGAGGCAGAGGTCATGCGGTAGCCGATGTTCGCCCTCCTGATTGGCGCCGCCATCGTCTCCCTCCTGCTGGGCGACGATGTGGAAGGCGCCGCGGCGCCGGCTACGCAAGCTCGGCTGCTACGATAAGGAGATCTATCTGTCTCAACCCTCTAGCGAAAGATCTCGCACTTCCGGATAGAAGAAATAGAAATAGGATAAGCGACAAGAGCGCTTAGAATCCGGAGGCCGCAAGGTCGTGCCGGTTCGAGTCCGGCAGCGGGTACCATGGTGCGTGTGCAACCGCGCGCCAGACATGACGTTCCTTCCCTGACACACCACAACGACGGCAACGAGGGAGCGGCCATGGGCAGCACTGTCGATCTGCGTCGTCGCCGGCTCTTTGGTGCCGCAGCGGCGTGTGGCCTTGCGCCCGCTTTGCCAGCCTTGGCCGATGAACGCGGCAAGGGAATTGGCCCGAAGGCCGAGGCCGACGCATCCGTCCCGCCAACCGAGGATCTGATGCGCGAGCATGGGATCTTGCGCCGCGTCCTGCTCATCTATGAAGCAGGTGCTCGGCGTCTCGGCCAGGGCGAGGATATGGAGCCAGCCGTGTTCGTACAGGCCGCTGAGGTAATGCGCGACTTCATCCACGACTACCACGAGAGGCTCGAGGAGGATGAGATCTTTCCCCTCTTCAAGAAGGCTGGCCGATTGGTCCCGCTGATCGACGTGCTGATCACGCAGCATGCGGCCGGGCGGAAGCTTACGGATCAGATCCTGCAGATCGCACCCACGGCTCGCACCGACAGCGGGCGCCGCAAGGCCATGATCGACGCCATGCAGGCCACAATCGCACTATACGGGCCGCATGCGGCCCGAGAGGACACCGACGTCTTTCCGACCGTGCGAAGCCTGGTGACGCCCAACGAGTTCGACATCCTCGGCGAAACCTTCGAAAAAGAAGAGAAAGCCAGGTTCGGCGCCGACGGCTTCGAGAAGATGGTGAAAAAAGTCGCGGCCATCGAAAAACGCATCGGCACCGACGACCTCTCCAAATACACACCCAAGACCTGAGCGCTATCCGCGATAGTGGCAAGCGACCCAGTGGCCCAGCTGGCTCTCGCGCAGCTCGGGATCGCGCTCCGAACAGTCGGGCCGAGCGATCGGACAGCGCGTGTGGAAATGGCAGCCCGAGGGTGGGTGGATGGGATTGGGCACGTCGCCCTGCAGCATGATGCGCTTGCGCTTCACCTTCGGATCGGGAATCGGCACCGCCGACAGCAGCGCTTCGGTGTAGGGATGCAGCGGCTTCTCGTAGAGGTCGCGCGACGGCGCAATCTCGACGACACGACCAAGATACATCACCGCGACACGGGTCGAGATATGCTCGACCACGCTGAGATCGTGGGCGATGAAAAGATAGGTGAGGCCGAACTTGTCCTGTAAATCCTCGAGGAGATTGATGACCTGGGCCTGGATCGACACGTCGAGTGCCGAGACGGGCTCGTCGCAAACGACCAGCTTGGGCTCGACGGCGAGAGCGCGCGCGATACCGATGCGCTGGCGTTGACCGCCCGAGAACTCATGCGGGAAGCGACGCATGTGATCGGCTTGAAGGCCGACCGTCTCCAAAAGCTCGATGACCCGCTCCTCCAGCGCCCGCCGCGATGCCGCGAGCCGATGGATCTGCAGGGCCTCGCCGATAATCGCCCCTACCGTCAGCCGGGGATTGAGCGAGGCATAGGGATCCTGGAAGATAATCTGCATGTCGCGGCGCAAAGCGCGCAGCGCGTCGCCCTCCAAGTGGCTCACGTCCGACCCCTGGAACCAGATCTCGCCCGACGAGGGTTCGATCAGCCGCAGGATGCAACGGCCGGTCGTCGACTTGCCGCAGCCCGACTCTCCCACCAGGCCCAGCGTCTCGCCCTTGCCGATGTCGAAGCTCACGCCATCGACGGCATGCACCCGCTCGATCTCGCGCGAGAAGACGCCTCCCTTCACAGCGAAGTGCTTACGCAGCTTCCTGACCGAAAGCAGCGCGTCGCCGGTCACAGCACGCACCGGACGAAATGGCCCGGCCCCACCTGCTTGAGCGGCGGCATCGCCTGCCGGCAGACATCCGACGCGAACCGGCAGCGCCGCGCGAAGCGGCATCCGGGCGGCGGATCGACAAGGCTCGGAACGGTGCCGGGAATGGCCTCCAACCGTTCCTTGTGCGTCGCTGCGCGATCGACCCGGGGAATCGAGCGAATCAAGCCCTGTGTATAAGGGTGCCGCGGATTGCCGAACAGAGCGTCGACCGGCGCTTCCTCGACGACCTTGCCGGCGTACATGACAGTCACCCGCTGGCAGGTCTCCGCCACCACTCCCATGGCGTGGGTGATCAGCATGATCGCCATGCCGAAGCGCTCCTTCATCTCCTGCATCAACTCCAGGATCTGCGCCTGGATGGTGACATCGAGCGCCGTTGTCGGCTCGTCGGCGATCAGGAGCTTGGGCCGGCAGGAAAGCGCCAGCGCAATCATGACGCGCTGGCGCATGCCGCCAGAGAATTGATGCGGATAGTCGTGCACGCGCGCCTTGGCGTTGGGGATATTGACCAGCGACAACATTTCCGCCGCCCGATCGATCGCCTGCCGTCGCGTGAGTTTCTCGTGCTCGCGCAGCACCTCGGCGATCTGCGCCCCCACGGTGTAGACCGGATTGAGCGAGGTCATCGGCTCCTGGAAGACGATGGCGATTTCTCGGGCACGGATCTTGTCCATCTCGGCTGCGCCAAGTGGCAGCAGATCGCGGCCCTGCCACAGGATCTGGCCGCCCTCGAAGCGGCCCGGAGGCATGTCGATCAGCTTCAGGATGGAGCGGGCGGTCACTGTCTTGCCGCAGCCCGATTCGCCCACCACGCCCACGGTCTCGCTGCGATCGATGTGGAGGTCGATGCCGTCGACGGCGCGCACCATACCGTCGTCGGTGGCGAACCAGGTCTTCAGATCGCGGATGTCGAGGAGCGTATCGGCCATACCTGCCTACAGTACACGGCGTGGGTCGAGTGCATCGCGCAGTCCGTCACCGATGAAATTGATGGACAGCACGGTCAGGAAGATCGCGGCGCCGGAGAACAGCGCCCAATGCGGCGCGACGTCGAGGGTATCCTTGGCATCGAATAGCACCCGCCCCCACGTCGGGATATCCGGCGGGAAGCCCAATCCCAGGAACGACAGCGTCGATTCGGCGATGATAGCGTTGGCAACGTCGATCGTGCCGGCGACGATCACCGGACCCATCGCATTGGGCAGGATATGGCGCACGACCTGACGAATCTTCGAGGCGCCCAGCGCCCGCGCTGCCTCGATGAACTCCTTCTCGCGGATCGACAGGATCTGGGCGCGCACCAGGCGGGCCACCTGCATCCAGCGCAGGCCGCCAATCACGGCGACGACCATGACGAAAATCCCGCCTTGACTGCCAAAAACGTTCGTAAGCGCATCCCGGAAAAGATAGATGATCAGCAGTAGCAGCGGCAGTTGTGGCAGGGACAGGAAGAGGTCGGCGAGCCACATCAGGACGACATCCACGCTGCCACGCGACATGCCGGCGATCGCTCCGACCAGGACACCAACCACGGCGGCAACCAGCATCGCGCAGAGGCCGACAGCGATCGAGATCCTGCCGCCGTAGAGCAGCCGCGCGAGAATGTCCTGTCCGAGATCGTCCGTACCGAGCGGATGCGCCCAGGATGGTCCAGCCAGCTGGGCGGCGAAATCGATCTCGTTGATCGGCACTCGCCAGACAAGCGGCCCCAGCAGGACCGCCAGGACGATGGCCAGCAACACGACCGCGCTCGCCATCGCGAGCTTGTGGCGGCGAAAGCGACGCCAAGCCTCGAGACCTGGCGAGAAACGCGCTTTCCTTGTCGGTTTGGCCGCGGCAGCGGTGCCAGGCGGCGCCTCAACGGTAAGCGATGCGGGGGTCGAGCCAGCCATAAAGGATATCGGCGATGAGGTTGAAGAGAACGACAAGACAGGCGAAGACGAAGGTGACCGCCATGACGACCGGGGTGTCGTTGGAGAGCATGGCCGAGATCAGCAGCGAGCCAATGCCCGGTACCCGGAAGATCTGTTCGGTGACGATGGCTCCACCGAACACGACCGGCATCTGGAGAGCGACCAATGTAACCACCGGAATGAGCGCGGTTCGCACCACGTGTCGCGTGATCACCTTGCGTTCACCAATGCCCTTGGATCGCGCAGTGGTGACATAGTCGAGCCGGACCACATCGAGCACCGCCGACCGGACGTAGCGCACCAGAGACGCACCCTGGAACAGACCGAGGACCGCCACCGGCATGATCGACTGCTTGACTTCCTCGACGAACCACCGCCAGCCCGTGGCTCCCAGATCGGCACGGTAGACCATCGGCAGCCAATCGAGCCTGACCGAGAAGATCAGGATCAACAGCAGGCCAGTGAAGAAGGTCGGCAAGGAAAAACCGATGAAGGCCAACGTATTGGCGATCTGGTCGAAGAGCGAATAGGGCCGCGTTCCAGCCAGCACGCCGACCGGCAGCGCGACGAGAATGGCCAGGAGCTGCGCGGCACCGATCACGATCAGTGTCGTCGGCAGCCGCTGGAGAATCAGCGTGTCGACGTCTATGCGACTGGCAAACGAGAACCCCCAATCACCGTGGAGCATCGCCACGAGCCAGTGCACGTAGCGGGTCCAGACAGGATCATCGAGGCCGAACTTGGCGCGCAGGCTCGCCGCCACTTCGGGCGGGATGGCGGGATTGCTGGCCAGTTCGCCGAACGGATCGCCTGGCGCGAGCGCCAGGACCGTGAACAACACGATGCTGATCCCGAGCAGGCTCGGGATTGCAATCATAAGACGACGGATCAGGTATTGTCGGGACACTCGACGCCTCCGCCTGTGCGGCTTACGTCTCCTTGTACCAATCCTGGATCGCCCAGGTGTTGTTGTCCCAGCCGCTGATTTCCGCCGTCAACTTGGTGTTCTTGGCGACGACGCCCGGCCGGGCGACCACGGGAATCACGACGTAGTTGTTGATTACGAGGTCGTTCGCCTTGATGAACATCGCTGCGCGTTTCACTGGGTCGACCTCGACCTGGGCGGCCTTGTAGTTGTCGTCATATTCCTGGTTCCGCCAGCGCGTGATGTTGCGGCCCTGCCACTTGTTCGCCTTGGTCGCGACTTCCCATGAGCAGAACTGGTTCATGAACACTTCCGGATCGGGCTGCGTCATGGTGGTCGTATACATCTGCAGGTCGCAGTAGAAGTGGGTGTAGGTGTCCGGGTTCGCGACATCGGACGAGAAGAATACCGATGCCGTCACTGCCTTGACCTCGATCTCGATCCCGGCTTTCTGGCAGGCCTGCTTGACGATTGCCTGAGTCTTCTGCCGCGGCTGGTTGATCGAAGTCTGGAAGACGAACTTCAGCTTCTTGCCGTCCTTGGCCCGTATGCCGTCCGCACCCTTCTTCCAGCCGGCTTTCTCGAGGATCTCCGCCGCCTTCTCGATATTGAACTCGTATTTGGTATCCTTGGATCGGAACTTTTCCGGGTTGTTGACGAAGTTCGCCGTCGCAACGCCGGTGCGGCCATAGATGTATTTTTGCACCGATTGCTTGTCGACCAGCATCGACAATGCCTGTTTGACCGCCGGATCCGAAAGCGTCGGATGCTTGGTCTTGAGGCTGGAGCGCTCGCCGTCGACCTCGGTCCAGGGATCGGTCGTGTTGAGCTGGATGTGCTCGATGTTGCCGCCGTCGGAGATCACGACATGGCCCTTGCCGCCTTTCTCGAGGCGCAGGAGGATCTCATCCTCGACCTGCATGTTCCAGGCGAAGTCGAATTCGCCGGTCTGCAGCACGGCGCGCGCCGCCGATACGGCGTCACCGCCGCCCTTCATCTCGATGGCGTCGAAGTAGGGCCGGTTCTCCATGTGATAATTGGTATTGATCTCGCCGCTCACGATATCGCCCGGCCGGAAGTCCTTGAACTTGTAAGGACCGGTGCCGACCGGCTTGAGATTGGTCGGCGCCTCGCGCGACTTCGCCCCGATATAGTCAGCGTAGAGATGCTTGGGGATGATCATGCCACGCGGACCGACGAAAGCATTGGCCCAGAATGGCGTCGGCTTGTCGAACTTGATGGTGATCGTGTAGTCGTCGACCTTCTCGACCAATATGTCTTTGTAATCGGCGATGGTGACCGCGGCGGTTGCGGGATCTTTCGAATATTGCCAATTGAAGACCACATCGTCGGCCGTGAACGGCTTGCCGTCATGCCAGGTGACGCCCTTCTTGAGCTTCCAGGTCACCGACTTGCCGTCAGCCGCCAGCGTCCCATCCTCGCGCCCGGGAATCGCGGCCGCCAGCACCGGTCTCAGGTTGCCGTTTGGATCCCAGCCAGCGAGCGGCTCGTAGAACAGCCGCGATCCGTCCTGATCCTTGGTACCCACCGCGAAATGCGGATTGAGCAGCGTCGGACCCTGCCACCACAGGACCTTCAACAGGCCGCCGCCGCCGCGCTTGGTCGGCTTGTAGGCCGGCGCATTCTGCGCCATCGCGACGCCGGAAAAGGCAAGGAGCTGCGTCGCCAGAGGCGCCGTCAACCCTACCGCAATCATCTTCTGTACGAAGCCGCGACGCGAAAGGCCACCCGACTTCACGTCGTCAATCAAACGCCGCAGTTCACGCTCGTTCATGGCATACCCCGTTCTCTTGGCCGTCCCACCCGACGCTCTCGCTATCTTGCAAGATGCGTGCAATTCTTATCAGAACAGTCCTTGCGGACATCGTCAATGACGGTCCGACCGCATTGGGGAGGGAGCGGCGAATAGCCTGAGACTCCCCCTCGCCGGCATTTGCAAGATCCGCCGGCCGGACACGCTGAGGCTTGCCTGAGGAGGCACGAGATGCGTCTGAAAGACAAAACTGCCCTGATCACCGGCGCCGCCAGCGGTATGGGAGCGGCCACCGCCCGTCTGTTCGCGCGAGAGGGTGCCCGGGTCGTGTTCGTTGCCGACCAGCTCGAACGCGAGGGCATGGCAATCGTCTCCGAGATCGAAAGGGCTGGCGGCAAGGCCGTCTTCCTGCGGCTCGACGTCACGCAGGAGGACCAGTGGCGGGCGGCCATCGCCAAGGTCGAGCAGGCTGCCGGTGGATTGGACGTGCTGGTGAACAATGCCGGCATCAGCGGCTCGGCCGAACAGGACCTTTACGATACGGCGGCCTGGGAGCGCCTGATGGGGGTCAATGCCACCGGCGTCTTCCTCGGCATGAAGCACGGCATTGCCGCCATGAAGAAAACCGGGCGCGGCGGATCGGTCATCAACCTATCATCGATCTCGGGCCTGGTCGGGCAGGGTTATATCCACGTCGGCTACAATGCGTCCAAAGGCGCCGTCCGGCTGATCACCAAGGCGGGGGCGGCCCAGCATGGCAAGGATCGCATTCGCGTGAACTCGGTCCATCCTGGCCTGATGCCGCCGATGCGCACCTCCGGTCGCACCGCCGATCCCGAGATGCGGGCGAAGACCTTGAAAGGCGTCCCGCTCGGCCGTGCGGGAGAGGTCGACGAGGTGGCCTATGCCATCCTGTTCCTCGCCTCCGACGAGTCGTCATACGTGACGGGAGCCGAGCTGGCGGTGGACGGCGGCTGGACGGCCGTCTGACGACGATCGCGCAGCGACAAGGTGGCTCTTCCCCCGCAGACGGCCACATACCATAGTCGAACCATGGATCGCAGTTGCTCTCCGTCGGGCTGGCGCGCCTCGGCTTTGGCCATGGCGCTGTTTGCGATCACCCTCAACTTCCTGCAGCCGCTCGCCCATGCCGCACTGATGCGCGACGGGCCGGCGTCGAGGGCCCTCTGGGGCTCCATCTGCAGCGCCGCCGTCGCCGATCCAGACAACAGCGACAAGAGTTCCAAGCCGACGACGGTGGACACGCACAGCTGCTGCCTCGGTCTCGCCCATGCGGTCGCCTTCGTGCCGCCACCGACTGCATTCATTGTCGTTGCCCCGGCGAGTACGGCCACGTCCGTCCTGCCAGCGTCAGACCAACCTATCACCGCAGGCATTCGCGACGGTCCCGGTCAACCACGAGCTCCCCCCTTCCTCGTCTGACACTTGAAGTCGCAGCACCCGCTGAGTGCTGCGATCGCCTGTCATTCGAGGAGAACTTCCATGCCATCCATCCGTGCGGCGACTGTCGCCGCCTTTACGGGCTTTGCCGTGGTCCCGGCGCTCGCAAATGCACAAGTGGGACCATCCGAGCTACCTGCCGCCGGTCCGGCGAATTCTCAGGTGAATCAGGTGAATTCGCAGCCCCAGGAGGTGCTCCCGCCGGTGACCGTGAGCGCCGCACGCGGTTCAGACATTGAAAAGCTCGATGTCAGCACGACCGTCCTGTCGCGCCAGCAGATCCAGGCGATGCCGGAAACCGGACTCGACCAGATTGTGAACAGGATTCCCGGTGTCTGGACCCTCACGGTGCCCACCGGCCAACTCCACCCCACCGGGCAGCCCTTCAACATCCGCGGCTTCGGTTCGAGCACAACGATCAACACGCTGGTGATGGTAGACGGCGTGCCGATCAACGACCCCTACTTCCGTACCGTCGACTGGAGCGTCGTCTCCAAGGACTCGATCGACCGCATCGAGGTCATTCGCGGCGGTGGAGCGACCAGTCTGTGGGGTAACATGGCGATGGGTGGCGTCATCAATATCATCACCCGGCAGCCCCGCCGCACCGGCGTGTCTCTGGATGCCAACTACGGCAGCTACGACACGCTCAATACCGATGCGAACGGCTCTGTCGTGTTCAACGACCGGCTCAAGGTCGGGCTGGATTACAGCCATCGGCACAGCGCCGGCTACAACCTGACGCCACCGCAGTACCGCAACGCCAACCTGGTGGCGACTGCCTCCAAGGCGGACAACGTCACGTTCTCGACGTTCCTCACGCCCAACGACAATCTCTCGCTCTTCGCCAAGGCCTACTACCATCAGGCCTACGAGGACGGGTTGGTATGGTCATTGGCGCACAATCAATGGTCCAGCTATCGGCTGCTGCTGGGCGGCAGCTACAAGCTCGACGCGAAATCGGCCATCAATTTCAGCAGTTGGGTTGGAGGCGGCGTGTTCGGCACCATCAACGCCGCCAGTGGCTCCTATACCCTGAACAATATCGGCGCGCTCAACCAGTTCGTCAGCCAGATCGAGACCGCTCCCAACAACAACCAGGGTGGCTCGATCTTCTATCAGCTCGATACCGAGCACATCAAAGACGTGAAAATCGGCATCGACTTCCGCCGCATCCAGGTCACCGACAACATCAACCTGTTCGCCAGCGCCACGTCAGCCCCCTCGATCTTCGTCAATCGCGGCGAGCATCGCCTCGAGGGCGTGTTCGCGCAGGGCACGTGGCGGCCCACCAGCCTCCCGCTCGACATCACCGTCGGGTTGCGCGGTGACTTCTACCAGGCAGTGAATGCCAGCCAGTTCGTTGCAAATTCGGGCACGACCAACCTCATTCCCGATTCGAGTGCCGCCAGCTTCGATCCGCGCATCGGCTTCAAGTACTACGTGACCGACGAACTGGTGCTGCGTGGCGCCGCCTATCGGAACTTTTCCGCGCCGGGCATGAACCAGATGTATCGCAGCTTCGCCGCCGGCACGAGCTTCACCACCACCAACCCGGACCTGAAGCCGATGACCAATACCGGCGAGGAGGTCGGCTTCGACTTCAACTGGCGAAAAGTCAACTTGTCGGCGACCTTCTTCAACAACGACCTGGAGAACTTCATCGACTTCGTGAAGGTCTGCAACGCCAGCGCCACCTGCTCGGCACCCTTCATCGCTGCAGCGGGCCTCGGTCCGGCATTCACGACGGTGAACCAGTACAACAACGTGGGCAGCGCCAATTTCCGCGGCTTCGAGATCATCGCCGGATGGCAGGTGCTGCCCGAACTGAGGCTCAACGCCGACTTCGTCAGGACCATGGCCCGGCTCACGAGCTCCAATTTCCCGGTACTCGAATTGACGGGCGTGCAACTGGGCCAGGTTCCAGACTGGATGCTGAATATCGGGGCCGAATGGCGCCCGCTTCCGGAGCTTGCGCTCAACGTCAACCTGAAGTCGTTTCCCGCTTATTGGAACGATACCGGCCACACGCAGCTGAATGACGGTGCGACACTGGTCGATCTCGGCGCCTCTTACACGATCCGGAGGGGAGTCGAGATCTACGGGCTCGTGCAGAACCTCCTGAACACCCAATACCTGGCACAAGGTTTCACGCTCACGTCGTTCCAGGGATCGGCTGTCAATCCGAGCGCCATTCCTACGCTTGGCATGCCACTCACGATCGCCGCCGGCCTCAGAGCCTCGTTCTGATGGCGGCCACAGACCGAAGGAGATGACGATGCACCGATCCCTCCTCTTTGCTCTTGCAAGCTTCACGCTGTCCCACATCGGCAGCGCGCAGGCGCACGATCATGCCATGACCGGCGCCCACGAGGCCTTTACCGCTACGCCCGCCGTTGCACCGGATGGCACTCTGTGGCTGGCGCGAACCGAAGCCGATCGCGTCGTGGTGGCGAAATCGACTGACCGTGGCAAGACCTTCACCGCTCCCGTTTCCGTGACGCCTGGGCCGCTCGACGTCGATTGGGGACCGGACTCGCGACCGCAAATCGCGGTCGATCCTGCCGGCCACCTCATCGTCACCTATGCGGTCTTCAAGGACAAACGCTTCAACGGCCGTGTCTATTATACGCGTTCGACTGATGACGGCGCCTCGTTTGCACCGCCACGACCGATCACGACCGACGAGACAAGCCAGCGCTTCCAGGCCGTGGCGATCGATCCGAAGGGTAAGCTGTTTGCCGCTTGGCTCGATAAACGGAACGCCGCTTCCGCCATCGCCGCCGGCAAACCTTATTCCGGCGCCGCACTTGCCTATGCCTGGTCGAATGACGACGGCGTGACTTTTGCCGACGCGAAGATTGCAGTCGACAACACCTGCGAATGCTGCCGGATCAGCGTTGCGTTCGCCGGTCACGGCCGGCCGGCGGTCCTGTTCCGCAACATCTTCGCAGGCTCGGTCCGCGATCACGCAGTGGTTACTTTCAAAAATCCAACCACGCCGGGGCCGCTGCGCCGCGTAAGTGTCGACGATTGGAAGATCGAGGCCTGTCCGCACCAAGGGCCGAGCCTCGCCATCGCGCCCGACGGTTCCTACCACGCCGCCTGGTTCACTGATGGCGCCGCGCGACAGGGCCTGTTCTATGCTCGCGCGGACAACGCCGATGCGCCGTTCAGCGCGCCACGCGCCCTCTCCTCGCCGGAGCGTCAGCCGGCGCGGCCCTATCTGCTGGCCAACGGCAACGCGCTGCACCTGGTGTGGAAAGAGTTCGATGGCAATCGCACACACGTCCTCTGGGAAGTCTCGCACGACAGCGGCCGAAGCTGGAGTGCGCCGCGGACCGTCGCCGACACCGACGATGCCTCAGACCATCCTTTGCTCGTCGGTTATAAGAACCGCACTTATTTGTCCTGGCTCACCAAAAGCGAAGGCTATCGATTGATACCGCTGGAGACCACGCCATGAGGGCCTCGATCCTTGCCGTCCTGACGGCAGGCTTCGTGAGCGCGGTCGGCCTCATCGCTCTCGGTTCCGCCCATGCGGCCGATCCGCTGCCGTTCGAACGCGGAAGCTGGGCGAAGCTACGGGTGGCTCATGCCGGCCAGCCGACCGTGGTCCATTTCTGGGGCCTGACCTGCGGGCCCTGCCTGGTCGAGCTGCCAAACTGGGGAAAGCTGGCGGCCGAGCGCAAGGACCTGATCCTGGTTCTGCTCGCGGCCGATCCCATGCCGCAGCGGCCCGACCAACTCGCTGCGACGCTTGACCGTGCCGGACTCGGGACGGTCGAAAGCTGGGCCTTCACCGATCGCTTCTACGAGCGGCTGCGCTACGAGATCGACCCGACCTGGGCCGGTGAGCTTCCCCGGACCGAGATGATCGGGCGCGACGGCACCGTCACCGTTCTGCGCGGCGTGGCCGACCTTGCGAAAGTACGTGCCTGGCTGGACGACCAGGCAACTTCCCAACTCCCATCGAAGAGGTGAAAAGATGATGATGTCTCTCCGTCTGGCGCTCGCTTGCGCTCTCGTCACCCTCCTGCCAGTCGGCGCCTTCGCCCACGACTACAAGCTCGGCGCGCTCGAGATCAGCCAACCCTGGGCCCGCGCCACGGCACCGGCTGCCCCCGCTGGCGGCGGCTATCTCACCATTACCAACAAGGGCACGACGTCCGACCGTCTGATGTCGGTGCGCAGCCCCGCGGCCGACAAGGTCGAAGTCCACGAAATGAAGATGGACGGCAACATCATGCGTATGCGCGCCGTCGAGCATGGCCTCGAGATCGCGCCAGGCGCCACCGTCAAGCTGGCGCCTGGCGGCTTTCATCTCATGATGATGGGCCTGAAGGGCCCGCTGAAGCAGGGCACGCGCGTGCCGCTCACGCTCACCTTCGAGAAGGCCGGCAGCATCGATGTCGAGCTCGCGGTCGGGGGAATGGGCGCCACCCAACCTCCTCAGGATTAGTAGCTCGCGCTAGAAGAGCTGAAGCGCGATCATGATCATGCCGATCACCGACACGAACCAGGCGAGCGTGCGCAGCCAGGGAATGCCGATCAGATAGATGATCGCGTGCGCAAGCCGCCCCCAGAAGAAGATCGCTGCACCCATGGCCGTGGCGGCATTGGCCTTGCCGGCCACGGCGGCGATCAGCACCAGGGCGGCAAACAGCACCAGGTTCTCGATCATGTTGAGGTGCGCGCGCCTGGCGCGACCCGCGAAGCCTGTCAGATCGGGCACGCTATCGCGGTTGCCGGCAAGGGCCGGCAGGCCGACCTGCCCCTGGGCAGCCATAGCCGCAACGAGTACCTGGACGAATGCAAGGACGACAGAGAACAGCAGATACTTGAGATCTGGGCTCATGCGTTTCTCCCCTACCTCGTTCCAAACAGGCGGTCACCTGCGTCGCCGAGGCCCGGGACAATATACCCGTGATCGTTGAGTTTCGCATCGATGGCGGCAGTGAATACCAGGACATCGGGATGGACCTCGGCGAAGGTCCGCGCGCCCTGCTCGGAACCCAGGATGCAAATGAACTTGATGCGCTTGGCGCCCGACTCCTTCAGGCGATCGACCGCCGCGATCGCCGAGTGCGCAGTCGCCAGCATCGGATCGCAGACGATGACGTCACGGTCGGAGATGTCGCCAGGCGTGCGGAAGTAATACTCGACGGCCTGCAACGTGCGCGGGTCTCGATAGAGGCCGACATGGCCCATGCGCGCGAGCGGCATCAGGTCCAGCAAGCCTTCGGCAAGACCCAGCCCCGCACGCAGGATCGGCACGATCACCAGCTTTTTGCCGTCGAGCAGCGGCGCATCCGTCGCCTCGATCGGCGTCTCGATGTGCGTCTTCACCAGCGGCAGATCGCGCGTGGCGTCGTACCCCAGGAGCAAGCCCATCTCGCGCAGCAGCCGGCGGAAGTTGGCGCTGGAGGTCTCCTTGTCCCGCATCTTGGTGAGCTTGTGCTGCACCAGCGGATGGGACACGACATGGATCGAATGCGGCAACGACATGTTCTCTCCCCACTTCAGAAAACGGTGCCGTCGCTTTCGACGGCGATCGGCGGCCCACCACCCTCACGGCGCTCTGCGGCAAGCCGGCGTCCTGCAAACCATGTGCCGGCCTCCAGCACCTTGACCAGCGGCAGGTGCGCGGCATCCATTCCCAGACGCAGCCGGACATGTGCGGCGATGCGATCGAGCAGCGCCACGGTCAGCGCCCGCCATTCGACGATCGGCTCGTCGCCCGGCGCGAAGCTCTCCTTCAGCAGAACCGATTGCTTGGGCCGCAGTGCCCCCGCGTCCACGAGCAGACCGCCATTGCGATATTCCGGCAAGCCGGTCAGCGCATCGAGCTCGACCACCTTGAGGCCCGCGTCCTCGATCGGCTCGACCAGAGAATAGGACATCCATTGCGAGAGCTTGTGGAACGGCACAAGACCGATCGTCGGATGCCTCCATACATCGCCCAACGGCTGGCCGTCGAGCGAGAGCCGCGACGGCCAGATCGGCGACAGCTTGTCGAGCACGGCGGCGAGGACGGCGTCGGCTCTCACCTCGCCGTTCTCCTTCGCGATCACGTCGAACAGCGCACCAGGCCGGTCCAGGCCGATCCCACCCAGCTTGCGCAACAGCCCGGCACGGCCTTCGAGGCCGAGCAGCGGGTTGTGCGCCTTCACCTGGAAACCGAGTGCAATGTCCATCGGCGTGAGCGCCGCCAGTCGCTCCGCGTCGACGCGCAACGGATCGCCCTTGGGATCGCGGCTGAAGGCGCCCGACGCGAACATATGGAAGCTCGCCACACCCAGCCCTTCCGAGCGGGCATAGGTCTCCCCCGTATCGGGTTCGCGAAAGGACCAGGCGGGGCCGGCGCCTGCATCGAGCAGCACCGAAACGATGGCGAGATCCATGCGCCGGCGTGCCACCTCGTCCTTGGACTGACCTGCAAGCCTTGCCGCGAGCGCGGACCAGCGATCATGTCCGCCCGCCTCGAAATGCCGCCAGCGAGAATGGAAAGGAACGGCCGCCGGGTTGACGAAGCGCTCATGCGTGACGGCGAGCGTTGCCTGAACGGCGGCTTCGAGCCCGTCGGCGTCGAGCGAGAACCACCGCGAGCGGCCGTCCTCGACATATTTCAGCACCTGCTCCGCCCGCTCGCGGATCGCGGCCGGGTTGCGGAGATAGCTCAACGAGTCGCTCATGCGGACCGCGGGCTTCCAGTTCGCCTCCTGAGCGGGCTGGCGGCCCGCTGTCCGAAGATCATTCCGTCAACCTCCGCCCCTTGGCCTTGGCCAGATCCGCCACGGCGGGCTTGCTGAGTGTGAAGTAGCCCGCGGCCTTCTTGGCATCCATCTCGACCAGTGCATCGGCCGGAATCAGTGAATCGGGGATCGGCACCTGCTCGACGATGTCGATGCCCTGCTGGCGCAAGGCGTCCGATTTCATGTTGCTCATGGAAGCAAAACGGTCGATCCGCGCGATGCCCAGCCAATGGAAGACGTCGGGCATCAATTCCTGGAAGCGCATGTCCTGCACGCCTGCCACGCATTCGGTGCGGTTGAAATATTGCGCCGCCGAATCGCCGCCGGGCTGCCGCTTGCGCGCATTGTAGACCAGGAACTTGGTAACCTCGCCCAGCGCCCGGCCTTCCTTGCGATTGTAGATCACAACGCCGACGCCGCCCTTCTGCGCCATCTCGATGCAAATCTCGATGCCGTGCGCGAGATAGGGCCGGCACGTGCAGATATCGGAGCCGAAGACGTCCGAGCCGTTGCACTCGTCATGGAGCCGGCAGGCGATCCTGGTTTCGGGCTTGCCGAGCTTGGTCACGTCGCCGAAGAAATAAATCGTCGAGCCGCCAATCGGCGGCAGGAAGAGCTCGAGGTCGGATCGCGTCACCAGCTCGGTGTACATGCCGCCCGTATGCTCGAACAAAGTACGGCGCAGGTCGGTCTCCTTGACGCCAAACCGCTCGGCGATGCCGGGCAGCCACCATACCGGCTCGACGGCCGCCTTGGTCACACGAACATCGCCATTCGGCATCAGCAGATCGTTGTCGGGCTTCAACCGTCCGGCCGCGATCGCGTCGCGAATCTCGGGCATCTGTACGTGCGCCTTGGTGACGGCGATGGTGGGGCGGATGTCCCAGCCTGCCGCGAGCTTGTCGGCGAAGACCTCGGCCACCAAGTGGCCCCATGGATCGAGCGACACGATCTTCTTGGGATCGAACCAACTTTCGAACGGCCCGATCCGCTCGGCCGGCAAAGTATTGGTAAGGTCGGGGCGATGGCCGGGCTTCAGCTCGTGCGCCGCGATTGCGAGCGCGCGATAGATGCCGTAGCTGCCCGAATGCACGCCGATTGCATTGCGCTTGGCCGGGTCGGCGACGCTGCCGACCACGGGTCCGCGCAAGGCCGGATCGCGCGCGCCCCAGACCACCGGCGGGGCCGCCTGGCCGCCCTGCGAGGGGTGGGTATTCAGTCTGATGTGAGCCATATGCTTTCCTGATGCCAAAAGGCGGGAAAGCGAGGCATTCTAGTGCCTGTGAATAAAGAAGGGAAGAATGTCGCTAAGGCTCTCGAATTCAACGATGTTTGCGGCTCGAACAAAGGAGGAAAGCCATGCCCGACAGCCATGCTACCGGCACCAAGCCCGAGATCGTGAACCATCTTGGGCCGAACTCCTTCAAGCCTGACGGCCTCAGGCCCTTCTTCGAATATCGCCCGCTCGGTCTCGACAAGCTGACCGGCGGCAAAGTGGGCGCGCATGTGATCCGCGCCAAGCCCGGAAAGCATGCCGATGCCCCGCGCCACACCCACGCGCTCAGCTTCCAGTTCGTCTATGTGCTGAAAGGCTGGGCGATCTTCGAGTACGAAGGTTACGGCGAGCATAAGATCGTGGCGGGCTCGACCGTCTACCAGCCACCGGGGATCAAGCACAAGGAGATCGCCCACTCCGACGATTTCGAGGTGCTGGAGATCACGATGCCGGCGGAATTCGAGACCGCGACGGCCGATTGACGCCCCGGCCATGAGATCGGTTCTGTCCTTCTGCCTCGTGCTGCTGCTCTCCATTCCCGCCGCCTTCGCTGCCGATCCGGCGCCGCAGCCCGTGCCGAAAGTCAGGCCGATCTTCTTTCCCAGGGGATCGACCGGCGGCACAGTCGGCGGCCATGTGTTGCGCGGCAACCGCAACCTCTATTCTCTGACGGCCGCGCAAGGGCAGACACTCACCGTCACCATCACCGCGCCCGACGACAACGCCGTGTTCCAGATCTACGAACCTGACACCAAGGTTCAGCGCGATACCGACGGCACGCTGGAGTTCATCGGCACGACGTTGTCTGCGCCCGACAACTCAGGCGATGCGACGCGCTGGAGCGGTCGCCTGCCCCGTGCCGGCACCTATCTGATCGCGGTCGGCAGTACGCGCGGCGATGCGCGCTACAGCATCGACGTGAAGGTGGAGTAGGCGAAAGCACGTGCGATTGCACACGACGGAGCAAGCAGGCCATCGGTTGAGGCGTGGCATGGTGAATTTTTGTACCTCCCACCCCATATAGCCCCTCCTTCCCCCGGAGGTGTCCCGTGCCACTCGACGATCCCCGCCTGCTTGATGCCCACCCACTTGATGACAGTTCCCTGCTCGACGCCTATTCGCGCGCCGTGACTTCGGTCGTGGACCGGGTCGGGCCGGCGGTGGTGCGCGTGGAGCGCTACGGAAAGGACGGCAAGCCTGGCGGCGGAACCGGGTCGGGCGTGGCGATCGCGGGCGACGGGCTGGTGCTCACCAACTCCCATGTCGTGGGCGGCGCCTCGCGCGTGCGGCTCACCTTCGCCGAGGGCAGCAGCCGCGAGGCGCAGGTGATAGGTGACGATCCCGATACCGACCTTGCGCTCCTGCGCACCGACCTGCCGTCCGGTACGCCGGCCGCGGTACTGGGCGATTCCAAGGTATTGCGGCGCGGCCAGCTCGTGGTGGCGATCGGCAATCCGCTGGGCTTCGAGTCGACGGTGACGGCAGGCGTCGTATCGGCGCTCGGCCGCAGCCTGCGGGCCACGTCAGGCCGGCTGATCGACGACGTGATCCAGACCGACGCCGCACTCAATCCCGGCAACTCCGGCGGACCGCTGGTCTCCACCATGGGCGAGGTGGTGGGCATCAACACCGCCATGATCGCCCGCGCCCAGGGCATCTGCTTTGCGGTAGCCTCGAACACCGCGGTGCTGACCGTGAGCGAATTCATCACCCACGGTCGAGTGCGGCGGGCCCATATCGGCATCGCCGCCGAGACCGTGCCGTTGCCGCGGCGCATCGGCCTCGCGACCGGCGCGGGCAAGCGCGCGATCCGTATCAGCGAGGTGATGCCGGGTGGCCCGGCCGCCGCGGCAGGCCTGCTGGCCGGCGATCTGATCCTGTCGTTGGACGGTATCGCAGTCGAAGGCGCCGACGATCTCGTGCGCCTTTTGAATGCAGCACGGATCGGTAAGGGGACTGTCGTGTCGATCCTGCGTGGCGGCATGGTCGAGCCCCGCACGCTGGTTCCGGTGGAGCGGCGCACAAAACCGTAGTCTTAAAACAGGACCCGTGCTCAGTCAGGCCGCGAACCTCTCGCTCGCTCGAGTTCATGAGCGAGTCGGAGGCTCGCGGCCCGGACGAAGGCCCTCTGGAGAGGTTACCTTCGGACCGCGATCGCCACCAACCGGCGGCCGTGATGGATGATGCCGTCGGCGGTCATCAGGTTTTGCAGGCGCTGGCGGATCGCGGTGCGGGCGCGCGCCTTCAGTTCGAGGGGCAAATGGCCGAGGAAATTGCCGAACGAGCTTGCCTCGGAGAAGCGGATTGCAGCCTCGGGCGAAGGCCACATGCGGGAACTCTCGCGCACCTCGATCAGCGTGGCGGCAAAGCCTGTGATCCCGAAGAAAGCGCGCATCTCTTCGGAATCGACCGGAAACGTGAGCTGTTCGCGCGGACGCGGGAAGCGATCGAACGGCGGTTCGGCCAGCACCTTGCTTGCGATCTGGTGCACGCGGGTGCGATGTCCCTTCAGCATGGTGCCAATGCCGATCCGTCCCTCTGGCCGCAGCACTCGGGCGCATTCCAGGAGCGGCCGCGTCTTCTCCGGAAACCAGTGAAACACCGCGTTCATGATCACGACATCGAACGAGGAGTCCTCCAGCATATCGAGATGATTGGCATCGCCCACCTCGAAGGAAAGATTGGGGCGCTGCTTGCTGCGCGCGAGTTCGATGCGCAATGGCAGGGGGTCGATGCCTACCACGCTGCCCTGTGGGCCGACGAGGTCGACAATATACTCGGCGAGCAACCCGGTGCCGCAGCCGAGATCGAGCACGCGTTCGCCTGGAAGGATGCCGAGATCCGCCGCCAGTCGCTGGCCCGACTGGAACTGGCGGGTGGCGCTGATCCGTTCATAGTCGCGCGCCAGTTCATCGCTGTCGAGCGATAACGACGGCGCTCCGACCAGACGCAGATTCGCCACCATACCATCCTCCATGAGGCCAGCCCTGCGGGCATTGTAAGGCGATCGGCCACTGGAGACGCAGCGCGTTTGTAGCGATACTGACATGTCACCAAGGAAAGGCTGCCGGCGAACATGCGCGTTGAAATTCTATGCACGGGCGACGAGATTTTGACCGGCAAGACCATCAACACCAACTACAGCCACATTGCCCGGCGCCTCACCGAGGTCGGGCTGGACGTACAGCGGGGCACGACCGTGGGCGATGACCGCGCGAGCCTACTGGCCGCCTTCCGCGAGGCCGGCGCGCGCGCCGATGCAGTGATCGTGAACGGCGGACTGGGTCCCACCGTCGACGACCTCAGCCAGGAGGTCGCCGCCGAGGCGTGTGGTGTGCCGCTGATACTGAACGAACACTGGCTCACGCGCATGACCGAGTCCTATGCCCGCCGCGGACGGGTGATGCCGACCAACAACAAGAAGCAGGCGATGCTGCCCGAGGGCGCGGAGTTGATCGACAATCCGATCGGCACGGCCTGCGGCTTTGCCGTCACCATCGGCAAGACGCGCTTCCTGTTCACGCCGGGTGTTCCACGCGAGATGCGGCGCATGCTGGATGAGCAGGTGATCCCGCGACTGCTCAAGCTTGGCGGAATCACCGGCGTCACGCGGCTGAAACGCTTCCACACGTTCGGCATCGGCGAATCGCGTGCCGACGAGATGCTGGCCGGAATCCCGGGGCTCGCGATCGACAGTGAGATCAAGCTCGGCTTCCAGGCACACTATCCGCAGCTCGAGACAAAACTTGCGGTGCGCGGCGACGATGCAGATGATCTTGCCCGCAAGCTCACTCCGGTGGAAACCGAGGTGAGACGGCGTCTCGGCAACTTCGTGGTGGCCGAGGACGAGCAGACATTGGAAGGCATACTGCTCGCCAAACTCGACGCCGACGGCCATACGCTGTCGGTCGCCGAGACGTTCACCGGCGGCACCATCGCTGCGCGCATCGCTTCGCTTCCCGGCGCGGAGACGGTGTTCAAGAGTGGAACGATCACGCGCACCCTTCCCGCGGGTGGCGCGTCAGAAGAGACCGCCGCCCGGACCGCTGGTGACTTGCGCCGGGAGAGCGGCGCCAGTCACGCACTCGCCGTGCTGATGCACCTCGACGATGGGGCCGACCGGCCGGATTTCGGGGCCGCCATCTGCATCGGCATCGCCGATCCGCACGGCACGGTCACTCGCCAGGCCCGGCTGGCAGGCGGCCGCGACTGGGTGCGCATCGGCGCCGCAGAGCTCGGCCTGGATTGCTTGCGCCGCCGCTTGCTCGGCTTGCCCGTCGACGAGCGCATCGATTTCGAGCGGCGTTGACGTCGCCTTCGGCCGGCGCCTGCTCCCGAATTGCACAAATATCTTGCGGTATTGCCCCCTGTTCCTGAAGGACCCGACAGCATGGTCGAAGGATCATGGAGGACAAGGATCATGGAGGACAAAGCCATCATCGAGGATCGGCAAGCGGTGGTCGAGGCCGATCCCGACCTCAAGATGCTGGCGATCCGCACCGATGCGCCGCTCGCCCATTTCCGCTGGACGCTGAACTGGAGAATCGCCGAGGAACAGGGCAGATGCGATGATCGCCTTGCTTTTCGCCTGATCCTCAGGTCGACAGGTCCGGCCAGCGCCTCACGAGCGTCTCGATGAGATCGTCCACGCGCGCGGCCAGCAGCCGCTCGCCCTTGAAGGCGGTTGCCCGACGAGGATCGCCGGTTGCACCCGTGACCTCGAACGGGCCGTCGAGCGCCAGCCTATCGAGGCGAACGCTGCGCGGTTCCAGCGCCAGCACCACCGAGGTCTCGCGTTCGTCGGCATGGCCACTGTCCCTGTTCTCGACCAGGACCTCGGCAGCCTGTCCCATGAGACGCATGTGCAGAACGAGCGCGTCGGGATGTTCCGCCGCGATCTCGTCGAGCGGCTTCTCGGTCGAGACGCCGGTATTGAGGAGCGCGATGCGTTGCACGCCGTGCGACGTGAAGTTCCCGATCAAATCGCGCACGACCGCCTTGAAGGTGTCGATGCCGAGATGCTGGCTGCCGGCGAACGACGCGAACGCCGGATAAAATCCGAAGCCGAGGACCGGTGCGGCGACTACCGGCAATCGTTCCACCAGCGCCTGGGCGAGTGCTCGCGCTGTGAGTGCGTCGGTCTTGAGCGACAGATGCGGGCCATGCGCCTTGGCCGCTGCCCCGATCGGGATCACGACGACGGGGTTGGTCGCGAACTGGACCTTAGCCTCCGGCCAAGTCAGGTCTTCGAGCCACACACCTTTGATCACGCTCATCACGACTGCCATGGCAGTTTGACGCGCGGCAACGGACGATCGGCCGGCCCCATGACGATCATTCTACGCCATTCGGCGTCGGGCGCCTTGTCGTCGAAGACGATGCTGCCATTCACTTCGGCCACGCCCAGTCGCTTCCAGAGCGCGGTGAGATCGATCGGTTCCCGGCGGGCATAGTGGCGCTGCACCAGTTCGCTGACGACATCACTGCCGGTTGCGCGATCGCAGGCAGTGGCGAACTCCCTGACTGAGATGCGCGACGTGGCGTCGAGCCCGCTCCACAGCACGCCCCCCAGGCAGTCCTCCAGTCCCTTTGCTCCCCCGGTGGCACGACGGATGCCGACATCGGCCAGCAGCATGAAGATGGCACCGCCCCAGTAGTTCTGCTGACCCGATGCGCTCCGAAGCCCGACATCGAAGGCTGACGCGCCACGCGGCATGTCGTCGATCCACTCCTTCCACGCCTCGGCCTCGGTCTTCCAGCCGGCGCGCGCCCGGATGATCGGCTCGACATAGGTCGCCGCTCCCTCCATCAACCAAGTGCCACGATTGTCGACATAGGGCATTCCGGTATGAATCAGCTCGTGCACCAATGTCCATTGATCGTAGAGACGGCGCTTGTCGACGTGCTCGCCCACCTCAAGCATGATCGTGGCGCCGCCGCCCGACACGGTGCGACCGAAGCCGACGCTGCGCGGCATCACCCTGGGCACGATCCCGAGCATCAGCCGGTCGGCGGTGAAGCCACGCCAGTAGTTCCACTCGGCCTCGGCAGTGCGTCGTACCCAGTCGGCAAGGTCGGCGCGCCCCTGTTCGGAGACACCGTCGAGCACGGCGAGCCGCAACACCCCGTCCCGCTCCTGTGGTGCTTGCCCGGCGCGCAGCGAGCCAGGCATGGGTACCGCGATGTCCTGCAGAGCGAACTTGCCCAGTACCGAGTAGCCAGCAAAACGCACGGGCGTGCCCTGCAGCCGCCAGGTGTCGCCTGTCCTGACAAGGCCGGACGTGAACTGAAGGCCACTCGGTGCCTTCACATGGATGTCGATCACCGGCAGATGCTGCAGTCCTCGCGGCTCGAGCAGCCAGCCTTCCAGCAGGCTGAGCACACCGCCACCGCGCGCGATGGCCTCGGTCGGTGAATTGAGGTCCTTTGCATAGGCCATCAGGTCGAGCCGGTAACGAGCTTCGACCATGCCGTTCACCGGTTGGACTCGCCAGAATGTCGATGAGCGCTGCAGTGGTCGGCCGGCGCCGTCGTAAAATGCCATCACATGCGTCGCCGCTGTCTCACTCGCGGCACTGAAGGTAATGGGTGCGTCGGACCGGCAGCGATAGACAACGCCAACCTTCAGCCCGCCATCGGCGGCGAGATCGACATTGGCCGTGCAATCGGGCACCCCTGCTGGTTGAGCGTACGCCGGCAGCACGATAGGTAGCGGCAGAAGCAAGGCAAGAAGCGCAGCCAGCCGACGAAACATGCGGCAACCTAACATGGGGCCGCTCAGCCGACCTTACACGTTGCGGCGAGCGATCGCCTTGCCGGCAATATAGCCGAAAGTCAGGCACGGCCCGATGGTCGTGCCCGCGCCTACCCCTTTGGTGCCGATCGGATTCGCCATCGCGATGCCGGCGCAATAGAGGCCGCCGATCACGCTTTTGTCTGGACGCAGCACCTCGCAACGACGGTTGGTGCGGGGCCCTCCCTTGGTGCCGACACTGGCATAGAGAAACGGGGCGGCATGGAACGGCGGCTCCTCGACCGTCGCCAGAGCACGATCCTTGGTGTAGTGGCGCTCCCATGCCGTCTCTCCGCGATGGAAGTCGCGGTCGACGCCTTCTTTCGACCAGCCGTTGAAGCGATCGACGGTCGCCTTCAGGGTCTGCGGGTCAAGGCCGATCTTGGCGGCGAGCGCCTCGATCGTCTCGGCTGTGCGCACGAAGCCCGGATCCTTGGCGGCGTACATCGCCGAGAGACGATTGACATAGCGCGAGTCGAAGATCCGCCAGGCCGGAATGTGCCTGGGTTTACCGTCGGGGCCGCGCTCGTCGATCGCCGCCCCCAGCGCCGCGCTGCCTTCGCTCACGAATCGCTTGCCCTCGCGATTCACCAGGATGCAATGCGGCGCATAGGTCTCGTAGAGCGGCTGCGCGTGTCTATGGCCCTCGTATTGCGTGAACGAGGCGGGCGCGATGTTGGCTTGGTCCATATGCGCAAGCTCGGCCCCTACTTCGACGGCCATGCGTTGGCCGTCGCCGGTATTGGTGCGCGGCGCGCCTATGATCTCGATACTGGGAAAGTGCTGCGGCATATAGTCGGGTGCCCAGTCGAAGCCGCCGGTCGCCAGCACGACGCCCTTGCGGGCATGGATGACCGTGCGCTCGCCGGCGATTACCGCTTCTACTCCAGTGACGCCTTGGCCATCGCTCACCAGTCGCTTGACGTCGGCGTCGAGCAGGATGGTGCAGCCATGGTCAAGGCAGCCGCGCGCCAATCCGACAACCAGCCCGTTGCCAAGTCCCACCCGCCCCGCGATCACACGCCAGACCAACGATGGGCCCAACTTGAGCGCGGCCCGAACCGGGTCCTTCAGGACGCCGTTCACCATCTCTTTGTAGGTGAAGAACTGCGGTTTCACCGATCGGCGCACGCGGTTCCAGAGCTTGCCGAGCCTGTATCGGCTGATCAGCGTCGGTGAGACCATGCGGCCGAACGCCTTGCCGCCCGGCGCCTCGACATAGAAATCGGGATGATTCACCATCTCGAAGACGAGCGGCGTGTGGTCCTCGACGAAGCGAAGCATGGGCGCGGCATTTTCGGCCAACGCTTGCCACAGCTCGTCCTCGGTATCGGCCCAGCCGGGCGGCGCCGTGGCGCGCAGATAGGCAAGCGTCTCCTCGGCCGAGTCCTCGATGCCCGCCGCCAGCATGTGATGGTTGGCGGGCACCCAGGTCCCCGCCGCCGACATTGCCGTGGTGCCACCGAGCCAGTGCGACTTCTCCAGAACGATCACCTTCGCGCCGTCGACCGCGGCGGCGAGCGCCGCACTCAATCCCGCCGCGCCTGAACCGACGACGACGACATCGCACTCCCGTTCAGGCGTCATGTCGTGCCCAGAGATTGCGCCACAGCGGCGTGAACAGGCTTGCAAGCCCCTCCATGCTGAAGCGCATCAGCACGATCACGATCAACGCGAAGATTGCGAGGTTCCATTCGCCGTATTTCTGCAGGTAGGTCATGACCATCTGCACCGGCGCGGCGCCGATCACGGGTCCCAAGAAGGTGCCAAAACCGCCGATCACCACCATGATCACGATCTTGGCCATTTCGCTGAAATCAATCATCTGCGGGCTGAGGAGCACAATGAAATGACCGTAGAACGCACCGGCGAGACCTGCAATCGCGCTTGAAATGGAAAATACGGCGATCTTGACCCGGGTTGTGTCAATTCCAAGGCTCTTTGCGCGCAGCTCGTCATCCTTGATGGCGCGCATGAAATAGCCGATAGGCGAATCGATCAGTGCACGCAGGCCGATCAGGACCAACACCGTAAGGGCAAGGAATGTAAAGTAATAGGGCAACGGATCGACGCTGCCGTAGAGGGGTTTGACGCTGAGCCCCAGCTCGCCGCGGGTGAACTGATAGTCCGCCGTCAGGTAAATGTGCACCGTCTCGGCGAACGCCCACGTCGCGATCGCGAGATAGATCGCACGCATACGCAACACGAGGCGGCCGAGGATGACGCCGAACAGAGCCGCCATCACGACACCCGACGGAATGCCGATCCACGCCGGAACGCCGTAGTGATATCCCAACAGGCCGGAGGTATAGGCTCCAATTGCTGCAAACGCATGATGGGCCAGTGAGAACTGGCCGGTGTAGCCCGCCAGCAGGTTCCAGCTCGCGGCCAGGATTACGAAGTAGAAGCTGATGGTGAGCACGTGGAGCGCGAAACTGCCGGCCACCAGCGGTGCGAAGGCGAAGACAGCCGCCGTCACAACGATGGTGATCACCGATCGCCGAAAACTCGGCGGAAAGGCAAACGACGCGCTCATCCCAGCAGACACTCCTGGATCAGCTCGCGCACGCGCGCCTCGCCGAATTCGACGACCGGGCCTGCGGCTTTCACCCGACCGAGATTCATCATCACCACGTCCTCGGCATGGCGCAGCGCGTCGGAGACGTTCTGATCGACCAGCAGGATGGTGGTCGGGATCGATTGCCGCGCCGTCTGCAGGAGTTCGTAGACCTGTTCCGCGAGATTGGGAGCGAGCCCTACTGTCGGCTCATCGACCAGCATCAGCCGTGGCTCGGTGATCATCTCGCGCGCCACGGAGAGCATGCGGCCCTGCCCGCCGCTCAACCCTCCTGCCTTGTCGCGCCGACGCTCCGCCAGCACGGGGAAGATCTCGTAGACACGTGCGATCCGAGCCCGAAGCCGCGCGGCGTCGTTGCGGATCGTCCAGCCGCCGACGCGCAGATTTTCCTCGACGGTAAGATGTGGAAAAGTGTTGAGCTCCTGCGGCACGTAGCTCACGCCCAACCGCTTGATCTCGTGCGGCGCCAGGCCCGCGATCGCACGGCCATCGAACGAGATGCCGCCGCGATGGGGGCTGAGCAGGCCGAACACCGTCTTGAGCAGAGTCGACTTGCCGGCCCCGTTTGGACCGATCACCAGGACGAAGCCGCCGACCGGCACGGCGAGCGACATGCCTTGCAAGATATCGACGCCACTCTGATAAGCGGCGTGGATATCGTCGACGGCCAACAGCGGGGCGCTCATTCCAGCGCCTTCCCGAGATAGCCTGCGATCACTTCCGGCAGGCGCGCCACCTCGTCGAGTGTGCCCTGCGCGGCCACGCGGCCTTCCATCATCACCGTCACCTGCCGGCAGAGGCGACGAACGATCGCCATCTCATGGCTCACCACCAGGAAGGTGGCGCCATGCCGGCGGTTCACATCGACGATCATGTCGATGATCGCATCCTTGATCACCGGATTGATACCGGCGAAAGGCTCGTCGAGCACATAGCAACTTCCGGGCACCATGAAGCCGCAAGCCATTTGCAGGAGGGCGCGCTGGCCCCCCGACAGCTTCTTGGCCTGCGTATCGGCAAGCGGGCCGAGCCTGGTGAGCTCGAGCATATTCCCGATCTGCTTCGTGCCATCACCCGTCGCGCGATTGCGGCGGGCAAAGAACGAGGTCATCAGATTCTCGCTCACGGTCATGTTGCCGAACAGCCGCGTCACCTGGAACGACCGCACGAGGCCAAGCCGCGCGATCTCGTGCATGGCGCATCCGCGCAAGCTCTGCCCGCCGAGCTTCACGTCGCCCATATCGGGCGGATGGACACCTGTGACCAGATTGACCAGGGTCGTCTTGCCGGCACCGTTGGGGCCGATCAGGCCGCGGATCTCGCCGTGCTCGACCGCCAACGATACGTCGTTGGCGGCCAGCAGCCCTCCGAAGCGCTTGACAAGGCGGATCGTCTCGAGCGCGAGTGGCATCAGGCCTCGCGACCGCGCTCGCCGAGCAGCCCCGTGGGCTTGAGCGCCAGGATCAGCAGCACCAAGGCAAATCCGTAGATATTCTGATAGGCCGAATCGATGAAGGCCGCACCGAAGGATTCGATCAGGCCGAGCAGCACGCCAGCGATCAGCGCGCCCGGGATCGACCCTAATCCGCCGATCACCACGATCTCGAAACCTTTCACCGTGGTGATCAGGCCGTTGGTTGGATAGACCAGGAACACCGGCGCCAGCAGAGCGCCGGCAAGCCCCGCAAGCGCGACACCGATGCCGAAGGCGATACGATCGACTCCGAGCACGTCGATGCCCGCAGTCTGCACACCGACGCGGCTCTGCGAGGTCGCACGCAGGGCGAGCCCGTACCAGCTGTAACGCAGCAGCAGGTAGAACAGCACGAGCGCCACCAGAGCGAAGACGAATGCCGCCACACGTGCACCGGCCATGGGCAAGGGTCCCACCATGACGACCGGCAGATCGGAGCCCGGCGAGAACTGGTTGGGCCCGGCGAGACCGGTGGCAAGGCTGCGCAACAGCAACAGCAGCGCCAGCGTGACGACGGTGGCATAGTCGTCGCGCGCCTCGGGCGGTTTCCTGAAGATCGGCTTCAGCAGGCTCCACTGCACGACGAGGCCGAAGAGGAAGACACCGGCCGCCGAGATCGGGATGGCGAGCCACCACAGGTCCGGCCCCAGCAGCAGCGCCACCAACGCATACTGCAGATAGCTCCCGATCATGTAGAATTCGCCCATCGCCCAGTTGATCATGCGCATGATCGAATAGATGAACGTGATCCCGAGCGCCATGAGGGCGTAAAGCACGCCGATCATGGTGCCCGAGATGAACGTCTGGACGACGAGCTCCGTCGAGAACATCCGCCTGCTATCCGGACGCCGCGATCAGTCCTTGGGCACCACCGGCGCGTACTGGACCGCCACTTCGGCTTCCTTCCAATCCTCCATCGGCTTCGTGTAGTGCAGGATCAACACCGGCGCTGACCAGTTGTGCCAATAGACGCCTTTGGCCCTTGGGAAGGTGACGGGGTTGGACGGCCAGCTCTTGAAGGTGCCGGTCTCCAGCGTCTTGATCAGTGCCTTGGGGTCGGTGCTCTTGGCCGCATTGATCGCCTGCGAGATGATCTCGATTGCACCGAAACCATTCAGCGCGCCATACACCGGATCCTCTTTGTACTTCCCGACATAAGCCTTGCTGAACGCCGCACCGATGTCCGACAGCGGGGCCTTCGGCGAGAAATAGGCGATGAAGTAGATGCCGGCGCCGTTCTTGGGATGCAGCTTCCAGTATTGCGGCCGCACCGGGGCATCGTAGGACACCAGCATCGGTGTATTGGGCAGCAGGCCGATCGTCGTCGCCTGATCGATGATCAGGTCGAGCGGCTGGCCGACGCCGATATTGATCACCAGATCGGGTTTGAAGGCCTTGATCTGCAGAAGCTGCGGCGTGAGATCGGTCACGGTGCGGTCGAAAGGCACCTTCTGGACCTCGATACCGCCCATCTTCTTGGCCTGGGCGATCGTCTCATCGGCTATGCCGATGCCATAGTCGGTGGTCTCGGCGATCATCGACACGCGCTTGAAGTTCTTCTGCTTGATGAACTCCATAAAAGCCGAGACGCGGACCGGATCGACCACGTGGGTTCGGAAGGCGACCTCGTAGTGCTTCGCCGTGATATCGGCAGCCGAGGCCTGCAGCGACATGGTCGGCACGCCCATTTCGTTCGCGACCTCATTGGCGGCAATGGCGACCGAGCTATGAAAGAAGCCGGGCACGAACACGACCTTGTCCTCGCTCACCAGGCGGCGATAGGCGGCGACGCCGGCCTCCGGCTTGCCTTGCGAATCCTCGACATAGAGCTTGAACTTGCGGCCGCCCAGCACACCACCGGCAGCATTCACCGTCTCGACACCCAGTTCGGCGCCGCGGCGAATGAGCTGCCCACCCACCGGATCACCCGGCGGTGACAGTGGCACGACCAGGCCGATGCCGATGTCCTGCGCTGCCGCCGGCAGCCCCGCAGTGGCCAAACCCGCAACGATTGCACCGGCAAGCAAAAGTTCCTGTCCCCTCATGCCCATCCCCTTTGATTTGCTTTGAGCGCCGACTATCGCAGCAATTTCGATGCCCGTCAGCCGCGTTCGATACCGGGTGCCAGTCGTTTCCAAAAGTCGCGCAGCAGGTCAAGCACGTCATAGACGGCAATGCCCAGCGCCGACTGCAGCGCCTGCCGATACGGCGGCAGGTTGGTGCATTCCAACACGATCGCCCCAAGGCCGGGATTCTTCCGCATCAGAGCGCGGCCCGCCTCGATCGCCTCGCCTTCCACCGCCGCACGGTCGAGATCGGGGCCATCGGCCAGAAAGGTCGCGGCGAACGATCCATCTTCCGGCATCCCTTCGACGGGCGTGTCCGTCGGCACCCCGACGGCCGCCAAATGTCGGGCCGTCAGATTTCGGGCGGACGCGGTGATGACACCGACCTTGCGTTCCTGCAGCCTCGGAACGAGCAGCAGCGCCGAAGTCTCGACCGGAATCGGCGACACCGCCTCGAGCTCCTTCTGGAACAGGGCGAGGAAGCCACAGCTCGTCGAGAGACCGACAGCACCCGCGTCGGCGAGCTTGCGTGCATTGACGGCAAGCGCCGCCATGATGCGAAGTTTGTCGGGATGCGCGGCGACGGCATCCGATGGGCCGACGCCCTCCAACCGCCGGTAGATCACCGGGAAATCGAACGATGCCGGATTGCCGATATCGCCCTCTATTCGCGGAAAGCGCGTGTCGAGCATCAGGATGCCAAGCGGCATCGGGATGTTCCTTACTTCGGCGGTTCCGGCCAGGGCTTCTGGGGGCCGCGTGCTTGCTCGAACCAGCGTGAGAGTCGCAGGACCCCGAGATCGTCGAAGCGGCGTCCGGCGATCTGCAGGCCGATCGTCTTGCCGTCCCTTGTGTAGCCGCAATTGATCGACGCCGCCGGCTGCTCACTCATATTGTAGGGCATGGTGAAGGAGATGTGCTCCAGCGGGCGGTTGACGTCGTTGGTCGGCGTCTCCCATTCCGCGGGGTACGTCGGAACCGGCGAGACAGGCGAGAGGACGAAGTCGAAGGGCTGCGTGGCGCGCGTGGTGGCGGCGCGGATCGCCATGTAGTTGTTGAGACCGCGGATGACGGTGGCGCCTGATATGTCGGCGCCGCCCCGGCACCAGTCGGCGATGAAGGGCAGCACGCTCGCCTGCTTGCCATGGCTCAGCGCCGAGAAGTCGACCCAACTGCGCACCCGCCAGAAGAGATCCTGCAGATGCAGCATCTCGGGCGACAGAAAGCCTTTCAACGGCTCAACCGTCGCACCCGCGTCGGCGAACAGTTTGGCAGCTTTCTCGACCGCCTCCTTCACTTCCGGATCGACCGGCAGACCCGATCCGGCGTCAAGATGCAGGCCGATCTTGAGGCCCTGGGGCTCAAGTGGTCCTGCCATCCAATCGATCGATGCCGGCGGCAGGCTCATGTGATCGCGCGGGTCAGGCTTGGAGAGCTCTGCCATCAACAATGCCGAATCGCCGACGGTGCGTGTCATTGGTCCAATGACGCGGCCGAGGAAAGGCGGATCCACCGGCACGCGACCGAGGCTGGGCTTGAGCGTGAAGATTCCGTTCCAGCTCGCCGGCAGACGCACCGATCCGCCGATATCGGTGCCGAGATGCAGCGGCCCGTATCCTGCCGCCGCCGCCGCCCCTGCGCCGGCGCTCGACCCGCCTGGATTCCAGGCGAGATTCCAGGGATTGCGGGTCAGTGCATGGAAGGAACTGCGGCCCGAGGACAACATGCCGTAGTCCGGCATGGTGGTCTTGGCGAGGATGATGGCGCCCGCCTCCCGCACGCGCGCTGCCGCCGGCGCATCGGCAGACGCCGGAACCAGCTCCGTCGCGGCGGTGCCCAATGGCACCGGCACGCCCTTGGTGGCGATATTCTCCTTGATCGTGATCGGCACACCGTCGAGTGCACCGCGCGGCCGACCGGCCTGCCAACGCTTCTCCGAGTCCTGCGCGGCCTTGCGGGCATTGCCGAAATCCGGCGCATACAGCGCCTTGAGCCGGGGCTCCCAGCGCTCGATGTGGGCGATGACGGCGTCGACGGCCTCGACAGGCGAAAGCGTCTTGTTCTTGTAGGCGACGACCAGATTGCCCGCGCTCATATCGTGAGTGTTCATGCTGCAACCTACAACGCGTCCCCCGGGCAGGCTATTCACATCGCATCACCGGCGTTCCCGCCGAACCCGGCCCGCGTGGCGAGGAACTTGGTAAGCGGGGGACCAAGGAACAGGACTGCGATCAGGCGTACCGTCTGCATCGCCATCACGAACGAGACGTCGCCGCCGCTGGAGGCGGAAATGATGGCGACCGAATCGACCCCACCGGGGCTGGTGGCGAGATAGGCCGTGAGCGGATCGACGCCCGCGCCCACGACCAACAGCCAGGCCACCGCGCCGCAGGCGGCGATCAAAATCAAGGTGAAGGCGATCACGCTCGGCAGCGACCGCGCGGCATGCAGGAGAAGCGGCTTGGTGAAGCGCAGCCCGATATTCCAGCCGACGAAGGCATAGGCGCCGACCAGCAGCCAGGTCGGCAATTCGATCCGCATCAAGTCGAAATGCACCAGCAAAATACCGATGACCATCGGTACCAGGAATGCGCCCGCGGGAATGCGCAGCCTCTTGGCGAGGTAAGGCCCCGCTATTGCGAGTGCGATCGTCTCGGCGAACGACGACACATCTGTCGATGGAAACCAGACGATGGCGGATGGCGCGTGGGCGGATCTATCGACGCCGAACACATGCGCCACCAGCGCGGCCGCCGCCGCCACCGCCAGCACGCGGAAATATTGCATGAAGGCGACGAGCCGCACGTCGGCGCCATAGTCCTCGGCCATGATCGTCATGATCGAGGCCGCGCCCGGGCTCGATCCCCACAAGGCCGTGGTGCCGGGCAGCAAGCGCATCCGGCCCATCACCCAGCCCAGGAAACTGCTCACGGCCACCACCGCGAGCACGCCGATCGTGAATAACGGCCAGTGCTTCAGAATGTCGCTCACGATGGAGACCGGTACCATCCGCGCGATCAGGCAGCCGATCACGCCCTGGGAAATCACGAAGAGGCGCACCGGGAAGACCACCTTGCCGCCATTGGCGGCCAGGACGACACCAGCCAGCAACGGGCCCAGCAGCAACGCGGCCGGTGCATGCATCCACAACAGCCCGCCGCCGATGATCACCGACAGAACGACAAGGACGATCCATTGCCGTGCCGAAGCGAACCCGCGGCTCCATCGCGGGGCTGTACGCGCGGGCTTGTCGGCCATGGGCTATTGGACCAGCTCCTCGGCCTCGCCATTCATCCTGCGGATCGTGTCCATCAGTTCACCGGTTGCCAACGCCAACTGCCCATCGTCGGTGCCGCGCAGCACCAACGAAACGCTGACCTTGCCGGCGCGGAACCCGGGATAGCTACCGATATCGAGATCGTTGAACCGCTTCTGCAGCGCCCCCAGCGGCTCGGCGATCACACCTTCCGGCAGGTTCGTGCGCACCGTTCGCGACAGAACAGGATCGCCCCCCCCCAACCGGTGCTTCATCGACTGGAACATGCTCTCGACGATTGTGGGGATACCGGCGAAGGTGAAGACATTCTCCATCTGGAAGCCGGGCGCGACCGAGATCGGATTATCGACCAGAGCAGCGCCGTGCGGAATCCGCGCCATGCGGCGGCGCGCTGGCGTGAAAAGCGCGGGGTCGCCGTAATGTCGGCTCATCCGTGCCACCGCCTCCGGGTGTTCCGAGATGCCGACCCCGAAGGCCTTGGCAATCGAATCGGCGGTGATGTCATCGTGAGTCGGGCCGATGCCGCCGGTCGTGAACACATAGTCGAACCTTGTCCGGACCTCGTTGATCGTGGTCACGATTGTCGTCTCGGTATCGGGGATCACGCGGCATTCCATGACACGCACCCCAAGCTTGCCAAGTTCGGCCGCGAGATAGACAATGTTGGCGTCCTTGGTCCGTCCGCTGAGGATCTCGTTGCCGATCACGACGATGCAGGCGGTGACGATTTTTGCCGGGGCAGCAGTGACTTCGGACATGAAGGCGCTCTTTTCCGTTGGATTTCAGCACTTTAAAGGACGCTACCCGAGTGGCCAAGCAGGCGCGACGGCCTTGTTAGAGCCGGTATCGCATGCCAAATAAGAACCATGAGCAGCCCCCGCGATATCCAGGACGACAGCGCCGACTATTGGCGCCGTGACGAGCGCACCATCAAGCTGCACGGGCCCGAAGGCTTCGAAGGCATGCGCCGTGCAGGCCGCTTGGCGGCTGAAACGCTCGATTTCATCACGCCCCATGTCCAGCCGGGCGTCACGACCGACGAGCTGGACAAGCTCTGCGCTCAGTTCATCCACGATCACGGCGCAATCTCTGCGCCGCTCGGCTATCGCGGCTTCCCCAAGTCGATCTGCACCTCGATCAACCATGTTGTGTGCCACGGCATCCCCGGCGAAAAGCGCCTGCAGAACGGCGACATCATCAATATCGACGTCACGCCGATCCTCGACGGCTGGTATGGCGATTCGAGCCGGATGTATTTTGCAGGGGACGTGAGCGTGAAGGCGCGACGGCTGTGCGATGTCACTTACGAAGCGATGATGCGCGGCATTGCCGCCGCCAAGCCCGGCGGGCACATCGGCGACATCGGCCATGCCATCCAGGCTTATGTGGAGAACCAGCGCTTCTCCGTCGTCCGCGACTTCTCGGGGCATGGACTCGGGCGGATTTTTCACGATGCGCCCAATATCCTGCATTACGGCAAACCCGGCACCGGTCCCGTGCTGAAGCCGGGGATGTTCTTCACCGTCGAGCCGATGGTGAATGCCGGCACTTGGCAGGTGAAGATCCTGAGCGATGGGTGGACAGCCGTGACACGGGACAAACAACTCTCGGCGCAGTTCGAGCATTCGGTCGGCATCACCGAGACCGGAGTGGAGTTCTTCACCCTGTCGCCCAAGGGCCTCACCAAGCCGCCCTACAATCTCAGCCACGAGGCGCCGGCCGAGCTGCGCCAGGCCGCTTCGGCCTGATCCATGCCGCGGCGCAAGGCCGAGGCCCGGGAGGCCGACGCACGCGCCGACGATGACGCCTTGCTCGCGCTGCTGGCGGCTGGCCTGCGGCTGCAGGCCAGCGACAGCCTTTGGCGCGTGAGCGGCAACACCCTTCCCTACCGTGCCCTGCTGCGCGATTGCGGCGGCGTCTGGAACAAGCTGGATCAGTGCTGGGAGTTCAGCGGCGACGACCCGACCGCGAAGCTTGCCGCCGCCCTTGCCGCGGTACCGGCATCGACCGGGCACAACAGCGGCGAAGCCGCTCCCGCCAAGCCGCACTACTGGGGTCATCGCGGCCGCGTGCGCGAGCGGGTGCTGAAGGCGGGCATCGAGCCGCTGGCCGACTACGAGCTGCTCGAGTTGCTGCTGTTCTATTCAATCGACCGCATCGATACCAAGCCGCTGGCGAAGAAGCTGCTGGAGCGCTTCGGCACGCTCGGTGACGTGTTTGCAGCCGAACCGGCACAACTCCGGGAATTCGAGATCGATCAGCGCACACTCGTCCTCTTCCGTGCGGTACGCGAGTCCGGGCGGCGGCTTGCCGAGCGCAAGGTCAAGGACATGCCGGTGCTGACCAACTGGCAGCAACTGCTCGATTATTGTCATGCCGCGCTCGCGCACGAGAAGACCGAGCAGTTCCGCATCCTCTTTCTCGACCGCAAGAACGTGCTGATCGCCGACGAGGTCCAGCAGCGTGGGACGATCGATCACACGCCGGTCTATCCGCGCGAGGTCGTGAAGCGGGCGCTTGATCTCGGCGCAGCCGCGCTGATCCTGGTGCACAACCA
>JAFEBU010000052.1 GCA_018242505.1 Pseudomonadota bacterium
CGGGCCCGACAGGCACGTCGTTGTCCTTGGCCCACTGGATGAAATCGGCGACGATCAGGAAGTAGCCGGCGAAGCCCATCTTCTCGATCATGTCGAGTTCGTAGGCCAGCCGATCCTCGTACTTTTTGAAGTCGATATGTTGCGCGAGCCGCCCCAGCCGCTTCAGCTCATCGAGGCCAGAGCGGGCCAGCGCCCGCAGCGCCTCGCCTTCCGAACGGCCCTCGAGCTTGGTGTAGCTCGGCAGGATCGGCTTGCGCGGGGCGGGCATGTAGGCACAGCGCTGGGCCACGACGATCGTGTTATCGCAGGCTTCCGGCAAATCGGCGAAAAGCTTGCGCATCTCCGCCGCGGACTTGAAATAATGCTCGGATGTCAGGCGGCGGCGATTGGGATCGTCGATATGCGCCCCTTGCTCAATGCAGAGCAGAACGTCGTGCGCCCCATACATTGCCGCCTTGGGAAAATGCACGTCGTTGGTGGCGACGATCGGCAGCCCCCTATCGTAAGCAAGATCGAGCAGCGGCTCCTCGATGCGCCGCTCGACCTCCTCGCCATGGCGCTGCACCTCGAGATAGAGCCGACCGTCGAACATCTTCTGCAGCCGGTCGAGCTGATGACCGGCCGCCGGCATCTGACCTGCGGCCAGCAGCCGGCCAAGCGTGCTGCCGACGCTGCCGGTCAGGACGAGCAGACCATCGGTATGATCGTTCAGCTCTTCCATAGGCAAGGCCGACAACGCGCCCACCTTGAAGTCGAGATGCGCTCTGCTCACCAACCGCATCAAGTTGAGGTAGCCCGTCTCGCTTTGCACCAGCAGCGTCAGCCAGTCGACCGACGGGACTTTGGTGCTTGCGGAAATGCCCCCCTCCTCCACGCGTCGGATGGCTAGATCGCAGCCGATGATCGGCTGCACGCCGCCGTTGGAGGCGTATTGCGAGAACTCCAGGGCCCCGAACAGGTTGTTGCGATCAGTGACCCCGACCGCAGGCATCGCGTTTTCTTTCGCCAGCGCCACGATCTTGTCGATCTTGTTGGCGCCCTCGGTGAGCGAATAGGCGGAGCGGACCTTGAGATGAATGAAATCGGCGATGGGCACGTCCCACTATTGCGCCCGAACCTTGTGGAAAGCGAGGCAGACTTTACGCCAGGGTACCGTCCTTGAGCCGCACGGTGCGATCCATGCGGGCGGCAAGCTCGGGATTGTGGGTCGCAATCAGCGCGGCCATACCAGTCTCCCTGACCAGGCTCAGCAATTGCCGAAAGACCGTCTCCGCCGTACCCGAATCGAGATTGCCGGTAGGCTCATCCGCCAATAAGACGCGAGGTGCGTTGGCGACGGCCCGGGCGATCGCCACCCGCTGCTGCTCGCCCCCCGACAAGCGTCCTGGTCGATGATCCACCCGGTCCTTCAACTGCACCATCGCCAGCAGCTCGCCCGCACGCAACCGCGCCTGGCTCCGGGACAGACCATTCAGCATCTGCGGGAGCATCACATTCTCCAGCGCGGAGAATTCCGGCAGCAAATGGTGATATTGATAGACGAACCCCAGGAACTTCCGGCGCAAGGCAGTGCGCGGCCCGTCGGAAAGCGCTTGTGCCGATCGACCGTCGACGATCACGTCACCGGCATCCGGTCGCTCGAGCAACCCTGCAATGTGCAGCAGGGTCGACTTGCCACTGCCTGATTGCCCGACCAGGGCAACGATCTCGCCGGGACGCAAATCAAGCGAGACACCGCGCAGGACCTCCAGACGCCGATCGCCCTGGCTGAAGGTGCGAACAACGTCGCGAAGGGAAAGGAGGTCGGCACTTTCACTCATGACGGAGCCCTTCGACCGGTTCGATCCGCGTGCTGCGCCACGCAGGATAGGCTGCAGCCGCAAGTGAAAGCAGGATCGCCACCACGACAATGGACAGGACTTCGAGGGGCTGCACGCGCACCGGCATGGAGGTGATGAAGTCGACCTCTGCTCCGCCGCTGCCCGCAGCCCCTGTCAATGCCGTGAGCAGGCGTCCGATGGCCTGCATGTTTGCACAGATCAGCAAGCCCAGCGCCGTCCCGACCACAGTTCCGATCACGCCTACGCCGGCAGCCGCCATGAAGAAGGCGCGAACGATGGTGCCCGGTCCGGCACCCATCGTACGCAGGATGGAGATGCTGCCGCGCTTCACCCGCACCAGCATCGTGAAGCTCGCCACCACGTTCATCGCCGCAACCAGCACGATCAGACTCAGGATAATGAACATCATGACGCGCTCGACCTGAAGCGCCCCCACGAAGCGGGCATTGAGGCTTTGCCAGTCCGCAACCTTGAGGTCGTCGCGATGCAGCGTCGCACGAATTGTGGCGGCCACCTTCGGAGCCGCGGCCGGATCGGATAATTCGAGGTCGATAGAGCTTACCGTACGCCGGCCGTATTCGAGATCTTCCTGCAGCATCTCGAGGGGCAGGAAAACATAAGCGGAGTCGAATTCGTAGCGCTTGCTGAGGAAGCTCGCCAGCACCTCGTAGTCGGTATAGCGCGGCGCAATCGTGCCATTTTTGTTCAGCCGCTGGGTCACGATGGTGATCTTGTCTCCGATCTGCAGATTGAGCGACAGCCTCAACCTGTCGCCGATCACCGCACCGGGCCGCGTGCCGAAGGCACCGAGCTCGCCTCGCACGATGTTCTTGCTGACGATGTCACGCGACAACAGGTCCTCGGTCCGCACGCCGCGCAGCACGGCCCCGCGGGTCTGACCGTTCGCTGTCACAAGCGCCTGGCGTTCGAGCGTCAGCCGTACCGAATCGACACCGGGTGTTTGCCTGAGCTTTGCAACCAGATCCGCGTCCGCTTCCAGCATGCCGTCGCGCGCCGTGATGACGACATCGCCATTCATGCCGATCAGACGGCTGATCAGCTCCTGTCGGAAACCGCCCATGACGGACAGCACCACGATCAGCGTCGTCACACCAAGCGCCACGCCGATCAACGAGAAAATCGCGATGAACGACACGAAGCCTTCGCGCTGCCGGGTCGCCAGATAGCGCCAGGCAAGCCAACGCTCGACCACTTGCACCCGCTCACTCACGATGCAGGCCTTCCACCGGGTCGAGCCGGGCGGCGCGCGCGGCGGGGTAAAGGGAGGCGCCCAGGGCAAAGAAGATCGCCATCAGCGCGATACCGACCACCTCCTGCCAATCGATATGTGAAGGCATCTCCGCCAGCAGATAGAGCGTCTCGTCGAACAGGACGAGACCAAAGGTATGCTGCAGCCACTGCCGGATCGCCTCGATATTGGCGGCAAAGGCCAGGCCGAGGATGACGCCGATCGCCGTACCAAGGCCACCGATCATCAGGCCGTCGATCAGGAAGAGACGAAGGATGGCGCCCCGCGTGGCGCCCATGGTGCGCAGGATGGCGATATCAGCGGTCTTGGTCCGCACCAGCATGACCAGGCTGGAGACAATGTTGAAAGCAGCCACCAGCACGATCATGGTGAGCACCAGGAACATCACGTTGGTTTGCGCTTCGATCGCCGAGAAGAAGCCGACATTGGCCTGGAACCAGTCGAATACCCAACCCTGCGAGCCTACCGCCTGCATCACTTCGTTGCGAACCTTGGAGAGCGAGGCGGTCTCGTCGACGAAAATCTCGATCGTAGTCACCTTGTTGCCGAGATCGAGCAGGCGTTGGGCGTCGACGAGCGGTGCATAGACGAAGTTGGCGTCATAATCGTACATGCCGGCGCAAAAGATCGCGCTCACGCGCGCACTGCCCGAACGCGGCATGACGCCGAGCGGCGTCGCGACAGAGACCGGCGATACGAGTTGCAGGCGATCGCCGACCTTCAGTCCCATCAGCTCGGCGAAGCGTCGGCCGACCACCACCGTGAACTGATCTCCGAACCCTTTGAGCGACCCCCAATCAACCGGCTTGTCGCCGCTGTCGCCATGACAGAGAGCGCGGTAGCGGTCGCGCACCGCCGGCGGGCCGTCGATGGCGGCGGCAAGCGGCAGACGCGCCTTGAAATCATCAGGTCGCATGCCGCGCAGGAGGACCCCGCGTACCTTGTCGCCGGCGACGGCAATGATCTGGCCCTCTGCCGAGGGTGTTGCCGACACCACGCCTGGGATTGCCCGCAACCGCGCCAGAAGATCGGGCGTCGCATCGAGTCCTCCGCGATTGCCCTGCACACCAAGCTGGCCGCTTATAGCCGACATCTGGCGCAACATCTCGATGCGAAAGCCGTTCATCACGGCCATCACGACAATCAGCGTCCCCACTCCCAGCGCAATACCGGCGAGTGAGAAGCCCGCGATCACCGAGATGAACCCTTCCTCGCGCTGGGCACGCAGGTAACGGAAGGCGATCAGGCGCTCGACAGCGGCGAAAGCCATGCGAAGGTCGAACCCCTGCTCAGCGGAGCCGCGCCGATAGCTCGGCTGCGACCTGGTCGATCGGCCGTTCCTCGCGATTGCCGGTTTTGCGATTCTTCACTTCCGCCTTGCCGGCAGCGATTCCCTTGGGGCCCACGATCACCTGCCAGGGAATGCCGATCAGGTCCATATCGGCGAACTTGCCTCCCGGCCTCAAATCCCGGTCGTCGTGCAGCACGGAAATGCCGCCAGCCTGCAGCGAATCATAGAGCTTGTCACATGCGCCGGCGACGGCACCATCGTCGGGCTTCAGATTGACGATGGCGACCTTGAACGGCGCCACCGATTCCGGCCAGATGATGCCTGCCTCGTCATGACTCGCTTCGATGATGCCACCCACCAGGCGCGACACGCCGATCCCGTAGGACCCCATTTCGACCGCAATCTGTTCGCCGTTCTGGCCGGCCACGACAGCATTCATCGGCTTGGAATACTTGGTCCCGAAGTAGAAAATATGGCCAACCTCGATTCCGCGGGCGGCCAGACGATCCCCTTCGGGGATCTTCTCGAATGCCGCCTTGTCGTGCATCTCGTCCGTCGCGGCGTAGAGTGACGTCCATTCGTTTACGACCGGCTGAAGGTCTGCGTTGTAGTCAATCTTCCGGCTCAGGATATCCTTGTCGACCAGCCCCTTGTGGCAGAACACGGCGCTTTCGCCTGTTTCGGCCAGTACGATGAACTCGTGGCTGAGATCGCCACCGATCGGGCCGGTATCGGCGCGCATGGGAATCGCCTTCAGGCCCATGCGCGCGAAAGTGCGCAGGTAGGTCACGAACATCTTGTTGTAGGAGTGAGTCGCGCCGGCCTTGTCGATGTCGAAAGAGTAGTTGTCCTTCATCAGGAACTCACGCCCGCGCATGACGCCAAACCGCGGCCGCACCTCGTCACGGAATTTCCACTGGATGTGATAGAGGTTTTTCGGCAGGTCGCGGTAGCTCTTCACGCCGTCGCGGAAGAGCACCGTGATCATCTCCTCATTGGTCGGGCCGAACAGCATCTCGCGATCATGACGATCCTTGATGCGGAGCATTTCGGGGCCGTAGGCGTCGTAGCGCCCGCTTTCGCGCCACAGATCCGCCGACTGGATGGTCGGCATGAGCACTTCCTGGGCCCCCGAGGCGTCCTGTTCTTCGCGAACGATGCGTTCGATATTCTTCAGCACGCGAAAGCCGAGCGGCAGCCAGGCATAGATCCCGGCACTGGTCTGGCGGATCAGCCCGGCACGCAGCATCAAACGATGAGAAACGATCTGCGCTTCCGCCGGATTCTCCTTCAGGGTCGGCAGGAAATACTGGCTCGTGCGCATGCGAAATCGATCCTCACTAAGGCGGCAGGGGTGGCGTCGGACTGTAGGGAACGGCCCCTACAAAGGCAAACCGGCGCCCTGCGGCTGGTTTTGCACAGGCCAATGCCCACACACTGCCATTGCCCCCGGGGGAGATGCCAAATGCTCGAACAACTCTTCAAGCTGCGTGAAAACAACACCAATACGCGGACGGAGATCGTGGCCGGAATCACGACCTTCCTGACCATGGCGTACATCATTTTCGTCAATCCGCAGATCCTCGGTCTCGCCAAGATGCCTGTCGATGCGGTGTTCGTCTCGACCTGCGTTGCCGCCGCCATCGGCTGCTTCCTGATGGCTTTTGTCGCCAACTACCCGATCGCGCTCGCGCCCGGCATGGGGCTCAACGCCTACTTCGCCTTCGGCGTGGTCGGCGGCATGGGCTACAGCTGGCAGGTGGCACTGGGCTGTGTGTTCATTTCGGGCGTGATCTTTTTCATCATCAGCGTGCTGCCGATCCGGGAATGGATCGTCAACGCCATCCCGAAGTCGCTGAAGATGGCGATTGCCGCCGGCATCGGCCTGTTCCTGGCACTGATCGCGCTCAAGAATGCCGGGATCGTCGTGCCCAACAAGGACACTCTCGTGGCCCATGGCCAGCTCGTGAGCTGGCCCGTCCTGATGGCGGCATTGGGCTTCGCCCTGATCGTGGCGCTGGAATATCATCGCATCCTCGGCGGCGTGATCATCGGCATCCTGGCCGTGACGGCTATCTCGATGATCGCAGGCCAGCAGAAATTCGGCGGCTTCTTCGATGTGCCGCCATCGATTACGCCGGTCCTGCTGCAGATGGACCTCGCCGGCGCCTTCAAGGTCGGGTTGGTGACGGTCGTCTTCGCCTTCCTGTTTGTCGATCTGTTCGACAACACCGGCACGCTGATCGCGCTCGCGCATCGCGGCGGGTTCATGCGCCCGGACGGGACCGTGCCGCGACTCAGTCGCGCGCTGATGTCGGACAGCGCCGCGGCGATGATCGGCGCGGCGGTCGGTACCTCGACTACGACCAGCTATATCGAGAGTGCATCAGGCATCAACGCCGGCGGCCGCACCGGACTTACCGCCATGACGGTGGGCGTCCTTTTCCTCCTGGCCCTCTTCATTGCGCCGCTTGCCGGTTCCATTCCGCCTTATGCAACAGCGCCGGCTCTCCTCTACGTTGCCTGCCTCATGGCACGCGGATTGACCGAGATCGAGTGGGACGATGTCACCGAAGCGGCACCAGCCGTGATCACAGCAATCGCCATGCCATTCACCTTCTCGATTGCCGAGGGCATCGCCTTTGGGTTTATTTCCTATGCGGGCATCAAGCTTGCGGCGGGAAAGCTGCGTGATATCCATCCCGCAGTCGGCATCCTCGCGGTCCTGTTCGTGATCAAATACATGATCATCGGATAGTCAGGTGATGAGCGAGGTCATTTGCTTGTTTTGGCTTCGGCGAAACTCATAACAATCGTTCCGTCAAGCCCCGGGTATCGAAAGAAATGGTCTTGGCAAAGTAAAAATGAAAGGTTACAGGACGAAGGACTTGGGCATAGTCCGAGTTTAGGGAGGAGAGC
>JAFEBU010000053.1 GCA_018242505.1 Pseudomonadota bacterium
AAAGGCTTGATCAGCCGCCATTCGACATCGCTGAGATCGAACCGAGCCATCTTCACCTCCGGCAAGATCGCAGTGAATCAGTTCAGCTCAATCTTGGGAATATCCTTTATGGGTACAGAATCTAGTCAGAACGACCGCGCGGCCTTCATCGAAGCCGCTCGCGCGGCCGAAGCTGATGAAGACGAGAAGCGATGGGAGGCTCGTCTAAAGGCCGTGGTGAAGCCGCCAGCAAAGACGAAGAAGAAGGGGAAGGAGCGGGTAAAAAGATGAAGAAGCCGCAAACCGGCGCCGAAAGACAACTGATTTTCGCATTAGTGCACATGTGTGAACAGTATTTGACGGTACCCAAGGGGTACAGGGATCGGCCGCTCGACCTCGAGCATAAGTTCATGAGTGCTGGCGAGGAGGCCATTGAGTTGCTTGCGGAATATGGGCTCGCGGACCGCCTCCATGGTGGTGGCAATTGGAGTGAAGCCGCACTGGCCTATCGTTTTCCGCGCGAAAGCAAAGCCTAGACTTGGGTGTGTGAAGTATACAATCGCCTCTTGCTTTGGTCGGTACGGTCTTGTGGCGAGTGTGTGCCTGCTCGCATGGGCAACAGGAGCCAAGGAGAGGAGAACGGATGGGTCAGGCAATCTCCGACGTCGCGAGCGTAGCGGTGGCGACCTGGTAGAGCAGCGGTTGGAACAGGTGATGGTTGCGCCGATCGATCATTGTGATGCGGACCGCCGCGTTCGCGAGACAGCGCGCGCGAACGGCAAGGCCACCGGAACGGGCTCCGACGATGATGATATGATGGATGCGGAGAGCTTCGTTACCCGATGTATTGCCCTACCGTGAAGTGGGCGTCTGAAGCTCTCCGGCCAATTGCTCGAGTACGCCGCGCAAGCCATGGAGCTGATCCACGAGGTGGAGGATCATCTCCACTCCTTCGTCGTTGAAGCCGAAATCCGTTTTCAGATCGCGGATGAGCCGCGCACGTGCAAGGTCAACGTCGGAGAAGTCAATTCCTGCGGCATTCTCCTCTGGAATGAGCCATCGCTGCTCGAGCCAGAAATCCAGCGTGTGCACCTGGAGACCCAGGCAGGTCAGGAATTCCTGCTTGTTCATGATCATGATGTCCTGTCCTCAAGCGGATTGAATGTTTTGCCCTTTTCCCAGTTCGAAACGAATGCCTCGAGCGCGGGATCCGGAGATTTGGGCAAGACTACCTTCAACCTGACGAGTTCATCACCGTGGCCTCCACTCCGGCGCGGCGCACCTTTGCCTTTCAGGCGCATTGTTGTCCCGGTGTTCGATCCCTTCGGCACTGTCATGGTTACTTCGCCGGTCGGCGTCGGAACGCGAATCTTTCCCCCAAGAACGGCTTCGGAAAGGGAGATCGGCAATTCCAGAGAAATGTCGTCGCCCTCGCGCGTGAAGCGACGGTCGGGCCGGACTTCCACCTCGATCAGGGCGTCCCCGGGGCGCCCTTTCCCGGTGCCGCGAGCGCCCTTGCCTCGCAGACGCAGGACTTGTCCGTCCACCAGGCCGGCCGGAATTTTCACATCAAGAGTGCCGCCATCCGGCAGGGTCAGACGCTTGCTGGCGCCCGTGATCGACTCCACAAAATCGATCGGCAGGCGGTAGTGTACATCCCGTCCAGGTCTATTCGCGCGGGCTCTTTCACTGCGCCTCAGGAGCTCAGCGAAAGCGTCCTCTGAATCCGTGAAATCGGCGAAGCCGGAAGTGTCGGTGTAGCGGTGACTGCGATCGGACGTTGCAAAATCTCGATAGAAACGTTGCTGCGGCCGTTCTGCACCGGACGCGTCGATCTCACCGTTGTCGAAACGTTTGCGCTTCTCTGCATCTCCCAACAGATCATAGGCGCCCGCGACTTCCTTGAACTTCTCCTCGGCAGCTCTGTCTCCGGGATTGAGATCCGGGTGCAACTTCTTTGCAAGTTTACGGTACGCAATCTGAATATCGGCAGCTGAAGCCGTAGGGGCAACACCAAGAACGTCGTACGGATTCTTCACGACCTTCTCCGCAATAACTTCTGTTCGCTCAAATCGAGAACTGCAATGCAGTCTCGACCTCAGTCGCAACACAACGGGCAATTGCCGCAGGTCGTTCGATCTGGTTTGGCAATTTGATGGGGTGGACCGCTGTCGCTCAGCTCATCCTAACGGATCAAACCCAAAATCAAAGAGACCGCGACTTGAGTATTCGAACCACCGTAGCGAAGTATCTCAAAAGAACGACTTGCAGCAGTACGTCTAGAAGATGATCGCAGTCGAGGGTGATGCCGCGATGGATAACTTGTCCATTCGGCTTGGACAAATTGTCCATGAGACAACGAAAGCGGAAGCCTAACGTATTGACATTGCGACCTGCTCAGATTGGCACGGCTGTTGCGACGGGTATCACGACTGTTGCGACGAGTATTCGGAATCGATCGAGCATGTGCCGGTCTCTTTATGGAAAAGAAAGAGAAAGTAGGAGGAAGAATGGCGCAAAATTATCCGACGCCCATCCATTCAGGAACTCCCATTCGTTCACGCGGTTCTCTGGTTGGCGATTTGGAGCACCCACTGCTTTCGCTTCACCGGGAGATGAACCGCTTGTTCGACGATGTGTTTCACCGTCGGCCTGGTGGATCGACGCAAGATGGTTCGCAGCAGTATGTGCCCATGCTGCTGAGCATCGACGTGAGCGAAACGGACAAGGAGATACGGATTTGCGCCGATCTTGCAGGCGTAAGCGAGGACAATATCGATGTGTCTCTCGCGCGTCTCGAGGGGACGGTTCGATTTCTGGCCGAGCGGGACGCAGATGGAATGGCCCCGTGGATGGCGCCTGGTGTGAGTTTTGTCGAAAATCGTCTTGGGGTCAGATCCTGAGCGGACTATCGTTCCACAGAAATCTGCAAGGAGCCATGTGTGTCTTCTCCTAGTTCACAGCCGGTCGTCGCGGAGCTTACGCGCGCCGCGATTTTCCTCGTCGTGACAGTGAATGCAGGAAAGGAATGCGACACCGCGGTACGAGCCATGTGTGGCGATCTACCTGCTCTTTTGCGAGCCGTTGGCTTCCGAGACCTCGAAGGTAGGCTGTCATGTGTGATGGCGTTCGGGTCCGATGCCTGGGATCGGCTTTTCGGCCAACCGAGACCGGCTGATCTGCATCCCTTCCAAGAGATTCGCGGTCAGCATTATGCTCCGGCAACACCGGGTGACATCCTCTTCCACATCCGCGCTACGCGCATGGATCTGTGTTTCGAACTGGCGACGCAAATCATATCCCGGCTCGGGAGCGCCGTCTCAGTCGTCGACGAAGTGCATGGCTTCAACTACTTCGATGATCGCGACCTGATCGGCTTCGTCGACGGGACCGAGAATCCAGTGAAAGAAGCTGCAGATGCCGCCACTATCATTGGCGACGAAGACGCCGCCTTTGCCGGCGGCAGCTACGTGATCGTGCAGAAGTACATCCACGACCTGAAGGGGTGGAATGCGCTGCCGGTCGAGCAACAAGAAAAGATTATCGGCAGGACCAAACTGGCGGACATCGAGCTGGACGATGCCGTGAAGCCAACCTCGGCGCACAACGCCCTGACGACGATCGTTGAAGACGGGAAGCAGCTTGAGATCGTGCGGGACAATATGCCGTTCGGCGAGGTGGGGAAGGGGGAGTTCGGCACCTATTTCATCGGTTACGCCAAGTCTCCACGCAGGATCGAGCAGATGCTCATCAACATGTTTGTGGGCAGGCCACCCGGCAATTACGATCGGCTGCTGGACTTTAGCCGTGCTGTCACCGGCACGCTGTTCTTCGTGCCGTCGATGGCCTTTCTGGACAAGGTCGCATCCGAGGCCGCGGCTTCCTAGAATGCTGGTTCGCCCTCGACTGCAATTGAGTCCAAATCCATGTCACAGCGACGAGGGCCGTCATGAGGACGTACAGCGTTCTGGTTGGAAAATGCTATCGAACCAGATCAGGTGAGGTTCGCGAGGTAAGCGGCTACTTGAATGGGGAGGTTATCTATACGATGCATGTCCCGTACAGGAACAGCGGGGAACGTATTGCGCCTCGCCTTTCATGGGAGCAATTCGCACAGGAAGCCGAGAGCGAGGTTGAGTGCCCTGGTGTTCCGGACAGCACCTTTCCCTCTCGAGTCACCTGATCAGGCGATCGAGGCCGTCGACATCAACATGGTTGGGAAGGACATGCCCCGTTCCAAGAGAGTGCGAAGCGCGCAGGTAACATCTGCTGAACTCGATCGTCTGCTCGATGTAGCGTTGGAGGAGACGTTCCCGGCCAGCGACCCCGTAGCGATCACGATAGATTCGAATTCCGCGGCCGAAAGACCTTCGATCGACCGTCCAGACGCCAGGCGCCGGCGCGTCGGCAGGCGATCTCGGTCGACCTCGCGGGCCAAGCCATAGTGAGCGTGATAGTCTGGTCGACACTCACGGGATTCATGTCCGTCGGCGTACGGGGGGAGATGAAAGCAAGGGGCGTCGATGCGAGGCCACCACGACGAGTAACTCTGATGCAGGGCCGCCATGACGAGTAACTCTGGGGTGTCGAGGAGGCGATGTGAACTTGATCATCGAGGATTATGCGCCCATCAGCAACGTTCTTCCCGCGGCTCTCGTCGGCCGTAACTGTCCGATGGCTGGTTGTGCATGCCACGCTTCGATTCAGAGGCATGCTTCAGTGCGCTCCCCGGTTCATCGGACAATGCCGGTGGCCGATCGTATCCACTGGCGAGATGGTTTCCACTAGGCGGCGCCATCGTGATGGCACACTCGTCCCTGAGAACTGAATTCACGACGAGCGGAAGCTGCGTCGTCGTCGACTTCATGCCGGCTTTCGAGAACGTAATCGACATTGTCCGGGCTGTTGAGGGACGCCATGGGAGAGTCGTCCGTAGGATAGTCGCCACGCAGACCGAGTTTGTCTCCCGCTTCGGATATGGGGGTATCGTACCGTGGGTGTATTGCCGTGAAGATGGAGTCGGCGTTATCGCTGGTCCCAATGCCGTACAGTTATTTGCGCCGGTATCATTCGTCGGTGGAGATTTTCAGACCACTGCCACATTCGTCGTGTCGGATAGTGAACATCTGGTGAGGCCAGGAACGTCAGCGGGGGGTGATCTTTGGAGTTCGTAGGCGATGCCACACCCGGTTGCCAAGAATACTGGCCTATCGCTGAAGGGCCGAGTCTCGTGGCCCTCTCAAGGGGCAGGCATTGAAGGAGTGTTGGGGGAGGGGGTTAACAACCTGATTGCTATCACTGAGTAATGTATCGAAAGAGAGAGTAACAGTTGATGTAGACCAAAGGAGGTTCCCACAATGGAAGAATACGACCTTTATCTAAATATCAAAAAGCCTGCCATTGGCCTTTACGTTCGCAAGGGCGCGAGTCTCCCCGATCTTGCCGATAAAGGAGACTGGGTCTTTGATGGCACTGCGGCACAGGACCTGCTGCCACCCAGCGTCGTGCAAGGTGTTGCAGCGAATGGCCATGCCTTTCGGGACATGGATTAAAGCGAGCTAAGACGCGAGAACAGCGGACCAGGGGCCGTTGCGTGGAAGAGCATTTTGAATGCGCTCTCGGCAAAGCTCTTCTTCCTGCCAAAGCACTCGCCAGATCTAAACCCGATTGAGATGCTTTTCTCCAAGCTCGAACACGGCCTGTGCAAGGCAGCGCAGTGCTCCCATGACGCCATCTGCGCCGCTTCCGTCGACCTGCTGTCTACCGCCCAGCCCAGCGAGTGTTTCCCGCTGTTGTCTGCTAGGTCTTTGGTAGGAAGTCGTCCGTGTAGACGTCGTTTGGCTTTAGGTCGCCCTTGAACGTTTCGAATGCCTGCTTCATGAGGACAAGTGTTTGTTCCCAGTCGGCCTGAGCCATGTACCCAAACCCCTTGCCTGCCGAATTCTTCGTATGAAGATAGGGCGGCGTGCGATTCAGCTGCTCCAGCAGTAGTTCTCGATCCGAACTGGGGCGCGCGGCTGCGAGCGCAGCCACCGCTGCTTGCGGATCCTTGAGGCCTTCTTTGAATCCCTTGGCTGTGGCAGCCATGAAGCTGCGGAGAAGCGCCGGATTTTCAGCGGCTGTCTTCTTTGACACGAAGAGGCCGCCACCCAGCATGTTCACGCCGTAGTCTGCGTACTTGATTGGCCGTTCGATCGGCTTCTGGCGTGCGACGCGAAGCGCATCGGTAAATTCCCAGCCGATCATGAAGTCGATCTTGCCTTGCAGGAGGGACGTGTGGACGATCGCATGGCTAAGCTGGATTTTCTTGACCTTCGAGGCATCGAATCCCGCGGCGGCTGCGAATGCGGGAAACAGACGTGTCGAATAGTCGTCGGGGTTGTAACCCCAAGTCTTTCCTTCGAGATCTTTTGGCTTGGTGATGCCAGAGCCCTTCAAGGAGATGACGGAATCCGGCATCGTCTGAATCATACCGCCGATAGCGAGCAACGGCCGGCCCTGCGATATTCCGAGCGCCACGGTTGCCAGGCTCGCAATTCCAATGGTGTCGCTTCCTTCGGAAATCGCGGTCAGCGTCGATAGACTACCCTTGCCATCGAAAATCTGGATATCGATGCCTTGCTCCTTGTAGAAGCCGCGGCTTAACGCGAGAAAGTAGGGAGCATGGTAGCCGGACGGAGTCCAATCCAGGCGCAACGTCGCCGATTGGCGGCTTTGAGCCCTTGCGCCACTCGCGCTAAGGCCGATTGCCTGCAAACTCGCCGCCGACGACAGATACTTGAGAAGTGTCCGCTTCTTCATGTTCATGGTTGTAGGCCCCCTGTTTCCCGATTGATTGACACTTTCCTCGCTCGGCTCGCTGCTTGACGTTGCTGCCAACGTTGTCGCTATGAGCAGGCCGCAGAGGCGAGCAAGTGCTGTACACCAAGTGCTTTAGCCATGTTGCCGACGATCATATCAGCGATGCCTCGATCAAGCGTAAAGATCAGAAATTCGAGGAACGGCTGCGAAAATTTCGGCACTAGCTGTCGACGAGCGCGTCCCGCCTAACGGAGCTGTGCCACGGGAGAAGCTGCCGTTCGAGAAGACCGATGAGACCGAAAAGCAAAATGCCGGCGACCGAAAGAATGAGGATGGCGGAGAACTGCCGGGTAACATTCTGATCGGTGGCCGCGACGATGATGAGGTATCCCAAGCCACTATCTGCGCCCACGAATTCCGCGACGATCGCACCAATTACCGCCAGGACGATCGCTACCTTCAGGCCCGCAAAAACACTTGGTAATGCGTTTGGCAGTCGAAATCGCCAAAAGACTTGCAAAGGCGAGGCGCCCATGGATTGTGCGAGATAGACCGTCTGCATATTGAGCGACTTAAGTCCAACCACGGCATTGATCACGATCGGGAAGAAGGTGATCAGCGTGACGATGATGATCTTTGGCAGAAGGCCGAAGCCGAACCAGACAAGAAATAGCGGGGCGACTGCGACCTTGGGGATCGTCTGCGTGCCGACGATAATCGGATAGACCAGCCGCTCGAAAGTACGGGAATAGGTGAACAGAATCGCGAGCGGCATTGCAATTGCAACGGATACAATAAAGCCCAGCACGATTTCGAACAGTGTCACTGCCGTTTCGGATAGCAGCAAATCCCAGGACAAAACCAGGTCTTTCAAGACCGCCAATGGCGAAGGCAATAGGTACGCAGGAAAATCGAATGCGTCGACTGCCACTTGCCATGTGAGGAAGAAGGCCAGGCCGCTAATCAGGGCATAGGGTGTTTCAGCCTGTGCGAGCCATCGTCGCCACGTCGATGGAGTCGCTCGCATTTGCGGCAGTGCCAGTTCTTTGGCTTGGGTCATCGCTTAGTCCTCACGCAAGATGCCGCTGGATTCGAAAACACGTCCTATCCTCCTGCTGTACTCGAGGAATTGCGGAGTTTCGCGGATAGCGAGCCGTCGTGGCCTCGGAAGGTTTATATCGACTACGTCTTCGATGCGGCCAGGCCGCGCAGACATGATGACTACACGATCGCTGAGGAAGACGGCTTCCGAGACGGAGTGAGTGATGAACAGGACTGTCGTGGGACTTTCGCGCCAAAAACGCATCAGGTCGACATTCAGCTGGTCACGAGTGAGGGCATCGAGCGCCCCGAACGGCTCGTCCATCAGGAGAAGGGGGGGATTGTGTAGCAGTGCACGGCAAATGGAGGCTCTCTGGCGCATCCCGCCAGAGAGCTCGTGGGGATACATGTTCTCGAAGTCCTTCAAGCCAACGATCTCGAGCAAATGCCGGGCGCGCTCGGTGTACTTCACCATGTCGAGCTTCCGGAGTTCAGCCTGAAGAAGAACGTTGCGAATGACGGTGCGCCATTCGAGCAGCGTGTCCTGCTGGAACACGATTCCGATGTCGGTATAGGGACCGTTAATGGGCTTTCCGGCGATGGAGATGCGGCCGGTTGAATGAGACACCAAGCCGCTCAGCATCATCATCAGGGTGCTCTTGCCGCAACCGCTCGGTCCGACGATCGAGACAAATTCGTTCTGCTTGATATCAAGGCTTAACGGGTCGAGCGCGCGGATCGGCCCATTGCGCGTCGAATAGGTCTTGGTGACGTCTTCAATCTTGATCAACACCTCTATTCCTCCCGGATAACAACACCAAGTCTGCCGACCAAAGTGATGCCTTTTCTCTATTTGCTGCTTCCTCGAGCGTGGATCAGCCGTTCAGCCGCGTTCTCAACCACGCCGGCGACGGCATCAAGTTTCCATCCGTTTTTAGGCAAAGGGTGTGCCACCTTGTTCAGTTCCCGATCCAACAGGGTCCGGAATTTGGCTAGGTTGGGAATCGTACCTTCCAGTGCGCGCTCTGTCGCAATCGCCCGGTAAGGCGTCGGCGAGACTCCGCCCAGTGCGATGCGCACGTTTCGCCATCGGCCTTCGACGTCCTGATCCGCGGCTATTGCCGCGGAGGCGATCGCGAAGTCTCCTTCCCAAAGGGCGAGCTTTTCGAAAACGGCGTAATTCGAATGCGGCCGGGCAGGGACCTGGGTCCGGACCAGGATTTCGCCCGGCTGCAGGCTGCTTTCGCCCGGCCCGCTGTAGAGCCGGTCTATGGGCAAGGTGCGCTGCCCGTTCGGACCGGCAACGACTATCTTTGCTTCCAAGGCAGTTAACGTTGTCGCCAGGTCCGACGGCGTGACAGCCTGACAGCGGTGGCCATCGATAACTGCGTGATAGAAGCGATGGTCGCCCGCCACCGCGTAGCATGGCGCCATCCCGCCAGAGCGTTTGTAACAGTCGAAGCCGTTGCGATAGAACCAGCACCGTTTGCCCTGTAGCAGGTTGCCGCCAACGGTTGCCATTGCGCGGATCTGGCTGGAAGCGATGGTTCGAATTGTGTCGCCGAGTACGGGACATGCTGTGCGCGCGTACTCTGCTGCCCGGGCCAAGGTTACAGCAGCCCCCAGTACGAAGGAGCCGTCGCTCTCGACACGAACTTCGTTCAACTCCGGAATGTCAACGATCGACACGAACGAAGAGGTCCTGGCGAGGCCCTGTCGGTGTGCGGGCAGAAGGTCGGTCCCGCCGGCAAGCGTGGTTCCACCGGTTGCGCTCAACTTCACCGCAGCGGACAGTGTTTGCGGCGAGTCAATCCGACTGATTGTTCGCGGTGCTTCGACGCGGGCAAGTCGTAGGCGCTTGGCGTGCAGAACCTTCAGCAATCCTCGCGGATAGAGCCAGCGGACGAAAGAGATCCACCATCTGCCAGGGCGAGACCAGAGCGCGTGGTCTCTATGGCGGCCTTCCTTTTTCGCTAACGCAGTAAGAATCTTGTCCGGCGTAATCGGAAGCTCGGTAATGCGAACGCCTGTTGCATCGTAGACGGCATTGGCGATGGCCGGGGCGGGTGGCGTATTACATAACTCGCCTATACCCTTGGCTCCGTGTGGCCCCTTGGGATCGCCTCCTTCGACGAGGATGGTCTTGATGTGCGGCAGGTCGCCGGCCCGCGCCATCGCGTAGTTCATGAAGGCTGGATTGATGACGCGTCCCTGCTCGTAGAGCATTTCCTCGCCTAGCGCGGCGCCGCCGCCCATTTGAACGCCACCCGCGATTTGGCCGTGGACCATTACGGGATTGAGGGCCGTTCCGATATCGTGCGCGGCCGCGAAATCGACGACGCGAAGCTTTCCGGTTTTGAGGTCGACTTCGACCTCGGCGGCGTGCGCGGCAAAGCTATACGTTGCCGAGAAGTTTCCGCGCCCCTTTTCGTCGAGGAGCTGTGACGTCTCATCGATAAACGACGCTGTTGTGCTCAGCACGCCATCGACAGTCTCAGGATGCGCCTTAACCAGGTCGCCGATGGATACCTTCTCATCGTCACAGACGGCATGGCCATCTTCGAACCGAACAGGACGGTTGCCGAAGAATTGGGTGGCGGCCACTGCAAGACGATCGATGACCGCGTTGCAGGCTTTGATTGCCGCATTGCCGCTATAGTACGTTCCCCGGCTGCCCCACGCACCGAGATCGTACGGCGTCTGGTCGCTCTCCATCGAGAGTATCCGGATGCGCTCCAGTGGCACGCCAATATTGTGTGAAACGATCTGCGTGAGGATCGTACGCTGGCCGGTGCCGGTGTCAGCACCGCCAAATCGGATCAGCAGATTGCCAGCGGTGTCGAGATCAATCGTGCTGTCGTTCCGATTCGAACCTTCAAAGGCATATGTACCGGACGAATGGAAGCCCGTCGCCACGCCGAGCCCTCGCCCCTTCTTGGGTGTGGCCTTCTTACGATCCCAATCGAGTGCGGTACGGACGGCCCTAAGGCATTCGGCCATGCGTGCTGTTTGGAGCTTGGCGCCTTGGACGGTTTCCGAATATGGGACATTGGCGTTTCGCAGCCGGAGCTTGAGTGGATCGATTCGAAGTTCCTCTGCGAGGTCGTCCATTAGCGATTCCAGCGCATAGACGGCCTGCGTCGTGCCGTATCCACGGAACTGTCCGCCAGGCTGTTTGCAAGTGTCTACGAGACGGGCCACCACGTTAACGGCCTCGGCGCGATAGAGCGTTCCGAGCGCCTTCGGACCTGAAGACATCACGCTGAAGCCCGAATGAACATATGAGCCGTTGTCGACGTGGATGTCGCCGTCGATTGCTCGGACCATACCGGTCTCTGATGCATGGAGCTCAAGTCCTATGCGCCAGCCGTGTCGCGTCTTCGTCATGGCGAATTCTTCAGCGCGGGTTAGGACTATCCGCACCGGGCGCTTGGCCTCGCGAGCAAGGACGGCGGTGATCGCTTCATGTTCCGCAATGCGTGATTTGGCGCCAAATGCTCCCCCAACGCCAATTTCATGGACGACGATATCGTCCACTTCCATTTCCAGAAGTTGAGCCATTTCCTTGATGACGAAGAACGGCGCCTGGGTGCCTGTCCAAAGGTGGAGCTTGCCGTTCTCCCACAGTGCGACAGTCGCATTTGTCTCCATGCAGACGTGGGCCTGCTGCGGGAACCAATAGGTACCTCGCACCCGCCGAGGCGAGCCCGCTCGCGCAGTCTCAATGTCTCCCCAACAGCGTTCGAGTTTCAGTGCGATATTGGGTTCACCGGTCGGGCGTTCGTGAAGGATCGGCGCTTCTTCTGCGAGCGCCTGATCGATATTCCACGCCGCAGGCAGTGCCTTGTATTTTACATGGATTGCTGCGAGGGCCGCTTGCGCCTGCTCGAGGGACTCAGCAGCGACCGCCGCAATCTCCTGCCCCACGAAACGCACGACACCGTCCGCGAATGGCGACCGATCCTGGGCGCCGTCGTGGATGTAACGGGCACCTGGAGGGAAATCCGTCGAGGAAATTACAGCATGAACGCCGGGCATCTTCCGCGCGGCGCTCATGTCGATGGATGCGATACGAGCGTGAGCGTATGGCGATCGCAGTATCATCCCGAAGAGCATTCCCTCGGGCGCGAGATCGCCAATGTATTTGAATTGACCGGAGGTTATCTTCTCCCAGTCGAGCGGCCTGACGCTGCGACCGAGTGGAGAGCGCGTGTTGGCAGTCATGTAGCCACGTTCAGTCGACGGGCCTCCGCCGTCGCCCAAATCGCTTCCACAATTCCATTGTAGCCGGTACAGCGACAGATGTTTCCAGACATCTCATAGCGAATAATCTCCTCCGCTTTCTGCCTGTCGGCAGGCAGGCCTGCGCGGAGCAGAGCGGTGGCCCGGACGAGCTGGCCGGATGTGCAGAAGCCACATTGGAATCCACCGTAGTCGGCAAAAGCCTCTCGAAGATCGCGAAATTCCTCAGCCAGACCTTCGACCGTGGTCACTTCTCCTTTGACACGGGAAGCGAGCGTAATGCAGGACATCACCGGCACGTCGTCTATGAGCACTGTACAAGCGCCGCATTCACCTCGGCCACAGGCTTCTTTCGCTCCTTTCAGGCCGATCTGATCGCGCAGGACCGAAAGAAGAGTCGTGCCCGGTTCGATTGACGCTGCATGCCGCTCCGAGTTGATCAAAAGCATCTTGCCGACCCATCTGCTGAAGGCGTTACCTGAGTTTGGCGTATCGCTCTGAACGAGTCGCTGCGAATATTTCGCCAGCGAATACGCGAAAATCTGATCTTTACCCTTCGTCACCACGGCCATTAGGTCTTGAGCTGTTAAACGTCATGGGGTGGTTCGAATGATGCCCGTTGCTTGGCCCAAGGAGGGTGTACGTAGGATACCCTTCGCTGTGTATTCACGCCCGGAGATCTTCGAGTCCGAGCAGACTGCGATCTTCCGCGGGCCGATTTGGCATTTTCTGGGCCTCGAAGCGCAGATCCCGGATGTGGGGATGTATGTGTTGGCCCAGGTGGGCGAGACGCCGGTCATTGTCGTTCGAGAGGCTGAGGGGAAGGTGAACGCCCTGGTCAATCGTTGCTCGCACAAGGGCACGCCGCTTGCCTATGTCCCACAAGGAAAGGTGAGTCGCTTCCTTTGTATCTATCACAATTGGTGTTTTGGCCTGAACGGCAAGATGATTTCAGCCGCGTTCGAACGGGGCGTCGCCGGCAAGGGTGGTATGGCCGAGACCTTCAAAAAGGAAGAACATGGCCTGCAGAAGCTACGCGTTCACATTTGCAATGGGCTGATCTTCGGCACCCTCAACGACGACACTCCTCCTTTCGAGGAATATGTCGGTGCTGATCTCATCGCCAACATCAAGCGTGTTTGCGGAAAGCCTCTCCGAATACTCGGACAGTATAGTCAGCGGCTTCCATCGAACTGGAAGCTGTATATCGAGAACGTCAAAGACCCTTACCATGCCTCAATTCTTCATGCCTTCAACGGTGTGATGAAACAGGATCGCCTGACGATGGAAGGGGGGATCGTGATGGGCTCTCGGGGATGGTCGCACATCAGTTACTCCAAATTGAGCACCGATCGGGGAGATGCCGTGTACAAAGGCAAGGAACTCCGATCCGCTGAAGTTACCGCTTACGGCCATGGGTTGCGCGATACGTCGATGACCGACATCTGGGACGATTTTGGCGACGGCATAAGCATGACGATTCAGACCATATTCCCGAACTTCGTACTGCAGCAGCTCAGGAATTGCCTGGCCGTTCGTACGATCGTGCCGAAAGGGACACACGAGGCGGAGCTCCGATGGATCGCGTTCGGCTATGACGATGACGATGAGCGAAAGCTCAAGGGTCGGCTCAAGCAAGCGAATATGATGGGACCGGCAGGCCTCATCGCCATGGAAGACGGAATGATTGGCGGTCTGGTCCAGAAAGGCATTGCGGGAGACCTCGACAAGGCGGCTGTTGTCGAGATGGGTGGCCATGGAATAGAGCCGATCCCTGGATCGCGTGTCTCGGAAGGCAGCGTGCGCGGTTTCTGGACAGGCTATCGCGCGCTGATGGGGCTCTAGTCATGGGTGAAACCAAATCGGCTCTGGTCTCCGAGTCTCAGGCAAGGCGACTTATCGTCGACTACGCTTGCGCCATCGATGCTCTGGAGTTGTCGAAATGGCCGGCTTTTTTCACCGATCCTTGCTTGTACCGGATAACGACTAGGCAGAACGAAGAGCAGAACATGCCGCTTTCGATCATGCTCTGCGACAACCGCGCCATGCTCTATGACCGCGTGGAGGCAATCGAGAAGGCGAACGTCTTCGAGCCGCACTATTATCGTCACATCCTGTCGGACTCACGTACTGTCGGGGATTCGCCCGACGGCATTAGGGCAGAGACCAGCTTCATGTGCGTGCGCACGATGCTGGATGGCAGGATGACTCTGTTCGCGGCAGGCGTGTTCCACGATGAAATCGTATCTGAGAATGGCGCCTGCCGGTTTCGGTCACGAACAGTGGTGCTCGATGCATCGCAAGTGGATACATTGATAGCCATTCCGCTTTGAGCAAAGGGCAGGACGGTGGCGCTGACGTCTATCAATCGCGAGAAGCTTCGGCAGGTGAGCGTTTCGACACTCACCACGTGTCTATACAGAAAAGGTATAAAGCGTGTCTGGCCGAAGGGCATACTGCCACTTTCGAAGGACCAGCCGCGTATGGTTGGCGAAGCGTACACCTTGCGGTTTGTTCCAATGCGCGAAGACGCTGGCAACCAGGCCTCGTACGGTACCACGGCCAACGTGCACCAGCGCGCCTTCGAGGAATGCCCGACAGGTCACGTCCTGGTGATGGATACGCGAAGCGAGACGCGCGGCTGCTCGTGCGGCGATCTGCTGATCGGTCGCCTGAAGGCGCGCGGTTGCGCTGGTATCGTCACTGATGGCGGGTTTCGCGATACATTGGATATCGAGGCGCTTGAGTTTCCTGTCTATCAGCGATGTGCGGTGCCGGCGCCGAGTTTTGGCTATCTGAGCGCGGTCGAGGCCGGCGTTCCAATCGGTTGTGGCGACGTCGCGGTCTACCCTGGCGATATCATAGTCGGTGATCGAGATGGCATCGTCGTTCTGCCGATGGAGATCGCAAATGAGATCGCAGAGATAGCGTACGAGCAGACGGAGTACGAAATCTTTGCCTCGCAGGAGGTGGCTCGCGGGCGCACGGTAATCGGGCTTTATCCCGCCACTGAACAGTCTATGGCTGATTTTCAAGCGTGGCGGAAAAACTGCAATGGCCGCGAGTGACCATGTAGCCAGATCGACTGACGTACGGCCAGCGGTCGTTGAACGCCTTGCCGGGCACGGCATTCTTTTGTCGGAACAGCAGGTCAGTGAGCTCACTGCTGCAGCAGCCCGACTTCAGAAGATGAAGGATCTGGTCCGCTCGGACGTACCGTCGCCATGCCCTAGGCGTATTGGGCGTTAAAGCTCAAATGAACGAGATTCCAGGCCTGACGGAGGCAGCGCGGAAGATCCGGGCAAAAAAAATCTTGCCGTCCGCCCTGCTGGAGCAGTGTGTATCGAGAATCGAGGCTCTGGACGGAATGCTGAACGCCTTCGTCACGCCTCTGATCGAGGCGGCGCGAACCGAGGCGCGGACTGCTGATCGCGAGATCCTGGCCGGCAGGTGGCGCGGCCCATTACATGGAATTCCCGTAGGCATCAAAGACGTGATCGACGTTGAGGGCGTCGCGACCATGGCGCAGTCGCGCCAGCTTGAAGGGTATGTCCCGACGAAGAGCGCCGTCGTTGTTCGAAAGTTGGTCGAAGCGGGCGCAATCATCGTCGGCAAGTTGACCACTCATGAGTTCGCTTTCGGTACTCCGACGTGGGGACCGCCTGGGCCACCCGCCCGTAATCCGTGGAATCCGGACCGGTTCGCCGGGGGGTCGTCCAGCGGTGCCGCTGTTGCGACGGCGACGGGCATGGTGTTGGGCGCCGTTGGGACGGATACGGCGGGCTCGGTACGCAGCCCAGCCGCGCTTTGCGGCGTGGCTGGCTTAAAGCCGAGCCAGAGCAGGGTGGATCGTCGCGGTGTCTTTCCCTTGTCGCCCAGCCTGGACGCGGTGGGGGCGTTCGGCTGGACTGTCGAGGATTGCGCTTCTGTCTACAGAGCCATGTCTTCTTCCGCCGGCTCAAGGCGCTCATCCAGTGAACCGTTCCCGGCCCTGGATACCGACTTGCGCGGAATTCGCATTGGCGTAATTCGCCACTTCTTTTCGAAGGATGCGCCGATTAGCAGCGACGGCATCACCGCCATAGATGAGGCAATTGAAGTATTCCGTAGTCGTGGATGCAGAATACGCAATGTGGCACTTCCTCCGCTTGAGGAATGGAATGCCGTCGGCATGATTCTGCTACTGTCGGAAGCCTTCGCATTCCACGAGCCTTGGCTGCGGGAGCGGATCCATCTCTATGGGGAGTCACTGCGCGATGCCCTTCTTCTCGGCGGTCTGATCGACGCCGCCGACTACGTGCAGGCGAATTCCAAGAGGCTACGCTTGGCCGAGGCGCTCGACATCGTCTTCAAAGACAACGATATCCTGATTTCGGCAATCCAGTCAGGCGAGGCGGCGCCCCTCGAAAGCGTCGAAAAATGGGGCTTCATTGAAAAGCCAAGTTATGGGATTCCTTTCAATGTGAGCGACCATCCTGCATTGAGCGTCTGTTGCGGGTTCGGCCGGCAAGGGTTGCCGCTTGCTCTGCAGCTTGTTGGCCGCCGGAACGACGAGGCGCTGCTGTTGCGTGCTGGGCACGCATATGAGTGCGCGGCAGGTTGGCAGGAGCATCGGCCCGCGCCGCGACTGCCGACAGCCGCGGTTGTCTGACTATCGTGCACGTTTCTGGGTGATTGGCTAGACGTGCGAGACGGTAGGTTTATCGGTTGGCCTCGACGTAGTAGAGTTTTCCGCTATGGCCCTCGGTCTGCTGCCGAACTTCATCAATACGACTGCGCTTCGCTATTTCTATGAAGTGGCGCGGTATGGCTCGTTTCAGGTGGCCGAGGAAAAGATACACATTGCCGGCTCAGCCATTCGGCGCCAGATCCAACTGCTCGAGGAGGAACTCGGCGCAAAGCTGTTCATTCGGAGTCGCAATGGACTAAGGTTGAGTGCGGCAGGCGAAGCGCTGCTTTATCGCCTCAGGCGCGCAATGAAGGAATTGAGTAGCGCGCGCTTGGAGATCGACATCCTGCAGGGGATGCATACCGGCAATGTTCGCGTCGGGTTGAACGAGACGGTCGCTCGCGAAATGCTGCCCGTGTTCATAAGCGAGTTCAGCAAGAAGTATCCGCGTATCACCTTCGAGATCATCGTCGCGAACTCCAATGCTCTCGTGGAAATACTTCTCCGGAACGAAGCCGATATCATCGTGGGCTATGCCATCGAACCAAGGGGCGGTATGCAGAAGGTGCTGTCCTTCAAATTGAGAGTCTGCATCACCGTCCACAAAAGCCATCGATTGGCGAAGCAGGAATCGGTGCGCGTATCGGATCTGGTAGATGAAACCTTTATCTTGCCGAGCGCGGATTCGCATACTCGAAGGGTATTCAACGAGCTGTTTGAACGAGTCGCGATCAAACCCGCCTATAATGTCTCGACTAATTCCTTCGAGCTGATTGGATTGCTCGTCGCGAAGGGGCTGGGCATCGGTTGCCAGGTATCGCTCGTGTGGGGACCGGATCCCGCGCGACCCGACCTGGTCTACATACCGGTCCGAGATGCCAAAGTCTCGTCAGCCGCCCTTGGCTGCTGCATCGGCGAGGAGGGTGTGCCCAATATGGCCACGTCTCTCTGCCTCAAGGAACTGACCTCTGCATTGGAGGAGTGGGCAATGCGTTCGACAAAAGGACGCTGAGATCTGGCTCCTAAAAGTTTGCCGAACCGAAAACTAATTTCTGATCTTTACGTCCCGGCCATGATCTCGCTACCTCATGCGTAACGCATACCGACGTTCAGGCCTGAGGAAGCGCAATGAAACTCGACGAGTCGGCAAAAGGTGTATTTATCATCTCGGCCACTCCGTTCTCCGAAAACGGTGCGCTCGATTTGCAGAGTGTCGATACGCTGACCGATTTCTATCTTGGCTGCGGAGTCCATGGCTTCACGCTTCTTGGAATGATGGGCGAGGCTCACAAGCTGACGGCGGAGGAATCTCTGCAAGTCGTGAAGCGAGTGATAGGTCGGGCACAGGGCCGGCAGGTCATTGTGGGTGTAAGCCATGCAGGCATCGAGAATTTGCGGCGCCTTTCGCATGAGGCCATGAATGCAGGTGCGGCGGGCGTCATGGTGGCGCCGTCGCCCGGCCTCAGGGGGGACGCGGCCCTCTACAACTATTATACGCAGGTTTTCCAGGCCCTGGGACCGGACGTGCCGGTTGCCTATCAGGATTACCCGCAGACTACCGGTGTCTTCATGCCGGCCGTCGTGTTTGCGCGGCTAGTAGACGAGTTCAAGCAGCTGGTGATGCTGAAACACGAAGATTGCCCGGGCCTGGCGAAGCTCACGCATGTTCGGGAACTGGAGAAGAAGCCAGGCCGTCGGCGCGTTTCTATTTTGGTGGGCAATGGTGGTCTGTACCTACCCCAGGAGCTGCGTCGCGGCGCCGACGGTGCGATGACCGGATTTGCCTGGCCCGAGATGCTGGTGCAGGTCTACGAGCTATTTGCGAAGGGGCACGCAGATGAAGCCGAAGATCTGTTCGACATTTACCTCCCTCTGGTGCGGCACGAACAGCAACCCGGCATGGGGCTCGCGTTGCGCAAGGAAGTGCTCTTCCGTCGGGGCGCCATCAAGTGTCCGATGCAGCGTGCTCCGGGGTCGAGCCTCACTGCAACCGATCGTGCCGAGCTTGACAGCCTTGTCGAGAGGCTCGAGCGGCGCCGTTCGAACGCGAACAGGGTGCACAAGGTGGCTGTGGCGTAGGAAGAGGTACCGGTGGAACTCCAGAAGAATGATGCGAAGCCGATCTGGAAAGCCCAATTGCCCATCTTGTGCACCGGCTCGACCGTGCGCCGTGGCGTGAAGCCATCGTCGTAGGAGATGAACTCGATCTTGTGGTCTTTGATCCCGCCGCCCTCGGCATTGACCACGTCGAAGAAGAATTTGTGCGTCTTGCCGATCTCATGCTGAAGACCGACGCCGGACCACTTTAGGGCATGGTGCTGCCAATTTAATCATCCTATCGGCGCCAGGATCATACTTCTGCATGTAGCCAAGCATAGCGGGGAGCCCAGTCGCCGCGAGCGGCGCACCGGAGATAAGCGATCGCTCCATCAAAGAAGAACCCATGAGAGGATGTTCCGCGAAGGGGCAGTCGCATCAAAACCCTATGAGGTTGGCTACAAGCGTCCGCCCACAAGGACACGCTGTGAAAAGGGGCCAAAGCGGCAATCCCGCTCGCCAGCAGCCCATCCGGAAGGAAAGCGCGCTGGAAACGATCGATCGGCTTCCACTGCCGCCCATCGAGATTGTTGAAAGAGGTCAAGCGGGGAAGGTGACAGCGCGAAGGCCTGCCGCGCCCGCCGAGGGTATACCGGCGCCTGGATTGAAGACAAGAACTCCGGGACGATCCTGTTGCAGCAGGCCCTGAGGCGAGGCTTTCCTGCAAGCCTGATCGCGTCGAAGCTGACCGCTCTGGGCAAGGACGAACGGGCTATCAACGTTTTCGGTTATGCCCACCACGAGCGCGTCAAATACTCGGACCATGCTTTCAACAAGACGTCGCGATACAAAGAGAAGTCGAAAAAGCCACCTTGTCGATCAGGTGGAGAGCTTCCGGATCAGCGACAGGAAAAGCGATCGGGATGGCGATCTTTTGGACACTTTCTGTCAAGGGATCGCGCTGGCGCTCGGCAATAGCGAAGGGTTTTGATCGGCCAAGTCAGTGCGACTCATGCGAGCTGCAATCGCTAGAGCTTGATTTGACCTATGTTTCCGCAGCCTCAATGGTATTTCACCTGCTTGCACCTCACAATTAGTAAAGCTAGACCAATTCGCGAGAGCGGGGGCATTGCGTTTAGATGATGGTGCGAGATGAAGCAGGCTACAGCGATTAAGCGGATCGACTCGATGAACTTCGACGAGCTTTTGGCAATCAAGGCCAAGGTCGAAGCGGCGATCGATGCTCGAATTGGCGAGGAGCGCCGCCGGCTGGAGGCATCCCTCAAGCGGCTCGATAAGATCTCTGCGTCGGTAAAGGCAGATGGCCGAACGCCGAAACCCCGGAATGGCGTTACGAAGCGCACCTTGGCCCCAAAATACCGCAACCCGGCCAACCCAAAAGAAACCTGGGCAGGTCGTGGCAATCGCCCGCGCTGGCTTGTCGCCGCTCTGAAAGGCGGCAAGAAGAAGCTGGCTGACTTTACGGTCGCCCGGCATCAGTAGCCGTCATCGAGTTTAGTCATGCATAAGGCGGCATAAGGATCCAATGTGCCATGTCGTCGATAGGAAGAGGGAAGAACAAGACGCCTGGCACCCCCGGGCGGCGTTCACGTTGGCATGCGCATTCGCCAACGGCGGTCGCTCTCGGGCATGAGTCGGAGGACACTCGCCAACGCCGTCGGGCTTACCTTTCAACAGGTCCAGAAATACGAGCGTGGTTCTAATCGGGCCGGTTCGAGCCGGCTGTTCGACTTCGCCAAGGTGCTGGGTGTACCCGCGTCGTATTTCTTCGATGGGAATGCCGTCAAACGCGCTTGCCGCCCGGCCGATGTCGAGGCGCGGCCGCAAGGGCGGTCCAGGTCCAGGCGAAGCTGCAACACAACCGATGGCCGCTACGGCGACATGGAGATGGTTCCTCACCGCGCGCCGATCGCGTTCTCAAGGATCAACCAGACAAAGAGCCAGCAGCGCGAGAGCACAAACCACGCCAATACAGGCCTGCCACGCGAAGCAGGCCTGTCACTCGAGGTTGAGACACCTTGCCAGTCGCGGGGTCAAAGGCGTCTCTGGGTCTTGTCCAGTCGGTATCGATGCGATCGATGCCTCTCCGAAGGACAGACGGGGTGGTCCCGAGCCGTCGCAGGCTCTATCCGTTGCCGGGCAACTGTCCGCTTGGGGTGAGCTTGTTAATGAACTCCGGCAGATGCTGGCTAAGGCTTGCAAGCAACTCCTGGCCCGACAGTCCAGATTGGGCGGCCAGCGCATCGATCTTGTCGGAACCGATGACCTTTGCCAGGTCGGTCGGCGCAATCGACTGATTGGTGCCGGTGCCGATCCACGAATTGACCGTCTCGCCGTGCCCGGCTTGCTCGAACTGCCGAATAAGATCGCTTAAGCCTGTGCCCAGCGCGCTTGCGCCACTCTCGCCGGACAGCAATCCGCCGAGTCCTCCTTTCATCAAGCCCTCGAGGCCGCCGCCCATGCCGAGCAATCCGCCCAGCAGGCCTCCGGTTGGAGCCTCGCCGCCGGTCGCTGCCTGCGGCTGACCGGCACCGACCGCCTTGCCGGCGACCAGCCCCAGAAGTGCCAACATGACTGGAGAAAGTCCGGAGCCGCTCGCTTCGCCAGCCGCTGCCGGTTGGCCGCTCGACCCAGCCTGCAACTCGTTCAGAATATCCATCAACGCCATATTGTCCTCCTGCCTTGCTTCGGCACTGCTTGATGTCCCCACATCCGCCCGTATGAGGCATTCCGGCGGTGTGGACGCTATTTGTTGCCGGGCAGCTGCCCGTTCGGAGTGATCTTGCTTATGAATTCCGGCAAATGCCGGCTGAGGCCTGCAAGCAGGTCCTCACGTGACAGTCCGGCGTATTCGGCCAGTGCATCGATCTTCTCGGAACCGACGACCTTTGCCAGGTCGGCCGGCGCAATCTCCTGCCAGGCGTCGCTGCCGATCCACGAATTGATCGCATCGCCATGTCCGGCCTGTTCGAACCGTCGAACGAAGTCACTCAAACCTTTGTCCAACAGGATGTCCAGGAAGCCCATAGCGCCCTCCCTGCCGTGGCTCGGCAAGACCATCACTCGATATGGCGTTCTCGCGGATCAGTTCTTCGCCGGCGCCTTCTCGTTGCGAGCTGCCCGGAAACCGGCAGCGTCGCTCTCTTTCTGGCACATGTACGCGCCTTGCTTCGTCTTTCCGTAATCGCTTGCACCGTTGTAGTGATAGATCTTCGAGTCGGTATTGACCCAGACCACCGTATCGCTTGGGCAATGCTTCCGGGCCTCGGTTTCGGCCTTGAACTCGTCTGCCGGAGCGGCCTTCGCGGCCTTCGCCGCAGTCGGCCGGTCCTCGCCCGTCGCTCTCGTGCGCAATGGCGTTGGCGAAGCGGGCTTCGCATCCGCTTCCTTGGCCGATGTTGCCGCCGCCTTGGCAACGACCTTTGTCTTGATGCCGTCATAGACATTCTGCGGCAGGATCTTCCTGTGCACCAACTCGTCGGCGCTCTTGTAGGGCCTGCCCTTGATAATCGCATTGGCGCGCGTGGCGCCGACACCCTTCAGCTCCTGTAGTTCGTCTTTGGAAGCTGAATTGATGTCTACCATTTCGCCAGATTTTCCGACTGGCTCCGTCGAAACCGATTTGGTCGTCCTGCTCGTATCGGTTCCCGTTTTCTGCGCCATCGCAGGGGATGCTGTGGCCAAACTGATTGCCGCCATCGCCAAGATCCAGAGCTTGGACATTCCATGTCCTCCCAGCACGAGTGGAGATAACCGCGCTCAGCGACCGATGGAGTCGGAGAGGCACTTCTTGGTGAAGCTTGCCTTGGCCGCGCCGCCCAGCTTCTTGTCGGCGGCGGCCGTATCGCAGGCCTTGGCCGCATCGCCTTCGCACTTCTTCATGAAGCTCGTGAGGGCGGCGCCGGCGAGTTTCTTGTCAGTCGCCTGAGCTTTGCACGTTGCCGACGGAGCGGTGGTGGACGCGGACTGCGCGTAGGTGGCCGTGGCGAAAATGCAGGTGAAGATGGAAGCAACGGCAAGCATCGATTTAGACATCTGTCGTCTCCTCTCGGGGTGCGGGTCTCCCTGACCCAGGCATCAGTTTCTTGCCTTCAGAAGATCGCGGATCTCTGTCAGGAGCATCTGCTCCTTCGACGGGGGAGGAGGTGGAGGCGGAGCCTCCTCTGCCTTCCGCGAGAGGCGATTGAGGCCGCGCACCACGAGGAAGAGCACCCAGGCGATGAGGAGGAAATTCACCGTGACGGTGATGAAGGTCCCGTAGCCCAGCGTGGCCCCTGCCTTTTTGGCAGCTTCATAGGTGGCCGCCTGGCTGGAGGCCGATGTGAGACCGATGAAGTAGTTGGAGAAGTCGAGCCCGCCGAAGATCCAGCCGATTAGCGGCATGATTATGTCGTCGACGAGCGAAGACACGATCTTACCGAAGGCCGCACCGATGATCACGCCGATGGCAAGATCGACAACGTTGCCACGCATCGCGAATTTTTTGAACTCTTCCAGCACTGGCCTAGGTCCTCCTGGTGGCCTGCTTCATAGGCACAACCGGCTCGAGCGTACTGAGTGTTCCTCTTTGGCGTGAAAGTAGCGGGTCTCGCCGAGCGGGCACATATGGCGAACGTCAGAATCGCGAGTGACGAAAGTCATATTCTTTTGCAGTTGCTGAAGGCTTACGACATAGTCTGGGTAGTCGCTGGGAGCTGGGTATTTGGAGCGATTGATCGACCTTGGCGCTGAGCTGCTGTCGACCGTAGAAGCCGACGTCTTGGGGCTGGCCGTTGTCGGAGCGGACAGAACCATTCAGTGCAAGGTTGGACGCCTGGTCGATTGGCTCCCGCCGATCGGCGGGGACTGTTGCCAGTGTATACTTCTGGTCGGGATGGAGGCGGAGCTGGCCGCCCTGGCTGAAGGTAAGCGGAGCATAATCGCTCTGTCGGGCATACGCGGCGCGTCGTCCGGGCTGGATCACCCTGTGACGGCTGCCGTGCTCTGGAATATGGAGCGGTCGCATTACACCATAGTCGTGGTTCCCGATTTCGCAGCCCGCCAAGTCGAGATTCTCCTCGGAACCGAGCGCCGTGCCCGGCGCGTGATGGAGCAGCAACTTGAAGCGGCGAATTCGGAGGTACGGTTCGCCTCGCTTGCGCGAACGCGCCTTCGCTTGGCGCGCGATCTTCATGACACGCTTGCGCATTCGATTGTCGCGCTCCTGATCCAGATCCGGATGATCCGGCACTTCCTGTCGACCGACCGGGAGCGCGTCTCCGAGGGCTTGGCGGCGGCGGAGGAAGCGGCTGTCAGCGGATTGGCGCGTGTACGCGATGCCATTGCTCGTCTCAGAATGCCCGACGAGCTCGATGTCGCCCCAGATGTCGAGGGAATGCTGTCCGACTTTTCGGAGCGGACCGGCATCGAGGTCTCGGTACATATCGGCGAGGGAGCCTCGGACGGGCTGCGCACCCATGGTGTGACGGTTCAGCGCATTCTCGGCGAGACATTGCGCAACGTCGAGGCGCACGCGAAGGCGCGACATGTCCGGTTTCATGCGGCCGAGAGTGACAAGAGGCTGATTGTCGAGATCGGCGACGATGGACGCGGTTTCGACCCGACTGTCGCCAAGCCCGGCCATTTCGGTCTGATCGGCATGGCTGAGCTCGCCGAGCTCGTCGGCGGAGAGTGCTCTGTTGAGAGCTCGCCCCAGGAGGGCACGCTGGTCCGTGTGTCATTGCCGGTTACCTTGCCTCAGGCGGTGCCATCCTCGAACACTCTCTCAGATGCCGGTGCGGGGGCGGGGGGATGACGGAGCCGCGCCGGCAAGGCAAAAGGATCCGTGTGCTGATCGCGGAAGATCAGGCGTTGATCCGGGAAGCGCTGGCGACGCTCCTCGCCCAGCAGAACGGCGACTTCGAGGTCCTGAAAGGCGCGGCCGACGGGGAGCAGGCGATCGAGTATGCGCGCCGATATCGACCTGATGTCGTTCTGATGGATCTGCAGATGCCGCGTCTCGATGGCATTAGGGCGACCCAGCGGATTCTTCGCGAGTTCCCGACGACGAGCATCGTGGTCTTGACCACCTTCGAGGCGGACGACCTGATCTTCGATGCTGTCAGTGCCGGCGCGAAGGCTTATCTCTTGAAAGACGCCAGGATCGAGGAAATCGCAGCGACCATCCGGGCGGTAACGAACGGTCAAGCCGCGCTCTCGGCGAGCGTGGCTGCGCGAATTCTCGACGAGTTCAAACGGTTGCGTCCGCGGCGCGCATCGGCGAGCCAGGCGGTTGGCGAAAGCTTGACTGAGCGGGAGAACGAGATTCTCCAGTTCATCATGGAAGGCAAGAGCAACAGCGAGATCGCCAAACAGCTTCACCTGGCCGAGGGTACGGTAAAGAACTACGTGAGCACGATCCTGAGAAAGTGTGAGGTGAGGAATCGGACGGAGTTGGCCATAAAGACCATAGCCCAGTAGGGAGAACGAGTGGGGAATGACGATGAAAGGCAACGAGCACACTGAAAGAGGCCCAGCCAGAGCGGCTTTGGCCAGTGGACCGGAAGAGGCAGTGCCTTCCGAGGCGACAATCGATCAGGTCCGTGAACTTCTGTTTGGCGGAGCTCAGCGGTCGATCCAAAGCAGCCTGTCGGGTCTACGCGAAGAGATGGAGACTTCACTCAAGAAGCTCCAGGCGGAATTCTCAAAGGAGCTGGCAGCTCTCCATGCGAAGGTATCGGAGCTTGAGCGAGATACGGAGCAGAAGCGACTGGCTGCGCAGAGAGACATAGGGGCCGCGATCTCGGAGCTTGGCACCAGCATCACCAGAATGGGCTCCAGCCGTACAGGGTAATGGTATGACGTCTGCCGCCCGCCAGAACCGCGAAATCGAGCAGCTCAAGACGATGCTCTTTCAAACGGAGACGGCGCGTCTTGCGACGATGGAAACGGATGTCGCTTCCCTTCAGCGATACGTAGGCAGTGCCGCCCGCCTCGAGGTTGCAACAGCAGACGTCCTGGTCGCCGCCCTGGAGCGTGCGGAAGTCGATCGACCACGCGAGTTGGCGAATGCCATCGCACCCACCGTCGTCTCTGTGATCAGGAGCGAGATCAGGAATTCGCGTGACCTGATGGTCGATGCGCTCTACCCGATCACTGGACGGCTGGTGAGTGCAGCGGTGGCGAATGCCTTCAAGGAGCTGATTGCGCTCCTGGAGCAGCGCCTCAATGCCCTGACGTCGACGGAGCTTTGGGTCGGGCGTGTCAAGTCGCTGGTGACCGGCCGCCCGATTAGTGAGTTCGTACTGGCGGATAGCCCGCCGCGGGTCGAACGGCTGCTCATGATCGAACGTGGCAGTGGGCGCCTCGTCGCGGATTGGACGCACGAGGCGAGCCCCGACAACCGTGCGGACTTGCTCAGCGCGATGGTCGCGGCAATTCTGGAATTCTCCGTGCAAGCACTGGCCGAAGAAGGCAATTTGCAGAAGCTCGACTTCGGTGGACGGGAACTGGTGCTTCGCGCGTCACCTCGGTTCATCCTCGCGGCGGAATGCGTCGGTCCCTTGCGGCCCGCTGACGACTCCAGGATCAATGCCCTTTTCTTCGATACGATCGAAAGTATGGATCGCGGCTCAGCCTGCGATAGCGCTGCGCTGGCGTCGCTGGCGACCTCCATCGAAGCCGATCCGCGCTCCCGCAAGAAGGGGAACCGGGGAGGACGGGCTGCGCTGCTTGTGCTCGCTGGTCTGGCGATCGCTTTGCTCGGCTGGTGGGCCGTGTTGTCCGTGACCCGCACGATGCTGGAGCGGCGGGCGACCGCGGCGCTGCAGCAGCTCGCCGACGAGCAACCCTCGCTGACATCGTTTCCGTTGCGCCTGGACTTCGATCATCCTGGTCGGAGCCTCACGGTCCGGGGAATCGAGCCGAGCCAGGTGAATATCGCGGCTGTGATGGATGCGCTGGCCAAGGCTGCCGCGCCCTACCGGATCATTGACCGCATCGGCGTCGTGCCGGGGCTGGAACAGTGGACCGCCTCGCGCACCGATGCCGCTGCCACGCAGCAGTCGCTCGCACGCCTGCAGGCAAGTCTCGACGAGGTGCACAAGGCGATTGCGGAGGAAGCGAGATCCAGAAGCCAGCAATATGCCAAGCTGCAGTCGACCGTCGATAGCCCGGCGGAGCGCCTAAGTCGCTTCATGGCCTCGACGGCGATCTTCTTCGGCATTGACGACGAATTTACCGACAGGGAGGAAGCCGATCGGCAGATTCGGCAGCTTGCGGCGTTGCTTGAGAACAACGATTTGGAGGTCCGTGTCGTCGGATACACAGACGACACCGGATCGGAGGCCGGCAACAGAGCGCTCGCCCGCCGAAGAGCAGAGGTGGTCGTGCAGAAACTGACCGCCCTCGGGATCGAGCCTTCGCGATTGCTCGTCGTCTCGCGCGCAGCGTCGATGCCAATCTCCGACAAGACCGGGCCGAATGACGGCAATCGCCGGGTCACCTTCGAGAACGTGTTTCGTGGCGAACCCACGCGATGATGCTTACGGCGAAAGTCATGCTGCTCGGCGACATGGGGGTCGGTAAGACATCGATCCTGTACCGCCTCGTGCATGACCGCTTCGATGGCCAATACAAGACGACGCTCGGCGTCGAGGTACTCAGCTACGACGTTCCGATCGACGCGGTCGGCGGGGGCGAGCCGACTCGTCTCGTACTCTGGGACACCGATGGCGATTTCGGGACACGCATCTTCGAGACCGTCTACATCATGGGCGCTTCGGCTGCGATCATCGTGTCTGACGTCACGCGGCCGCAGACGGTCCCGCGCATGGTCGAGTTCGCTCGCGGCTTTGAGGCGAGGTTCCCGGGAAGACCTTACAAGGCGCTCGTGAACAAGATCGATCTCGCAAAGTCGGTGGGCAGTGTTGGCCCGATCGGCGAACTCACCCCTTCGAATGTCAACTACGTGAGCGCGAAGACCGGTGACGGGATTGCAGAATCCTTCGCCGAGCTCGCGGAGACAATCCGTCGCCGGCAGCTCTAGGCAAGCGGTCTGGCGCTCCTCTGCCCACATGGGCGGAATTCGCAAACGTCTGGTCGGAAGCCTGGTCGGCGTCGGTCTCTCCCAAGGTAGCCTGCCGCAGCAGCGAGGCGACTTTTTCGATCCATACCCTTCATGCCGGAGGCATGATGGCTTGCTCGGGTTGTCCACGATGGGTGTGGGGCAGGGGGAGGCATGGTCAAGTAAGCGCGACACTGATGACGTGAAAGAGATTACTTTCTGCACGTTGCACCATCGCCTGTGCAATGCAAATCGGTAGGCTGCTCGTGTCCGTCGCGGGCCTGTGGTGGACAGCTGGGCGGGCGCGGCTGCTACAATCCCGTGAAGCCACTGCAGGCCCGCCAGTGGTCTCATCTCTTCCTGAAGCCTTCATCTCTTCTTAGGCCCCTCATCTCTTCTTGGAGCCCCTCATCTCTTCTTGGAACTGCGTGTTCCTCGCGCCATCAACTGTGGCTCGATAGCCGCTGCATGCGATTGAAGTGGGCGATCTTCCCGTACTTGCCGCAGTGTGTCTTGGCGAGGGAAAGAGCATCGGCCTCGTCCACATGTTCGAGATGGTGACATGTGCGGCATTGTCGGTGACGCCGTGGCCGAACCCGCTGGAGCAGGCCCGGTCGGCGTTGTTCGTGCCGCGCGCTCCTTGCTCGAACGCGACATGCAAACGACCGCTCGATGCATCTACACACCCCCTGTTTGCCGGGAGAGGAGGGGTGCAACGTGGAAATCGACCGTTACGTGTGATGATCAATTCCATGCGTGTTGGCGCGTGCTCGTGTTCCTCTCTGTTCCGTGAGTGCGCACGAGCGTACGGGGGCTGGCATGAGTTCACCGGGGGGGATTGCGGAGCGAGCGTGCATCGTGAGGTTCGGAATTTTTATTGGAAAGCCCGCAAGGCCGAGCACCTCTGCCGGGGTGCCCCTCGGCGCACCCACTGGCGGGCCAGCAGTGGCGACGGGAGAGAGGGAGAGCAGGCCTGCCCTGTTCGAGGTGCATTTCAGCACTGCTCGATCCACCACACACTAAGGCCCGCAGCAGGCCCGCTCGGTCTATCCATTCACATGGCACAAACCGATCCGCTATGTGCCGAAAGTCACTTTTTGCGACAACAATACGTAGCCCGCTGTTCTGCTTCCGCTTCGCTTTTCCACGTTCCCTACATGCGCAGGCGGCCATTCACTGTTGACCGGAATGAAGTCTTGCGGCGCAGGGGACCGATGGCCAAGGGAACCGAGCGGCCGCACGGTCCGCCCGGATGCACGGCTCACCAGACGATCGTGAGGCCGGCGGAAAGGGCGTGGTTGTCGGCGCCGCCGCCGAGCTCGCCATCGTAGCCGAGATAGAGCGAGGTCGATTGCGAGACGGCGAGGCTGGCGGTGAGGCCGACGAGGGCGCTATCGCGTGGCGGCGGGACGCCCAGCACGGTGAAAGCGTTGGTTGATGCGCTGGCGAAGGCGGCCGTGATCGGCCGTGCCGTGTCGGCATATTCGTGCGTCCAGCCCAGCCGCAGCTTGAGGGCGAGCGGCGAGCGTGCACCGACCTCGATCGCGCCGGCGAGATCGACGCCCAGCGTGCTGCGCGCAGAGGTCGTGTTTTGCGGTGAAACGGCGAGATTGAACGGGCTGACGCCGCTTTCGGTGAAGCCTGCCTGGCTGGCGCTTGCCACCTGCAGGCGGGCGAAGGGTGTCAGCGTCGCCTTTGCCGGGGCGTAAAGGCCGAAGCTGTAGCCTGCCTCGAGCTGGCCGAGGACCTGGTCGGCGCTGGTGCGGCCGCTGGCGACCTGCGGGGCGAAGCCGGGGATCGCCACCGGGCGCGTCAGGCGGTTGTCGGCATGGGCATAGCCGGCCAGCGCGTCGACATACAAGCGACCCTCGGTGTAGGAGCCGTAGAGCGCGGCGCTGAAGGTGTCGGCGGTGCCGTTGCCCTGGAAGCCGCCGGCCCACTGTGTGCCGTGGGAGTAGCCGGCGGCAATGCCGACCAGGAACCGCGGGTCGAGGCGATAGTCGATGCCGACGGCGGTGCCGCCAAAATTATAGGTAAGGCCGGAAGCGTTGCCGTCGCCTGGTATGCTGCCGGCGCCGCCGATGCCGGCGATCCAGGCGCGCAGCGGGCGGCTGGAGGGAGCGTCGGCATCGCAGGCGACCTCGCACGGCTGGGCAAGCGCCACGCTGGTGCCGCCGGTCGCGACGAGGCCGCGGCCGGAGGCGAGCTGCTGGCCGACGGCGTTCATGAAGAGTTGGGCTGCGCGCACGTTCAGCGTGCCGAAGTCGGCATAGGGTTCCGGGCTCAAGGCCTGCAGGGCCTGGGCGCCCTGGACGGTGGGCACGTTTGCCATCGCGGTGACGAGACCGCCGACATCGCCGCCGGCGGCGATGCTGTCGAGGGCGCCACCGATGGCCTGCTGGTTGGCCGTCTGGCCGGCCGAGCGGAAAGCGTCGGGGAGGAGCACCAGGGTAAGATAGAGGTTGCTGGTATCGTAGCTGAGCGTCGGTGTCAGGAAGCCGACACCGCCAGTCAGGTCGCCGAAGCTGGCGATACCACCGGCCGGTGCGGAGACGATCGTATAGCGAGTGTTCGGCACGTAAGTGCCGGGCTGCGCGACGACCTGGAGGGTGCCGGCTGTCAGCGATGCCCTATGGCCCGCGCCGACGATGGTGATGCGGTCGCTGCTGCTGGGACTGATCTCGAACTCGAACGTGCCGCGGTTGACCGTGAGGTTGCCGTTGATCGTGAGGTTGCCGATCGAGTTGCCCGGGGCGATCTCGCCGCCATTCTGGGTGATGTCGCCAGTGATGTTGCCGACACCGCTCATCACGCCGCCGTTCAGCAACACGTTGCCGCTCAGCCTGCCGTTGACGGCGAGGCCACCCTCCCAAAGCGTGGTGAGGCCGGCGTCGACAGTGCCCGTGAGATTGACCTTGCCGCCGCCGCGCTTGGTGAGCGTGGTGCGGGGCCCGCCGCTCGTGATGTTGCCGCCATAGGTGCCGTCGAAGTCCTGGCTGAAGATGAGGGCGCTGTTGTTCTGGATGTTGCCCTGCAGGCTCGCGGTCGAGCCCTGCAAGGTGCCGGCCTGGACAGTCGTTCCTCCGGTATATGTGTTGACGCCACTCAGCACCAACTTTTCGGCGCCGATCTTGATGAGGCTGCCGGAGCCGGTGATGTTGCCGCTATAGAAAGGATCGGCGGATCGTGGCTCGAATACGACCGACCCGGGGGCTGGATTCTGCGACTGCCAGGTCAACCTGATGTTGCCGCGCAGGCTCGAACTGTTGCCCTGCAAGACGCCGCCATTGACCGTGATGCCGCCCGAATAGGCGTTCTTTCCGGTGAGAACCGTCGTGCCCGTGTCGTTTTTCACGAGGGACCAGCTCCCGCCACTGCCGGTGATGCCGGTCAGGTCGACGATGTCGTCCGCGATCGTCTGGGTCTGTCCGCTTCCGGGAGCGAACGTGAGGGATCCGCTGCCATGAAGAAAAAGGCCCGATCCGATGCCTTCGCCTTTACGTGCGGTGCCCGTGGAAGTCCCGCCGGCAACCCTGTTGTTGGCGACGGCGAGGCTGCCCTGGAAGATCAGACTGCCGCCCTCCTGGACGAAGATCGCGCCACCCAAACCGGCGCCCCCACCGCCGTTCCCCCCGGTGTCCCCTTTGATGTTGCCGTTGCCGCCGCCGAAGCCGCCCTGAGCGCTGTCGTATCTGGGGTTGGCGCTGCCGCCGCCACCACCGCCAAAGCCGCCATTCTCTGGCTGAGTGGGCCAGCCGGCGGCGGCTCCGCCGCCGCCGCCGCCAAACTCGCCTGCACCGGCGGGGCGAGAGTTATAGTCTGCCCCTTTGCCTCCGCCGCCGGCTCCGCCTTGGCCGCCATCCGCGTATCCGATGCCGTGTGCCGACCCTCCGCTGCCTAGACGGCCGCCGCCGCCGCCGCCGCCGCCGCCGCCGCGCCAGTTCCCGATGATTCCGCCACCACTGCCGCCCTGTGCCAGGTTGTCCGACAGGGTGACGTTGTTCGTGAGCACCGTGGCGCCGCTGGCGATGAAGAGGGCGCCACCCAGTCCGGCGCCGCCGCCGCCGCCGCCGCCGCCGGGCGTGCCGTCGCCGCCGTTGCCGCCCTGGGCGCTGGCGTTGGCGATGGTGAGGCTATTGATGAATACGTGAGCGCCTGACTGGATGGACAGGCCGCGATACTGGTTGTTGCCCGAGAGCGTGAAGCTGCTGCCATTGATGATCACGCTGTTCTGCAGGGCGGGCAGGTTGGAGGCGAGCGTGACGTTGGAGGTGAATGTGATGGTGTCGCCATTCTGCGCGCTGGCGATGGCGCTCCGAAGCTGCGCGTCGTTGGCGACATCGAAATTGGCGGCACTGGCCGGAAGCGCCGCCGCGAAAGCACCTGCTGCAACGAGCGCCGTCGTCAGTGGGCGCAACGCAGACGTCGACAGGCAGGTTTCCCTGAGCAAACCCGTACGCATGACACTGATCATTCGGGACCTCGGCTTTCCGTCGCGAACTCACCCTCCTGGCAGGCTGGTACAAGGTCGCGTTAGAATATTGTCACAAAGACTGCATATACAGTATTCGCACGCCGTGATGTTGCAATTCTGTGTCTTTCCGGTGGAGAACACTGTCAGCGCAAAGCCGATCGTTCGAATGCCATCTGCGGAGTAGGGCCGGGATCCGTTGACGTCGCGTCAGGATGTTCCGGGAACCATGGGCTTTTCAGCAACGCTACCATTTAACATCCTCTTGGTGTGCCGGCTCCCGACCCAGCAATCTTGATTGTGGCTGCCAAGGCGTGCCGGTCGGTCCAGCAGGTTCGCGAGAGAATATTGATCCCATACCCGGTGTTTCATGCCCGGTGTTCCCTGTATGGAACAGGAGGGCGCATCGCTGGATGAGCTGGCGCGGCAGGAAGGCAGCTCGCACCCCTACGTCAGCAGCATGATCAAACTGGCTTACTTAGCGCCCGACACCACACAGGCAATTCTCGACAGGACTCAGCCCACCTCTCTGACCCTGGCTGATCTGATGAAGCGTGACATTCCGGCCAGCCGGGCCGACCAGCGCGGCGCCTTTGGCTTCCTTCAAGATTTCCAAGAATCGATCTCGGTTCGCTGGGAGAGTCATAATTGCGTCACCGAGCCAAAGATGCACATCGGGGCGACCTGTTCGTGAGGACTCAGTTAGTCTCCGAACGAGCCAGCCCTTTGAGCTGGTTCGCCCTGAGCCGACGCCGGATCTCGCTCGGTGGCCTACGGTAGACTTCCATGAATACGGTGTTGAACCGTCGGAGGCTCTTAAACCCGGCCCGCAAGGCTACTTCTGTCATAGGCAGGTCGGTCTCGTTGAGCAGCCGTTTGGCGCGTTGCACGCGAGCGGTTTTCGCCACCTGCACCGGGCTCGCGCCCAAGTGCCGTTCGAATAGTCTCGTGAGATGGCGTGCGCCAATTCCGACGCGCCCGGCCAAAGCGTCCACCGAGGCCTTCTCGCCGTCGAGTACGCCATCCCGCACGATCAGTCGGGCGGCTCGATCGACAATTGAGCGACTGCCTTTCCATGCGGCGCAGAACGGCGCAGTTTCTGGCCGGCATCTTAAACATGGACGAAAGCCCGCCCCCTCTGCTGCCGCTGCCGTGGGGAAGAATCGTACGTTCTTGGGGCGAGCCGGACGCACGGGGCAAACCGGGCGACAATACACACCTGTGGTCTGAACGCCGGTGAAGAACAGCCCATCGTAGGCCGGGTCTCGCCCGACCCGTGCTCTCTCGCATTCATCGTGATCCAACATCCGTTGCTTTTCCTCCCGCTGTCTGTTGCCAGGGGACGGAGTCCGAATCCGGCGAGCCTCGAGGAGGCTCTGGAGGGTAGCACTACGTCACTGAAGAAAATATCGCGTTCAAGGAAGGGGCAGCGATGGGCATCGGCGAAGATCACCCACTCGACAATGTTGTGTGGGCGGCACTGACAACCGAGCATGCATGGCTGGCGATAGGGGATGGCCGCGCGCGGCACTATCCGCGCGATATGGCCCCGTTCTCTGCGGTCGCAGAGCCGACTGCACGCGCATACGCCGATCTAGCGGCGGGCCTCGGATCGGGAATCGAGGCACGTCTCTTTCGCCCGTACGAGGAGCCCACGCCTTCAGGTTGGGAGACATTAAGCGCGCGACCGATCATTCAGATGGTTGCACAGGAGCCCCGTGCCAGTTGTGACAGCGCTTCGATCGGGCCACTCGGGGCCGACGATGTGCCGGATATGCTGGCTCTCGCCGAGGTGACGAAGCCTGGTCCATTCCAGGCACGTACAGTTCTCCTCGGCAATTACATTGGCGTTCGAGAATCAGTAAACGGACGCCTGATCGCCATGGCGGGGGAACGCTTTCGGCTTCCGGGTTATGTCGAGCTGAGTGCCATTTGCGTCCATCCAGATGCGCGTAGGAGCGGTCTCGGCCGGACCCTGACTCTGTACCTGATGCAGAGGGCGTTCGAACGCGGAGAGACTCCGTTCCTTCACGTCTTCCCCGGCAACTCCGCTGCGATCCTCTATGCCCAACTTGGCTTCCGTGAAAGGGCACGACCCTGGGTGATATGGCGCCGGCCAGCTCCAATTGTCACGAGCAGAGGCGCATGATTCCCCGGCAACCAATCTTCTTCGGCTGGCGAGTCGTGGCGATCGCCTTCGTAATCGCGATGTTTGCCTGGGGCGTCGGATTCTATGGTCCGTCGGTGTTCCTGCGAGCACTCCATGCCGAGCGCGGCTGGTCGATTGCTTGGGTATCAGCAGCGATATCTGCGCATTTTCTAACCAGCGCGGTACTTGTCGCATGCCTATCCGATGCTCATCGGCGATTTCGCATTGTCTTTGTGTCGCGAGCGGGGGGTGCATTGGCCGGGGCTTTCGGTCCTATCGATGCTGGTGCCGGAACTCTTTAAGGCCAGCGTTCCTGCTGTTTTCGGCACTTTAATCCGGTCGTTTTTTCGAGAGAACTTCCGAGCCGATCAGTTCACCATCAAACTCTCTCGAAGCTGACTCAGGCCTTTTCCTACAATCTACGCTTGGAAGCCGCCCAGGCTTGTCGAAACTCTGCGAGCCACAAGAGCGAGCACAGCAAGGCAAGAAGACGCAACCTGCGTATTGAAGCGACTTACGGGGCCCGAGACATTGAGGACGCCTGCAAAGCCGGACGTATCGAAAATCGGTGCTCCGACCGAAGCTGTCTGAGAGTCGCCAATCCCAGACGTCGAAATGCACAAGGTCGCATAGTCGACTGAAGCGCTCGGCCGGGCAGCAGTGTTCTCATAGCGCCGCAGTAGCTGGCTGGTGGCAGCTCCATCGAGATCGATGATTTGCCCTGCATCGATTACGTGACGAACAGCCTGCGAAGACTGGACGCGGAAAACGCACTGACGCTGCGTACCGGCACGCACATAGAAGGCTGAACTTTCTCCTGTTAAGCGTGAGAGGTCGGCCAGGGCAGGCTTGATAATTTCTGACAAGTCGAACGAGGCGGCGTAGCTGGAGCCCAACTCGTAAATAACTCCACCTACGCGATACTGGCCGTCGCTCAGGCGAGTGACGTAGCCATGGCGCTCCAGGGTCGCAAGAATACGCAGCAGCGTGCTCTTGAAGAGGCCAGTACGAGTCGAGAGTTCACTCAGCGTCAATCTCGGCGCTATCCTGAATGCGCTGAGCACCTGCAGCGCCCGTTCCACTGCCGCGATCGGCTTGGTATCGCTCTGCTTTCCAAAGCTGCGTTCAACCAAAATATGGCTTTTTGCCCTTTGCTTGGGGGAAATCCGTTTGGTCTTTGCCTTGACGGCCATCTAAGCCTCTTTGCCTCAACTCTGCGAGCAGATGGATAGACTGGTTCGGCTAGCTTTTAAAAGAAAACGTTGGGGAAAGCTTAGCAAAGGCGGACAAAAAATAGAACGACGTTCTTTTTCTAGACAGAGCGACGGGGCATGTGCAACTCTCGGGTCAGGGCCGTGATGCGGAGAGGGGACGTCAGTGCCGGTCTTTCGGGGTTTATCGCAGAGCCGTCTGGAGGATGAGCGCTTTCTGACCGGCAAGGGGACATATGTCAGCAACGGTTTCCCCGAGCGCTGCCTTCAGGCGCATGTGGTGCGGTCGTTATTTGCCCATGCGCGTATTGTCCGGATCGACACGGCACCAGCGCTCCGCGTGCCCGGTATCGTCGGGGTCTTCACGGAAGGCGATCTGGCGGCGGATGGCATCGGTCCCTTGCCGTGCATTACCGTGCTGGATGCCATTGAGCCGATCATCGTTCCGCCCCGGCCCGCTCTCGCGAAGGACGTAGTTCGCCACGTCGGCGATCCGGTCGCATTCATCGTTGCGGAGTCGATGGGCGCCGCCCTTGAGGCGGCCGAGGCCATCGAGATCGAATACGATTCACTGCCATGCGTAGTCGAGCCGACGGCTGCGCTGAGCGATGACGCACCTCAGATCTGGCCGCAAGCGAAGGGCAATTCCGCCTTCCTCTATCGCAAGGGCGATGCGAGCGCGGTGGAGAAGGCGTTTGCCGCAGCGGCGCACGTCGTCTCGGCGGATCTGGTGAACAGCCGCGTCGTCGTTGCACCAATCGAAACCCGCGCGGCCATCGGTGCGTACGATGCCGGGTCCGATGTGCTGCACCTGATTTTGACAGGCCAGGCCGTTCACGGCATCCGCAAGCAGCTCGCTGACTCGGTGTTCCGGATTCCCGTCGATCGGATGCGGCTCACCGTACCGGATGTCGGCGGCGGCTTCGGCATGAAGAACTTCGTTTATCCGGAATGGGCGCTGGTTCTTTACGCCGCGCGTAAGCTGGGCCGACCGGTGCGTTGGATTTCGGAGCGTACCGAAGACTTCGTCAGTTCCACTCATGGTCGCGATTATACCGCGACGGCGCGGCTCGCCCTCGATTCCTCGGGTCGTTTCCTCGCGCTCGGCGTGCAGGCAATCGCGAACATGGGCGCTTATCTGTCGTCCAATGGGCCGCTCAGCCCAACGTCGGCGGCGGCGAGCGCCATGGGCGGCGTCTACGACATTCCGTCGATCTTCCTTGAGGTTCGTGGCGCCTTCACCAATACCCCGCCTCTCGACGCCTACCGCGGTGCGGGAAAGCCCGAGGCCAACTACATCATCGAGCGGCTCGTCGATCTGGCGGCCAAGGCGGTTGGTGTCGATTCCGTCGACTTGCGCCGGCGCAACATCATCTCGTCCTTTCCGCATGTCACGGCGATGGGGATGAAGATCGACGGCGGGCGGTTCGCAGCCAACCTGGAAGACGCGGTTCGCGCGGCAGATCGCGCGGGTTTCGAGGGCCGGCGCAAGCAATCCGCCGATCGCGGCCTGCTCCGAGGTATGGGCGTTTCATGTTTCCTGGAAACCGCACGAGGCGCTCCGAACGAAGTCGCGCGCGTCGCCTTCCTGTCCGACAACACGGTCTCGATTGCAGTCGGCACACAATCCAATGGGCAAGGTCACGAAACGGCCTACCCACAGATCGCGGCCGATATGCTGGGGTTGCCTCTATCGTCCTTCCGATTTCTGCAGGGAGATACTGGCCTCCTGCCCTCCGGTGGCGGTCATGGTGGCGCGCGGTCGATGCACCTGGGCGGCACGGCTCTGGTGATTGCGCTTGAAGCTTTGATTGAGAAGGGGCGCCGGATAGCGGCGCATCTGCTACAGACGCCGGTCGATCGGCTTCAGTTTGTAGAGGGAGTTTTCAAAGTCCGCGGCAGCGAACGGTCCATCGGCCTTGTCGAGATTGCGGTGGCCGCGCGTGATCCGACCAATCTGCCGGAAGGAATGTTGCCGGGTCTGGAGGCACTCGAGAACAATATCAGCGACCTCTACACCTTCCCGAACGGTTGTCACGTCGCCGAAGTCGAGATCGAACCCGAGACTGGCAACGTTCGCCTCGATCGCTACTTGCTGGTCGACGACTTCGGCGCGCTGGTCAATCCGATGCTGACCCTGGGCCAGGTGCACGGCGGCGTCGCCCAGGGCATCGGCCAGGCGTTGCTGGAGAACGTGGTTTTCGACGCGGACTCGGGGCAACTGCTGAGCGGCTCGATGATGGACTATGCTTTGCCGCGCGCGTCCGATCTGCCGAGCTTCGGCGGCCATCTCAGCGACAAGGCGCCGACGAAATCCAACCGGCTGGGTGTCAAGGGATCCGGTCAGGCGGGCTGCATGGCCTCGCCGCAGACCGTGATGAACGCCGTCCTCGACGCGCTCCTTCCGCTCGGTGTGAAGAAACTCGACATGCCGGCGACGCCGTTCGCCGTGTGGCAGGCCATCCAATCGGCCCGCGCTCTCTAGCCACGCAGCAATGGACATTTCATGAGCAAGACTTCGATCCGTCTCGCCGTCGACATCGGCGGCACTTTCACCGATCTGGTGCTGCATCTGGGCGAGCACTTCGTTTCCAGCAAGGTGCTCACGACACAGGACGCGCCGGAGCGGGGAGTGCTGGAGGGCGCGCAGCTCGTCCTGAAGCAGGCGGGCATCTCCCCAGCGGACCTGGACCTTGTCGTCCACGGCACGACGCTGGCGACGAATGCGCTTATCGAACGCAAAGGCGCACGCACCGCGTTGGTGACGACCCAGGGTTTTCGCGACTCGCTGGAGATCGCTTACGAGCACCGTTTCGAGCAATATGACATCTACATGGAGCGCCCCGAGCCGTTGGTGCCGCGGCCGCTGCGTTTCGAGGTGCCGGAGCGCGTTGCCGCGGATGGCACCGTACTGTTGGAACTGGATGAAAGTGCCGTCGAGAGGCTCGCCGACCGCTTGGTCCAGGAAGGGGTGCAGGCGGTTGCTGTCTGCTTCTTGCATTCTTACCAGAACCACGCCCATGAGCAGCGGGCTCGCGAAATCATTGCGCGTCGCATTCCGTCTTCTGTGATCGCGATCTCGAGTGAGGTCTGCCCGGAGATTCGCGAGTACGAGCGCACGTCGACGACAGTCGCCAATGCTTATGTGCTTCCAGTGATGGAAAGCTACCTGCGGCGACTCGAACAGGGTTTCAGGGACCTGGGTTCTACGGCCCCCTTGCTACTGATCATGTCGTCGGGAGGCATCACGACGATCGATACGGCGCGCCGTTTTCCGATCCGACTGGTCGAGTCGGGACCGGCAGGCGGCGCGGTCATGGCGTTGACGGTGGCAGCGCAGAACGGCATCGACAAGGCGCTTTCCTTCGACATGGGCGGCACGACGGCCAAGATCACCCTGATCGACGACCTGCGGCCACAGCAGTCACGTCACTTCGAGATCGCTCGCGCCGCACGATTCGTGAAGGGCAGCGGCATTCCGGTGCGCATCCCCGTGATCGACATGGTCGAGATTGGTGCAGGCGGCGGGTCCATCGCGCGTACTGATCTACTGGGCCGCATCACGGTTGGACCAGACAGTGCGGGCTCGATGCCTGGGCCGGCAGCCTATGGACGGGGCGGCACTATGCCCACTGTCACCGACGCCGACCTTCTTCTCGGTTGGCTCGATCCCAAGGGATTTGCCGGAGGACATATCGATCTGTCACCGGATGCGTCCCGCAAGGCAATCGACGAAACCATCTCGGCGAAGATAGGCCTCGATCATGACCGATCTGCCTATGGCATCACGGAGCTCGTGACCGAAACCATGGCCAGCGCAGCGCGCGTCCATGCTGTTGAGAACGGTAAGGACATGGCGGGGCGGACGATGATCGCCTTCGGCGGCGCGGCACCGCTGCACGCCGCGCGACTCGCGCAGAAGATCGGCGTGTCGCGCGTGCTAATCCCCGTCGGCGCGGGGGTCGGCTCAGCGCACGGCTTCCTGCAGGCGCCGATCTCCTACGAGGTCGTTCGCACGCGCGTGATGTCACTCAGGGAGTACGTGCCGACGGCCGTCGCCGAGCTCTTTGCCTCGATGCGCACGGAGGCCGAAAGTGTCGTGCGCGTCGGCGCGCCATCCGCCGAACTGCATGAGGAACGCATCGCCTACATGCGCTATCGCGGCCAGGGACACGAGGTGCGAGTGCCGGTCCCGCCGGCGGCCCTGGAAAGCGGCGGCTCGGATGCGCTGCATCAGGCCTTCGAGGCCGTCTATCAGGCCCTGTACGGTCGGACGATTCCGCGCCTCGATGTCGAGGCGGTGAGCTGGACGTTGTCCCTGGCCGAGCGCCGTAGACTGCCCGAGCGCGACGAGCCGCCAGCGAAGCAGCCGGCACCCATGCCGCAGGGTAAGCGGGCCCTGCTGGATCCGTGCAGCGGCGTGGAAGTCCAGGCTGCCCTTTATGCCCGTGACTTGCTGAAGCCGGGCGCGCCGGTGCCCGGTCCGGCAGTGATCACAGAAGCAGAGACATCGACCCTGGTGCCAAGCGGTTTCGTCGCCGCAATCAACCGTGCCGGCCATATCGTCATCGAGAGGACCGCATGATCAAGAACAGCATCGGCGAAATCGAGAGCCAAGTGCTTTGGAATCGCCTGATCTCCGTTGTCGAGGAGCAGGCGCAGACCCTTATTCGCACGGCCTTCAGCACGGCGGCACGCGAGGCAGGCGACATTTCCGCTGGCGTCTTCGATCGCCGCGGCCGCATGGTGGCGCAGGCCGTCACTGGAACGCCGGGCCACGTCAATTCGATGGCCCGCGCTGTCGGCCACTTTCTCGACGAATTCCCAATCGACACGCTGAAGCCAGGCGATGCGCTGATCACCAACGACCCGTGGAAGGGCACAGGTCACCTGTTCGATCTCACGGTCGTCACGCCGACCTTTCATCGCGGCAAGGCGGTTGCGCTGTTCGCCTGCACGACCCATGTCGTTGATATTGGTGGCATCGGCCAAAGCCCCGCCGGCAAGCAAGTCTTCCACGAGGGATTGCAGATTCCGATCATGCACCTGGCCCGTGAAGGCCGCATGAACGAGGATCTCCTGCGCATCGTGCGCGCCAATGTGCGCGAGCCTGTCCAGGTGGCGGGCGACATCTACGGTCTTGCCGCCTGCAACGACACTGGCAGCGCGCGCCTCGTCGAGATGATGCAGGAGTTCGATCTCGCGGATCTTGAGGAGCTGTCGGACATCATCATCACGCGCAGCCGGCAGGCCATGGCGGACGCCATCGCCAAGCTGCCGCGCGGCAGCTGGACCTCGTGCATGACGATTGACGGCTTTGAAGCGCCGGTCGAACTCGTCGGCACACTGACGATCGAGAGCGACATCATTCGTGTCGACTACACGGGCACGTCGGGCATTTCGAGCTTCGCCATCAACTGTCCGCTTTGCTACACCGATGCTTATACCGCGTTCGGCGTCAAATGCGCGGTTGCGCCCTGGATTCCCAACAATGCCGGCACGCTCGATTCGGTCGTCGTGACGGCGCCGGAGAACTGCATCGTCAATGCCCTGCACCCGGCGGCCGTCTATTCGCGGTCGATCATCGGACACATGTTACCCGACATTATCTTCGGTTGCCTGGATCAGGCCCTGCCGGAAACCATGCCGGCGGAGGGCACCTCCTCCTTATGGAATCTCAGCCTGGTCGCCGCGCATGGCTTGACCGGCCGGGCCGACGAGATCCGCACGCCTTTCAATGTGACGACGTTCCATTCGGGTGGTGCCGGGGCGAGGCCTCGAATCGATGGTCTTTCCGCCACGCCCTTCCCCAGTGGTGTCCGGAACGTGCCCGTCGAAGTGACGGAGTCAATCACACCCGTCGTGATCTGGCGCAAGGAGCTTCGCGTCGATTCAGGCGGTGCCGGCAAGTTCCGAGGAGGCCTGGGCCAGGTCATGGAAGTCAGCAATCGCGAAGGCTCGCCTATGGGCATTTATCATCGCTTCGAGCGCGTGCGCTTCGCGCCACGCGGACGCGCCGGCGGCAAGGATGGCGCCCTGGGACGGCTGCGGCTGCAGTCGGGCAAGGAGCTTTCCGAGAAAGGCTTCTATGTCGTACCCGCCGGCGACCGGCTGATCGTCGAGATGCCTGGCGGCGGCGGCTACGGCGCGCCGACGGAGCGCGAACGCGATCTCGTCCAGCGCGACGTTGACTACGGCTTCATTACGGCGAGCGAAGCCGAGCAGATCTACGGCCTCAAGAAGTCCTAGACGGAAGTTCAAATCATGCTTCACGTTAATCCCAACATCTCCCGGATTTCGGTGTCTGCGGCTTCTTCGATGACAGCGAAGGCGCGGGAATTGGCTGACAAGGGCATCAAGGTCGTAAGCCTGTCGACGGGCGAGCCCGACTTCGATACGCCCCAACACATCGTCGATGCCGCCATCCGCGCCGCGCGCGGTGGTGACACGCACTATCCGCCACTAGACGGCACGCGCGCCCTGAAGGAAGCAGTGCGCCGGAAGTTCGCCCGCGAGAACCACGTCGACTATGACCTGAACGAGATTATGGTTGGCAACGGCGCGAAGCAGATCATCTTCAATGCACTCATGGCGACCCTGGCGCCCGGCAATGAGGTGATCGTGCCGGTGCCATGCTACGCGAGCTATGCGGATATGACGCGCTCGGTCGGCGGCAATCCGGTGCTGTTGTCCTGTGGGCAGAACAACGGCTTCCGGCTGCGTCCCGAGGACCTCGAGGGCGCTATCACGCCGCGCACGCGCTGGCTGATCCTAAACATGCCGAATAATCCAACCGGCACGGTCTATTCGCGCGCCGATCTGGAGGCGATCGGCGAGGTCGTTGAGCGCCACCCGCAGATGTGGGTGATGACCGACGACATCTATGAGCACTTGACCTACTCGGACACGCCGTTCTTCACTATGGCCGAGGCTGTGCCGCAGCTGAAGGACCGTGTGCTGACGATCAACGGCTGCTCGAAAGGCTATGCCATGACCGGCTGGAGGGTCGGATACTGCGGTGGGCCCAAGTCCCTGATCGACCAGATGCTGAAGGTCCAAAGCCAGGTTTCGTCGGGCATCTGTACCATGAGCCAGGCGGCCGCGGTGGCCGCGCTCAACGGCCCGCAGGACATTGTCGGCACGTGGCGCGAAATCTATCGCCAGCGGCGCGATCTTGTGGTGTCGATGCTGGCGAAGGTGCCACAGCTCTCCTGTCATCGGCCCGACGGCGCGTTCTACGCCTTCCCCAACGTCGCGGGCTGCCTGGGAAAGACCACAGCCGGCGGACAGAAGCTGCAAACTGATGCCGACGTGTCCCTGGCGCTGCTCGCCGAACAGCATGTGTCCACGGTTCATGGGACTGCCTTTGGAATGAGCGGCTACATTCGTCTGTCCTACGCCACGGACATGGAAAGCCTGAAGACAGCATGCGAGCGCATCCAGACCTTCTGTGCTGCGCTGCATTGAGGATCGCATGTTGTTCCGGCCTGCTGACGACAGCCACGAACCAGCACGTACGCCGTATCGCGTGCGCGGCGGCGATCCCCTCGGTCTTCCGAGTCTGAAGGAAGAGCTCCAGACCGACATCGCCATTGTTGGCGGTGGCATTACGGGTTGCTCCGCTGCGCTGCACGCGGTTGAGGCGGGCGCCAAGGTAGTCCTGGTCGAAGGGCAATCGATCGGATGGGGCGCGTCGAGCCGCAACGCAGGACATCTGCCCGCCGCCACCAAGCATGAACCCGAGGAGGTCGTGCGCCTGTATGGCGAAACGTTCGGTCCACGCATCATCGACGCCAGTGAAAACGGCCCACGGACAATTGAGGCTATCGCGGAGCGCTACGGGATCGAGTGCGAGCTGATGTTCCCGGGCATCATTACGGCGGCCCACACGGCCGAAGCGCTCGATGGGCTGAAGCACCGAGTAGACTACTGGCAGAAGCGGGGACGGCCGCTTGAACTGCTCGACCGGCCGACGCTCGCCTCCATGCTTGGCAGTTCCTTCTATCTCGGCGGAGCGATCGACCGGCGCGGCGGCAGCATCAATCCGCTGGCCTATGTCCGCGGCCTCGCGCGCGCCGCGCTGAAGAAGGGCGCCTATCTGTATGAGAACACTCGCGCTCAATCGCTGTATCGCGACGGCGACGAATGGGTGGTGCGAACCGCCGACGGCGTCATTCGTGCAGACAAGGTGTTCCTGTGCACCAACGCCTACACCGACAATCTCTGGCCGGGGCTGCGCCGGACGGTGATCCCGGTCCGAACGATCCAGTTCACGACCAAGCCGTTGTCGGACAATCTGCTGAAAACCATACTTCCTGGTCGCCAGCCGATGATCGATACGCGCCGCGTCCTGATTTCGGTCCGAATTCATCGGGATGGCCGCCTGCATTTTGGCTGCGGACCCTCGATGTGGGCCGGCAGCGCGCCCACGTGGCAGTCGGCGCGAGCGCGCCTACAGGAGATCTTTCCGCAGCTTGCCGACGTCGAGTTCGACGATTACTGGCCAGGCTGGATGGCCTTCAACAAGGCCGACTCCTGGCAAATGCATGCGCTGGCGCCGGGTGTCTTCGCGGCGCTGGGCTGCAACGGGCGCGGCGTAGCGCTGGCGACGATCTACGGCCGCGATCTGGCCCGCCACGCGATGGGCACACCGGCCACTGAGCTTACTCTGCCGATGACGCCGCTCGATCCCGTCGGCATGCACGCCTTTTCCGGCATGGGCGCCGCCGCGATCGCGCAGTGGTGGCGGATGCGTGATGCGATTGAGATGCGACGGTTAAAAGCAAAGGTCTGAGATGCCGCGCCCTTCCGTCCCTCAGGGAGAACGTGGAGACCGCGGCCATTTTTCCTAGAGAATAAGTTCAATCAGGTAGGGGCCGTGCGCTGCGAAGCCTCGATTGAGCTGTCGCACTAGCCCATCCAGATCGGTCGCCTTGCCGGCTTCGACACCATGGGCTTTCGCCATCGCCACCCAGTCGATCTGCGGACGGTCGAGCGTCAACATATCGATCGAGCGCCGGCCCGGGTTGGCGATACCGACGCGCGGCAGTTGCGCCCGAAGAATCTGGTAAGCGCGGTTGGACATGATGATGGTGGTGATGTCGAGATTCTCGCGTGCCATCGTCCACAAGGACTGAGTCGTATACATGGCGCTTCCGTCGCCCGAGAGACATAAGACCTGGCGATCCGGACAGGCGAGGGCCGTGCCGATCGCTGCAGGCATGCCAAATCCGATCGCGCCGCCGGTGTTTTGCAGCCAATCATGAGGGGCGGCAGCACAGGTGATACTGGCGAAGCCTCGTCCGGTCGTCACGGCTTCGTTGACGACAATGGCGCCCTCCGGAAGCAGCGCGGTAATGGCGCGCGCGATACCTTCCGGGGACAGCGCCCCGGTTGGCCGATCGGGCTTCGTCGTAGCTTGCGGTTCAACATCATGGATGTGGGCGCCGACAGCATCGGCGAGCGTTTCGAGTGTTCCGATCAGATCGTCGTCCACCGATGCGAGGTTGAAGAAACGGCAATCCGGCCCAGTCAGCACGTTGGAACGGTCGGGAAACGCGAAGTTGGAAACGGGCTGGTGCGTACCGCACAAGACGACCCGCTCGATCTCCTTTAATGCCTCGATGGCTTGTTCGCCGGCGTAAGGTACGCTCGGTACCTCGAAGCGGCCGGCACCCCGTTCGCTGCGCGCGCTCGAGATGGGCGAGCGTAGCTTGCAGCCAGTCTTCGCTGCGATGGCCGCCGCAATCTGCTTGCCGCGTGCGGTCATGGCGCCGCCGCCGATCAGCAGCAGGCTCGTCGCACCTTCCTTCAAGGCCCGAGCAGCTTCCGCGATAGCCTCGGGTGCCGCGCTCTTGTTGGCGGCGGGGGGATGGACGGCAGCGGCCTTGCCGCTACTCGGGGCCCACGCAATGTCGGCCGGCACGATTAAAGTCGAGATCTTACCAGCACCCCGGCGTGCTTCGGTGACGGCGGTCGCGCCGTCGGAACCCAGCTCTTCGACACTGCGCGTCGTGCGGATCCAATGGGATACCGGCCGAGCGAAGCCTTCGATGTCCGCGGTCAAGGGCGCATTGTAGGCAAGGTGGAAGGTGGCATGCTCACCGACGACATTCACGATGCCTGAACCACCTTTCCTGGCATTGTGGAGGTTGGCCGAGCCGTTGGCGAACCCTGGACCAAGATGGAGCAGGGTGGCGGCTGGCTTACGGGCCATGCGGTAATAGCCGTCCGCAGCGCCGGTCGCGACGCCTTCGAAGAGCGCCAGCACGCAGCGCATGCCGTCGGAGCGGTCGAGCGCGGCGACGAAATGCATCTCGGACGTTCCAGGATTGGCGAAGCAGACATCGATGCCGCCCCCGACCAGGGTCGCGACGAGGCTGTCGGCACCGGTCTTGCTGATTGCTCCATCGTGGGAATGCGCCTGATCCATTACCATCCGCCTATGTTGATTGTGGCGGCATGATTATCTGGCTGGCGTCAACTGTCTAACAAAAATAGAACGTCGTTCGTTTTTTGTTGCGAGCCGATTTCCGCTGGTCTCTAGTCTGGTGGTTCAAGGAGCGGTTCGATGTATTTGCCATTGCAGGATGACGAGAAATTGCCTCGGACGGCGTTCACCGCAAAAGGCGGTGCCGAGCTCGGCCTTTCCGAGCTAAGTGGCGCGCAGAGCGCTGACGTGCTCGTCATCGGAGGTGGCATCGGCGGGTGTTCGGCCGCACTGCATGCAGCCGAGGCCGGCTCGAAGGTCATCCTGCTGGAAGCCCACAAGATTGGGTGGGGCGCCTCGGGCCGCAACGGCGGCCATGTGGCGCCGGCCACCAAGCACGATCCCGATGAGATCATCGCAAGATATGGTACGGCGGCGGGGCAGCGCTTGATTGATGCGGCGGAAGAAGCGCCAAAGGTCGTTGCCGACCTGATCGCGCGACATGAGATCGATTGCGAATTCTCGGTGCCTGGCATTGTTTCTGCGGCGCATACGCCGACAGCGCTGTCGTCGATGGCTAAGCGCGTCGATTATTGGGCCTCGCGAGGCCGTCCGGTTGAAATGCTCGATCGCCGGCAGGCCGCTGCCACGATCGGCAGCGACTATTATCTCGGTGCTTGGCTCGACCGACGCGGCGCCAAGCTCAATCCACTGGCCTATGTGCGCGGGTTGGCCAGCGCAGCCATTAAAGCGGGGGCCACGCTCTACGAGAACACGAAGGCGCTCAACCTTACGAAGCGGACAGGCAAGTGGGTGGTTAAGACGCCGCAAGGCGAGGTGCGGGCCGACACGGTCTTCCTCTGCACCAATGCTTACACGGACAATCTATGGCCGGGGCTGCGCCAGACGATTGTCTCTGTGCGTGCCTTCCAGTTCATGACGCGGCCACTGCGCGACAACGTCCTCAAGACCATCCTGCCCGGCGGTCAGCCGATGACCGACTCACGCCGCTTGTTGTCGGGCATTCGCCTGCACTCCGACGGGCGGCTGCAGTTCGGCGGACAGGGGCCCGCCTTCGGCCCGCAGGGCGAGCCCGCCTGGCGACCGACACTCGGCCGCCTACAGAAGATCTTCCCGCAGCTCGGCGAGATCGAACCCGATTTCTGGTGGACGGGCTTTATGGCCATGAACAGCGACAACAGCTGGCATATTCATGAATTGTCGTCGGGCCTGCTGGCAATGCTGGGCTGCAATGGCCGCGGCGTGGCGCTGGCTACGATCTATGGTCGCGAACTCGCACGCTATGCCCATGGTGCGCCCGCTTCGGACTTCGTGCTGCCGCCGACGCCGCCACGGCGCATCTTTGCCCACAGTATGGTCGAGCCCTTCGTGTCGGGCCTCATCCAATACTATGCTTTTCGCGACGCCGTCGAAATTCGCCGTCTCGAGCGCACCAATCCCGTTACGAGCTGAGGGGGGTGCTCGTGCCCGCGGTGCCGATGAATGATCCAGAAGGAACACCCACATCCTATTGGGCAGCGACGGCGCCGGCGGGCCCGAACATCCCGACGTTCGACGGCAGCGAGCGGGCAGATACCGTCGTCGTTGGCGCCGGCTATACCGGCCTGTCCGCTGCTTTGCACCTTGCGCAACGCGGCAGCTCGGTGCTGGTCCTGGATGCGCACGAACCGGGGTGGGGCGCGTCTGGCCGCAACAATGGGCAGGTAGTTGCGGCACTCAAGCATGAGCCGCATGAAATCGAGGAGCGCTTCGGCAAGGAACGCGGCGGCGAGCTGATCCGCGTGATCGGCAACGGGCCGGATCTTGTGTTCGGGCTGATCGAGCGATACGGGATGGAATGCAGCGCCCGGCGATCAGGCATCCTCACTGCGGCCCACTCGGCTACGAGCCTCGCCGATCTGCAGCGACGAGTGGAGGTTTGGATGCGCCGTGGCGCGCCCCTGCAGCTGCTGTCGCGCGCCGAGCTGGAGTCCCGTAGTGGCACGGGTTTCTATGTCGGCGGATGCCTCGACCCGCGCGGCGGCGCGATCAACCCATTGGGGTATGCACGTGGACTGGCGGCCGCCGTTCTTCGGGAAGGCGGCCAGATCCGGCAAAAGGCGCATGTGAACAGCATTGTCCGCGCTGCATCTGGTTGGCGCGTCAATCTCGATCGCGGCAGCGTCGTGGCTTCGCGTGTGATCCTCGGCACCAACGGTTACACTGACGATCTGTGGCCGGGCCTTAAGAAGACCTTCCTGCCCGCACGAACTCCGCAACTCGTCAGCAAGCCGCTGCGGGACAATGTGCGCAAGTCGATCCTGCCTGGCGGCCAGATCATGTCGGACACGCGCTACCTGACGGTCGGCGTGCGCATGCACGCGGACGGGCGAATGCATCTTGGCGGCGGCGGCGGTACGGCCGGCGCCGATCGGCCGGTGCTTTACGAACAGTTGCCCAAGGAGGCGCGCGCGCTCTACCCGCAGCTCGGAGACGTCGAATGGGAATTTCGCTGGAGTGGCTTCATGGCGATGACACCCGACCGCTATCCCCGTCTATTCGAACTTGCGCCCGACGTCGCTGCCGCCTTGGGCTACAGTGGGCGAGGAATCTGCACCGCCACCATTATGGGGCGGGAGCTTGCGCGTTGGGCAGCAGGCGACGCCGGCATCGATGACCTTGCGTTGCCAGTTTCGACGTTTCGCACTTTGCCTTACTACGCCCTGCGCGGTCCAATTATCGAGGGCACGGTGCTATTCCACACTTTGCGAGACCGTCTTTCGCCCGCCTGATGGCCCAAGGAGGGGGGCAGCGGGTCTCGTTTACAAAATAGAATGATGGTCTATTTTGCTCTTGCGGGTCTGGAATCGAGTGCTATCGTTCATAAGGGTGCGACCGGGGGTAAATGGCCTACGACTGGAATTTCTCGATTGTCTTGCACTACCTGCCGAAAATTCTGGAAGGCGGTGTGAAGACACTTGCCCTCGCAGGCTCCTCGATCGCCATCGCAGCCCCAGTAGGCGTTCTCCTGGGCATCGTGCGCCATCAACGCGTGCCCTTTCTGCGTGTTCTTGCCGTCATCTATATCGATTTCTTCCGCACGTCTGTCGCGCTCGTGCTGATTTGTTGGTGCTACTACGCCCTCCCAGTATTGATCGGCGTCAACCTCAGCACTTTCACCGCAGTCACCATCGCAATTTCTCTGCAGAGTTCGGCGTACATGGCTGAACTCACGCGAGCCGGACTACAGTCGATCTCCGTCGGGCAATGGGAAGCTGGCCGTGCCTTGGGAATGCCTGGCCGTACCCGCTTGAGGTACATCATCCTGCCGCAGGCGGTGCGGAGAATGATCCCCGTCTTTTTTCTCCTAATCATCGAAATTGCGAAAACGACAACCCTTGCCGGTGTCGTCACCTATCCGGAAATCGTCTACGAGGCCTACCGCGTCGCCACGGAGATATATCGGCCAATCGAAACCTTCACGATCGTCGGAGCGGTCTGCTTCATCTTCCTTTTCACTGCGAGCCGGATCGCTCTCTACCTTGAACGGCGTTTCGCGGTGGTGGAACGGTAGGTGCCGGGATGACCTACCATTGGGACTTCGGATTCCTGCTGCAGCTCGGACCCTTGCTGCTCCAAGGGTTGATGAACACCGCTAAACTTTGGGCCGTGGCGCTTGTGTGTGGATTGGCGATTGGCTTGGTCGTTGGTGTTTTCCGTACTTCGCCCTCGCGTACGTTACGCGTTATTGGCACCTTCTACGTCGAAACGATCCGCAATACGCCGGGCTTGGTCCAGTTGATCTGGATTTTCTACGCACTGCCAATTCTGACCGGCCTGCAAAGCTCGCCGTGGATCGCTGCCGTGGTGTCGTTATCAATCTATGCGGGCGCATATTCTGCGGAGATCTATCGAGCTGGCATAGCTTCGGTCGAGCTTGGGCAATGGGAAGCGGCAAGGGCTCTCGGCTTCGGTTACATCAATCAAATGCGCTATGTGGTGCTGCCCCAAGCGCTAACGCGGATGGTTCCGGCTTTTGGGAATCGCGCAATCGAACTGGCAAAAGCGACAACTTTGGCATCGACAATCGCGTTCGGCGAGCTGCTGTACACGGCAAAGATAATTGCCGAAGATCAGTATCGGCCGCTCGAGACCTATACGGCGCTCACTCTTCTGTTCACCGCGGTCCTGCTTCCCCTGAGTTATGCGACCATTCAGCTGGAAAGGCGGCTCGGTAAAAAAGGAACCCTCCACCGTGAATGAAGTATTGCGCCTGGAGGGGCTAACGAAGTCCTACGGCAATGTGCCTGTACTGAAGGGCATTGATTTGACGGTGCGCCGGGGTGAGACGGTCTGTCTCATCGGCGCCTCAGGGTCGGGGAAGAGCACTCTTTTAAGGTGTGTGAACTTTCTTGGGTATCCGACCAGTGGCCGCATTTTTTTGGAGGGGAAACTGGTCGGTCGAGAGATTACCGATCGCAGTGGAACAAAACTGGTGAAATACAGGGAGGCGGAGCTCTGTTCGGTGCGAGCGCACGTCGGAATGGTCTTCCAGCAGTTCAACCTGTTCCCGCACATGACGGCCGAGGAGAACGTCATGATCGCGCCTATCAAGATTCGTGGCTTAACGAAATCGCAGGCTCGTGATCTGGCGGCAGTCCATCTAAAGAAAGTCGGCATTCTCGAGAAGGCGCGAAGCTACCCAGGCCAGCTATCTGGCGGACAACAGCAGCGAGTGGCGATCGCACGAGCGCTTGCGATGGAGCCAGCGATCATGTTGTTCGATGAAGCGACGTCGGCACTTGATCCGGAACTCGTGGGAGAGGTGCTGCTTGCCATGCGGCAGCTGGCGCAAGATGGAACGACCATGCTTGTCGTCACGCACGAACTCGGATTTGCCTACAACGTAGCGCACCGCGTCGCCTTCCTCCACGAGGGGACAATTCATGAAGAGGGTACGCCGGAAGAAGTGCTGGTGAAGCCTTGCAAGTCCCGGACGCAAGACTTCCTTCGAGGTCATACGACATTCCGCATGCCCGAGCCGAAGCTCTAACGGGGCAGCCGATCGTCGCTAAAAAGGTGAAACGTCAAAAAGCAGAGGAGCAGGGATATGGTTGATCAATCAAGGCGTAACATCGCGTTGGGAGCCACCGTTGCCGCAGTGGGGGCCGGAGCTCTACTGGCCAGCCGCAAGGCTGTCGCCCAACCGGCAAAATCGACGTGGGAGCAAATCGCGGAGAACAAAGTATTGCGTATGGCAGCGCCGATTTCCGAGCCGTTTTGCTTTAAGGACCTGACCAACAGCGCCAAGCCTGGCGCGGTCAAGATCGGGGATACAACTTGGCGCGGTATTTCTGTCAATATCTGCAAAGAAATGGCGGATGCGCTCGGTGTACAACTGAAACTCGTCGAGACGACCTACGGCAATGGCGTCGCCGGTTTGCAGGCCAACCAATTCGATCTCATGTTTGCCCTTGACGGCACCGTGAAGCGTGCCGTCGTCGTCGATTTCGTGCCGCAGGGCATCTTCATGTATGGCACGGCCATCCTGAGCAAGGCTGGCACGGACATCACGACGTGGAAAGCGATCAACGATCAGAAACTCCTGATCGGATTGCCGGTTGGAACGACTATGGAAACAGAGACGATGCGTCGTGCGCCCGATGCCAAGCTCGATCGCTTCCAGAACTACAACGAGATGATCGCAGCCTTCCAGGCGGGCCGCGTGCAGGCGATTTCGGGATCACTGACCGGTATGACTTTGGCGAGTGCCCGTATCCCCAATTCTATCGTCACGATGCCAAACCCGCCGGCATTGTTCCCAGCGACGGCCGCGATCCGGCAGGACGTCGATCCTCGGTGGCGCAACTTCCTGACGACATCTTTCGCGTATCTCGCGAATTCAGGTTTCGTCCAAAAAGCGCTAGATGAAGCCTATTCTTTCAGAGGCGTCGACGTTACCAAACTTCAGCCGATCGTCGTTCGATAAAGTCACGCAGCAACGCGGCGCGCGTCATTGGTGTGGCAGGCTAAGGACGCTTTGACGTCGACATTTGAATCACGAGGTCAGTTGGATATCTGATGGCTGGCCTTGTCCATGTTTGCAGCGTAACCTTTGCACATGCAAAACGCTTGAAAGCGATTGGGCCCCGGTCGCGAACAGTTGCCATTGGAAAAGCGATTCCACCAATTCTTCGAGCGTCAGGCACGTTCAGACCAAGTGATGCCGCCGGCGCATCGTTCTAGTGATATCGTAAGTGGCGATCTACAAGCGCGGGGAGTCCTGATCGTAGAGGTGGCACGATCGGGCTGGCCAATGCTGGGCGCAGTTGTTGGAATGCCGAACAAATGGCAGCTGGTGCCTAGAACGACCATGCTGTGCGCCCCAATTGTCAGGGAGTAGAATGAGAGTTCACTAGTGGAGACATCCGTGACTAGCAATTTCTATGACGCTCTGTTGCGGCGTCGCTCGGAGATCGAAGCCCGCTATCGTAGTCTCACGCCAAAATCGGCAGCAATGTCGATAGAGGCCGAGCGCGTGTTCCCTGGCGGTGTAACGCGCGATTCGATTAAACGGTGGCCCTACGCTCCCTTCATAGAGTCTGGTGAGGGCAGCACCCTGATTGACGCCGACGGACGCAGAATTACTGATTTCTGGTTCAATGCTACATCTCTGCCGTTGGGTTATTGCGACCCGCTCGTCATGGAGGCGATCAATTTACAAAGCTCGAAAGGTACGGCTTTCTTCGCATCCAATTCCCCATCGGTAAAGCTTGCGCAGGAGGTCCTGGAGCGTCTGGATGGTGCGGACATGATCCGCTTCGCCAATTCAGGTAGCGAAGCCGTCATGCTTGCTTTACGTCTCGCGCGCGGAGCCACCGGCCGCGACATGATTGCCAAATTCGAAGGCAGCTACCACGGCATATATGATGATGTCTCATGGTCTGTCGGCCCATCGGCGGACACGTTTGGCGATCCAGAGACCCCAACAGCGGTGCCAGAATCGGCCGGCCTGCCAACCGCGCTCGGAAGAGTGCTGGTGCTGCCATTTAATGACCTCGCCGGATCTGCTGCCATTATTGAGAAGCACGCTCAATCCGTTGCAGCGCTTATTGTGGAACCCGTGGCAAATCGCATGGGTTTTGTGCTCCCCAAGAGAGAATTTGTGGAAGGGCTCCGAGAGCTTTGTGATAGGCACGGAATAGTCCTCGTACTTGACGAAGTGATCTCCTTTCGAGTCGGTTTCGGCGGTTTTCAGCGAGAATTGGGTGTCGTTCCCGATCTCACCGTTTTGGGGAAAGTCATAGGTGGCGGTTTTCCGGTGGGAGCCGTTGCCGGAAAATCGGCAGTCATGATGGCGAGTGATCCTTCCAGGACTCATCGCGTCACTCACGCCGGAACGTTTAATGGCAATCCTATGGCCATGTCTGCGGGGTTGGCCACCTTGCAGCAGTTAAGTCCTGCTGTTGTATCGAAGCTTAACCTTTTGGGAGAGCAGCTGCGCTCCAAGTTGCAGGAAATATGTGAGGGTCTTCCCTTGCTCGTTACCGGAGTGGGGCCGCTCTTCAAGATCAGCGCGATTGGCCAGAAAATAGAGAACTATCGGGATAGCATTAGGGCGCATCGACCTTGGGAAGAAGTGATGTCAGCCGCGCTGTTGAACGAGGGTATTTTCCTGACCCCACGGCTCCAAGGGTGTGTGGCGACCACCACTACGGCTGGCGAGATCGACGCTCTGAGTCACCATTTCGAGCAGGTACTCCGCACGAGCTAAGCGTTCATTGTCTGCGATACCTTCCTGGAGTGGATAGTCGATGGCGGTAGGCGCCATGACCGGGTTACGGGGCGTTTTGTACGTGACGCATCACGCGCATTCGGATCACCGCGGAGAAGTTTATGGCTAAGGTAATCTATGAAACAGATGGGCCGCTTGCTCGGATCACTATCAACCGACCGGAGGCCATGAATGCTTTTGATCTCGAAACGGCAGGTCTGCTGAAGGATAACCTTCTAAAGTTCGATGCAGATGCCGATCTGCGCGTGGCAATCATCACGGGAGCAGGTGACAAGGCCTTTTCTGCTGGTGCCGACCTGAAGAAGATGAACACGACAGCGTACAGTGGCGGAATTCGAGAAATTTGGGATCACGAGCTACGAGATCGCCTTGGCCAGCGCCTTCATGTCAAAAAGCCCGTAGTCGCAGCGATAAATGGTTACTGCCTCGCCGGAGGATTGGAGTTGGCGTTGGGGTGTGACATTCGCATTGCCTCGACCAATGCATCGTTCGGTGCGCCCGAGGCACGCTGGAGCATCCTTCATGGTTTCGGCGCAATGCGTCTACCGCACGTCGTCGGTCTGACCATGGCGCTCGACTTTATGCTCACTGGGGAACGAATTGACGCGAAGCGAGCCTACGAAGTCGGATTGGTCAGCAGGCTTGTCGAACCTGCTGAACTGATGCCAGAGGCGGAAAGAGTGGCGCGCCAGATCGCGGCGAACGGACCGCTTGCGTTGCGCATTGTTAAGGAACTCGCGTGGCGTGGCCTTCATGAATCGCCCGATGCGTTAATGAGCTACTACGCGGCAGCTTCGGGGCTTTTGCATCAAACCGACGACGCGAAGGAAGGCCCTAGGGCCTTTGCTGAGAAGCGGCCAGCGAAGTTCACGGGCAAATAGCCGACGGCAGGAACCCATCGATAGGCTGCTGACGAGATGTAAGGCGCAGTTGACTTCTTTTTTTATCCAACCAAAATATCGGTGGTATACAAGACGCTGAGGAGGGCTAGCCGCATGGCGGCGCTGCCCTTTGAAGTGCTTGCTGGGTGAATGCGCTCCCATTGGGGCCATTGGTTGGGGAGGTGCGTCAATGGGGCTCTTCTACGAAGAATTCACGGTTGGGCGAGTCTACGAGCACGCCATCCGACGGACCATCACGGAGTTCGACAACGTCTTCTACTGCTCACTCACGCTTAACCTTTCGCCGATCTACCTTGATCACGAAGCGGCATCCAAGGGCCTCTGGAAGAAGCCGATCGTCAATCCGTTCCTGATTCTGTCGAACGTAATCGGCATGCACGTTCCGGAGATGACGGCTGGGACGACACACGGAAACCTTGGGATGACAAATATCGAGTATCCGGTACCCGTCTTTCACGGCGATACGATACGTAGCCGGACAACGGTCGTTAGTAAGCGGCCTAGTAAGTCCCATCCTCGAAGCGGCGTGGTAATTTTCTTGCACGAAGGACTCAATCAGCGCGACGAGGTGATCATGCGCTGCAACAGAGCGGGGCTCATGATCATGCGCGATAAAGCAGCAGCTTAGCTGAAACATCGACACCATGTGCGAGGCCAGCAAATGAAAAGCCTAACTTACAGTGAAATCGAGAAGGGTCGCGTTTTCGATCACGGTGTGAAGCGAACCATCACTGAGGGCGACAATGTCGGTCTGAGCTGCCTTACGCTCAATCTTCAGCCGTTGCACATCGACGCCGACTTCGCATCGAAAAGCATGTGGGGCCAGGTATTGGTCGACAGCATGGTCACCATCGGCGTCATCATGGGAATTCATGAACTGGAGCTCACGCACGGGACGGCACCAGGTGCAGTGTTTATCAAGGAAGTCCGCTTTCCTAATCCAGTGTTCCACGGTGATACCCTGAGCGCACGTACGACGGTGCTCGGTAAGCAAGATGAATCGAAGGTCTCGGGATGCGGGACGGTGGAATTCTTGCTCGAGGGCTTCAATCAAAAGGGTGATGAAATCATGAGTTGCACCTGGTCGAAGGCTGTCCGAAAGCAAGCATGACGCGAGTCGTTTCACCTTCGACATCGAAAGGGCTGGCCACGCGGACGAAGGAGCTTGCCTCCGGCCAAGGACGGTCTTCCATCGGAGCGGGTGCAGGCGCGGATGTCAAAGTTGATCGGATTGAGAAGCGTTTCGGATCCCACGTCGCGGTCCAACCGACATCTTTTGAAGTGCCAGCGGGCAAGCTGGTAACACTCGTCGGGCCGAGTGGCTCCGGCAAGACGACAATTCTCAAAATGATCGCCGGCTTCGAGGAACCGTCAGGGGGCTGTGTCTTGATATCGGGAGTCGATGTCACACACATTCCGGCTCACAAGCGAAACCTTGGCTTCGTTTTCCAGCAATATGCGCTATTTCCCCATCTTACGGTCGCTGAAAACGTAGCGTATGCGCTCAAGATGCGGCGTGTGTCGCGTGCGGAGATCCGCACCCGGGTCTCAGAAACCCTGAACCTGGTGCGGCTCGATGGTCTTGGCGAACGCTATCCATCGCAGCTCTCTGGCGGGCAGCAGCAGCGTGTGGCTATGGCTCGCGCGATCGTTTTCCGGCCTCCGTTGCTGCTAATGGACGAGCCAATGTCAGCATTGGACAAGCGGCTGCGCGACGAGATGCAATACGAGATCCGCAACTTGCAGCAGAAGCTCGGAATTACCACGATCGCTGTGACACACGATCAATCGGAAGCGTTGGTCATGTCGGATGTGATTGTGGTTTTGGATCGGGGGGCGATTGAGCAGAGTGGCCCCCCGCAACAGGTTTACAAGCATCCTCGGTCGGAGTTCGTGGCGACCTTTCTAGGTGAATCAAACATTCTGAAGGGCACCGTTGCCTTCCATGAAGGAAAGCCCTGGCTTGCAGCAGGCGGGGTCCGGCGTGTTCCTCTAGTGGAATCGGACGGCTTTCGCGACGGCGACGTCGTCGCCTATGTCGTTCGTCCCGAGTCGATAACCGTCGCGTCTGAGAAGCGCGACGATGCTGTGACTTTCGTCGGCCGCGTTGTCGACACGACCTTTACCGGTGATGCGGTTCGCCTGCGTATCGATCTCGGTTGGTCTGAGCCGATCGTTGCAAAAGTTTTGAGCCGGCACGGTATTTCGCTTTTCCAGTCCGGTGAAGAGGTCGCGGTTAGTTGGAGCCTTGCAGACGGCACAAGCATCCGTTGCTAAAGGAGGAGGAAAACATGACGCGTTTTAATCGAAGGACCTTTACCAAAGGTGCAGCAAGCACCGCGTTCGTTCTAGGGGCACCGGCCATCTGGAGCAGCCCGGCGCGGGCTGCTCAGGAGCTGGTTTTCGTTGGCTTCGGCGGAGCTTATCAGGAAGGCCAGACCAAGGCCTTTTTTGAACCGTTCGAGCGCGAGACGGGCATCAAGATCATTCAGACGACGGGTGTCGAACTCGCCAAGCTTCGGGCCCAGGTCCAGTCCAAAAACGTCGAGTGGGACATCATCTCCCTGCCGGACCGGCTTCGGAGTACGGCACAGCAAGACGGCCTTCTCGACAAGATCGATTACAGCCGCTTCGACAAGTCCGATATTCTCCCGGAAACGGTGTCGGAATACTGCGTCGGTTCCATCACGCTCGCGATGCAAATTACCTACAACGCCCAGACGTTTGCCCCCGGAACGGCGCCAGTAAGTTGGTCAGACGTCTGGAACACGCAAAAGTTCCCTGGTCGTCGTGGCATGTATACGGGGGTGACCTACACGCTGGAGTTTGCTCTGCTCGCAGATGGGGTTCCAAAGGACAAGCTGTATCCGCTTGACCTGCCCCGGGCCTTTAAGAGCCTGGAGAAATTTAAGCGCGATGCCGTCTGGTGGACGCAGTTCCCGCAGGTTGAACAGATGCTTCTATCGAAAGAGGTTTCGGTATCTCCTTGGACGCGAGCTCCCGCTTTGATTCTGGAAGGCAAGCCCTTCGGTATTTCGTTCGACGGTGCTGCGATCACCTATGAAGGGTGGGTCATACCGAAGGGTTCAAAGAACTACGATGCGGCGATGAAATTCATCGCTTTCGCTCTACAGCCACAGCGTCAAGCGGATCTCACCAAGTATATCGCCTTTGGCCCAACCAATCGCAAGGCGCTGCCCCTGGTCGACCCAAAAGTTGCTGCGGTGTTGGCCTCCAAACCCGAAAACTTCAAGCAGGGCTTCCTGTTTAGCGGTGACTACTGGGGGCCAAATCTTACGAAGGTTACTGAACAGTTCAACGAGTGGCGTCTCAAATAGGGGGGGGTAGGCGGAGCAACCCTAACTCGATGCCGGTATGCCGGTCGGCGAACGCCGGCCGGCCAAGCGTGAGGAAGAAATGCCGCTGATCGTTACTGCTAGTGTAATTTTTCCGCTATGAAGCGGTCTTCCCTACAGACGGCGGCGCTCCTGCTGGTGCCTACGCTGTTCGTTGCCTGCTTTTTCATGGTCCCGCTTATTTACGCGGTCGGGTTGAGCTTTGGCCTGCCGAACTTCACGGCGGAGAGCTACCATCATCTTGTCGACAGCCCCGTTTATCGAATTGTCTACTTGAAGACTCTAAAGGTGGCACTGATCACCACGGTGACTTGCTTGCTACTCGGCTATCCGACAGCCTACTTCGTATCTCGCTTGCATCCGAGGGCACGAGCAACAGCCGTGATGCTCATTGCCCTCCCGTTCATGCTTTCGGTCCTGGTTCGCAACTATGTCTGGATGACGATGCTGCAGGATACGGGCGTTATCAATCGGCTGTTGATGAATCTTGGTTTTACCAAAGAGCCTGTGCAGCTGATGTACAACCAGCTCGGCGTGACCATCGCTATGGTCAACATGCTCGTGCCTTATGTGATCTTCCCGGTGCTGACATCACTGATGGCGATTCCGCCGAATCTAAAGGTGGCATCAGCTAGCTTGGGCGGCAACCGGCTGAGCACTTTCCTGCGCGTTACCTTGCCGCTTACTGCTACGGGTACTGCGGCAGGCGCGCTTTTGACGTTTATCATCGCGCTGGGCTTTTACATCACGCCGGCCATGCTGGGTGGGCCCCGAGAAATGATGATATCGAGCCTGATCGCGTTCAACGTTCGTGAGGTGTTGAATTGGCCCTTTGCTTTTTCGCTGGCGACGACGCTGCTTGGCTCGACGATCGTTCTCTACCTCGCATATCGCGCAGTAGCGCCGCGGGGTGTTGTCGTGAAGCCAATTTGAGGGCGAGTGATGAGCAAACGCCTCTTCGAAGCGGGATTGGCGGTCTACGGCTGCGCCGTTATAGCATTTCTGATTCTGCCAATCATCGTCATCATACCTATGTCGTTCAATGCGGCGCCTGTTTTTGAGGTCATTCCATCGCAACCGTCGTTTAGCCAGTACCAGCGCCTCTTCAATAGTCCTGAATGGCTGACGGTGCTGTGGCGCTCGGTTGAAATAGCTGCAAGTGCGATGGTTACTTCGACGATCATCGGCGTTCTGGCGGCGCTCGGCACTCTTCGCCTCGGCTCTAGGGCGCGTTCGCTCTTCGAGGCAATGCTGATCTCACCGCAGATCGTGCCGTCTGTCGTTATTGCCGCCTCAGCCTATTACGTTTTTGCCCTACTCGGGTTGATTGGTTCGATTGCCGGCATCGTGATCATGCATGCGCTGATCGCGCTGCCTTTCGTTCTGATTCTGGTGCAAAGCCGTTTGCAGTCGATCAATCCGGATTTCGCCCAGGCTTCGGCTAGCCTCGGCGCCGCCCCCTTGCAGACCTTTTGGCTGATCACGATGCCGCAGTTGCGGCTTGCATTAATAGGCGCCGCCGTTCTGGCCTTCCACGTCTCCTTTGATGAAGTAGTGCTGTCGCTTTTCTTAAGCGGCGCGCGGACAAAAACGCTGCCCGTAAAACTCTGGGACTCCATCATGTTCGAGGTGTCGCCGTTGCTGCCGGCAATATCGGCGCTTGTCATCTTGATTCCGTTACTAGTCATCGCACCGGCGATCTGGTTGCAGCGTCGGTCCAAGGCCAACACTTAGCTGGAGTAAGCCATGCATCTTGTCACTGAACGGCGCGGCCACATTCTGTGGGCGCGGCTCAACCGGCCGGAGCGGTTGAATGCCCTATCAAGTACAATTCTCGATGGTTTTCTGGCAGTGGCAGACGAGGTGGCTGGCAACATCGACATCCGATGCCTTGTCATCACGGGATCCGGTCGATCGTTCTGTGCCGGAGCCGATCTCAAGGAGCGGGGCGGTTTGGATGCCGACGATCGATGGCGCTACGTGCGAAAAGTGAACGAGGTCGTAGCCAAGTTGGACGAGGTTCCGGTGCCAGTCATCGCGGCCATCAACGGCTACGCTATGGGAGGTGGCGTAGAGGTCGTGGCGATTAGCGACTTTCGTTTGGCCAGCAAGTCGGCTGTCTTCGGGCTTCCCGAAGTCCGTCGGGGCATCATCGCTGGCGGCTCGATTGTACGCCTCGTCCGTGATGTCTCACCGGCGCTGGCAGCTCGCCTCTGCTATACAGGCGACAATCTCGGTGCGGAGGAAGCGCTGCGGCTCGGTCTGGTGGATGGCATCTATGAAGATGTTGTCCAATTGGAGCAGGGGGTGCAGGCCTTGGCCGAGAGGATCGCTCGCAACGCACCCTTGGCTCTGCGCGCCAGCAAGCGTTTGATGCGTGGCACCCGGTCTGGTTTTTCTTCGAATGCAATGACCCTTGCCCTTGAGATCCGGGCACCGCTTGAAGATACAGCCGACAGCCGGGAGGGGCTGCGTGCATTCGCCGAAAAGCGAGAGCCTGTTTTCCAGGGGCGCTAGGCGGGGTCCAAGCCGTTTAACTATGGCTTCAGGACTATGCGTGCATCCGCGATCAGCGCAGCATCTTCTGTCGCGATTACTGGATTGAGATCCACTTCAGCGATCTGGGGGCAGGTAGCCATCATCTCGGAAAGGCGGGCGAGCAATACCGCTACTGCTTTCATACTGACGGGCAGGGCGCCGCGATAACCCTTCAACAGGGCCTTGCCTTTCAGGTCGTCGAGCATTCCGGCCGCCATAGACTCACTTACTGGCGCCAACCGGAAGCTTACATCTGCCAGCAACTCGACGAAAATGCCACCCAACCCGACCATGATGGCAGGACCAAATTGTCCGTCGCGTAGAGCTCCGATGACAAGTTCGACGCCGCCCCGAATCATCGGCGTCACCATCACCCTGGCGTCTTTTAACGACGCTGCTGCAGCACGTTCCATCAATGTACGATAGCCAGCTGCGGCGTTCTTGGATCCCTCGATGCCGAGCAGGACGCCGCCGAATTCACTCTTGTGCATTGCGGCTGGCGCGATGAGCTTTAGCGCTACCGGGCAGGCGAATGCTGCCGCAGCGGCCGAGCACGCTTTTGCCGATGTCGCGACGCGCCACTCTGGCACGGCGATTTGCCAATCGCTCAGAAAAGCCCGCGCTTCAGGCTCCTGCAGCCAAAGCGGCGCGCCCACCGCGTCTGCCAATTTGGGCATGGGGCCAGGCGTTATTGCCGCCGCCGGCCCTTTTTCCCGTAGAGCGGCATCCTGCGTAGCCCGCAGAAGATGTTGCAAAGTCTTGGCTGGCATTTCGATTGCGCGATGTACGGGGATGCCCGCATTGCGCAATACCTTCACCGCCGGCGGGTTGGAATCGGCATGGACTGAATGGACCTGGACGGGCTTGCCATGTCTGCGAGCCACCGCTGCTATCTCTTCGGCTGCCCGGATTTCCAGCGGCGTCAGGGTGGGACCGCCAAGTCGGTCATAGCCGCCAAAATGTCCGACCATGACGGCGGCGCCGATGGCTGGATCGGACAGGCAGATGTCGAGCGCTTTGGGGATGACGTGCGGCTCTCCTTCGGCAACGCCGGCGAAATCAACTGGGTTCGCGACGGGGCAGCGTTCCGGCAGGAGAGCCGCCAGCGCCTTGCGGCTCTCTCCTGAGAGGCCGGGCGTCGCGAGACCGACGAGACCCGCAGCATCACAAAAAAGGGTCGCGTGGCCACCGCCGTCGGTTAGTACGGCAATGCCATTCGTGCGCATCGGTACGCGGTCGACTAGGCTCATGGCCGTACGCCAGGCTTCCTCGACTTCGTAGGCTCGGAGAATTCCGTACTGACGAAAGGCAGCGTCAACCAGGCGGTCCTCGCCAGCAAGCGAACCAGTGTGCGAGAGGGCAGCACGACGGCCATTTTCGCTGCGTCCCGGCTTCAGGATGACCACCGGCTTGGGTACGGGCGCCGCCTTCACCATTTCGCAAAGGCGACGCCCTTCCAAAGGGCCGAAGCCTTCGAGATAAGCCAGAACGACCTCCGTAGCCGGATCGCGAAGGCAATAATCAATGAGTTCGAAAGCCTTCAGGTCGGCAGCATTGCCAATCGTGACGGATCGGCTGAAACCCACGCCGCTCTTGCGAGAGAAGTCGGCGAAGTCGAGTGCAATATTGCCGCTCTGGGAGACCAATCCGATGCTGCCAGCTTTCGTTTCCCAGCCCACAACGTTCATCCTGGCGGGGCCACTGAAAACACCAGCGCAGTTGGGCCCAATCATCCGAGCGCCGGCTTTGTGCGCCGTGCGCACGAGTTCAGCTTCTATTATTTTCCCCGCCTCGTTGATCTCGCCAAAGCCGGCGGTGATGACCACTAGTCCACGTGCGCCTTGGGCGACGCAGTCGACTACCGTCTTGGGAACGTCTGCAGGGGGCACGATGACGACAGCCAAGTCGATCTGTCCGGGCAGATCACGGACTGACCGGTAGGCTTTGCGCCCTAGTATGTCAGCGGCCTTGGGGTGGATTGGATAAAGCGGACCATCGAAGCCTGCTTCTACCAGTGTCTTCCACCGCCGGCCTCCGGCCTTTTCCGGCGATGCCGACGCGCCAATGACGGCAATGCTGCGAGGATTAAGAATGGCATCGATCGCATCGACCGGCTCAGGCCTGCCCGACATTGTTCACCTTGTTGCGTTGGTTCTTCCGGTTGGTCGTTTGACTCCGACAGGCGAACTGTGCGGGACTAGGTGGCTTGCAGCAGTTTTTCTGCATTGCCGCCCATAAGTTTTGCCAAGACCTCCGGTTTCAGCGGCAGAGCCTTTGCCTCCGTGACCGCGCGCTTGAAGGGCACCATGGAGTCGGTCGCGAACAGGATCTGGTCCTGGAGAAGATTGTTGGCAAAGCGAAGCAACATGTCCCAGCCGGCGTTTTCCGCCGCGATGTACTTGGGAGCAATTCCGCCAATCTCAATAAAGACTGATTTGTGCTTGCGGGCAATCGCCACGCTTTCATTCACCCATGGCCATCCGCCGTGGTTCAATACGATTTTAAGCCCGGGGAAGTCGCAGGCAACCTCATCGACGTAGATCGGCCTGCCGAAGTCGATTGTCCTGTCATTGGAATAGTTGATGCCAGTATGGATGGTGACCGGGATGCCGTATTCCAGGCATTTGAGATAAAGCGGATAGAATTTCTTGTCGTTGGCGTAGAGGTTGCTGGCGAACGGCTGAACATTCAACCCGCGGAGACCCAAGGTCTCTACCGACCGTCTCAGCTCTGTAATCGCCTTCATGCCGTCAGCGGCGTTAACTGACGCGAAGCCCACGAACCTGTCTTCGTGAGCACGCACAATCTGTGCGACTTGGTCATTCTCCTCACGATAGTCACCTTGAGACCACTCGGCCTGCATGACCGCTCGCCCAATAGCGGCCTCGTCGAGGAGCCCAAGCAATTGGTCAAGCGTGTACGACACGGCTTCCAAGTCGAAAACGTCGACATAGCGCATCATGTACCCGGCTCTCGTACTGATACGATCCGGTTTGGGCACTTGAACGCGGAAGTCGAGAATCATGTTTTGGCGTCGCGTCGAGCTGTGGGATACAGCCGATATATTGTATAAATACAGTAAAGCAGTGTCCAAAACGCCGGTCAAACTATTTGTGGATTGCAGAGAAGCGCGAGCACCGGCTCGGTTGTTTTCGGTAGGACCGGCTGCCACAAGCGGACCCGAGAGCCGATCGAAGTACTGAGGGACTTGTGAAAAAATCCAACGACAGTCTGGCCGATCAGGCATACCGGGATATTGAGGAGCTCATCCTCACGGCTAAGCTTGCGCCGGGGACCTGGATTGCGGAAACCGCGATCGCCGAACGTGTCGGCTTAGGCCGCACCCCGGTGAGGGAGGCCATTCAACGCCTTGCGTATCACGGTCTTGTCGAAATCGTACCAGGCCGCAGCCTGCGCATTTCCGAAATTGATGTGCGCGAGCAGCTACTAATTATTGAGCTGCGTCGCGAGATAGAACTGCTCCTCGTTCGCCGTGCCGTGCGGCTTGCGTTGCCTGCGGAACGCGCCGAGCTCACTGCGCTGGCGGCAGCAATGCAGGAATGTGTTGCTGGCGGAGATTCGGTCAAGTTCTTCCGCCTCGACCTTGACTTGAAATTGCTTTTGCTGCGCTGCGCGAAACACCGATTTATTGACGGTGCCATCAAGCCATTATGGTCGGCTTCACGGCGATTCTCGCGAATCTATAACACCAGCGATCACGTCGCGATCTTTGGCGGAATGTTGGTCCGCCTGATGAAAGCGGTCGTCAGCGCCAATGAGACCGAAGCGTTACAAGCGACCGTTGAACGGATGGACTATCTTGATCGCTTCGCCCGATCGACGCTGGAACCATCGTCACCCAAGATGGGCAAACGAGCGACGGCATCCCGATAGCCAATTCGCTTCAGAGCGCCGTATCTAGAGAACGGCGCGCGAGTTCTTCGAGTGCGTCCATATAAGCGTCGGTGGTGCGAGCTGTCCGCGCGACATCTCCGTCGACGATCGCACGCATGACGCGTGCAGTTAATTTAGAGCTGAGTGAGATATCGCGCGAAGCGCGTGTGACCCAAGAAAATCGGCGCGACGATGCCCACAGCGGCGCAACCGCCTCGCTGGCGTGATCGTTACCTGCGGTGTGCACGAGTAAAAGCTTGTACTCGAAATCGATTTTGTAGTGCTCATTCTCATCCCGGCTCAGGCTACATTCCTCCATCCCCTCGGCCATTTTGTGAAAACGCTCCCGATCGCCAACCGAAGCACGTTTCGCGGATTGGACCGCCAGAAAGCGCTCAACCTCTCGCCGAAACTCGAGTAGTGCGAGCTGATCCTCGACCCGAACATTGGTGATCCGAAGTCCGCGACGTGGAACAATCTCGATGAGCTTGGCCCGCGCAAGCCGCTGGAGGGCTTCTCTCACGGGTGTGCGGCTGACGCCCAGTCGTTCGCTGAGGCTGGTTTCAGTAATCCAATCGCCAGGCGCCAACTCAAGCGTTACGATAAGCCGCTCGAGTTCCTTGTACGCACGATCGGCGAAGCGCTTGTCAGCACCATCCGTCGGCGCGCTCGGCCATGGTACGGCTTTCGAATGTACGGCCTGTGTCCTTGGCAATCTGCCACCTCAAATTGATATGCTTTCGTGCCATACCGCCAAAGGCATCAGAAGTAAAATCGAGGTTCGGCTGGTATCTGACGGCTGCCTTTACTAGGAAACCTGTGAGTGCGTTCGGGCTTCCAGTTATTTTGTCCGCCTCGCGGTCGGATGCTCTTATCGCAGCGCATATGCCGAATAATGATCGGGTGCCGGGTCTCTTCGATCTGCTGCTTAACGAAGGTAGAATTCTTGCGGAGGGTGGCCAGAAGTAAGAAGCAGCGGGAGGCTTTGCCATGCTGTGCCGAGCTGTTGGTCCGGCAGAGCTTGAGGATGGTAAAGCACTCGCCGCATCCGATCTGCGCAATGGAATGATCGTCGCTTCGACTCGAACTCCAAGGCCGTGGAGACCGTACGTTCATGCCAGCAATGGCATGGTTCGGTAGGGGCAAAGATCAAAACCGGCGCACGGAGTGACGCCGTTTGGGGACAACTGCCGGAAGTGTCGGGAGAATTTACAGATCGTCACCCGCGGAGAAGATTCCGTACGGGTGGTTGGCTGCGGGGGCAGGGCCGCCGAGGCGGACGTCGATCGGCTCAAGTCCATTCTGCCGTTGCTGCAAGACCGTAGGGATCGCCTGAGCGGTCTCGCCCACAAGGGCTTTACCTCCCGCATCCACGCCTCCGAGGTCGAGCAGCAATTTGTTGAAGCCCAAAAGAACCTGGTTGGCGCTATCGACAAACAGCACGAGGCCGAAGCGGCGCTCGTCTCGGCCAAACAGCAGCGCCTTCAAACTGAGACGGAAAGCGAAAGCAACTGACGTAAAGATCGTGCCGGTGCCGCTGGCAAAGTGGCTGCGGCAGAACAGGAGATTCTTAAGGCCAAGAAACGTCGCGAGCTTCAACGTTTGGTCTCGCCGATCGATGGCACGATCACCAACCTCGCCACCTGGACGGTTGGCGGCATCGTCAAGCCCGGCGGCACCCTCATGAACGTGGTGCCACTTTCAGTCACGCCGGAGATCGAGGCTCAGGTGCTGAACAAGGATATCGGCTTCGTCTTGCCTGGCCAGAAGGTGTCGGTGAAGTTCGATACGTTTCCGTTCACGCGCTACGGCACTATCGGTGGTAGAGTCGTCGACATATCCCGCGATGCCAATAAGGACGACAAGCTCGGGCTTGTATATCCGGTTCGCGTGCAGCTCGATGCGGCGGATATCGATATCGATAGCAAGCACGTGACTATCAAACCGGGCATGGCGGTGAGTGCGGAGATCGTTACGGGCAATAGACGTGTGGCTGATTATGTCTTCTCAGATACCGATACGACGCAGGAAGGGAGCGATAGCGCTATGGATGGCGGCGCCAGGGGATTTGGTGGGCCGCTCGGGCTGCCATGGCGTTGGGCGCCTCGCTCCTCGTTGCTGAGGGCGGAGAAGTGGCGGGCAACTGTTTTCATCGTGAGGCGCGGAGCGGGATCGTCCTTCGCGGCCTCGACGACCTCTCGTAGCGGGCGGCCCCGCCATCGCTTGTCCTTGGAGTAGAGGACTGGAAGGGCTCGGAGGGTGTTGTAGAAGTCGCTCAGGTGGCGGAGCGTATATGCGTTCACGGCAAGGTCGCCGCACACCTCTTGGAACATGGCGAAGGTGGCTTCGTTCTGGGCCTTCGATTGCCCCCCGCCATCCCTTGTCCTTGACGCCGAGATCGACGTAAGCGGGCAGCGCCTCGGACAACAGCGGGGCCGCTTGGCTCCGCTGTCGGCGATACGTTGGGCTCACTGATCGAGACCGGAGGAGGATGATCCTCCGCGAAGATCACTGGAGCCTTACCGAGAATGCGCCGCTCGATCTCCTCCAGGAGCTTCACATGCGCCTCCAGCACTCCATAGGCGAGGCCGTTGCGGGCGCTCTCGGGAAGCCCGTGCTGTTCCAGAAGGCGGGCAACGTTGGTGCTTACGGATTTGAAGTTGCGCTCGGCAAGGGCTTCGTGAGCATCGCTCAGGCAGTGCGCGACAGTCTCAAGGTCGACGTCAACGGCATCACGATCTTCGGCTACCGACCCGCCGTAGACCGGGCGTCCGCGAGGGGCCGCGAGGCGCATGGTGGTGTCATCTTCCGGCGCGTCCTCCAGGTAAGCCCGGAGGATCGCCCGAAGGTCGGCTGGGGAGGTCACGGTGTGAACGACGCGGTCGAAGGCGGTATCAAGATGCTCTGCCAAATGCTCGGCCTCTCTAAAGCTACGCGTGCCGAGCGACAATGCCACATCGGTCCCGAGATGCTCGGGCAAGCGACGGCGATAGTAATAGACACGGCCCTTCCGCGTGAGATGCGACGTGTCCGTGCGCCCCTTGTGTGAAGCTTTGTGTGAGACTTATGTGAGGCTTTTGTGCACGAGAGGCCATCCCGAGGTTGCTCGGGGGCCGAAAAGCGCTGGAATCTCGGGCTTTTGCTTGCTGCGCTGGCTGTGGGGCCAGTCCGACTCAAACCCTTCTCCGTGGCCAATTCCCTGCTAACAGCGAATTTTATAGGGATTTCGAGAGCCAACTAAAGGCAGAGGGCAGGAAAGTGCAGCAAAAGTGGGGCTTTTTGTCGTGCCGCGCGTAATGTGAGCTGTGCAGGAACAGTGAATTTGAAACGACTTAACAGTGAATTTTTGAGCACGAACAGCGAACGGGATGGGGCAGTAGGGTCGGCGGAGGGGTAAGCAATGGGGTGGACGCCCCCGACGGCATCCATGTGCCCAGGTTGCGGTGTCGAAGTCGCAACGAAGGGGACGTCCATCTGGCTCATCGCTCTGGGCCGCAAGAACCCTCTGTTCGCCGGTTCCGATGGCGGCGCCGACCGCCGGGCCATCGTCTGCTCGCTGATCATCACCGCCAGGCTGAACGACCACGAGCCCTATACCTACCTGAAGAACACTCTCGGCGAGGGATCATACTGCTAAACGTCTATTCTCGATCGTAGGGGACGGCGCTACGGCATCGCCGTGTAAGTGCTGTTCCGGTGAAGGAGGCCTTAGGGGCGAAGCCGGCAAGCAATGACCTTTCGGGGCTGCCACGAAAATCGAGCAGAAGCTGCTGGCTGGTCCCGGACAGCGTTCCATACATAGGAGAAACTCAAAATGATCGCCGATTGCATCTACGGAGGTCCCTCGGTGCGGGTCAGCCACTCGGCAATTCCTGCAACGAATCCAATGCCGAGGGCAGCCCACACATATTCCATGGAAATGTCTAATGCCCACGCAAGGATGGCCAGGAACCAGACCGATCCAACAATCCAAAGTGCAATCGCAAGACCTGTTGGCAACCTCGACATGACGCCCCTCTTTTTCTCGGGCGGCACGGTCGGCAGGCACACAATTCCCTACCGATGCTCGCGCACCCGGTAGGAGTCATCAGCCTTTGGCGGTTTTGGGGGACCCCATCCCCTTTGGAGAGGCAAGCCTAGAGTACATCCCATCGTCAGGCAACGACAGCGCGCAATGTTAAGAGTAGGTTCGCCCGTTCATTCTTCCAACCACGTCGCAAGTGGACCGTTTCGTTCATCGACCACACGGTCAAGCCATCATCGGCAAATTCGAGTTCGTTGACAGAGCAGAACGCGACACCTCACGTGGCCAGCTTGATCGTGGGCAGCTCCGCTGCTGGAGGATAATCTTTTGGCGGTCTGGCACGGTTGGACGTGTGAAATCGCGAGCCGCTGTCGATTTCACTGTGCCAGCCAGTCCGTCCAGTTCAGAGGGGACCAACCGCCAAGCGGTGACAGCGGAATTGGTGGCGAAGGCGGTGCCGATGATCGAAGTGCGACGAAGGGTGTGACCGGCCGTCTCGACGGTCCGCGCAGTGTGACCGAGACTATACTGTTCGTTGGCGAACTGCCTTCGAGCCAGGCGACAGCTTTTCCGGTTCGATCTCGAATGGCTCCTTCGCTCAGCTGTCCCAGCCAGTGAAGGTTAAGGGCGCAGAAGGTGTCGCCTGCCTCGACGAAGGCAAGCCAAGTCCACGATGGATCGAAGATATTGTCGCCATCCGACCAACCTTGATGGCGGGATTTGGCATCGAAGATAGGTGTCACGTTCAAAAACACCATTTAGTCAGGCCATGCAGCGTTCGCGAGAAGGGTTCAGCCACCAGTGACGCTCTGATGGCCTGCGAGCAAAGCAAGCCCCCTTTGATCTGCATCCTGCTCCTCCGAGCTGGCGAGAAAGCGCCGTACGCCGTCATGTTTGAGGACGTATCGGCGCATGTCTCCCGAAACACGCTCAAGGTTAGAGGCTTCACGAACAAGAAGGTTCCGCGCAACGTCACCCGGCCCGATCGTCTCGATGACGAGTTGAAGATGATTTAGGCAAAGATCCGAAGTCTGATCGTTCGCATGGTCGTCTTCTGCGGTCAGAAGCTTGACGGTGCTCGCCACAGTTTCACGCTCGAGATCGCGGTGGGCACGGCATAGGGCGCAGTTGAAGGGTGTCGGCCGGAGCTTTCCGATTTCTGCTGCATAGTCATGCATGCTTGCGGTTTCGGCGATATGTCGGAGACGTCCGGCAAGAAACTCGAGTACGCCGGGGAAGGCAATGCAGGTACCGCGCGTACTTGCCAGCCTCGCATACCGCCAAGCGTGGAATGGGCACAGACCACCCGCTTCGGCGAGCGCGGCCTGCCGGTCGGGGCGCATGGCAATGTCGTACTGGTATTGGCAGAGAAAGTCATAGAGCCTACGTCCCAAGCGAGAGCAGACCCAACACGAGGAGAAGTGAGCGACGGATCCGACTGGCAGCGGCAGAGGAGCAAGCGGTACTTGATGCCGGTTTATCCTGCGGTAGATCAACTCGAGCCGGTGAAGCTCTCCTGCCGAGTTGGGTATGGCGCGAAGTGCCTCGCCAGTCCGTTCGCACATCCGGCGCAGGAATTCGGATTGCTTCTCGGTAAGCAGGAATCGAACCACTTCTTCCTTGAAGGTGGCAATCCCACTTCTCGCATATGCTTCTTCGTCCTGGCGCCTGCTCGCTTCGATGGCATTCCGAGCAGACACGGAGAATATGCTTGGTAGAGGTTTGCCAGGCGCCGAATGGATCTCGTCTCGGATATGCCGAAGGACGAGCTCACGCTCCTCGGGAGATACGATATCCTGCTTGTTTACGACCAGAAAGAGACGGTTGCCGGTGGATCCGACCTCCTGGAGGACGCGCTTTTCCTCCACCGACAGGGGACTGTCGTAGCTTGTCACGAGAATGAAAGCATCTGCTTGCGGCAGAAAGCGTTCCGTTGTTTGCGTGTTCTCGAGGATCGATGATCCGAGTCCGGGCGTATCCACAAAGTGGAAGCCGCGACGGAGTAGCTCGGCCGGCAGTTCGATCCGGGCGATCTTGACCTTCCTTATATTGCCCGGGTTGCGTTGCTGGGTGACATAGTCGGGCAATTCGTCCAGTGCGATCTCGTTTGGCAGATTCCAGCCCTCATGCTCGATGAACGCCCGCTCCTTGGTGCCGTAGCTGACGGTCGTGATGACGGAGGTCAGAGGGACGAGGCCGGTGGGCAGACGCTCGGTCCCCAACATGGCATTCATGAGCGAGGTCTTGCCGCGACTGAACCGCCCGACAACGACCAGATTGAAGCGGTCTTCGGCCAGTCGGGCAAAGAGGTCCCGGAAGGGAGCGTGGCGGTCCGGCCTTTCGTGCTCAATGATATCTGTCATCGAGCGAAGGATAGCGGCCAGTTCCAGCTTCGCTTGTTCATATTCTGCGAGGTCCATTGCATAACCTATCGGCTCTCGCCGATCGCGTTGTCCAGGTTGAATGACGGCGAATGCGGCATATTCTCACTTCTAAACATCGCCTTGAGCTTCGCCTGGATGTTCAAAAGAGTCTGGATCGTCTGATACGATGCTGCGAGTTCTGCATCGGCTTCAAGGGAGGCTGTTGTCCGTTTCCTGAGCGCAGTGTCGATGGCGCCTCGCGTTGCGTCGATCACGACGGAGAGCCGCTCTTGAAGCATTGCGTCAAAGTGACGGAACGTATCGTTGACGTTCTGTAAAGTGGCCCATCGCAAGTTCTCGACGTTGCGCAGCACGAGCTCACCAACGTGTGCCTGAAGCCGCTCCTTTATGCGCTTCTGCCGGATAGTAACGGGCAGGAACGAGTCAAGGAGGTCGGAGGGGATAGGGCCTATCCGGTCGCTCCATCGCTGGGTTACCCAATAAGGCTCCTTTCGAAGGACATATCGATCCGAAGACGATGCGCAAACATAGGGCACGTCAAAGAGGTCTGACGCGATGCGGCGAACCAGGTTGGCGAGGCCGTCGACGCGGTTTTGGTGAGTAGCCAGCATCTCATCCAACGTCTGGCTGAATTCATGGGATGTCTCGCGAAGTTTTCGCTCGAAGAACTCTGGAATAGCGGCGGAGACCGCTTCCTGAGCGGCGGCTCTGCTATTGACTTCGGTTGAATGCGATAGGGCTTGGGCGATGACAGCCATTAAATGATGGTTGCCCGATTTGCGCAATTGCTCGGCATACATTTCAAGCTGCTTCAGTACCCGGCGGCGATCACCTGCAAGCAAGTCATTGATGACTAGCTTCTCGTTCGCGATACCGCCCAATGATTTCTCGAGCGCGGCGCGTCGGCTTTCCAGATCCTCCAGAGGCATTTCGAGTGCGTGGACTCTTAAAGAGAGGTCGGCCGCTGCTTCGGCGGCGAGAGCTAAGGCTTTCCTGCTGATGGCGGCGTGCAGCGACGACTTCTTTTCGTTTGCAAGATAGAGCAGGAGGTGGGTCTCGAGGTCAGCGATGCCGCTGGCCATAAGTCCATCGGAATCGCCGCCAAGCTTGGCCTCCAGACCCTGGAGGGCTGATACGGAAAGGATCGAGGGAGACTGCATTGACAGGGGAGGCTGTTGCAGCGTGGTACGCAGGAATGCTGTCGCGATCTCGAGTTCTTCCGGCGCGAGATAGTCTGCCTTGTTCTGAACAAAGAAGAGTTGGGAAACGTTCTCGCGTACGCTTGTGAGGAACATCAGCTCGGCCTCCGTGATTGGAGGATCAGCGGAGACGACAAACATGGCGGCGTCGCATTCCGCCAGAACCTGCACGGCCGTGTCGGTGTTATGGCGATGCGTGGATCCGATCCCAGGCGTATCGATCAGAACGACGCCCCGCTTTAGCAAGGCGGACGGATACATCAAATCCAGACGTGCTACATTGAGTCGATTCTTGGGATTAGCCTCTTCAGCGACATAGGCATAAAGCCTGGTCCGGATATCATCCGCGGTCTCTTCCTCGAATTGTTCGACAGCTCCGTCGACGTTGTAGGTCACACGAATGGCGGGAGCGGGGCCCCAGGAAATGAATGTCGGCACGGCAGTAAGGGGAATGACACCCGTTGGCAGAACGGGAGCACCCAGCAAGGCATTCAGGAAGGTACTCTTGCCACGTTTGAATTGACCAAGGACCGCCAATTGGAGACGCTGATCCCGCAGGCGTTTGCGGAGATCCCGCGTGCGCTGGACCATTGGTGAAGTCGACGGCCAAGCGCTTCGGAATGCATCGAGAAGGGCATCAAGCAGGCTCGAAAGCTCGCACTGATCCCTGCTATCGTCGCCCGAAACGGGCGTGTCGGAGGAGCTGGTGCAACTCGCCACGATATTCATGATGTGGCCTGCTTGATGGGCAATCGTGCATCGCAGTTTTGGTTCGCTTGGTCAGGTGATTCGCCGAAAATCCGATAGTAAAGGTCTTGTCCAAAGCTGGTCGGTAACGGTTTATCCTCCGTCAGTTTGAAGGTACGCGTACCGTCCGTTTGACGTGCGGCGCGCAGAAAGAGCATGTCCGCCCGGTCTTGCTGGTAAAAGCCATTGGCCAATTCGAACATATGTGTGACAAACAGCACGCGAACCTTGCCCTCGAGGAGGGCAGAGATGATCTGCCGACCGATTTCAGATCCCTCCCTTTCGTTTGTGGCCGCGAAAGATTCATTGAAGAAGACAACGGCGTGAGGGCGGCAGTGGTCGACAATTTGGCTCATGCGCCTCATTTCTTCGTCGAACTTCCCACTCTCCATGGCGACATCCTCTTCGCGCTTGAAGTGCGTCATCACGCCATCGGCCAAGCTGGCGGAAAACGATTCGGCTGCTACAAACATGCCTGCCTGCATCATGAGTTGCGCTAGGCCGACGCTGCGCAGAAACGTAGATTTTCCACCCGTGTTCGGTCCGGTGATCATCAATAGGATCTTGCCGTTTGCGTCAGCGTCGTTTCCGACGACACGGGCAGAGGTGCTCAAAGCTAGGCCGGCGTCATAGAGACCACGGAAGAAGAGGTATGACTCCTGTGACTTGCTGACTCTGGGCATAGAAGTAGGTTCGCCTTTCGACGTTAGGCGTTCATGCAGATTCAGGCATCCGACATGGAAGGCGAGCTCAGCCCGCAACATGAAGAAGAAGTCGCGGACGTGGTCTCCTGACTGGGAAAGGGCATTGGCGGCAAGTGCAATGCCGCGATTTCTCAGGTCGTTCAGTGCGCGTGAACCAGCTTCGTCTCTTGGATGCAATTCAAAGCTGAATATCTGGCGTTTTTCTTCGAATAGTCTTCGCCACCAGTCCGACCAGCGTCCGGCATAATGAGGAACCTGATGAAGAAGATAACACTTGCCTCTGTTCGCCGGGCCTAATGTAGCACTCAGGAGTTCCCCATGACGGAACTTGAGTTGATCCATATGGTATTGCACGAGACTGAAATAATCTTCATCCAGGTCATGCTTGATCATCGAGAAGAAGGTGGTCCAACCCGGTGAGCTGAACTTGTCGGCATGTGTGTCTGCCATGGTCCGCAACTTCCGCAGAAAGACAAGAAAACGCGTCATCGTCTCAAGTCCATCTCGCAGGACGGAGTCGGGCTGGCGCGAGAAAAGGCCGTGATAAAACCGGCCTTCCTGCTTCTCCGTCGCTTCAACCGCGAGGTTGTAGAGGTCTCTTACGACTGAAGGATGGTGAAGGCAGTCCTGAATAATCTGTTGTCGGTAGCGGATTGTCTCGAGATCGATCGGTTCAGAACCAAGAACCGTGAGCCTTGCGGCTTCGAAGATGCAATGGTCACCGCTCGACATTGCCTCAAATAGCGTAGTCAAAGCCAAATCGGCTGTGAGGGTATCGGCATTCCATAGTAAACCCTTCGAAGGATCGAACGGTGCTTCGCGCGTGTAGCGCCGGCCCTCGCGCACCATCTCGCGCTCCTTCGCGGCGCTCGTGACCCACTTCCAGTCGAAGTCATGGTCAGGATGGAGGAGATGTGCCTTCATGAGCCGAGCCGCTCCGTCACCTTTGGATAGGTCAGCCGATACTTGTCCGCGATTGATAACGCATAGGCGAGGCCATTTGCAGGTTGCCGAATAATCGTGAATGTCCGCCGCGCCGGATTGTCAGGTAGGACGGTGCTGACCATGCTCACCGTTCTTTCACCGAGAGATGCGATCTCGTCGAGAAAGGTGACCCACACGCTGAGGACATCCAAATCCATGATCCTTGCCGCGACCCGCTTGCTGAGAAATATCGCATCCTGTAGCGATGTCGAGGCAAAGACCTCGTTTATTATGACGACGCTTCTCGGTGTGGCTGCTTCCAATATTTCGTGCATCCGGACGACATCGTCTTCCAGCTTGCCGCGAAGTGCCGTCATCTGCTCTTGCCGTTCGAAGTGAGTGAAGATCCTGTCGTGCAACTGCAGCTGGGCACTGATGCCCGGGACGGGACAGCCTATGCTCGCGAGATAGTGCAACTGGCCGAACATCCGAGCGAACGTTGTCTTGCCACCTTGATTTGGCCCGGAGACAACAATGATGCGTTCAGCGCCTTTCAAATAGAAGTCGTTGCAAACGACTTTCGAACGCTCATGAACCAACTTCGTCGCCAACGCCAGGTCGAAGCCGCCCCGGCAGTGGACGTCTGTGCGGCATGCTTCGACCAGAGGATAGCAAAAGTGAAGACCGGTCTCTTTCAGGCCGCTGACATATTCCAAGTACGCGACATAGAACTGAACCTCGCGATCGAATGAGACGATTGAGGCGTCAAGGAAGTCGCTGTTGGCCGTTCGAAACGCCGCCAATTGAGCGAACGTCTGCCGATGCAGTTCGGCAACACCGTCGAGGATTCTGGCCTCGATATGGTTCATGTCTGCCGACTCGTCGAACTTGAACTCGTGCGCCTTGTCGGCGCTCTGGCGGAATCTTTCGAATGCAGCAGCAACTTCCAGGCTGTATTCGGCTTCGTTCGCGTGGTGGTGAACTTCAACCCGCGGACCGCGTATATAGATATTGTAACGTATGGCCGATAATGCGGTATCAATTTGCGTCGCTTCTGCCTTTAGGGACGTGAAACGGGGAGAAGCAACATAGCGAGACAAATAACCTGTAAAAGCGATGAGGCCGCGCGAGCGGCACCGAGACTGGGAAAGACGCTCGGAAAATCGCGACATGACTTTGACATAACGCAGGACAGCATCAAGGAACCACCGCTCTCTCTGATGCTCGTAGTAGCGCTTATCGATCTCCGAAAGATGCGTACGGACAGTACGCATTCCCTTTGCAAACGCCTTGATCGTGTTCAGCAGGGTGGCACTTTCGAGATCCTGCATGACCTCATGGCGATAGAGGATGGAATCGACGTCCGTCAGGGAGGTGCGGTAGAGCGGCTTGAGGTTGTATTCGTCCTTGCCGAGCGTGATGGCATCGACAACTTGATCGAGATTGAGATCGATAAAAAAGGGCGGTGCTTGAGCAACGTCAGCGTTTGCTCGTTCCTGGATGCGAGCAAAGAGAATGCTGCCGAAATCATTTGGAAAAGAGCTAGCTTCTGATCCCCTGCTCGATGGAGAGCCGTTAACCGTACGGTTCCGCAGTTGTTGTTCATGATCGTGCGGTGCTGGCGAGACCTTGTCGTCAATTTGGTGAACCGGGGTGATCATTTTCAAGCCTCTGATCGCCATGCCAGCGCAACAAAAAACCCACCGCACGCGGTGGGTACACTGGCACTCCCACTGCGCGCATCAGAACGCAGTAGGAGTCATCAGCCATGAAAGGCGTTGAAGGGAGACTCCATTCCCTTGCCCGCAAAGGTAGGGACCACCGGGCGGTAGGTCAACGCCAATGTCCGGATATTGTTGCCGATTGTCACTCGTTAGCGCGGGGCCCCGGTCTGCGGCCAATCGCCGGGACGGCCGAGCGCTGTGCGGCACTGTTCCTGTTGTTGCAGCCAGCCAATGATCGACTTGGGATTGCCCTGGACAACCCGGGCCCATGTGGTGGTTTTGAGAGCGGCTCCGGCGCCATCCCACCAGTGTTCCACCGCGACCATCAAAGTCCAAGCTCCGCGACCGGCGTGCCGCAGATGGTGAACCTCGAGGGTCACAGCGTAGTCCGTTCCGGAAAAGCTGTGCCGATCTTTCCGCCAATCCACGTCGCCGATTTGCCAGTGTACCTGTCTCGGATTCGGACAGGTCGCACGATAGAGGATCTGCCAAAGGTTGAAGAAGTTGCGATCATTCACCCCGCGCATCATTTTCTCCTCGCAACTGGCCAATAGCGTGCTTGTTTCACGACGTGTACGTCGCAATATGCGAAGTGTACGTCGCAATATGCGAATCTGATCAGCCGCTCGGCCTTATTGCCGAAAGACAGTGAGGGGACGTTGATAGCCCCTTGAGGGTGGCGATCATGAGATTTATTTTGTTGTCGCTTACGCACTGGATGACTCGATCAACCGTGCGGCCGACGATGACATGAGGCCTGAACCTAACATTTGCTTCCTGAGCATGCTGCTGCGCCGACGCGACGACGAAGGTGGACCTTTGGTCTGTGGCGCGCCTTTCGTCGTCGATATCGCCCATAGTTCTGGGAAATCGTTGCAACTCTTGAGCCAGGACCATGTACAGCTCCGCGCCCAGTCGATCGGCAAGTGCAAGCGCAGGCTCCAGCGCACCGCTGGCGTCTACTGTCCCATCACTGGCCAGACGGGATCCTCCGGTCATTAGCTTAACCCGTGCGTCATCTATCGGCGCAGTGTCCTGCCAGGCTCTCGTGTCTGTGCGAGATTGATTTGGGGGTGCAGGACTTGGACCTTTTCAATAGTGACGAGTCCACTCTCAACCATGCCGTCCAGTATCGGGAGAAAGGCATTGACCTTTTCCTCGATGTCCACAATTTCTATGACCATTGGGAGATCGTCGGCCAGACTCAGGGTACGGGTCTTGTGAACGCGACCGGACTGACCAAAGCCCAACGGACCTCGGAGCACAGTGGCACCTGCCAGATGAAGCTCTCGTGCCTTGAGCACGATCGCTTCGTACAATGGTCGTGATGCATAATGATGATCCTGGCCGACAAAAATGCGGAGCATCAAAGCATTCTTGAGGACAAGCATTAATAGGCGCCTCCTCGTTCCTGTTGTCGTCGGCACCTGGGAGCTTCTTCAAGCCTACTAACAAAAAAGCCCCTACCGCGCCGGTCGACGCCGTAGGAGCCATCAGCCATCTCTGGCGGTTTCGGGGGAGCTCCATCCCCATTTCATCATCGAGCATCCGCCTATTAAAGAAAGACGTCAATCATTTTAGTGAACCTTGCTGAACCTTATTCGACGTCTATCACAAGATTGGGATCGAATTGGGGGTTTAGTTCGTTCGGAAAGTAGCCTCGAGGATTACAGACGATGCGGGTTTCGCCAACGACGTAATCGAAGGAATCGTGCATGTGCCCATGGATCCAGAGGGAGGGATTGTAGATTCGGATGAGTCTGTCGAGGTTCGAGGCAAATGCCGGATTGAGCGGGTCACCTTCGAACCTTGGTGCAATCGATCTGGAGGACGGAGCGTGATGTGTGACGACGATAGTGATGCCGTTGAACGTCCGACGTAATTCTTCATGCAAAAATGCGACAGTCGTATCGTGCAGACGCGCTGTGTCGGATGGCTTGAGCGCTCTGATCTTATGCCCGCGTTCGATCTTGATGAGCTTAAAGTCATCGAGGTTCGCCTGAGCGATTGCTCGCGAAGCCATGGGGGTTCGATAGAGTCGGAAGTCGGTCCAAAGCGTTGCTCCAATAAATCGGATACGCCGGCCACCTACGGATGCACACTCCCATGTGGCCTTTTCGAGGAAAATCACTCGGTTCTTGCTTGCGCTCGCGCGTTGCCGACTGAAGGCGATCACATGAAAGAGTTCGTGTCGGTATGCCTCATGATTGCCGGCCACCAGAACCGTCGGAATCGAGAAATGCTCTCGAGCCCAGTCGACTGCCAAGGCGCCACTATGAATGTCGCCGGCCAGCACGAGGAAGTCCGCTTTTGGCTGCGGAGGTCTGCGATAGAAGGCCAGGGCGCGCTCCTCGCGTTTGAGCCGACCCAACTTCGCTGCAGCCTGAGCATCGAACTCAAGATGAAGGTCACTCATGACGGCGATCTTCACGATTGCACCGACAGAGTCCGCCGATAGGGTGACGATGACAACTCACACACTCCATCATGCTGGTGTGAGAAGCAACATTGCGCTGTCTGCGCTGGGGAGTTGAGCACGACTTCTCCTGCAGTTCTGCAGTAGGAGTCATCAGCCTCTGGGGCGGTTGTCGGGGAACTCCATCCCCATCAGGGGTGAGAGCATCGGCTAGTTAACGATCTTGATCAATGCCCGACATTGCCAATCGATGAAACGATACTATCACAGCGTGCTTTGGATTTCGCATTGGCTATTGACAACAGTTGGAGGGATTACCATCCTTCTATTGTTAAGGGTGATGGAGTTCACCTTATAACCGCCCTTGGGGCTGATGACTCCTCCGACGCGTCGTGGACAGCGGGAGGAGTTTGTATGAGAGACCCAACAACATCCTGGAAGGCCGCACCTGGGTCCGCATCGAGCCCCGCGCGCGGATGCACATGAGTGTGCGTGAAGTCCTGCTCCAGGTGAGCCAGGTGCTGACGGTGCTGTTCCTGGCCCCGCTGCTTCAGGGCATTATCGTCCAGTTCGAAGAACGGGTGCAGCGAGCGCAGGGGCCTGGAATCTTCCAGCCCTATCGCGATCTCTGGAAGCTCTTCCATAAGCAGATCGTGCTTCCGCGAACGGCATCGTGGCTGTTTTGGCTCACTCCGATTGTCGCCTTCACCTGCATGCTCACCGTACCGATTCTCATTCCGGTGCTCACCAATTTTCCGCTGCCGCTCTCCGATATGGGCGACATCCTCGGCGGCGGACTGATCCTGACGCTTGGCTCATTCATGATCATCTTGGCGGGGCTCGACACGGCGAGCGCCTACGGCGGCATCGGTTCAAGCCGTGCGGTCATGGTCTCCATTCTAGCAGAGCCGACACTCATCCTGGTGTTTGTTGGCATCACACTGCTCGCGAAGGCAATGATTCCTTTCGTCGTTAATCACCTGCTTGCTGAAAGCTGGGCAGCGTACTGGAGTCCGGCTCATCTGTTTCTGGTCGGCGCTTTTTTTATCCTACTTCTCGTTGAAACCGACCGCATGCCCATTCACTCAAGTACGCACATAGAAGTCTATATGATAGAGGAAGCGCGAATACTTGAGTACTCCGGGCCGCTTCTCGCCTTGCTGAAGTGGGCTTCGGCGATGAAGCAGTTCATCCTCTACACCATCTTCTGCAATGTGCTGATCCTACCATGGGGGCTCTCCATCGAGGGAACGGCAATAGGAGCGCTGGGGGCGGCCGCAGGTCTCATCGTGAAGTTCGTCCTGGTGGCCGGTGTCGTGGTCTTTGTCGAGACTGCGCAATCGCGCCTGCGTTTCTACCGCTATCAGGAGCCGCTTGCGGCTTCGTTCCTCTTGGCAGTGCTGTCGATCATCGGAACCCAGCTGACGTGATCACCATGCTCATCCAGAACCTCAGTCCGCTCGCGTCATCGCTTTTCAGCCTACTGGCGATTGTAAGTCTGCTGCTGTCCTTCGTTATGCTTGGATCGCGCTGGCTCAAGAACTACCTCTATGCTTTTGCGGGCGAGTCCTGGGCTATCGCTGCTCTGTCGGCGACGGTTGGTTACTATGGCAACTATCCGGAACTGTATTTGGTTGCCATTCTGACCCTGTTGTTCCGAGGACTTCTGCTGCCCTATCTCATCTGGAGGATCATCCGGCGGCTCGAAGTCGATCGAGAGATCCACGTTGTCATGCAGCCAAGCTCCAGTTTGGTTGTTGGTGCCTTGTTTGTGATGTTTGCCTTGACCGTATCGTTCCGAGCGGCCGGACAGTTTCACCTTGAGCTGACGGTAGCGGTATTAGCCTTGACCGTTATGCTATCGATGAAGCTGATTGGCTTTCTGCTGTTGGCGGTTCGCCACGAGGCGATCAGCCAAGTTCTCGGCCTACTTGTCCTCGAGAACGGTGTCTTTCTCGGATCGCAGGTTCTGGTGCCTGGTATGCCGCTTCTGATCGAATTGGTCATCCTGTTTGACCTGCTGATCGTAGTGGCGTGTTTCGGTGTCCTCGTCGGTTATCTACTCACTCACGTTGGCACCACGAGCAGCCTGGAACTCAAGAGGCTCGTGGGGTGATGATCGGGAAGCTGATCCTGGTGCTGTCGGTCGCACCTCTGGTAGCGGTTCTCGGTTGTCTCCTGGTGCGTAGGCCGCGGTTTTGCGAAGGTTTGAATCTTGTTGCCAGTGCGGTGTCGTTCGCTTGCGCAGTGCCACTACCGTTTCTCGTTGACGGTCGGGAGACCCTGTTTTGGAACGACTATGTGATCGTCGACCGGGCGGCCGCCTGGATCGTTCTTTGCACGTCGATCGTCTACTTTCTCGCGTCGATTTACGCGATTGGCTACATGCGCCTCCTTAGGGAGGACGAGCGGCTTTACCGATTTTACGCCCTGTTTGCTGGCTTCGGCCTCACCACCTTGGTCGGGCCGCTCATGAACAATATCGGCATCTACTGGATTGCGATCGAACTGACGACACTCGTAAGCACGTTCTTGGTCGCGTTTGAGCGCGTCGCGGAAAGTATGGAGGCGGCCTGGAAATACATCATGGTCGTCTCGGCGGGGATCAGCCTGGCGCTCCTTGGCACGGTGCTTTTCTACTGGAACGGCACCTTCGTTCTTGGTCCGACTTACCACATGACCTGGCGGACCCTGATGGATGCTGCGCCGCAGATGAACCCGGTGCTTACCAACCTGGCTTTTCTCTTGGTGCTTGTTGGCTACGGAACCAAGGTTGGCCTGGCCCCAATGCACAGTTGGCTGCCTGATGCCCACAGCGAAAGCCCCGCACCTGTCTCAGCCATGCTCTCGGGAGCGCTCCTCAATACGGCGATGATCGGCATAGTGCGCTTCCTTGCCATCACGCGGGCTTCGGATCTCGGCGACCTTCCAGCCCTGATCCTCGTTGCCTTCGGCACGCTCTCACTTCTGATTGGCGCTCTGTTCATTGTGCGCCAGCAAGGCATCAAGCGTCTTATGGCTTATTCAAGTATCGAACACATGGGGGTCGTCGCATTGGGCTTCGGGTTTGGTGGCACCCTAGGCGTGGCAGGTGCGCTTTACCATATGCTCAACCATTCGCTGAATAAGTCGCTTATGTTCTTCGGCGCTGGAAACGTGATGCGTGCTTATGGAACCAAGGAAATTCCCGATATCGGTGGTGTCGGCCGCTTCTTCCCCACACAAGGGGCCCTCTGGTTGGGTGGTGCTATCGCCATCACCGGCGCTCCGCCATTTGGCCTGTTCCTCAGCGAGTTCACAATTATGCGGGCCGGCCTCAGGCCATCCTTCTCATGGGCAGTCTACGCGATGGCAGCTTTGCTGATCGTGATCTTCATTGGCTTCATGAATCACTTCAGAACGATGTACTACAGCCCCGTTCAGGCCGGAGCAGCGCCCAGTGTGAAACTAAGCGCCTGGTGTACGGTGCCGATGTGGCTGTCCTTCCTGCCTCTCTTGGTACTGGGTCTGTGGTGGCCATCGGGCGTCTGGAATTATCTGACCTCGATTGCACAATATTTATCGCCGGGGTTGCCATGAACGATGTGGCCGCCCATCCCATGCCGGGTCTAGCTACCCTAATCGAACCGGAAGAACTGCCGATGGTCGTCACCGAGGTCGTTCGAAGCGGCGGTAGGATGCAGTTTGCGTACGCTTGGTATCCCGATCCTGGTCAGCTCGAACTCCGATACATAGCGACCGGCGCTGCGAAGGAGGGGCATCGCGTTTGGCGCTGCTTGCCAACGAGTGGGGTGCCAAGCGTCGCCACCATCAGCCCGCTCCTGGGTTGGTACGAGCGCGAAATCACCGACTTGTTCGGTATCACGTTCAGCAACCACCCCGAACCTCAACGTCTCGTGTTGCATGAAGGCGCACGCCCGATCGTCCCGCCGTTCGATCCATCTTATCCAACGGCCACGCCAATTCGCTACGAACCGGCAGATGGGGGCCTTCCAGAGATTGCAAGCGAGGACGTGCAGCGTTTGCCTTTTGGGCCGATACGAGCTGACGTCGTGGAGTCGGTAGAACTCATCTTCCTCTATTTGGGCGAGCATATCCTCTACTTTCATCCGCAACTTTTCTTCAAGCATCGTGGCATGGAGAAACGTTTCGAAGGACGTTCACTTGAGGCCGGGACCGTGTTGGCGGAGCGAGTTTCGGGTGTAGGAAGCTTCTGTCACGCCCTGGCGTTCTGCCAGGCTGTCGAACAGGCGGCGCACTGCACCGTGCCGGTGCGCGCGCGAATGTTGCGGTCTCTGTTGGCTGAGCTGGAGCGTCTCTACAATCATCTGCATTATCTCGGCCATTTGGCGCATACGACGACCCTGAAAGTCGGCGAGGCGGAAGGTAAACTCCTCGAGGAGCGTGCAAAACAAATCAACGTGAAGCTCACTGGCAGTCGCTTCCTGCGAAGCCTTCTGGTCCCTGGCGGTCTGCGTCGGGATCTTGATTTGCAGGATTGGCTCAGTGCCGATCTCGAGAGCCTGCGCGCAGAGACCGCTGTCTACGTGAACATGTTGGAAAATACCAACAGTCATCTCGATCGTTTGATCACCACCGGCGTCCTGCCGCGCGACATCGCCTTCGATCAGGGAGCCACGGGACCGATCCAGCGAGCATCAGGCTTCGATCGCGACCTGCGCCGCGATCATCCTTATGCTGCCTATGGCGACCTGCCACTTGTCGTGCCAGTGAAGGCCAGTGGCGATGCTCATGCTCGACAACAGGTTCGTATTGCGGAGATCGATAACAGCATCGCCCTGATTCAGCGAATTTTGCTTCTGTTACGCGAAGGTCCGATTCGCACGGAGTGCATAGCGTTACCGCTATCAGAAGGTCTGGGCTGGGTGGAAGGGCCACGAGGGTCGCTATTCTATGCAGTTCACATCGCTCGCAACGGAACATTGGCACGAGTAAAAATTAAATCGCCTTCCTTGTCGAACTGGCGGGTTTTCCCGTTCACCGTGCACAACAGCAACATGATGGACTATGCCATCAACGAGGCGAGCTTCGGGCTCACCGTCGCAGGATGTGATCGATAGGGAGGTCTCATGCCATTCTGGACTTTCTTCGGACTGCAGAAAGGCAATGCGACGACGTCGTGGCCCAAGAGTGACGAGCCAACCGGTCAAGAGGGGATGCTTGGCATGCCCCGATTCCGCCCTGAGCTGTGCGGCTCAGAGTGCAATGCCTGTGCTTCTATCTGCCCGACCCAGGCGATTACGGTGGAGAAGAGCAAGTCCGGTGAGGATCGTCTAAGGGTCGACTACGGTCGCTGTGTCGTCTGCCAGCTTTGTGTCGAGGCTTGTCCCAGTGAAGCTGCCTTCCGTTCGTCCGATTGGGCTTTTGGCACGCGCGAAAGGGGTGACTTGGTGCTTGGGGAGCACGCCGACGTAGCCGCGGGGCGACAACATGAGAGGGTTGCCCCCGACGGCTTCCGTAGAAGTCTGCATATCCGTCACGTCGACGCCGGTTCCTGTAACGGCTGCGAGTCCGAGCTGCAGGCACTCAACAATCCCTTTTACAATCTGCACCGTCTGGGGATCTTCTTCACGCCCTCGCCGCGGTTTGCCGACCTCCTGCTGGTCACCGGCCCCGTGACCTACGCTATGCATGAGCCGTTGCGTAGCGCCTACGCCGCGATGCCTGGCCCTCGATGGGTCATGGCAGTTGGGACGTGCGCGGTATCGGGCGGCATTGCGAGCGGGGGATATGCCTGCGGCAACGGTCTTGAGGGGGTCTTGCCGGTAGAAGTTTACCTACCTGGATGCCCGCCCAATCCAGCGGCGATCATGGAAGCGCTGCTGATGTTTCTCGGGCGCGTGCCGCCTCGAATCAGAGGAGGTCGGTTTGCCGACTAGCATCCTTGTCGTTCTGCCGCTCATCGCTTTGGTGGCTTGGTGCCTCGCAGGCCTATTTGCTCTCGCAGGCTGGGGGCCACGCCTCGCGCGGGCGCTCCTCGTTCTGGGTGGCGTAGCTTTGGTTGTGTTAGCTGCCGCGACTCTGCCCCAAGGCACAGAAACTTTCGAGACCGTTCTAGGTCTGGGGCCAGTCCATGCGCAGTTCAAGCTCGCTCCAGATGCGCTCTGGCTTATGGGATTTGGCCTGATCGGTCCGATACTTGCGTCGTGGGTCGGTACGACAGCATCACGCCAGCGTGCCTGGAGTTTTGGTGCGGCGGCGAGCCTTGTGGGTGCTCTGGGGGTGTTCGGTCTTCAGGATGCGGCAAGCTTCCTCGTAGCTTGGGAGATCATGAGTCTGGGAGGAGCGGTGATGATCCTCGGTGATAGTCTCGCCGCGGAAGCTGGTCGGCCGGTCCTTTTCATGCTGGCACTGCTCGAGGCCGGTGCAGTCGCCCTAATCCTCGCCTTCATTCTCCTGGCAGGGCATGGTGAGGGTATTGCTTTTACTGACCTCGCGGCAGCGATGCGGTCGATGCCGCGTTGGGAACAGCTCTTCGTGGCGTTTCTATTCTTGGTGGGATTCGGCGCCAAGCTTGGCCTGTTGCCTTTCTACGAGTGGTTTCCTGGAGCCTATGGTGCGGCCAGCGGGGCGACCGGAGCATTCCTGTCTGGTGTCGTGCTCAACGCTGCCTTTTTCGGGTTGAGCCGCACTTTCATGGAGTGGTTGCCGGTCGATCAGACGCTGCCGGTTTCCGTGCCCGGCATCTTTGTGATCGTTGTTGCCGTTATTAGCGCAATTTTGACGGCGCTCTATGCTTTCCAACAGGAGGATTGGCGTGATCTTCTGAGTCTCTCTTCCGCCGAGAACGGATCGATCGCGGTCTGCTTGCTGGGCGCCATGCTGATGTTCCGTCGAGACGGCTTGATGGATCTCGCGAGTCTCGCCTGGACGGTCGCTCTTTTGCATCTGGCTGGGCATGCTCTCGCAAAGGGCGCGATGTTTCTCACGGCCGACGGCGTCTATCGTGCAGCGGGGGATTACCGCCTTGTGCAGCGCGGCATTCTCAGACGAAGCTCGTGGATCTTTGGCCTAGGTGCGCTATTCGCTGCCATGAGTCTCGCGGCGATGCCGCCACAGGCAGGCTTCGTCAGCGAGTGGTACTTGTTCCAGACTTTCTTCCAGGGCTTCCATCTTGAGAGCCTCGGCAGTCGTCTCACCGCTGCACTGGCAGGAGCAGGGCTTGCCCTCACTGTAGCGATAGCCTTCGCGACCTTCATGAAGGTCTTTGGTATTGGCCTGCTGGGCAGAGTCGAGAAGATGGAGGTGCGCGTTCCTACCGGCAGTGCAATTGTTGTTGGGGTGCTTGGATTGCTTGTCCTCTTGCTAGCCGTCGGAATGCCGATCTGGATCGAGTCCTTGCGTGTTGTGACCGCATCTACGTTCGGCACTCTGGCGATCGAGAAGATGCATGTCGGCTCGATCCTTGTACCGGCCACAGGCACTCCTATCAGACTTAGCGGTACTTTCGCCTTCATTTCACCAACCCTGCTCGTGGTGGTGATGCCCCTCCTTGCCTTGGTTCCGCTGTTTCTGCTGTTGGTCAGCAAACGATTTTCTGTTCGCCATGTCCCGGTCTGGTACGGGGGGCGCGACCAGGATCCGGTTCGGGTGGCGACGACGGCGCTTACATTTTCTAATGCCCTGCGTACGTTCTATAGCTTCATTTACCGTCCCAGAGTGAAGACGGAGCATGAGCTGACGCACGAGACGAATGGTCGTCCTTACTTCGTGCGAAGGCTCATTTTCAGCCACGATGTTGCACCGATTTTCGGACCTTATCTCTTCGCACCGTTGGAAAATCTAGTTACCCGGATTGCGATCAAGCTGCGCATCATCCAGTCTGGGCATCTCAATTTCTATCTTTCTCTGATCGGGCTGCTTCTCGTCATCATCTTGTTCATTGCTCTGCTCTAGATGGAGCATCAGTGGATGTACGCGTACTTTGCGATTGCAATAGGGGGCATTCTTGGATGCTGGGCCAGGTACGCGATGACCAATCTGGTTCAAGCGATTTACGGTCGGGAATTTCCATTCGCTACCTTGTCAATCAATGTGCTCGCCTGCTTTCTGATGGGATTTCTGTTTGTTGAAACGCTTGAACGGCTCACGATCAGCCCTGTTATGCGGATCGGCATCCTGACCGGATTTATCGGTGGATTCTCCACTTTCTCTACGTTTGCGATGGAGACACTCCTGCTCGCCGAACAAGGTGAGGCTACCAAGAGCGTACTCTACGTTGTCCTGTCTCTTGTGTTTGGACTGCTGGCTACATTCGCGGGCGCTTATATTGCCCGTAACCTCTAGGGAGGGGGCTTCCATGGCAACCGAAGTCACAGTCGTCCGAGCTTATCTCAGCGAGGCTGACCATGGTCGACGCAAAAACCTTATGCAGGAAATACTCAACATTCTGCACGACCAACACCGTGTGAGGGGCGTTACTGTTTTTCGTGGGATTGCCGGTTTTGGAGACACGGGCGAGGTTCACGCGTCAGACATTCTGAGGTTGATGGTCGATTTGCCGTTGGTGATCGAGTTCTTCGATGAGCCTTCGATCATCGAGGCCGTCCTTAGCCTTTTGGCCGATCTCATTCCAAGAGGCCGGATTGTAAGCTGGCAGGCTACATGTAGATAAGACACACTGGGGCCGGTCGGTTGTATTCTTGCGGTGGCGGATTGTCTGGCCCATCGAACTCGATACGAACTGATACACCTTTGATGTTGAGTCTTGCCTTTGAGATGGATGGACGGCGGAATGTGGTTCACCAGTCAGGCGCTCGCGCCGCCTTCAACGCTGGCGCGGCCAGTTTTTACCAGCATGATCGCCGCGATGGCTCGTTGACGATGGCCGTGCTGGACATTGACCCGATATAGGTCGCACGATAGGCTTCCTTTGGGAATGGAGTCTCCCATCTAACCGCCTTTGGCTGATGACTCCTACTTGCGTGCTGACGCGGTAGGAGTATGTCGGCCTCTCCACCGGTCTGGGGCATTTGGCTCCGATAACATGGCTGACAACACCGCTCGACGCTTTCGAGACGAAGGCGATCGGAGAAACGTTAGGTGATGCGGCCGATGATCTATGCGTCTCTTGGCTTCTCTCCATGGTCGACGACAACTCGATTGGAGCCGCTGTCGTTCAGATGGACGAAGTTGAAAGATGACAATCGCTGGCTCGTGGAACCTTCGCGATCGTGCGTCGAGTTGATGGCACGGAGGAGCGTCCTATGGCTTATTTGGATCTTACACCGGCGATCACGGCTTTGCGTTCACGGCCTGAGGAGTTCGAGTTCTCGAACAACACGCTTCACCATCTGACCAGTCGACATAGTTTCCGCTTTGCGGGGGAGGGTGACGTTCAGATTGACGCGCGATGCGATTGCTCTTTGTTGAGGGCAACGCCCGACCAAAACAGAATACTCTACGCTGCTTACCGCGAATGGTATGACACGTACTGGCGATCTGTGGAAATCAATCGAGAATTCGCCACTCACTTCCAGCCGCCAGCCCTGTGGCGACGCTTGGCCATCTGGCTGCTGAGACGATTGCTGTCACTATCGCAATCGCCGATGCGCCACCCAGTGCAGGCGACCCTGCCGCTGCGATCGGTCGGCTAACCGCGAAAAGAGATCGTAACGCCACCGTCCTGCCGAAAAGGGCAGAGCGGTGGCGTTCCGTGATTGTGTCGCTCGCGATCCCAGCATTGAGGCCTCTAATATGACTGCGATCGACGCTTCGTCGTTGGAGGCGAAAAACGCCAACCGTCGCAAGGCCTATGCCTTCGTTTTGTTGGTCGGCGTTATGAGTTTTTTCGCCGATCTGACCTATGAAGGATCACGCAGCATCATAGGTCCATACCTTGCCAGCTTGGCGGCGAGTGGGACGATCGTTGGTATCGTTACCGGCTTCGGAGAGTTACTGGGTTACGGGTTGAGGTTGGTGTCCGGACGGCTCGCCGATTCGAGCAGGCGCTATTGGTCAATCACCATATTCGGATATGTCATTCAAATGGCTGCTGTGCCAGCCTTGGCACTGACCGATAGCTGGCTCCAGGCGGCTACCCTCATCATCCTGGAGCGCGTCGGAAAAGCGATTCGCAACCCTCCGCGTGACGTCATGCTGTCCCATGCCGGGAAGCAGGTGGGAGGATATGGCTGGGTCTTCGGTATTCACGAGGCGCTCGACCAATTCGGCGCGCTGGTCGGGCCTCTCGTCGTTGCGGTAGTGCTTGCGTACCGAAGCAACTTCCACGACGCCTTTGCCATCCTGCTTGTACCGGCGGTACTCAACCTCACATTCGTCATCGTTGCGCGATGGCGTTATCCGCGGCCCCAGGATCTGGGGAGCGGAAGCTTTACGGGTCCGAGCGGCGGCCTTCCTCGCGTGTACTGGATCTATCTTGCCGGGGCCGTCCTGGTGGCGGCTGGGTTCGCCGACTACCCACTGATCGCCTATCGCTTCAGCCAGACCCAGACGGTGCCCGGTCAATGGGTCGCGATTTTCTATGCCGTTGCAATGGCAGTGAGTGGAAGTGGATCACTGCTCCTCGGTCGGCTCTTTGATAGATATGGATTTGCTGTCTTGATTGCTCTCACCACCTTGTCCGCGCTGTTCGCGCCATTGGTGTTCCTTGGCAATTTCTGGTTTGCCCTGCTGGGCGCGGCGATCTGGGGCCTCGGCATCGGCGTCCACGAGTCGATCATCCCGGCTGCAGTGGCGCCAATGGTATCGACAGAGCGTCGCGCATATGCCTTCGGTCTCTTCACGACAGGTTATGGCGTCTTCTGGTTCCTCGGCAGTGCCGCCATCGGCATTCTGTACGACTATTCGATCCTGGCAACGATCGCCTTTTGCGTGAGCCTGGAGCTCGCTGCAATTCCAATTTTTTTATGGGTGGCGCGTATTCATACGCCCGCAGCGATTTTGTCGGGAGGTTGAGATGGTCTCGATCTCGCGAAGTGTAGTGCGGTGGAACATCATTCGAGTCGTAATCGCTCTGGTTGGCCTTGTTCTTGCTGCCGCGGGTGTTTCCGCTGGCAGCGGGATCGGCATCCAAGGCGCAGGGCAGCGTCTGCTCGTCGAGCTACCGGGCTGGGTCCTCATGCTGCTGGTGACTCTTCTGGGCTGCGCCACGCTCTTCATTCTCTTCTTGATCGCACCGAGACCACGTAGACGACGCAAGAAGGAAGAGGAACCGCTCGAACTCTACGTTGAGCCAGTGAAGATGACACCGGGCACCATCCTGCTTCTCTTCCTCCTGGTGCTGGCACCTCTTGCCGGCGGAATTTCCTTGCTATGGTATGGTCTCTCTGTCTACCCGCACGCCTCTGTCGGAGAAACGACCCGTGCCTCCGGGGAGACGGCAAGTCCCATCGCAGAGGCACCGACAGTAGGCGCGCCTCTGCGTTCAGCCGTCCATTCCCCTTGGGTAAGCGGTATCCTGCAGACCCTTGTCTTGGCGGCAGCACTGACGGCCGTCGGCATTGTGATCTGGCTGTATATTGGCGTTCGGCCATTCGGACGGGGGAGGGTACCACTTCCGCTCGTCTACTCAGCCCTTGCAACCGCGGTGGACGACAGCCTGGAGGATATTCGGCGCGAACCCGATGCGCGTCGGGCCATCGTCCGGTGCTATCGCCGCTTCGAGATCGCACTCGCTACGGCCGACATTCGTCGTGCCCCTTGGGAGACTGTTGTGGAGTTCATGGAAACGGCTCTCGAACATCCGCGTTTACCGAAGAACAAGGTGCAAGACCTGATCCATCTGCTGGAAATTGCACGCTTCAGCCTGCACGAGGTCGGTGACGGCGAACGTAAAATGGCTTGGGAGGCACTGCTGTCAATCAGGGCCGCGCTCAGAGGAGAGGGTACAGATGCCTCGCCCCCATGATCGAGCCTGGCTAGGCCTGCTCGTCCGCTATATCGTTCTGATAGCGGCTCTCTTTTTCATCACATTCATCGCCTACACCGTGGTGGGCGCCGAGAACAGATTGCTTGTGCTTCGACTTGCCGTGGCGACGTTTGCCTGCGTCGCGCTCGTCGACATTCGTCGCCACCATGGTCAACGAGCAGAAGAGACCTCTCCTTCACAATTTGAACGAGCTTTGCACGAGGAAGCACCCGACGTCACAGTCGCGCCGATACTGCGGCGACTTCAAGAAGAACTGAAGTTCAGTACAGCCAGCCGGCGCTATTTCAAGAACGTACTCTGGCCTCGCCTCGAGGAGCTGGCCAAGGTCGCTGGAGTGCACGGCCACGTGCCTGAGCCAATGGCACGAGCCTGGCCGCGCCGAGGACTGTCTTTGCAAACGATCGCAAACGCGATTGATCGGATTGGGAGCGTGCGATGAAGGTCGCCGACGTGAAAGACCACTGCCAACCTGTACTCGACGCGATATCGACTGTTGTCGTGGGCAAGGATGTAGTGCTGCGCCAAATCCTGGCCGGAGTCCTAGCGTCAGGGCACATCCTAATCGAGGATTATCCAGGCCTTGCTAAGACATTGATTGTGCGGCTCTTCGGCCAGGCGCTGGATCTGAAGTTCAGCCGCATCCAGTTTACCCCCGATCTGTTACCCGGCGACATCACAGGCGGTTCCATTTATAATCAGCGGGAAAGCCGGTTCGAGTTCAGGTCGGGTCCGGTGTTCACCCATCTCCTGCTCGCCGATGAGGTCAATCGGGCAACGCCCAAGACTCAGTCCGCGCTGCTCGAGGCCATGCAGGAAAGACAGGTCACGATCGATGGTCAGTCACACTCGCTGAGGCCGCCGTTTATCGTCATAGCGACTCAGAATCCCATCGATCTTGAGGGAACCTATCCGCTCCCTGAGGCGCAGCTCGACCGTTTCCTAATGCGGATTGTTGTCGGTTATCCCGAGCGTGACGAGGAGCGCGAAATATTGCGGCGCCGGCGGGAGCGGCGCCGGGAGCAAGCCGAAGTTCCCAAGCTGGTCTCTCGTGACATGTTGTTGGCGATGCAGGCAGCCACCGAAGACGTCCATATCGACAACACTGTCGACGAATATATCGTCGATCTGGTGCGTGCGACTCGCGCGGACAATCGCGTGGCGTTGGGGGTGTCGCCCCGCGGCGCATTGGCCTTTCAAAGCGTCGTTCGTGCGGTGGCCGCGCTTCAAGGGCGTGACTTCGTGACACCGGATGACGTCAAGGCCATTGCACTGCCGGTGCTCGCGCATCGCATCGTGCTCCGCCCTGAATTGTGGGTGGCGCGAGTATCGTCTACCGATGTCGTCGGCGAGATCCTCAATCGGGTGCCGACGCCCAAGCTGGAAATGGCATGAAGTCAATACAGTCGCCCTTGTTCGCGAGTCTCTCGCTGCTAACGGCATGGGCCCTCGTGCTGGGCCTTGTTTCCGGCCGGCCCGAATTATTCTTCGTCAGCGTACCCCTTGTTGCAGCGTTATTGTTTGCGGGAAAGCCCATTACGGCATCTCATTTCCGATTGACGGTGTCGGTATCGTCCGCGCGGCTGGTCGAGGGTGACGAGTTGGAGATCGTTGCAACAGTCACGGCACGGAAATCGATGGGGGTGATCGAGATCATCCTTCCTCTGCCGGGAACGTTCACGTCAGCGAAGTACAATCGCCACCTTGTGACCAGTCTGCGGCCGGGTGAGAGTTCCGAGTGGACGATAAAAGTGCGCTCTGTCGGCCGCAATCGCTGCCAGTTGGGACCCTTTCCGGTACGGCTTTCGAGCTATTCGGGCTTGTACGTGGAGGAGGCGACTGTTGGCTCGACAATCGAGATAAACACCTACGCGCGCATTCCGCGCATCCGGCGGCTTCCTCGACCTGGCCGAACAAGATCGTCCTTTGGTAACTATGTATCGGAGCAGTTCGGTGGCGGACTTGAACCTGGCGAAATCCGGCCTTTTGCGTCGGGAGATCGAGTCCGCCAGGTGAATTGGCCCGCCTCATTGAGGCTTGGGCGCCTCTACGTCACGCAGTTCCTGCAGGAGCGGAATGCCGATGTGGTGTTTCTGCTGGACACCCTAGCAGAGAGCGGGGCTCGACCCAATTCGTCGCTCGACGTCTCGATACGCGCCGTTGCCGGATTGGCTTCCGCATATATCGCGCGCAAGGATCGAGTGGGGCTCATTGAATTTGGTGGCTTTCTGCGTTGGCTGAAACCCGCCGCCGGTCGACGCCAGCTCGAAACTCTCCTGGAAGCCATGCTTCCGGCGACGCCCATCTTTACCTATACCACCAGGACCCTCGATTACGTTCCAGCCGCCGCCTTGCCACGACAAGCGCTCGTCATTGCGGTAAGTCCGTTGATCGATGACCGATTTGCCAAGGCAATGATAAATCTCGCGGGTCGTGGGTATGCGCTGCTCCTTATTGCCGTCTCGCCGATCGAACTGACACGCCGCGCCCTGCCGGCTTCACACCTCACGGATGTCGCCTGCCGGCTGTGGACGCTGGAGTTTCGGAATCGCCTGCAGGAGCTGCGTGGCAATGGGCTGAACATCGTCGAGTGGAAGGCCGAGGAGCCACTGGAGACCGCCCTGGCGTCGGTCGATCGGCGCGCCGTTCCAGGAGGGCACGCGGCATGATGCGCTTTGTCCCAACTATCGCCATTCCCATCCTCGTGGGCTTGCCTGTATCGATGCAGGCGTCCTTGGAGGTCGCTTTCACCGCGACAGTCTCCGGCGTCGTTTGTGCTGTTGGAGTCTCAAGGTCATCGTTGGCTGCCGTCACAACTGGGGCGGTTATCGCATTGATCGCCGTCACACTGGCTCAGTGGGAATCACCTTCGTCCATCGGTGCCGCCAGCGCAGCAGTCTTTGGTTTGGCGATACTGCTTCTGGTCGAAGGAACGTATTTCACTCATCGCTACCGAAAGGCACTGGTGGCGCGGATCGTATGGCGGCGCCAGGGGATTTGGTGGGCCGCTCGGGCTGCCATGGCGTTGGGCGCCTCGCTCCTCGTTGCGGCTCTTGCTTCGGCCCTTGCCCCGTTGCTTCCGGCGTTTCCGGCATTGTTTCTGGCAGGCGGTGGCGTCCTGCTGGTTTTTGCGGCGGCCCTTCCGTTCGGGCGCAAGTCCGAGAACTGAAGAAGCGTGTTCGAGCGCATCACCTTCGACGCCAATGTCATGGGTGGTCGGGCGTGCATCCGAGGCACGCGAATCTCAGTCTCGGTGATTGTTTCCCAGCTCGCTTATGGGAGTACCGTAGAGGAGATCACCAGGGAATATCCTGATCTCGAACATGAAGATGTCATGCAGGCGTTGCAGTATGCGGCCTGGGTGACGGCGACCCGATCGTGAGTTGCCATGCGCTTGCTCGCCGACATGAATGTAAGCTGCTCTGTCGTAAGATATCTGCGAGACAAAGGCCATGACGTCGAGCATCTGCGCGAGCTCAAAATGCAGAATGCTACGGAGACCGAGCTTTTTGCCCGGGCCAGCCTGCATAGACGGATCATCCTGACGATCGACTTCGATGCGCAACATCAGGTTGGGTCGGCGATCGTGCCGCCACAAATGGTAATCCTTCGTCTCAACGACGTGCGGGTGGCGCGTATCATAGATCAACTGTCGACGGTACTCGACGATGCAGAGAGGCTCCTCGCGAAGGGTGCAATGGTCATTGTTGTGGACGATCAGGGTATACGAGGTCGAGGGGCAACGTTAAGTCAAGGCCAGTAGGGGACGCCAGCCGCTCAGCCAGCCGATGGTTGTCAGCAGGGCGGCATGACCCTCCGGTCTCTCCGTGCCTTCATTTCCCAGCGTGTAGGAACGATCCAATATCGATACATGATTATATGTTGTCTCCAAGAGAGCTTGCAGCGATCGGATTTGGTTCTCTGTCGGTGTATTGCGCTGCGCGAGAATATGCGGGCGACATAACGTGTTGTCTGCAGAAAGATCATCCGTACGTGGCGAGCCCGCACATAGCTGGCAAGCATTGGGCTGCCAGAGTTCGCGATAGCGCCGAGCATAGGAAACCAAAGCGTCCGTTCGCCGCCCCTGATCAAGTAACTCCGATTTGGCCAGGCCATTTGTTGCCCAATACAAGCCCATATCGCATGCCATGCATGGGCCGGTTGCCCGCATGCATCGCCTGAATCGCAGTGGCCGAAAGGGGCCAGAGCGCGGAATGTGGCTCAGGCATCGGTCGAGGAGGTCGACATAGAGAACGGTTGGCCCCAGGACGTAGTCCGAACGAAAAGCCGTCTCGACAGCAAGAGCAGCCCAGGCATGGCGCTCACAAAGGCCCCACGCACGGCGTAGGGCCCACCGCACGCCCGCATTCATGATGCTTCCTTGTATAAACCAGTAGAAATAGTGAATCTCGCCGTCGCTTAGAGGCCAGAAGGGAACGAGTCGCAGTTGAGGGTCCTCGTATGATCCTGCTCTCAGGCCCCGCCGCCATTTCATGGTTCGAGGTCTGTTCGAGGACGGCGAAGGCGGGCGAGACGATGCTTGCGCAGATTGGTCACAATCGGCCGTAATCCAGCGATTGCTTCGGCCTCGTCGGTGATCTCCATACCAAGGATCGTCTCAAACAGGTCCTCCAGCGTGACGAGGCCAAGAGAGACGTCGTTCGGACCCGTAACGAGTGCAAGCGCCTCGCGGTTCTGGAGAATATGCTCAACGGCCTTTCCGACCTGCGTTGTTGGCGGAAGCTTGGGGATTGGGTGAAGGAAGGATATGAGCTTGCGTTCTCCATTGTCGTCGAGGGCAAATTCCTTCAGAACCTGTCGATGCGAAAGATAGCCGACGATGTGTGCACGATCGTCCTGAAACAGGGGAATCCGGCTAAAGGCATCCGACTCCGCAGTTGCGACAAGATCCGCCACCGTCTGATCGACGTTCATCATGAAGATCATCGGAAGGGGTGTCATTACATCCGCAAGGGTAACGTCGCGGCTATAGATCAGATTTCCGATCAGCGTGGATTCCGCCAGAGAAATCGTGCCTTCGCCGCGTGCGCTACCGACAATCAGCGCGAATTCGCGGCGTGACAGCCGTTCTCGAGGTCGTCGTGCGAGCAGACGAATGAGCGCGTTCGTAACGATCACCGCCGGTGTCATGATCCAGATGAGAGGTGCTAAAGCATGACCAGTGAAAGCGGATAACCGGCCTGCATACCTGGTCGCTAATGTCTTGGGAATGATCTCGGAAATCAGGAGCAGCAGGAGGGTGAGCGTTGCGGAAACGTAACCCACGCTGGCTTCGCCGAACTCGGCTGCGGTTTGGGCGCCTGCCAGTGTGGCGCCGAGCGTGCCGGCAAGCGTATTTAGGACCAGGATCGCGCTGATGGCGTCGTCGATGCGGTTCCGTTTGATCTCAAGGAGACGGGCTGCGCCTGTACTTCCGCCGGCCGTGCGCTCGAGGAGAGCCGTCATTCGGACAGAAAGCAGGGTGGTCTCCAGTAGTGAGCATAGAAGCACTACGGCGACGGGCACGACGATCCACAGGACAAGCAGTGTCATTGGGTGGGCTACCATTGACCTCGTCGAAAGCTCTGCGGCAGAGGCTAGCTGCTCTTGTGGCCGAGCTTCTCTGAGACGCGACGAAGCAACTCATAGAGTTCGCGTTCGTCGACCCGGTCGGCGGCCATGACGATGCGGATGATCGGGTCATCCAGTAGTTCGGATAATCGCTTATCGAGTGGCTTACCGATCTCTGGGAACTCGGCCAGGAGGTCAAGGTAGACTTGCCGTTTGAAGGATACGATGAGGTGCGGAAGGTCGTCCGCGGGTACCCATTTCCAGGCGGAGAATTCCGGATTCTGTGTCTGCAGGTTGATGTCTGAGTCGGTACCGGTAAAGTGCATGACAAACCATTTTTGCCTTTGCCCGCGCCACGGTTTGTCCCAAGTGTTCTTTAGAAGTGGCTCCGGCAGATCGTAGCGAAGCCAGGTCGCGCTTTCGCCCACGATCTCTGCCTTGTCAGTTCCAATCTCCTCGCGGAGTTCGCGCAAGGCAGCCTCGCGCGGCGACTCGCCCTGGTCGATCCCTCCTTGCGGCATTTGCCAGGCATCCGGAACATCGATGCGACGCGCAACGAGCACTTCGCCTCTGCCATTCAGCAGCATAATCCCGACGCTTGGGCGATAGTTGACATCTATCGCGGTCAAAGTCCTAGCCATTGGCAACCTCCAACGCGAAGCGTTGCGATACAGTAGCCAGGCGCAAAACGGTGGGAGGAGAAGCCCGCCGTTGTGGCGGGCCTGGCTGGAGTCCCGCCACGTAGTCACATGGCAGGAATCATCAGCCTTTCGGCGGTTATGGGGGATTCCTTCCCCGTCAATGCAACAGTATAAGCCGTCGGCAAAAAGGGTCAATCTGACTTGTATTCGTCACAAGAGGCACGAGACATGACCCGACGGAGGGCCCGTCTTGTTAAGGCTGCCGGTGAGTAGTAGCTCCCATCATCGGGCCCGCTTTGGAGCGCGGCTTCGATAGCACCCCTTGCCCGCTCGAAATGTTCAACGAGATCATCTTCGATATCTCCATCGAGCTGCCAATCGGCCGTTCCGAGGAGGTCGATCAATCGTTCGATGGCACGGACATACTCATGATCAGCCATGTTCGCGAGGCAGATCCTGCAGGCGACATGCGCGATCCGTGGATCGGAATCTTCCAACAGCATCGGCAGGGCGGGCCAGGTCTCGACACGGGCCGACTCCAACTCGGCAAAGAGTCTCAACGCACTCAGTCGGCCCCGTCTGCTTGAGGTTGACTCTTCGCTACTGGAGGGTAGCTGCCGGACCGCCGCTTCCATCAATGCCTGTCGTGCCTTTTCGCCGAGCGCGCGGATTGCCATCTCGGCCACTGGACGCGGAATGTCCTCGACAAGGGCTTCAACGAAGAAGGGGAGAGCTTCCTCTCGGTGAAGCTTGCTCAAGGCGTCGATGACACCGGCGAACGGACGTTGCCGTACGAGGGACAAAAGTACAGGGACGACTTGCGGATCATCCGATGCGGCTAAGGCGCGGGCAGCGGCGTTGATGATTGCCTCCTGCGCGACAGCCTCCACTGGATCGGTGGTCGAATGAGGTTCCTTGAGATAGTCAATGAGAACGTCGAAGGCGCCAAGCTGTGCCAGAGCGTCTACGGCGCGCCGACGGGTCTCGTATAGGCTTCCTGGCTCCCGACCGAAGAGAACGGCGCGGAGAGCAGGCACGGCACGCTTGCCACAATGGACGACCTGGGTAATGCCGCGATCTCCTTCGCGAAGGGAGACGAGCATGATCATTGCCTGCCGCACATCTGTGTCCAGTGGCATTGTCGCATTGATAATGGGTGCAGGATCGAGGTCCATCGGTTGCGGTCGCAGAACTGGGGCCACTCCTAGATAGGATGGCTGCCTGAAACTGCAAACACATCCCGGATTGACTCACTGCAGCCGACATAGAAGACTTGGATTGGGAATGGGGTTTCCCTTTAACTGCCTTCGAGGCTGATGACTCCTACCAAACGCAACATGCGAAGGTGGAGCCATGCGATCGATGTCGGTGTCCTGCTGCTACCGGACGTGTGGCGGCCATGTTTGAACGCAAGTTCGAAAGCCTGTTCAAGATTGGCCGATTGACAATCATCGGGCCGGCCGATGCCAAAGCGTCTTATGGTGTGGTGTCTCCTGAGGAGCACTGGCTCGATGTTGTCGTCCGGGTCCGTGACACATTCACGCTGATGAAGATCACGCTGCGACCTGGTCGCTACCTGGGCGAAGCGTACATAGATGGATCTCTGAGCCTTGAGAAGGGCACTCTATGGGATCTGCTTGAGATCTGCGGGCGCAACCTGTTGCCTGGATATAGACGATATGGGCGCGGTCTCCTTCAGTCGATCTTGCGGCCACTGCTGGTGTACCTTCAGCAGCACAATCCCCTAGCCAAAGCGCGGCACAACGCGTCGCATCACTACGATTTGTCGTACGATCTCTACCGTATCTTTCTCGACAGCGATCTACAGTACTCTTGTGCGTACTTTCGCGATTCCGACATGACGCTTGAAGAGGCCCAGTCGGCGAAGAAGCAACATATCGCCGCCAAGATGCTTCTTTCACCGGGACAGCGAGTCCTCGATATTGGCTGCGGCTGGGGTGGCCTTGCTCTGTATATGGCGGAGAAGATGCAGGTGCGGGTCTTGGGGGTGACCCTTTCCCAGGAACAGCTTTCTGTTGCAAGAAGGCGGGTAGGGGAACGAGGTCTTGAACATCTCGTCGCCTTCGAATTGGAGGACTATCGTGAAATGAGCGGTCAATTCGACCGTATAGTTTCTGTCGGCATGTTCGAGCATGTGGGTCTGCCTCAATATGGAATCTTCTTCGACACGCTATGTCGATTGCTGACCGATGACGGAGTTGCATTGATCCATGCCATTGGCCGGATGTCCGGACCAGGTCTTACGAGTGCATGGTTGAGAAAGTACATATTCCCTGGCGGGTACGTACCGGCGCTTTCCGAGGTATTGGGGGCCGTCGAAAGGTCTGATCTTTGGGTCACGGACGTTGAGGTATGGCGTTTGCACTACGCGGCGACATTGCGCCATTGGCGCGAACGGTTCCTGAAGCAGCGGGAAGATGCCCGACAGATGTACGATGAGCGCTTCTGCCGGATGTGGGAATTCTATCTTGCCGCAAGCGAAATGAGCTTCCGGTATGATGATTTAATGGTCTTTCAGATTCAGCTGTCGAAGACGCTGGATGCAGTGCCATTGACCAGAGATTACATGTTCAGTGCAGATCCGAAGCCACCTCAGCTTCAGGAAACATCGGCGCAATAGCGAAGTATCGACAACGATCATCGGCTATCGATGCTCCGTTGGCGTACGCTGCGAGCTGCTTCACGCGCACCCGCATCGAGGAGAGAAGTGAAATCGATCCGTGGACCGGGCAAACTTGCCCGGTCCCGATATGCTTCAGACGAATTACCGGCTGAACATCGTCAGCAGCGCGCCGGTAAGCGCCCGACCGTTCACAAGAATGAACGCGCCGAGAGTCAACAAGGCGATAAGAACGAGTGTCACCGAACTGAACCCTGCAAGCGCAAGGATGCCCAGAACGACTGCAGTCAAACCGGATACCGCCTGGATGCCAACAGAGCCTGCCAGAACGTTGCTGGCGAGCCGCTGGGTATGCTGAGCCAACCCGACCGATGTCAGCCGGGCAAGGTTAAGTTGAGCGGCCGAGCTACTGCTCAGTACAAACGTACCGCCGAACGCAATAGCGGCGATCGCGACCAGTTCCGTCGGCGCAACCTGCAGCAACGCTAGTACGCCAAGTACAATACCGGCGGCGCCGGACAGCAGTTCGATGGACCACGATGCATTGCCGCCCAGATCGGCCACCGTGGTGCTTGGCTCCGCAGGCCGAGACACCAAACGGGCGTACTCAGTAGCGACCATCCCTCCACGGAAGACCACGGCAACGCCGACCGCGATCGTTGCCACAGCTACCAGAAAGTTGGGCGAGACATGCGCCAAACCCAATATTGTCAGAATAATCGCGACGATGCCGGCGACAGCTTCCGATGCCGCGGCGCCAGATGCTGCTTTGCTTTCGAAGTGTCCCTCTTGTGTAACCGTCATTTTGGCTCTCCGTCTTGAGAATGACAGGACTCAAAGCCAACGAGCAGCACGGCTTGCCGCGAGACGCACGCAGCGGAGGCGGCTGCCTGAAGGCATCCAACGACTCCCTCCTTGTTCGACGGATCATTCGCCAAAGAAAAACCCGCCGTGCGCGGCGGGGAGGGTACTCGGACTCCCGCCGTGCATGAGAACGCGGCAGGAGTCATTAGCCAAAGGCGGTTAAAGGGGGACTCCATCCCCATCGATTTTCAGATTACCACGCAAGCATCGACGGTGGAATATCAAGCTCAACAATAGCCGTTGAATATGCGGGCTCGCCGCCCGCAAGAGTTTCGCGCCTCGGCTCACGCGCATGCAATATTGCGGTACTCACGTTCATTACTATTGACTGTCAATAGGTGGCGCACTAGCTAGCATCCAGGGAATGGAGTCTCCCATTTAACTGCCCCGTTGGCTGATGACTCCTACAGCGTGAAGAGCGCGGTAGGAGTGTGTCGGCCTCTCCAACCGATCGGGAGCAGTTGTATCTCGAAAAGTTCGACCGTGGCCGACGCTATGGATCCCTCCTTGGGAGGAATGGTCCGTGTGGAGGAGTCGGCCCATGACCTATTTTGTAGTCGGATTCTGCGTTCTGTTGTTCCTTGGCTTGTGGTCTGGCTGGCAAGCACCACGCGTGACCCTCTGCCGCGTCTCGCGCGCACGCGTCGATTCAAGCCCGGATGAACAGACTGGAGGAACGACCCATGACCTGTCTTGACCTTAGCCCGGCGATCACTGCCATTCGCTCGAGGCCCGACGAATTTGAAATTTCAGGCAACACTCTACATCACACCCGCAGCCGACACAGCTTCACCTTTCTCGGTGATGGCGAGGTTCGTGTCCACGCAGCGTGTGACTGCGCGACACTTCCGACATCACCGGAGCAAGGCAAAGTATTTCACGATGCCTTCGTGCATTGGCATGCCACCTATTGGCGTCCACTTGAGATCAATCGGGAGTTTGCTTCGCATTTCAGGCCGCCCAGCCTCTGGAAGCGACTGCTTGCCCCCCTTCTGAAGTTTTTGCTCAGCAGCCAACGGGCGGTACCACGCTCGTCTCCGGTAGCTTCGCGTGCATTGCCCTCAGCTGGCTGATGGAGGGATGCATTGGTGTGCGCATCATGGAAGCGAGGTTGTGTAAAGGGTTCGACGTGGCCTGAGTTTAGGGAGGAAGCACGTCAAGGCCACCGCCTCGCCCTCATGGCTGGATGCCATGGGGTGGGGTGGTGGTTAGTCAACGTCTGTATGTTTGTCCGCTGGGGAAGCACAAACAAGATTGACGTAAATCTCGGTTAGTTTGGCCGGTGTCGGAGACTTCGACATCTGCTTTCTTGCTGGTGGCCGCGTCTCCTCTCCCCTGGACCGGTCATCAGTCTGGGCCGGCGTCTCCTTGTCCCCCGATGTGGCGCCGGCCCTTTCCTTTGTCCGATTGCGTACACACTTACTGAGGTTGGTCCGTGACAAGAATAGAGACGATTGAAGCCTACGAGATCCTGGACTCGCGCGGCAATCCGACAGTCCGCGTAAGTGTTGAGCTCGATGACGGTACATTCGCTGGTGCCTCCGTACCGTCCGGCGCTTCAACTGGTACAAGGGAGGCCGTCGAGTTGCGAGATGGAGATGTGACTCGATATGGCGGGAAAGGAGTCCTAAAGGCAGTTGCCGCCGTCAATGAAGTGATCGCGCCACAACTCGGGGGGTGTGACCCTAGCCATCAACGCGAGATCGACGAACTTATGCTCAATCTCGACGGCACTCCCACCAAAGGCAAGTTGGGAGCCAACGCTATACTTGGTGTGTCGATGGCCGTAGCGCGAGCAGCCGCGTACTCGATGCGACTGCCGCTATACACCTATCTCGGCGGCCTCGCCTCCACTCGATTGCCAATGCCGATGATGAATGTACTCAACGGCGGGAAGCATGCTGACAACAATATCGACTTCCAGGAATTCATGATCGTACCTGTGGGCGCACCGACGTTTGCCGAGGCGCTCCGTTACGGTGCCGAAACGTTTCATTCTCTGGCGAAGCTCTTGAAAGCTAAAGGTTATAGTACAGCCGTCGGGGATGAGGGTGGCTTTGCACCTCATCTCGAGAGCAACGAGGAAGCCTGCGAGCTGATCGTCAAGGCAATCGAGGAGGCAGGCTTTAGACCAGGTCGGGACGTGGCCATCGCCCTCGATCCAGCAGCGAGCTCATTCTTCACCAAAGACGGTTATGTGCTTTCGAGATCGGGGATGGGCAACAAGAGCAGCGACGAGTTAATCGACTTGTTCGATCGCTGGCTAGATCTCTATCCCATTGTATCTTTGGAGGATTGCCTGGATGAAAATGATTGGTCGGGCTTTTCATCCATGACCGCTGAACTGGGCGGCCGCGTCCAAATCGTGGGCGACGATATCTTTGTGACGAATCCTGACCTTATTCGTCGTGGCGTTGAGGAAGGGGCGGCAAATGCCGTACTGATAAAGTTGAACCAGATCGGCACGGTGACAGAAACAATCCAAGCGATCGACATCTGCCGTAGTGCCGGCTGGCGCTATGTGATTTCGCATCGGTCGGGCGAAACAGAGGACTCATTCATCGCCGATTTTGCCGTTGCCATGGGTGGCGGGCAGATCAAGGCAGGATCAGTCTGCCGGAGCGAGAGGATCGCCAAGTACAACAGGCTGTTAGAGATTGAAATGGAACTCGGCGCATCTGCAGTGCTGCAGTGTGCATTGAAGCCGCTGTAGGTGGCCGACATCTTATAGACCACCTGCTCTAGGTAAACATCGAATTTTGTAGATGGCAATGGTCTTGAAAGCTGGCTCCTGGAACAAGCACTTCCCGAAGTCGACAGTGATCTTCGTCGGTATGTACACGACGGCATTCGCCGTCCGCGAGAGCGCCCCATTACTTGGCGGACAAGGGCCACGCGCTGATTTTGCGAACCAATGTCGCAGAACGGCGATTATGCAAAGGGGTAGCGATTAAGCCAGAGAAGGTTCTTCCTGCAGTTAAAACGGTCTCTCGGTGATTGGGATGGGTGCCGGTTGCGACGACAAGATCAGAACAAATTCGCTTGCAAGTAGGAATGCGCACAATGCCACGATCACAATTAGATAGAGTGGCACCTTTCCGGCACTTCTCGATATGATGGAACTGGAAGAAGCGCCCTCAAGCGGTTCGGCATTGCATTTTGGCTTCCTTCTGAGGAAGCGTGACATCTCCCGAAGCAGGGGAAGGTTGGCGGTCATGGGACCGCCAGCAAAACCGCCGCCAGTGGCGCTGGTGCCATAGCAGGGGTGAGAATGGTGGCATCGGCCGATCGGGGCCTTGTTTCAACGCCATTTTCTTCGTGCCCAGCGCCCAGCAGGTTGCTGGTTGGTATCGCCGCCATGGTCAGTCTCCCGCTTTTGTTATCAGACGTTCAATATAGGGTATATGTACCCTGTATTGGTAGTGTCCAAACTGATCGCCTCCGTCCATGGAGGCGAAGAAGCTTGTCGGCTGGAATTTGCGGCGTCTGCGCGTCGCCAAGGGGCTGACCATCGAGGAACTGGCCGGTCGGGCCGAGGCAGATGCCTCCTTCGTCGCTCGCCTGGAGCGTGGTCAGGTCAATGTCGGCATCGTGATGCTGGCGCGGCTGGCCAAGCCGCTCGGGGCGAAGCTTGCGGATTTCACGGTCGAGCCGGAGGCGGGGGCCAAGCCCCCAAAGCCTTTGAAGGCCGGCCGCAAGGCTAGCTCCGATAGAAGTTACCGGAGGTGACAACCCCGGCGCGAATGTCATGCCACAGTGTCGATTTCAACCTCAGTGGTTCTGATTCATGTCTGACCCAAGCCCAACACCAGAGTCTGTCGTTGCTCATGCTCTAAAAGCTCGTCAGGCGCGAATGATCGAGAACAGCAAGCCGGAAAATTTTGACAAGCTGGCGCAGCTGATCACTTCCAGTCCACCGGCCTGGTTAAAGCGGTTTCTGCAAGATTGGGTTCCGAGCATTGCACTCGCGGGAGCTGTGGAGGAACGGCAGCCGACACGGGTAAAGATGTTGAAGATGTTGACGAAAGTGTCCGATGCCGCGGCATTGTTGAGTCGCGCCCTAGAAGAGCCGGCGATCTTCGAATTTCTCGATGTGGACCCGTCGGTGCCTTTGGATGCGCCCGCCCTGCGGGCGGTTGCCTTCGACATCTACCGCAGAGCAACGGAAGGCGCGAAATCACCTGCCCTGGCAAATGCCATGGGAAAGGCCAAGCCAGGCAGAGGGCGCGCAATCCCAGAAGCGGCGATTTCGGGACAGACCTTTTGTGCTCTTATTATTGTCGAGCTGTTCAGGCATTTCACCGGTAAGTCTCCAGCGCCCAGGAATATGAAGGCCGCCGAAGCAGCGGAATTGCTTTGGCAGATCGCCGGCGGCCAACGGCAATCGTGGGGTGAGAATCCACTGGTTGCTTGGCGGAAGCTTTTCAAGAAGGCCTTCGCTCCCAAAATCGCCGACCTGCCAGAGGAGGCGACACGCATTCAAGAAATACGGCGACAAATACGGCTGGCAGAGCAGTTGGCCGGGCGGTTCGCGCCGGACACCTCAGTGGCAGATGGACCTAAATCCCCCTGATTGAGCGGGCTATTTAGGTCCGGCGACAGCAACGTCGGGCCAAATTAAATCCTCCTTGCACCCATTTCGGGCGGAGGAGCAATGGCTAGATCATCTGGCACGCTAAAGCGATCACAAGGCCAATGCTGCCCCGCTATTGCGCACCTACCAATCGATGCTCTGGTTCCGAATCCGCTAAGTCCACGCCTGCATAGTCGAGGGAAGAAGAAGGCGCTTGCGCGCTGCATCGACGAATTTCGCGTGCTAGTGCCCATCCTCGTTGACAAGGTCAACGGCGTTCTAAGTGGCCACGCTCGCCTTGAGGCGGCGAAACTCCTCGGTCTTGAAGAGGTCCCGGTCATTCGCCTCGAGCACCTTAGCGAGGAGCAGGCGAAAGCCTTCATCATTGCCGACAACCGGCTTGCGGAATTGGCAACCTGGGACGACCGCAAGCTGGCGATCGCCCTCAAAGAGCTCTCCGAAATTGCCCTTTCTTTCGACATCGAGCTAACCGGCTTCGAAGCCCCAGAGATCGAGCTTCGGATCCAGTCGTTGGACCCACCCGAAGAGACCGACGCGGACGACGATGTCGAAGTGCCGAAAGGCGAGCCCGTTAGCCGACGGGGCGACCTTTGGCGGCTCGGCCGCAATCACATCCTGTGCGCCAGCGCGCTGGAGACGTCGAGCTGCGAGATCCTCCTGGCGGAGGAGAAGGCCTCCGCCGTCTTCAGTGACCCGCCGTATAATTTGGTTATTTCCGGCCATGTCAGCGGGAATGGCCGCAAGCGTCATCGTGAATTCCTCATGGCCTCCGGGGAAATGACCTTCGAGGAGTTCTGCCAATTCCTCAAGCAGGTCTTCGAGCTCATGGCGGCGCACTCCACGGACGACGCGACCTTCTATGCCTGCATGGACTGGCGGCACGTCGAGCAGATCGCGCACGCCATCCGCATCGCCGGCTTCGACCTGCTCAATGTTTGTGTCTGGGTCAAGCCAAATGCTGGCATGGGCAGCCTCTATCGGTCGCGCCACGAGCTGGTTTTCGTGTTTGGCCGGCCGGGCGCGCGACGTCGCAACAATGTCCAGCTCGGCAAGTTCGGGCGCACGCGTACAAATGTCTGGAACTACCCCGGCATGAACAGCTTTGCCCGCCGGGGGCAGGTCCGAGGACTGGATCTGCATCCCACCGTCAAGCCGTTGGCCTTGGTCTCGGACGCGATCCTGGACGTCACCGCCCGCGACGAAATCGTCCTGGATCCCTTCTGCGGCAGCGGCACCACGATCATTGCGGCCGAGCGTACCGGCCGTCGCGGTTACGGCCTCGAGCTCGACCCGCTCTATGTCGACACCGCAATCCTGCGCTGGCAGCGCATGACCAAACAGGTCGCGGTGCACGCCAGCGGCAAGACTTTCGAGGAGATGCGGCGGGAGCGGGGAGGTGCTGATGCCACCTCCTGATGTACCTCCAAATCCCGAGGGGCCGCGCCGCCCGCGACGTAGGCCGCGCCGTCGCCGGGCGCCAGAGAGCACGGTCGCCATCATTGACCGGCTTCTTATGCGCTCACGCTCGATGAGCTTGGACGGCGAGGACACCCTGATGCCGACGATCGACCTGATCATTCTGCAGCTTCTTAAGAAGGAGATGGCGGGCGACCACCGCGCTCGCAAGGTGCTTCTCAAGTATCAGGAATTCGCCAAACGCGGCACCACGCGTGGTCTAGAAATTCGCTTTGCCGACAATGGCTACACGCGGAAATCGCGGCCGTCCGGAGGCGAGAATGGTTGACTACAAGGTCGGCTTCAAAAAGCCGCCCAAGCACCGCCAATTCAAGCCAGGCGAGTCGGGGAATCCCGATGGACGTGCCAAGCGCAAGCCCACGCCGATCGGCGATCGCATCAACGAGATCATGGACGCGACCATGACGTATCGCGAGCGGGGCCAAACAAAAGTGGCGTCCCGCCGCGAAGTGAGCCTGCTCATGCTCGTCAGCCAGGCCGCCGGAGGCGATGTCCGGGCTGCGGAGGGAATCCTTGACGCCCGTCAGCGTGCGGAGCGCCAGGGCGGTGGCGGCGCCAAGGTCATCCGGGTCAAAAATTGGCTCCCGGATCGTCCTGAACAGACGGCGGACGAGAAGACCAAAGCCGTGCACGAGGGCCGCCACGCAGAGCCAATGCAGCAGGCCACTAAGTCAAATGAATGAGGAGGGGCGCCGTGCCAGACCAACTTAACGAAGATGCCGAGACAATTACCCTTCTGCCCCTCCACAGTGGCCAGCTCAAAGCCCATTGGGCCTTGCAGGGCCACCGCTTCAAGGCCCTGCGGTGTGGCCGGCGGTTCGGCAAAACGGACTATGCCAAAACCTGGGCGAGCCAGGGGCTCATCCAAAGAGAGGAATGCGCCTGGTTCGCCCCTCACCATATGACGTGGTCTGAGGTCTATTCCGATCTGGCGCGAACCCTACGGCCGATTCTCGAGTCTGGCTCCAAATCGAAGGCGGTGATGCGGTTTATAGGCGGGGGCCGCCTGGACTTTTGGTCTCTCGAGAATCGCATCGCCGGTCGAAGTCGCCGCTACCATCGGGTGGTCATCGACGAGGCAGCCTTCGCCAAGAATGGTGACACAGCGACCGACGGCTCGATGATGGAACTCTGGGAGACGTCGATCAAGCCGACGCTCTACGACTTCATGGGCGAGGTCCTTGTCTGCTCAAACTCGGCCGGCAAGAACCCGGACAACTTCTTCTACAACATCTGCACCGACCCGCAGTACGGCTTCCATGAGTTCCATGCCACGACGATGGACAATCCGCTCCTGCCCAAGCGGCGAGGCAACGAGAGCGAACAGGAGTGGCTGCAGCGGCGCGAGCAGTTCCAGGCCGAGCTGAAAACCGGCAACGCCCCCCTGGTCTACGCGCAGGAATATCAGGCCGAGTTTGTCGACTGGTCCGGCGTGGCGTTCTTCAGCCGCGAAAAGCTGCTGGTCGACGGCAACCCGGTCCCGTACCCGAGGTCCTGCGACACCGTCTTCGCCATCATCGATACCGCGTCCAAGACCGGCACCGACAACGACGCGACGGCCGTCACCTACTTCGCCTTCAGCCAACATTTCCGGTTGGCGCCCTTGATCATCCTCGATTGGGACGTCATGCAAATCGAGGGTGCCATCCTGGAGACATGGCTGCCCCTGGTATTTCGGCGGCTGGAGGAGCTGGCAAGAGCGTGCCGTGCCCGTATGGGATCGACCGGGGCATTTATTGAGGACAAGAATTCCGGGACCATCCTGCTGCAGCAGGCCCTGAGGCGCGGCATGCCGGCGCAGGCGATCGAGTCGAAGTTGACCGCCATGGGCAAGGACGAACGGGCGCTCGACGTCTCCGGCTATGTCCACCGCGAGCGCGTCAAGTACTCGGAGCACGCCTTCACCAAGACGTCGGTCTACAAGGGGAGGTCCAGGAACCATCTCCTCGACCAGGTGGAGGGGTTCCGGATGGGCGACAAGGGGAGCGATCGAGAGGATGATCTCCTGGACACGTTCTGCTACGGCATCGCGCTGGCGCTCGGAGACCAGAACGGTCTTTAGGACCTTTCTTGCCTCTTCAGGCGGCGGACAGTGTCGAGTTCGGCGCCGCATGCGCCTTGGGATCGTAGTAGGCGGGCCACAGCCAAAGCTCGTGTTGACTGCCGGCGGGACCGACGCGAGGTATGCCCATGCCATGGCCAAGAAGACCCGCCTCCGACGCCGCTTGAAGGTCGGCTTGGCCGTTCCAAACCCAACGACGTCATTGGATGGGAAGGAGTCTCGGGTTTGGGAGGTGCTGGTTCGGGATCTCAGGATCGCCGAGGCGCGACGGGCGGTGGCCATGCGCCGGCTGTTTGCGGCCGAGCGGCGGTACTTCGCTCGGCCATCGGAGAGAAGAACCGGATCCGAACCGAGCTGGTATATTGCTGCCCGGCAGGCTGAGATCGAGACGGCGGCGGTCTTCGAACGGCTCGGCTGGCGCATCGCCCGGGCGCGGGCTACGACCCGCGGCGCGCTCGCTGCCAAGGTGCGCCTGATGGCGGCCGCTCATGGAGTGGACCTAGGTCGAAGTGGTGTCGCCGACCGAGAGGATGGCGACCTGGTTGCCCACCTCATTCGCTCGCTGCTTCTCGATCTGGTCTAAGACATGATTGACGCACCGCTGCGCGATCATTGACTGTGGAGACGAGCGTGAGTCGGTGACAGCGGGGCGGAATGCCCGGACGCTGGTCTACACTCGCTGCCGCGATCTATGGAGTGGCTCCTTTCGACAGGAATTGCTTATCGGGCGGAAGGAAGACAGCAGCAAGTCAAGTGACCGTGTCCACCTTCCTGTTCGATCGCGACGCACTGCGGTGTCCGGAGATCGATACCTCGCTTCGATGTTACAATGTCTTGATCATGTCAGGCAGGAGCTTGCGAAGCAGGGGTGCAAATTGATGCTTCATCTTCTTGCGATGGTAGTCCGACGGCGTTAGACGGAAGCACGGGCAACACGGTTGCTGTCGTGAAGCTCTTGAGCCTGGAATTGCTCGACGCCCCCAACCTCGAAAACATCTATTGCGCTATTAGCGGCGGCGAAATTCTGCCCTGGCGCTCGGCCAATATCGATCGAGAGGCTCATTCGATCCGCGACCGTTGCTGTAGAGGTAATTAGATATCGTCATGGATCACCTGCTTCAACCGGGTTACTGCCTTCAACCCGGGCTGATTGTCAGCTAGTTCGATCTCGGTGTGATGCATTGTGGCGATCGCGGCCGCCAAGCTCAGCCCTAACCCATTCCCCGGCGTGGTTTGGCTCCTTTCGAGGCGAAAGAAGCGCCTGAACACACGCGATCGCATCGACTCGGGAATGCCCTCGCCATCATCCGTGATGGCGACTTCAACTGAGTCAGACACTACCTTAGCTGTTATCGCTATATGGGCTGAACCAGACGTATGCTGAATCGCGTTCTCGACTAGGTTAGCGAAAAGCTGCATCAACAGTTCCCGGTCTCCCTCGACCACCAGCTGCATGGAGATGTGCTCTTCTAACGTTTGATTTTTTCCTTCAGCCATAGGCAGATAGATCTCAACGACAGTCTTGAGCACTTCCGTCAAGTCTACGGCAGTGAAACTTTTGCGACCAGCAGCCGCCTCGATCTGCGTTATACGAAGCAGCGCTGAAAACGTTTCAAGGACGGCATCGATGTCGGTGAGGGCCATGTGCAAGGCGCCTCGAAGTGCGTCGGTATCGTTTGCTTTTCGTGTCGCCAGTTCTGTTCGCTGCCTCAGGCGCGTTAGCGGTGTACGCAACTCGTGCGCAATATCACTCGACACCTGACCCAACCCTTCCATCAAGACCTGGATGCGATCGAGCATTGTATTCAGGCTAATAGCCAGATGATCGAACTCGTCGTCCGTACCCCGGACAGTGAGCCGGTGGTTCAGGTCGCCGGCGATGATTTCTCGGCTGGCTGTACTCATCGTCTCAATGCGTCTGAGCACCTGGCGGCTCGCATACGCGCCGCCAGCCAATGCAACCACGATGGTAAGCCCGAACCCCCAAGCGAATGTCTCTCGAACCAATCGCTTCAATTCGGCAAGTTCTCGTGTATCGCGACCGATGAACAAGTAGTTACCGTCGGCCAGGTTTTCTCCTCGGCCATGGATCGCCTCATTGGAGCCACTGTCCAATCGGTGTGGGCGATACATTCCTACTACCGGTTTCAGCGATATGGGAAGGTTTCCGGCGAGCTTGATGCCGTCGGCCGATTGCAGAAGATACAAAAAGTCAGGTGATCTCTCCGTAAATTCGGTAACGACTGCAATTGAGCGAACTCGTCCGGATCCTACGCCAGCCGCCTTCAACTCCATGATTTCCCCGGTTACGGATTCATCGATCTGACGACCCATTATGGTCGCGCTTGACCAGTACACGATGGCAAAAAGCGCAAGGAAAGACGCGCAAAAAATACCAGCGTAGAACAGGGTCAACCGAAAACTTGATGTTCGGAGAAGTCTAGGTAGGTGCACGAAGGCAATATCCCGAACCACGGATCGTATGGATGAGGTCGGGACGGCCATCCAAAGCGAGTTTCGAGCGTAGTCGGCTGACATGACTCTCGACTACATTCGTGTGAGGGTCAAAGTGAACGCGCCAAACCTTCTCAAGCAGCATTGTCCGGGTGACTATCTGTCCCGCATGGCGCATCAAGTAAGCAAGTAGCCGGAATTCTCGTGGCTGCAGATCGATAGTCTTCCCACCGCGACGCACTACACACGCGTTCAAATCGAGCTCAAGGTCAGCGAGCTTCAGGACAGTCTCCTGGATCGCTAGGGCACGTGGGCGTCGGCCAAGCGCAGCCACGCGCGCCGCCAATTCGGAGAATGCAAACGGCTTAATCAGGTAATCGTCACCGCCAGCGTTCAGTCCAGCCACACGATCTTCAATCCCACCCAGAGTTGTTAGGAAGAGCACTGGAACCAATACGCTTGCGGCTCGAAGCATTCGCACAATTGAAAGCCCGTCAAGTTTCGGAACCTTGCGGTCTACGATCAAAAGATCCCAGTTGCCGTCTGACGCTGCAAGCAATCCAGCCTGACCGTCTGCCGCCAATGCAACGGCGTGACCGTCTTCCCCGAGCCCCCGCCGGATATACTCGGCCGTCTCTTCATCATCCTCGATAAGAAGGATGTTCATGGCAGGTTCCGACCGACATTCACGCTAACCGGCCCACTTTCGTAACAGGCCGTGTAAGGCACGTAGCCATGGTTCATTCTCACATTAACCTTCTAGAAGGGACGGCCATTTGGCAGCTCCAGGCATGGCCGTAGTCGGCAATTTTGCTCTCCCCAAGGTTGCTTTTGATGTGTTCCGACTGCGAACGACATGTCGGTTGGGTGGTCAGCAGATTGCAAATTGGTAACCTTCTCTAATTGAGCTTTTTACTTTCCGAAGATTTGGTCATTTTGCGGACGACTCGCAATCGCAATTTTTTGGCTTTATTGAGGTTTCGCTGAGAAAAACAATGAACTCACAGGTATGCGAGGCACTGATCTCGGAGATCGCGTGTTCACCAAACCGCCGGCCGCAACCCAGCCCGCGGCGTACTCTCGCCACTTAATACCCAGCGCGGTTGAGCTACAGGCTCGCTAGGGGAATGGAAACAGGACCATGAAGCTGTTGATCGCCGTTACGTCACTTGTCACGGTCGCATGCGCTGATTCGGCTTGGGCGAGGGCGAATTGTAAACCTCACCCCAAAGAAGAGTGGATCAGCGAGGCCGACGCCAAAACCAAACTCGAAGCCCAAGGTTACAGAATCACCAAGTTCAAGGTCGACGGGAACTGCTACGAAATCTACGGCACTGACCGGATGAGCAAGCGCGTCGAAATCTATTTCGACACCAAGACCCTGTCGATCGTGAGGCAGGAGGTCGAGCGGTAGTAATTGGCCCAAAGGCGATTGTGGGAGTGGCCGGTTCGGCTCTGCCACTGGTCGCTGGCCGGACTAGTGGCTGTCAATCTCCTCGAGGACGGCGGCGACTATTCTCATCGGCTTCTCGGATACATTGCTGTCGGCGTCGTGGTCGTCCGGCTCATGTGAGGAGCGGTTTCCCGATCGAACGGGCAACTGAGCTGGCTGCGCCCGTCGGTGCGCGAGACGCTGCTTTATATATGGCAACTTCGGCAGGGCACTGTTGTCCGCTGTGCCGGACACAATCCTCTGGCGATCTGGATGATCTGGCTAATCTGGTCCCTTGTCCTCCTGCTCGGCCTAACAGGTTGGATGAGCCGCCTCGATGCCTTTTGGGGCGATGATACGGTCCATCTTGCGCACGCGCTGTTGGCCGATTTTCTACTGGCCTGCGTTGGCCTGCACCTCGTGGCCGTCTCCGTCATGAGTTTCCTTCTGAAAGAAAACTTGCTGTTGTCGATGCTGTTTCGTCGAAGGGTGCGGAAGTAAACAAAATAAAATGCATTTCACGCGCAAATAATACCGCGCGTGACGATCACAGCAAGATTACGGAAAAGTGAGTTCGACATTATAATTTGATAATGAAAATGATTTGCATTTTCATCTCCAAAAAAATTGTGGAACCAATGCGACCCTGATGTGTCGGTGTCAGGGGAGAAAATCAGTGGTTAATCATCGGTGTGAAACTGTTCGGTCCCGAAGTGAGGTGGGTTGGATCGTATCTGAAACGGTGAGGTTCGTCTGCCCAGGCGTTGCAGATGTGTTCGTATGGAGTAAGGCCACGAAGGGCCTTTAGTCGTCTGGCGAAGTTGTAGGCATCCAGAAAGGCCGCCAAGTGGTCCTTGAGCTGCCGATGGGTTTCGTAGTGGTAACGCCGGACGGTGGCCTTCTTGAGTGTCCGATTCATCCGCTCAGCCTGGCCGTTGGTCCAGGGGTGATGGGGCTTGGTGAGCCGGTGCTTGATGCCGTGCTGGTGACAGACGCGGTCGAATCTGTGCTGCCGAAATCTGGCGGTTGGCCCCGATCGCAGATGGGGCATGTCGCAGAACTGCACTCCATTATCGGTCAACACCGTGTGGATGGCGTACGGCACTGCCTTGATCAAGGCTTCCAGGAATGCGGCCGCTGTCGTGACGTTGGCCGCTTGGTGCAGCTGAGCAAAAGCAAACTTCGACGTCCGATCCACCGCGACAAACAGGGAGAGCTGGCCTTCTTCCGTACGGACTGCGGTGATGTCGATGTGGAAGTAGCCGATCGGATAGCGCTTGAAGGGCTGCCGGGCGGGCTTGTCGCCACTGACCTCGGGCAAGCGGCTGATGCCATGGCGCTTCAGGCATCGATGTAAGGACGAGCGGGTCAGGTGTGGGATCGTCGCTTGCAGTGAATAGAGACAGTCATCCAAGGGCAGCAGCGTGTGCTTGCGGAAGGCCACGACGATTGCTTCTTCCAGATCCGTAAGCACCGTGGAACGAGCTGTCCTGGGGCCCATGGGGGCGTCATGGACGAACGCCCGCTTGCGCCACTTGGTAACCGTCTTGTGGTTGAGCCCGTATTGAGCGGCTAGCTCTTTGAGCGAAGCCTTCGATCGCTGTATCGCAGCTCGGACGGCGTACGTCGTCGTGGCGCAACCGTGAAGTACCTGTCCCATAGTCTCTCCCGCAATGCAGGATCAGTCTGACTGATTCCCCCACACTTCGGGACCAGACATTCTGCTGGGCGAATCTGTCTCGCCTACGCTCTCGTCTTGGTCGCGGCGGGTAAGTATCTTTCTCCCAAAAGGAGTGGGAGATGGAATGGTGTTTGAGAATTTGACGGTGGATCGCCTCATTCTGCATGAGGTTTTCCGGCGGCTGCACAACGGAGACATGGTCCAGCCCACGCTTAGTGCGCAGCCCGCGACGCTTCAGGCGGAGGCAATGGATGCCTTCAAGGAGCGTATTGTGGACGCTATGGGCAACAGCTCACAATCGATGGAGATGGACATCGCCGATGCGACCGTCAGTAGCGGCGTCGAGATCGCAGCATCGGTACTGGCCAAGACCACCGATACAACCTTCTCGAGCGAGTCTCAGCGCTACCCGACGAAGCTCGCAGGGGTTCAGACCGCAAAGAACCTGCCGGGTGGTGTTGTGATCGTCTTCACCGGGACAGCTGGGAGTCCGGCCCGGCCCTTCGTCGGCGTTATCAAGGCAGAAACGCAGACCGGCTTCCGCCGGCAAGTTACTTCAGGAGGAGCGATCGGCGCGCAGTTCATCAACGACCTTTTCCTCACACCCGCTGCCAAGCTCTACAAGATCGGCATGTTCATCCGTAACGGTGCGGCAAGCGTACCCCTGCCGGATGCATGGCGCGCGCACATCTATGATAACCAAATGACGCTAGGTAACCGCGAAGGTGCGGCCCGCTACTTCTTCGAGTCGTTTCTGGGTTGCCGCTTCCCGGTGAACAGCGCCGCGCAGACCAAGGCCTTCTTCGACAACACGCGGGACTTCATCACGGGCATGAACGTAGCGCCCGAGAAGAAGAACGATCTTCTCACGTCCCTGTACACGTACTTGAAGGTCGATCAGGCGCCTACCATTCAGGTCAACACGTTCTCGTCTAACTATCTGCCGGCAGATACCCGTGATGACTACCGGGACTTCATGAAGCAGAAGAAGGTTCCGCTCACGGCGATCCAGAAAGACCTCGCTCAGATCGGTAGCAGTCTCCGCCTCCGTAAAGTGAACTTCCCCAATAGCATCCGGCTTCAGGCGCCGCCTGAAGTATTCAAGGACAAGATCAAGATAGAAACCGTGCCTCAGAAGAATGCCAAGCCAGGCCAGCCCGGGGCTTGGACAATCATCACCATCAAAGACCAGATCAGCGATCAAGAATGACGGAGGACGAGTTCCTCAAGCGTTGGGCGCAGGAGCGTCCCATGTATGAAGCATGGGGACGGTTCGTCACGCGCCGGATCATCGAGCATATCCGGCCGACAGTTGCGCCTCTTTCGACCGACTTGTTCATCAGGATACCCATCCAGCCGCGCGTGAAGTCAGACGGATCGTTTGTCACGAAGGCCTTTTACCGAAGCAAGCCGTACAAGAACCCATTCGAGGACATCACGGACAAGGTAGGATTGCGCGTCATCGTGCTTCTTCCGAGTGATATGCCCATCGTATGCACTGCCATTGAGAAGTGCCCGGACTGGGAATGGTCCAAAGATCGCGACTATGAAGAAGAGCGGGACGCTCAGCCATTCGTATTCGGATATCAGTCAGATCACTACATTGTCCGTTCAAAGCAGGAGCGTGATGTCGATGGCGTGATCGTGAGGGCGGGCACGCCATGTGAGGTGCAGGTCCGCACGATGCTCCAACACGCACATAGCGAACTCACACACGATACGATCTACAAGCCAAGCGTGACGCAAACTCCCAGCATGCAGCGAGCGGCGGCCAAAAGCATGGCATTGCTGGAGGCCACCGGCGATTACTTCGAGAAGCTTGCCGACGAGATCAAGAAAGCTGTCGGACCAAATAAGACGGTGGCTCAGGAACTGGAAGAACTCTACCGTGCCAAGGTGGGATCGCCACCGGATGCGACGAAAGCAAACGGCTTCCTCATCGAGGCCTATGCGCCAATCCTAACTGGGAGTGGGATCTCGGCTCTCGTGGCGTTTCTAACAGAGAAGAACTTTGTTCCCGAGAAAGTGAAAGAGCGGGCGCGCTCAAGGATACTGTTTCGACAGCCTGCAATACTGCTTGCATATATGGCCGTTTCGAAGAAGCCTCACGACGCATCAACCAAATGGCCCTTCACGCCTTCCGAGGCCAAGCCGATCTACACCGACCTAGGCGAGACAATGCCGGACTAGGGCATTCGGATGGTGCAGCAACAAGGTTACGTATTTTGAAGCTTTACTGAACACGTATTTGAACCGCAGTTGTGGCCTGGAAGCTTAGGCTTGGCGGACCATCCGAGGCCTATGTGGCCAAGGCCACCTGAGCCACGGTTCTTTGTCTCTCGATCGATAGGCGCCGCTGCTCCCTGGCTAGAGTGCGGCCAGCCAGAACTATTGAGGTCTCGTTGGGTCGTGCTGTCTGGGTGGCCGAACGAATTGGGATTCCCAAATGAAAATGCTATGCGTGCTCCAGCGAGCAGCGTCCCATAGGGCACGTTGTAGTTCTGCATGTTGGCTCCGTGATGCGGCACCACCAACGAAGTGTAAGTCCGATTTAAAGCTCCAGGGATCGCTGAGTAACGCGCATCGCCTGTTAGCAGGATTGGCTTTTGACCGCCGGGCCCATCGACCTCCATCGCGAGCCCGGTATGATTTCTACCGAACCCTCGACCGGTACATTTGCGAACGGTCATTTGGCCACTGCTCAAGGCCGACGTAGCAGCAGGCCAAACGAATAGATGACCTCCGTTGTGCAGGCCCGCTGCGAAGGTCGCGTGGACCCCTCCAAGCCACTGCAGGGGAACGATCCAATCAAGGTTCTGCGCACCCCGAAATCTTACTCCAGAAGACCAGTGGTCCCAGTCCCAATGAGACAAGACGACAGGCGGAGATGCCAGGTAGCAAAAATCGGTGAGAGCTGCGGGGAAAGTGTTCCGGTGAGAGGTGACGCCACCGCCAAGATCAAAGTAGGCCTGAGGCGTTTCCTTGTCATCACAGAGTCCGTTGGCATTGCCTTGGCCAACATCGTAAACGCCGATCCACTCAAGCGACTTGGTAGCGCGATTGAGAATGTCCAAGATCTCTTGCGCGGGTCTTTCTAATCCGGAAAGGCTAAAGGCTTGCCTGAGTTGTTGTGCTCGGGCACTGGAAACTTGAGACACCTTGGCCAAGCCGACTGTTAGCCCCTCGAGAAAGAGATTGTAGTAAAGGGTGGAGTTGCGTCCGGACCAATCAAGGCGAGTCTCCCACCAGCCAAGACCATCGTCGTCCTTGTCCTCATACTGAAAGGGCCATAACGGGAAAGACATTGGTGTCCACAGTACGAATACTGGCGCCTGCTCTGAGTATTGTGTCCAACCGTGCACGCCGTCGACTGCCGGCAACTCATCAAAAAAGTCTGCGCCTATGGCATCAAGGACCAGGTATGATCCCGCGACCTGATCCATTCGAACATATACCCGATTAGGTCGCTCTGGCGGCGGCCTTCGTATTGAGGAATGAGAAGGACGTTGCTGAACATCGGACGTCTCCCTTGACGGACAGTCACCTAAGCCGTTTGCAGTTGCTAGTGAAGCACTCATCCGATCTTCGCAATGGAATGACCGTCGCTTTGACCTGAACTCTAAGGCGGCAGGACGGGACGTTCGCTCAGCAATGACATGGCTCATCAGTGGCAAAGATTGCAATGGCATGATCCGCTGAATTACTTGAGATCGTTGGCACAGCAAGCGTGCATGGGGTGCCGGCACTGGCGCCGGTCACCAGATGGAGCACGCGATGAGCAAGCAGAAGAAGACCACCGCCAAGGGTACTGGCCGGGCAAAGACCGCAAGGGAGAAGGCAGCAACCGTTGCCGCCGGCACGACCAAGCTCGCGCAACTGGAGGCGCTGCTGCGCCGGCCGGAAGGGGCAACCCTCGACCAGATCAGCACCTCGATCGGCTGGCAGGCCCATAGTGTGCGCGGCGCCATGTCGGGCACGCTGAAGAAGAAGCAGGGGCTCACCGTCACCAGCGACAAGGCAGGGGATGGCCAGCGCATCTATCGGATCGCCGCCTGAGCGGAAGGCTCATGCGATCCGAAGAGGATGCCCTGGAGGCCGAGATCCGACGACTGGAGGCTCTCGGCCTCGATGAGCTGCGCAAGCTTTGTGGGCCGGTGCTGGGGGCGGTGCCAGTAAACCATGGCGCCCACCTGCTGCGCCGGCGCTTGGCCTATGAGCTGCAGGCGCGGGCGCTCGGCGACCTGCCGGCGGAGACGCATCGGCGGCTGCGGCGCCTGTGTCAGTCCTTCAAGACCGATCCGCAGCACAAGCCAATGCCCCGGCGTCCGCTGAAGCCGGGCCTGGTGCTGACCCGCAACTGGCAGGGCGTGCTGCACCAGGTCCAGGTCACGGACCAGGGCTTCGACTATCGCGGCGAGCGGTTCGCCTCTCTGTCGGAAGTGGCCCGCCGCATCACCGGCACCCGCTGGTCAGGACCCTTGTTCTTCGGCCTGAAGAAGGCGGGATCGTGAGTCCCAAGGTCAAGCGCTGCGCGGTCTATACCCGGAAGTCGTCGGAGGAGGGACTGGAGCAGACGTTCAACTCCCTCGACGCGCAACGTGAGGCCTGCGAGGCCTATATAAAGAGTCAGGCCCACGAGGGCTGGAAGCTGGTGAAGGCTGCCTACGACGATGGTGGCTTCTCTGGTGGCACGATGGAGCGGCCGGCCCTTCAGCGACTGATGGCCGACCTGCGCCAGGGGCTGGTCGATGTGATCGTGGTCTACAAGATCGACCGGTTGACCCGGTCGCTGGTGGACTTCGCCCGTATCGTCGAGACGCTGGACCGGCAGGGAGCGTCGTTCGTGTCGATCACCCAGCAGTTCAACACCACGACGTCGATGGGGCGGCTGACCTTGAACGTGTTGCTCTCCTTCGCCCAGTTCGAGCGCGAGGTCACGGGCGAGCGGATTCGCGACAAGATCGCAGCATCGAAGCACAAGGGGATGTGGATGGGTGGCAACCTGCCGCTCGGCTACGACCTGCAGGATCGCCAGCTCGTCATCAACGACCGGGAAGCCGAGACCGTCCGATACATCTTCCAACGGTACCTCGAGCTCGGGACGGTCTCCGCCGTGCACGCTGAGCTCAGGCGGCAGAACATCGTCAGCAAGGCCTGGGTCTCGGGCAGCGGCCGGCAGAAGGGCGGGGTGGGCTACAGCCGCGGTGCGCTCTACTACCTGCTGCGCAATCCGCTCTATGTCGGCCGTATCGCTCATCGCGGCGCAACCTACGAGGGCCAGCATCCGCCGATCGTGCCGCTGGAACTCTGGGATCAGGTGCAGGCGATGCTGATCCGCAATCGCCAAGGCCAGCATCGAACCGCCAGAGCCACGGAGCCCTGTCTCCTCACCGGAATCCTGTACGACGATCGAGGCCATCTGATGAGTCCGTCGCACAGCCGCAAGGCGACGGGGCAGCGTTATCGGTACTATGTCAGCCAGGCGCTGTTGCAGGGGCGGCCGGACGAGGCAGGATCCGTTCGGCGCGTCTCGGCCGAGGCCATTGAATCGATCGTCGACCGAAGACTCTGCGAGGCGCTGCCGCCGCAGCAGCAGAAGACGTGGTCGAAGTCCTCCACCGACCAGAAGCGTGCTCGTCTCAAGCAGCTGATCGAGCGCGTCGTGATAAGCCGCGAGAGTGTCGAAATCAAAGTGACCGATGCGGGGCGAGAGACAATGGCAGCTGCGGACTCCGGATCGCTGCACATTGTGACGACACTGAAAGCAGCAGCAGGAGGAAAACAGATCGTCTCGCGCCACGCCACCACGGCCCGCATCGATCGTTCTCTGGTGAAGGCGATCGTGTGGGCGCGGGATCTGCGGCAGCGTCTGGAGCAGGAAGGTGCATCGCTGGAGGAGCTGGCGCGGCAGGAAGGCTGCTCGCGACCTTATGTTAGCAGCATGATCAAGCTAGCGTACCTCTCGCCCAGCATCACTCAGGCCATTCTTAACGGGACCCAGCCTGCTTCACTGACCCTGGCCGACCTGATGAAGCGGGACATCCCGGTCGGCTGGGCTGACCAACGCCGCACCTTCGGGTTCCTTTAATCACCGTCAACTTCTCTTCCAACTAGCTTCAGCTGGTTTCGAGTTCGAAGCTAATGGCGCCGCAGAGGTATAGGTCCGCATATTGCCGACTATCGACGCTTTGCCTCCGCAGAAAGCCCGATCGAGGACAAGTTGAAGGGCGTGGTCTGATAAAGCTCGTTGATCCAGTTCCCGAACAGAAGATGGGCATGGCTGCGCCAGGAATTCGGGGGGCGGCGCGACGGATCATCACCAGGGAAATAGTTGCGCGGCAGCGGAGCGCGTGAGTCATCGCTGACGTCGCGAAGGTACTCATCTGCCAACGTGGTCGTGTCATATTCGAGATGATTGAACATATGCAGCGACCGCCGCGGTGGATCCTCGAGCAGGCACAGCCCCGTCTCTTCGCTCTCGGCGACTACAACCAGACCGGAGTTCGAGGGGATGTCCTGCCGGCGAACTTCCGTCCATCGCGATACGGGAATGGCGAAATCATCGGAGAAGCCCCGCAGATAGGGCGACGTCGGGACCAGATTCTGGTGCTCGAATACGCCGAACGCTTTCTTCGGCAACTCGTATTTCGGTATTCCGTGGAAATGGTGGAGCGCCGCCTGCGCCGCCCAGCAGATTGTAAGGCAATGGTGAACGTGACTCTGGGTCCAATCCAAGATGTCACGTATCTCATTCCAATAGGCCACTGCTTCGAATGGTAGTCGTTCGACCGGCGCGCCGGTGATGATGAAGCCGTCGAAGCGCTCGCCGCGAACATCAGCCCAGGGCCGATAGAATGATGCCATGTGGTCGGCAGACGTGTTCCTCGCGACATGGTTGGTGATCCGCACCAGAGTCAATTCTACCTGGAGAGGCGTCGCGCCGATAAGCCGGGCGAGCTGCGTTTCAGTGCTAATCTTGTTCGGCATCAAATTGAGCAACCCAATCCGCAGCGGTCTGATATCCTGTCGTACCGCGTCCACCTCGCGCATGACCGTGACGCCCTCCGCTTCCAGTATGCGGCGCGCAGGCAAGTCGTCGGGAATCTTGATCGGCATTTGCGTCGGTCCCTTTCCAATTGCGGGGACGGACGCTGTGGCTTTGGTCCGTTTGGTTGCCGGCTCGGCCACATCCTCCCTGGCGGGAGCACCACCTTGCCCGGATCGGCAGGTTGGCGTTGGGCGTCGCCCCAACTCTTGATGCAGAAATAATTGTAGAAAGTCTGGCAGGTGCTGACAACAGCTCGGCGGCGGCACGTGGAACTCGCGGAGTCAGCGCTCTGATTGCGCCACTTTCGGTCCGCGACGTTGATCGCCTCTGATCTTATTGCGTAAGTGCCAAAATGAGGCCCGGAGAGAAAAGGCGGAAATAGTCCTGGTTCAGGCAAAAGGAGCCTGAAAGCGGGCGCAAAGAGTGACGCCGCTTGAGGACAACTGCCGGAAATGTCGGGAGAAATTAGCCGTACCCACCCGCGGAGAAGATTCCGTACGGGTGGTTGGCTGGGGGACCAGGATTCGAACCTAGACTAACCGGGTCAGAGCCGGTTGTTCTACCATTAAACTATCCCCCAATCCGGGGCCGGATCGGGCCAGGCGGCGTTGGCGGCTGGATTTAGCGATGCCGGATGCGGTTGGCAAGCGGCTCGCTCCCGGCCGTTTCCTCAGGTACCATCTCGGCAAGGAACGACAAAGACGAGTTCGGAATGGCCGGGGACGCCACGTCCAAGGGGGGCTGGCATAGCGGCCGTTTCGCGCACACTTTCGCCGCCATCGATCTCGGCACCAACAATTGCCGGCTCCTGGTGGCGAGGGCGTCGGTCTCGGGCTTCGAGGTCGTCGACGCCTACTCCCGGCCGGTCCGGCTGGGGCAAGGGGTGGCGCTGAACGGGGCGCTGTGCGGCGACGCCATAGAGCGCACGCTGGAAGCGCTCGGCGTTTGCGCGGCCAAGATCGAGCGCCACGGTGTCACGCGTGCGCGCCACATCGCGACCGAGGCCTGCCGCCGTGCCTGCAACGGCGACGACTTCCTGGCGCTCGTGAGGGCACGGACAGGCCTCGGCTTCGAGGTCATTCCGCCAACGGAGGAGGCGCGGCTGGCGCTGGCAAGCTGCGAGAACCTGCTCGATCCGTCGATTCCCTACGGACTGCTGGTCGATATCGGCGGCGGCTCGACGGAAGTCTGCTGGCTGCGCGTGGTGGAACGGAAGGATGGCATTGCCGCCGTCGGCACCGAGCTGATCGACATGACCTCCGTGCCGTGGGGCGTGGTCACCCTGACCGAGGCCTGCGCAGATGGGCGGTCGCGTGAGCAGCCGATGGGCCGCGCCTGCTATGACGACATGGTCGAGCGCATCCGCCAGTCGTTGCGGCCGTTCTGCATCAGGCATGGCATCGGTGGCGCCGTGATGCGGGGCGAGGTGCAGATGATCGGCGCATCCGGGACGGTGACGACGTTCAGCGCCCATCATCTTGGCCTGAAGCGCTACCATCGCGCGACGGTCGATGGGTCCCGCCTGGCACGCGACTCCATTCTCACCATCTGCGCCCAGCTCGCGGGCCTTTCGGTCGCCGAGATGACGGCCTTCCCCTGCATCGGCGATGATCGTGCCGATCTTGCATTGGCGGGCGGCGCCATTCTCGAGGCCGTGTGCCGCCAATGGCCGACGCCGATGGTGCGCGTCGCCGATCGCGGCTTGCGCGAGGGCGTGCTGATGGACCTGATGCGCCAGGCCGACCGCGAAGCCGATCTTCAATGCCGGCGCGGGTGCTGACGGCATGTCGAAGGAAAGCAAGGGGGGCGGTCGCGGCGGCCGGTCGTCGGAGACCGGCAGCAAGCCGGCGGGGCGACGTGCCACCGTGCGCGTCAAGACGGCGCGCGGGCGGACGGTCTCCTCGCAGCGTTGGCTGCAGCGCCAGCTCAACGATCCCTATGTCGCCGAGGCAAAGAAGCGCGGCTATCGCTCGCGGTCGGCGTTCAAGCTCCTGCAGCTCGACGACCAGTTCGGCTTCCTGAGGCCGGGTGCGCGGATCGTCGATCTTGGTGCCGCGCCCGGCGGCTGGACGCAGGTCGCGGTGGAGCGCACCAAGGCGGAACAGGGCGGCGGCGTGGTGGTCGGCATCGATCTCACGCCGGTCGAGCCGATCGCCGGGGCCACCGTGCTGGCCAAGGATTTTTACGACGAGGACGCACCCGCCATGCTGACCGGGTTGCTGGGCGGACCGGCCGACGTCGTGCTGAGCGACATGGCGGCGTCCGCCACCGGGGATTCGCAGATCGACCATCTGCGCATCATGGCGCTCGCCGAAGCCGCGCACGACTTCGCCCGCCAGATCCTGAAGCCCGGCGGCACGTTCGTGGCCAAGGTGCTGCGCGGCGGGACCGAGCGCTCGCTGCTCGAGCAGCTGAAGCGCGACTTCACCAAGGTCCGGCATGTGAAGCCCGAGGCCAGCCGCGCCGGCTCGGCGGAAATGTACGTCGTCGGAACAGGCTTTCGCGGCTGAAGTCCGCGCCTTTCGCTCCACTCCAGAGGAAAATTTTATGGCTATCGGCATGTATTCGGCCTCGGTGCCGGTCTACCAGCGCCAGCTCGGCGCCATCTCGAAAGTGCTCAACAAGGGATCGGCCTGGGCCGCGGCCCGGAAGGTCGACGGAGGCGGTGCTGGGGGCGACGCGCCTCATACCCGACATGTTTCCGCTGACCCGGCAGGTGCAGCTTGCCTGTCGCTTCGCCGAGGAGAGCGCATCGCGCCTCGCCGGCAGCAAGGCGCCCGAGAACGCCGAAAAGACATTGGGGGAGCTGCGGACGCGCATTGCCGCCGTGCTCGACCATCTCAAGGCCTTCAGGCCGGAGCAGATCGATGGCAGCGAGGGGCGCGAGATTGTCCTCACCATCGGCGGCAATCCGCTGAAGCTCACCGGCGAGTAGTATCTTGAGCACTTCGCCACGGTGAACTTCTATTTCCACTGCACGACCGCCTACGCAATCTTGCGCCAATGTGGCGTCGAGATCGGGAAACGGGATTTCATTGGCGGCCGCTAGCCGCTTGTGGAGGGAAAACCCAACCGCCGCCCTTGGTTTGTGGACGGCAATGTGTATAAAGGCTCGCCAACCCGGCGGCCCCCTCCCCAGGGGCCGCTTTTTTATTTCCGGTGCGGAGGTTGGCATGCAGATCCAGGAAGCGCTCACTTTTGACGATGTGCTCCTGAAGCCTGCCGCTTCAGCGGTGCTGCCCAACCAGACGGACACGCGAACGCGGCTGACGCGGACCATCGAGCTCGGCATTCCCCTGATGTCGGCGGCGATGGATACGGTCACCGAAGCGCCGATGGCGATCGCCATGGCCCAGGCCGGCGGCATTGGCGTGATCCACATGAACCTCGATCCCGAAGCGCAGGCCAACGAGGTCCGCAAGGTCAAGAAGTTCGAATCGGGTATGGTGGTGAATCCCGTCATCATCCATCCCGAGCAGACCCTGGCCGACGCACTTGCGCTGATGGCGGCCCATCAGATTTCCGGGATCCCGGTGGTCGAGCGCGGAACCGGCAAGCTGGCCGGCATCCTGACCAACCGCGACGTGCGCTTCGCCACCGACAACACCACGCCGGTGAGCGCGCTGATGACCAAGGAGAAGCTGGTCACGGTGCGTGAGGGCGTGAGCTCCGACGAGGCCAAGAAACTGCTGCACCAGCGCCGCATCGAGAAGCTGCTCGTGGTCGATGCCGACTATCGCTGCATTGGCCTGATCACGGTGAAGGATATCGAGAAGGCCAACAAGTTCCCGGGCGCCAGCAAGGACGAGAAGGGGCGTCTGCGCACCGCTGCCGCCACGACCGTGGGCGAGAAGGGATACCTTCGCGCCCAGATGCTTCTGGATGCCGACGTCGACGTGATCGTGGTCGATACCGCGCACGGCCATTCCAGGGGCGTGCTCGAGGCCGTGGCACGGGTGAAGAAGCTCAGCAATTATTGCCAGGTGATGGCGGGCAACGTCGCCACCGCCGAAGGCGCCAGGGCCCTGATCGATGCCGGCGCCGACGCGGTGAAGATCGGCATCGGTCCCGGTTCGATCTGCACCACCCGCATGGTCGCGGGCGTGGGCGTGCCGCAGCTCACCGCGATCCTGGAAGCGTCCGAGGTTTGTCGCGCCGCGGGTGTGCCGGCGATCGGCGACGGCGGCATCAAGTATTCGGGCGATCTTGCCAAGGCGATCGCGGCAGGCGCGGACTGCGCCATGATCGGATCGCTGCTGGCCGGTACCGACGAGGCGCCGGGCGAGGTGATGCTCTACCAGGGCCGCTCCTACAAGTCCTACCGCGGCATGGGCTCGATCGGCGCGATGGCGCGCGGTTCGGCCGATCGCTACTTCCAGGCCGAGGTTGCGAGCAGTCTGAAGCTGGTGCCCGAGGGCATCGAGGGCCGCGTGCCCTACAAGGGGCCGGTCGGCAACATCATCCACCAGCTCGTGGGCGGCCTGCGGGCGGCGATGGGCTATACCGGCAGCGCCACCATCAAGGAGATGCAGACCCGCCCGCAGTTCCTGCGCATCACGGGCTCGGGCCTGCGCGAAAGCCACGTGCACGATGTCGAGATCATGCGCGAGGCGCCCAACTATCGCGGCGGGATGTGACGCGACGTGAGCGCGGCCGCCGCGATGTCCCGTGCCGCGACCGCGGCGGCGAGCGGCCCGGGGTGTGAGTTGCGGAACAGGCCATCGTAGCCGTGCGCCGTGACGGCGGCATCGGTCGCCTCGAACAGGTCGAGACCGGCGAATTCGGCGCCGGCGGTGCAATCGAAGGCGAGCACCGAGATCCGCCGCTGCCCGCGGCGATAGCCGGCATCCATCCAGGAATAGGGATCGTCCCCGGCCGCGACGAGGGCCGGCAGGTGGAGCTTCGCCAGGCGCGCCATCAGCGGGCAGGCAAGCGCCTCGCCGGCGCCGCACGGCGGGACGCGCTGATGGTCGATCGACCATTCGGACTGCCAGCCCTGTGGCGCAGCACGGTATCGACCAGAACCGACCAGCCGATGCCATATGTCGAGTGTGGTCGCGAGGTCGGGCGGCGGCGGCACGGGCACGTTACGCTCGACCCGCGCGCCGTTCACCCGCTCGAAGGAGGGCGTCTCGGCGTTCCAGACACGCTTCATCTCGGCGCGCCGCAGATCGTCGGCGATGAAGGCCAGCACGATCGCGGCAGGCTTCACGTCGGCGGCCGCGAGCCGCGAGCAGGGCCGCGCGGCCGGCCATGTCAGTGGTCTTGTCGCTCCAGGGCCGCGGCCACGAGCTTGGCGGTCAGCGCATTGCCGCGATCGTTCATGTGCCACTGCCCATAGAGGCCGCTCGGGCCGCCCTTGCCCGACCAGGCGGCCAGTGCGTCGAAGGTGTCGAGGACGTCGAGGCCGCGATGCCGGGCGCAGGCGAGCAGCGCGCGCGTGATGCGCCGCTGCTCGGCCGCGAACTGGCGATCCTGCCAGACGACGGGATCGTACTGCGCCAGCACCAGCACCTGCGCGTCGGTGATGCGCTGCAGCTTCTGCAGGCGCACGGTCAGGCGGCAGGCGATCTGTTCGCCTTCGCCCGCGGGGTGGACGCGAATATGATCGCCGAACCAGCCATAGAGCAGGCCGAGTCGCCGCAGGGTGAAGTCGACGAGGTAGGAGTAGCCCAGCGTGCGCTGCCAGAAGTTCAGCGTGGTGCGCGGATCGGGCCGCGGCGGCACGGGCACGTTGCGCAGCACCAGTCCGCTGCCCTGCAGGTCGAAGTAGGGCTTCTCGGCGCCCCACTGGCGCCGCATCTCGGTGCGGCGGACATCGTCGGCGATGAAGCTCACCACGATCGTGGACGGGTGATGGGCGCTCGCCGCCTCCGCGCGCAGCACGGTCTGGTCGAAGCCGTAGCCGCTCACCCCGGCATTGAGGACCCGCCGGCCGGTCAGCGCCTGCAGATGGGCGGGCCAGGTTTCGAGATCCGTCACCTCATCGCCGTATGTATAGGAATCCCCCACGGCGAGGATCGGGGCATCGTCCGATGTCGTCGGCGCATCGCCGGTCCGGCGGAACCCGTCGGCGTCGAAGCTCACGCCTTTCGCGGAGTAGTTCGGCCGCGGCACGTAGCCCAGTATCGGATCGTCGAGGAATCGGCTCTTCTCGCGCTGGGTGAGTACGGTGCGCGCATCGCGTACAAAGTTCGGCCAGGTGCCGAGATAGCCGTTCCAGGCCCGCAATCCCAACTCGAGCAGCCCCAGCGAGACAACGATCGAGGCGACCACCAGTCCGGCGCGGGAAAGAAAGCCGATACGGGGGCGCGATCTGTCGGAGAAAGCCGGAGAGGGCACGGTCACTTCGGAAGGCGTTGCGCGGCAGGCTTATTCATCGTAGCGGCTGGCCTGAGAGGATGATGAAGACGTGACACCGGGCGCGCGGGCGGCTGCCAGCATAGAACTTCTCGACGAGATCGTCAGCCGGTCCGACCGGCCGGCCGACCTGGTCGCCAACGCCTTCTTCAGGGCCCGTCGTTTCATCAGCGGCGGCGACCGCCGGGCCGTGTCCGACCGCGTCTGGTCGATCCTGCGGCACTATGGCCAGCTCTCCTGGTGGCTCGACCATGTGCGCCATCCCGATCGCAGTGCGCGCGCCTATGTCGCGGCCGACCTGATGCTGGTCGAAGGCGTCGCCCTGCGCGACCTGCAGGCGCTGTTCGACGGCGGCCGCTATCGTCCCGCGCCGCTCGACGAGGCCGAGATCCGCGCGCTGCGCCAGATGGAAGGCCATTCGCTCAGCCATCCCGGGCAGCCGGACTGGGTGCGGCTGAACGTGCAGGAGTGGGTGGCGCCGCATCTGCGCGAGGCATACGGCGAGGCGTGGGGCCGCGAGATCGCCGCCCTGGAGACGCCGCCGCCGGTCGACCTGCGCGTCAATCGCCTCAAGGCCACGGTCGAGGAGACGCGCGGCGCGCTGCATCGCGAGGGCATCGAGACCGAGCCGATGCGCTACGCCCCGCATGGCCTGCGCCTCAAGCGCCGGCTGTCGGTGGTGGCGGGCGCGGCCTTCCAGAACGGACTGGTCGAGATCCAGGACGAGGGCTCGCAGCTCGTGGCGGCGCTGGTCGATGCCCGGCCCGGCCTGCAGGTGGTCGACTATTGCGCCGGCGCCGGCGGCAAGACGTTGGCGATCGCCGCAGGCATGAACAACAAGGGCCGCGTCGTGGCGATGGATATCCTAGAGACGCGCCTCGACCGGTCGGCCCAGCGGCTGCGCCGCGCCGGGGCGCACAATGTCGAGCGGCGTGCGCTCGGCGAGAATGCCAGGTGGCTGAAGCGGCAGAAGCGGAGCTTCGATCGCGTGCTGGTCGACGCGCCCTGCACCGGCACCGGCACCTGGCGGCGCAATCCCGACGGTCGCTGGACGCTCGCGCCCAACGATCTGGCCGAGCTCCTGCCCAAGCAGGCGGCGATCCTCGATGCGGCGGCGCGCCTCGTGAGGCCGGGCGGACGGCTGGTCTACGCGACCTGCTCGGTGTTGCCTGACGAGAACGAGCGGCAGGTCGAAGGCTTCCTCGCGGCCCATCCGGACTTCGCGATCCTGCCCGTCGCCGACCTCTGGCCCGAGGCGGTGCGCACCGAGTTGCCGGCAGGCATCGGGCAGAGTCCCTATCTCCGGCTGTCGCCGCTCCGGCACGGCACCGACGGCTTCTTCGCGGCGGTCCTGGTTCGCCAGGCACCGTCGCCGGCCGCGGAGGTTCCGGACGCCGAGGTGGAGCGAGCCGAAGCCGAAGCCGAAGCCGAAGCCGAAGCCGAAGCCGAAGCCGAAGCCGAAGCCGAAGCCGAAGCCGAAGCCGAAGCCGAAGCCGAAGCCGAA
>JAFEBU010000054.1 GCA_018242505.1 Pseudomonadota bacterium
ATCGATAGGTCGATTCCGGCATAGTGCTTCATGGCTGCTTCCTTCCTTCGGGTCCGACAACCAGAAGGTGCGCCGCTCTGCCGGCCCGAGGAAGCAGCCACAAATTACACGATGACTCATTTACTGGGTCAAAACCCATAAAGGTTGGCGATCGAGGTCTGCCTCCAGCCTGATACCGGACATCGGTGACGTTGAGCCGTTCGTCAGACAGTGACCCAACTCGGACGTTCGATCTAACGGCGGGCCATCGCGTTAAGATACAAAGGAAGCCCGAGGTTGGAGGAAGAGACCATGAGGGAACTCGCCGGAAAAACGGCTTTCGTGACGGGTGGAGCGAGCGGCATCGGTCTCGCGCTGGGCCGAGCTCTCGCTGAGATCGGTATGAATGTCATGCTGGCCGACATCGAGAGCACCGCGCTCACGTCCGCTGTCAGAGATCTCTCCAAGGAAGGCCTCGCGAATGTGCGCAGCGTTGGTTGCGACGTCTCCGACCCCGTCAGTGTAGAGGAGGCTGCCGAGGCGACCTACAAGGCGTTTGGTGCCGTCCATGTCGTCTGCAACAATGCTGGCGTGGCCGTGGGAAGTGGTATCGACGATATCTCCGTCGAAACTTGGCGATGGGTTCTGGACGTCAACTTGATGGGCGTACTTCATGGGATCCGCACCTTCCTTCCGCACATACGAGCGCACGGACAGGGCGGTCATATCGTCAACACAGCTTCCATGGCTGGATTCAATAGCGGGCTGGGCTTCAGTCCGTATTCAGCAAGCAAGTTTGCAGTCGTAAATATGTCCGAGGGATTGGCGATGCAGCTTGCCCCGTTAAACATCGGCGTGACGGTACTCTGTCCGGGTTTCGTGCGAACCCGCATCTGGGACAGCGGCCGCAATCGCCAGGGACGCTATGGTCCACTTGACGGCTATGCCACCAAGCTTGTCTCCACTCTCGCTAAACTCAATGACTCTGGTATCGATCCGCTCGGTGTTGCGAGGCGCGTTGTTACCGCAATTCGTGAGAATGAACTTTACATCTTTACCCACGCCGGACCGGAGTGGCGTTCGGAGCTGGAGGTTCGCTTCAACACGATTCTTCGTGCAATGGACAAGGCAGCAGCCAGCGAGAAGCTTGTCTAGGGCGTCAGCCACCAAGCGCCGATTATGCTGCCGATCCGAGGGTCGGCTTATGGCCCAACTGAGACGAACCGGTTGATCGCTGCAGATGTCTGCACTAGCCCATGCGTCGGTACTGGGCGCGACGCCGGTCGGCATCAGCGCCGCGGATATAGGCCTGCGGGCTGCAGCCCATATCGCTGCGGAACGCGAAAACGAAGGCGGAGGTCGAGCCGTAGCCGAGTTCCAGCGCCGTCTGCGTCACGCTCAAGCCGCCGCCCATCAACTCGATCGACTTGAACAGGCGGAGGCGCCGGCGCCAGGAGCGCAGGCTCATCCCCAGCTCCGCCTCGAAGCGGCGCGCCAGCGTGCGCCCCGACATGCCGAGTTCCCGGCCCCATGCCTCGGGTCCGCGTCGGTCGGCCGGATCCGCGTAGAGCGTCTCGCACAGCGTCCGGAGCGAGTCGGTCCGTGGCCAGGGCAGCGCACCGGCGAGCGGCGGCGCGCGGCGCAACTGGTCGAGGATCAGGCCCGTCACGCGACCGAAGTAACCATCGTGGTTGTCCTGGCCGTCGATCTCGGCGGCCTCGACGACGAGGGCCCGCAGCAACGGCGAGACGCCAAACACGGTCGGGCGCGCAGGAAGATGCCTGCCGGCCTCGTCGGCGATCCACAGGCTGCGGAACTCGGCGCCCAGCAACGATCCGACGCGGTGCCGAAGCCCGGTTGGCAGCCACACCGCCTGCCGAGGCGAGATCACCAGGGACTGGCCTTGTACGGCCACCGTCAGCACCCCGGAGATCGCGTACACCATCTGGTGCCAGGCATGCGCGTGCTCCGGAAAAGAGTGGCGCCCCGGGATGGACTGCGCCCGCACGGTCATGGGGTGGGGTGGCGGCAGCCCGGCCGGCGTGGCGATCGTCTCCCAGCGCACAACGCAGGCCCTCCTTTGTCGTTTATTCTACATAACCTGTCTATCAGTCGAAAGACAGCCACACCGGAAGCCGATATGTCGTGACGGATCGATCACGCTGGCGCGCCTGCCGCCTGTCCCCTGCGCCTTGAGCGAGAGGCGATGCCGGCGGGCACCGCGGACAATGAAGGCCATGTCACAAGCAGAAACCGTTCAGGCTGCATCGCCCTCCGCGATGGAGCCACGATACGCCGCGGGGAATGTCGCCCGGCTGGCCATTGCCCAGGCGCTGGCGGGCGCGAATTCGACGGTCGTCTATGCGACCGGCGCCATCGTCGGCAACACGCTCGCACCCGACAAGGCGCTCGCCACTCTGCCGATCTCCGTCTTCGTGGTGGGGATGGCGGCTTGCACGCTTCCGGCCGGCGCCATCGCACGGCAGCACGGGCGCCGCGCCGCCTTCCTGGCGGGGACGGGATGCGGGGTGCTGGTCGGGCTGCTCTCGGCCCTCGCCGTGGTCGTCGGATCGTTCTGGCTCTTCTGCCTGGCGACCTTCTTCGGCGGGGCCTACGCCGCCGTAGTCCTGTCGTTCCGCTTCGCCGCGACCGATTGCGTGCCGGCGGCGCGGCGGCCGCGAGCCCTCTCGCTGGTCATGGCGGGGGGCGTCTTCGCCGGCGTCATCGGCCCGCAGCTCGTCACGCACACCATGGATCTGTGGCAGCCCCACCTCTTCGCCGCGACTTATGTGGCGCAGGCGGGCGTGGCGGCGCTCTGCGCCCTGATCCTGATCGGCGTTCGCCTGCCGATGCCGACGGCGGCGGAGATTGCCGGCGGACGCCCGCTTTCCGTCATCGCGCGCCAGCCGCGCTTTGTCGTGGCGGTGATCTGCGGGGTCGTCTCCTACCTGCTGATGAATTTCCTCATGACGGCCGCGCCGCTGGCGATGCGACTGTGCGGACTGTCGCAGGAATCGGCCAATCTCGGCCTGCAGTGGCATGTCATTGCGATGTATGCGCCGAGCTTCTTCACCGGCCGCCTGGTCAGCCGGTTCGGCGCGCCTCGCGTCGCAGTCGCCGGCCTGGCGTTGATCGGCGTCGCGGCCTTCGCGGGACTGCTCGGCCAGGATGTCGGGCATTTCTGGGGGAGCCTGGTTCTCCTCGGGCTGGGCTGGAACCTCGGCTTCGTCGGGGCGTCGTCGCTGGTGCTGGAATGCCATCAACCGGAGGAAAAGACGCGCGTGCAGTCGCTCAACGACTTCATCGTGTTCGGGATGATGGCCTTGGGTTCCTTCGCATCGGGCGGCCTGCTGACGGCCTATGGCTGGGACGTCGTCCTCTGGGTGTCTTTCGGCCCGCTTGCGCTTGCCGTCGCGGCGCTGGTGTTCGGTGCCGCTTCGGCGCGCAACGCCCCGGCGAGGTGATCGGGCAACCGAGCCCGCGCCCGGCTCCGGTCGGAAAGTGTCGGGTATGGCGAAAGGAAACGGCAGCCCTTCAGCGACGAAGAGAGGAGACGGACATGATCACCGAGATCATCACTTTCGGCATCCCCGCGGGAATGACGCGCGACGAGGTCGTGGCCAACTATCGCCGAAGCGCACCGGGCTGGCGCGCCAATCCCGACCTGATCCGCAAGAACTACCTCTATGACGCCGAGAGCCGTCGTGCCGGCGGCGTCTATCTGTGGCGCACCCTGGACGCGGCGCGCCGCGCGCGCGATGCGGCGTGGCTCGAAAGGGTCCGGCGCACCTACGGCAGCCAGCCGGTCGTGCAGTACTTCGAGACGCCGATCGTGGCCGACAATGCCCTGGGCAAGACGATCGACGAGGGCGGTCACGACGCCACGTAGCGCCGGCCCTATCGGCCGGTATTCCCAGGTGCAGGCTGGAAAGGCATTCCGCGGACTGGCGTGCTGGTCCCCGACTTCGGAGCAGATCCTCCGCCGTCGAACATCGGCTGCTGAACGGCATCCTCGACCGCGGCGAGGGCTTCGCGTTGCTGCACCAGCGCCTCGAAGCGCGCCAGGTCGACGACGGCCTGTTCCTGATCGGCGGTGAGCCGCGCCAGGCGATCGACCTCGCCGAGGCGAACCGAACGTTCGATCTGCCGCCGTCGCCGCGCCTGGGCGCGCACCAGTTCGTCGGCCGTGGCCAGGGATCGGACGGCAGCCTTGTACCGCTCGGTCGCCTGGTCGATCTCGCCGATGATCTTCGCCTGCAGGGCGATGAAGCGCGCCGCCGCCGCGCCGCGTCGTGCCTCGGCTTCGGCGATCGGCCCCTGGTTCTGGTTGAAGATGGGCAGCTCCGCATCGAGGCCGAGCGTATAGAGCTCATCGCCCTGGTCGTAGGTATAGCCCGGTCCCAGCGTGATGTTCGGGAACTGCCTGGCGACCTCGAGCCGCAGCGCCGACTGCGCGGCCTCGTATTCTGCCAGCAGGCCCAGCACGTCCGTCCGTTCCCGAAGCGCCGTCTGGCGCAGGGCTCCCGCGGACAGCGCAGCGAGATCGGGCGCCTCCGCCGGCCGATCGAACGTGGCCAGGGAGATCTGCACCGGCGCGAGGGCGCGCAACGGCACGCCGATGGCGGTCGCAAGCCGCGCGCGCGCGTCCGCCGCCTGTCGTTCGGAGTCGCGTTCGGCGAGCCGGGCTTGGCTGAGATTGATGCGCTCGCGGGCGACGTCGAGCGCCGACGCATCGCCCGCAGCAAAGCGGCGTTCGAGGAAGGCAACGATCTCCGCCTGCACGGCCTTCCGTTGGCCGATCAGCCGCAACCGGCCTTCCGCCGCCCAAAGATCGAGCAGGCTCGATCGCACGCCACCACGGACCTGCCACTCCGCCGTCGCCAGGTCCTCGCGCGCCGCGTCGACGAGATGGCGGGCCTGCTCGAGCCGCTTCTCGCGCTTGCCGCCGATCTCCAACACTACGTTCAGCAGAATGCCCACGGTCCAGGGCGATGGGTCGATGATGACTCCATGGCGCGTCGGATCGAGGCTGAGGGTCGGATTGGGTATCTGCCCCGCGGTCGTGACGCCGGCACGCGCAAGCGCGAGCTTGCTGCGCGAGATTTCCATCTCCGGATGGAAGTAGAGCGCCGCCAGGGTCAGGGTCGACAGATCCCAGGTGGCGGAGCCGGCGCCCGCGTGTTGGGGCAGGGCCGTGTCGACCAGGCGCGTCAGGCCGGGATCGGCGAGCGTGCGCTGTTCGAGCGCGCCAGCCATTGTCGCCGGCACGATGGGTTTCGCCGTGTAGGAGGCGCAGCCGCCCACGAACGCCAGGGCCGCGGTCCCCAGTACGGCCGCGCTGGGAAAGAACCGGCGGCTCACTCTGCGGGCCTCTGCAACGGCTCCGATCGGGGACCAGCAGCCTCGCGCCGTTCGCGACGAGTCTCGACCCACTCGTACATCAGGGGCAGCAGGAGCAGCGTCAGCGCCGTGGAGGTGACAAGGCCGCCCACGACCACGGTTGCGAGCGGCCGTTGCGTCTCGGCCCCCACGCCGTGCGAGAGCAGCATGGGCAGGAGGCCGAGGATCGCCACCGATGCCGTCATCAGAACCGGGCGCAGCCGGAGCGCGGCCGCCTCGCGCACCGCCTCGCGGATCGAGCGTCCGGCGCGGAGCTGGTCGTTCATGAAGGAGACCAGCACGATGCCGTTCAACATCGCGACGCCGAACACGGCGATGAAGCCGATGGCGGAGGGTACAGAGAGGTATTGGCCGGTGACGAAGAGGCCGACGATGCCGCCGACCAGCGCGAACGGCACGTTGGCGATGATCATCGTCGCATGCGGCACCGAATTGAAGGCGGTGTAGAGCAGGATGAAGATGAGGCCGATGGTGAGCGGCACGATCAGGGCCAGTCGCGTCATCGCCCGCTGCTGGTTCTCGAAGGCGCCGCCCCATTCGACGTAGTAGCCGGCCGGCAGCTTCACGCGCTGGGCGATAGCGGCATCGGCATCCTTGACGAAGGCATCGACGGCGCGACCGCGCACATCCATCTGGATCACGGCATAGCGCTGCAGCTGCTCGCGGCGCACGAACGAGTAGCCGTCATCGACATCGATCCGGGCGAGCTGCGAGAGCGGCACCAGCGCTCCGGTCTGCGTGCGCACCGGAATGTTCTGGATCGCCTCGATGTCGCGGCGATACTGCTCGGGCAGCCAGACGACGATGGCGAAGCGTTTGGTGCCGTCGATCAGCGTGCTGACCGGCTGGCTGCCGATGCCCGCGCGCACCACCTCCATCAGCTCGGCGGTGCTGACGCCGTACCGCGCCATGGTCATCGGATCGGGGCGGATCGCGATCTGCGGCTTGCCGCCGTTGGCTTCGAGCGACAGGTCGGTCACGCCTGGCACCTTTGCCAGCGCATCCTTGATCTGGCCGGACAGGCGGTCGAGCGTGGGAAGGTCCGGCCCATAAAGCTTGAGCGCGAGCGTGGCGCGCACGCCGGAGATCAGCTCCTCGACCCGCGACTCGATCGGCTGGGTCGGCGTGACCACGACCGTCGGCACGTCCTTCGCGACCTTCTCTTGCATCTCCGAGGCGAGATCCTGGTAGGAGATCGACTTCGGCCATTCGCCGAGCGGCTTCAGGGTGACATTGACCTCCATGTAGTTGACGTCATTCGTCTCGCCTTTCTCGGCGCGGCCGATCGTGGCCAGGGTCGAGACCACCTGGGGAAAGCTTTTGAGGACCCTGTCGACGTCGTTCGAGACCCGGATCGATTCGTCGAGCGATGTCGACGGAATGCCGGTGACGCGGAACTGGATCATCCCTTCCTGAAGCTGGGGCATGAACTCCTTGCCGAGGAAGGGAAACAGCGCGAAGGACCCGGCGAGGAGGGCGAGCGCCAGCATCATGGTCCTGCCCTTGCGGGCCAGGGCGCGGTCGAGCAGCGGCAGGTAGAGGGCCTTCACCGCGCGGACGATGAAGGTGTCCTTCTCTTCCTTCGCGCGCAGGAGAAGCGCCGACAACACCGGCACCAGGGTCATGGTGAGGACGAGCGAGCCCAGCATCGCGAAGGTGATGGTGAGGGCCATCGGCTTGAACAGCTTGCCCTCAAGGTCGCTCAGGCTGAACAGGGGCAGGAAGACGACGATGATGATGAGGATCGCGAAGGCGATCGGATTGGCGACCTCGCTCGCGGCCCTGAGGATGATCTCGCTGCGGCTGCCGACGGCTTCCCGGCGATGGCTCAACAGCCGATAGCCGTTCTCAACCATCACGACGGCGCCGTCGACCATCATTCCAATGCCGATCGCAAGGCCGGCGAGCGACATCAGGTTGGCTGAGAGGCCGGTGATCTGCATCAGGATGAAGGCGATCAGCATCGCCATCGGCAGGGTCACGATCACGACGACCGCCGACCGGAACTCGCCCAGGAACAGGAAGAGGACGACGGCGACCAGCACAGATCCCTCGATCAACGCCCGCTCCGCCGTCGCCACCGCCTTGTCGACGAGCTCGGTGCGGTCATAGACAGTGTTGAGGGTCACGCCTTCCGGCAGTGCTTTGCGCGCCACCTCGAGCTTGGCCTTCACTGCTTCGGCGACCTTGGCGGCGTTCTCGCCAATCCGCTGCAAGGCGATGCCCAGCACGACCTCCTTGCCGTCGCGGGTCACTGCGCCGAAGCGCAGGCCGGGCGCCTCCTTCACGTCGGCCACGTCGCGGACGCGAATGGGCGTGTTCTCGCGGGTGGCGATCACGATGTTGGCGATGTCGTCGACGCTTGACACCCGGCCGAGGCCGCGGACCAGGAACTGCTCCTGGCCGCGGTCGATATACTGGCCGCCCACCTGCCTGTTGTTGATTTCGAGCGCCTCCATGATCTCCTTGAATCCGAGGCCGTACTTGATCAGCCGACGCGGATCGATCTGCACCTGGTATTGCTTCTCGTGCCCGCCCCACGAGGTGACGTCGTCGACGCCGGGTGCCGTGCGCAGCAGCAGGCGGACCGTCCAGTCCTGCAGCGTGCGCAGGTCCATGTTGGAGAGCTTCTGGTCGGCCGATTCGATGGTGTACCAGAGGACCTGCCCCAAGCCGGTGGAGTTGGGGCCAAGCTCGGGCTCGCCGTAGCCGGCCGGTATGCGTGCCCTGGCCTCGGCCAGCTTCTCACCCACCAGTCGCCGCGCGAAGTAGATGTCCGTCGAGTCGGTGAAATAGACGCTGACGTACGAGAGGCCGAACAGCGAGACCGATCGCACGTCCTGAACGCCCGGCAAGCCGGCCACGGCCGTCTCGACCGGCACGGTCAGGAGCGTCTCGACATCCTCGGCCGCAAGCCCGGGGGACTCGGTGTAGACGTTCACCTGGACCGGCGTCACGTCGGGAAACGCGTCCACCGGCACCTGCTGGAAGGCGCGGACGCCCAGGAAGATGACGATCGCGAAGGCGACGATCACCAGGAGCTTGTAGTGCAGCGCCGACTGCACGATGCCTGTCAGCATGCCGGTTGCTCCTAGTCCGCGTCGCCGAGTTGCGACTTCAACAGCCGGGCCTTCAATGCGTAGGCGCCGGAGACCACGATCTCGTCTCCCGCCTCGAGCCCCGATTTCACCGTGACCATGCCGCCGTTGCGGTCGCCGGTCTCGACCGGGCGGGGAACGAAACCTCCACCCTCGGCGACGAACGCGGTCATCTGGCCCTGCAAGAGCACCAGCGCCTCTTCGGGGACGCGCAACGCCGGGCGATGCCGTGCGGTCCGGATCGCGACATCGACAAATAGCCCCGGCTTGAGCGCACCGTCGGCATTGGCAACCTCGATGCGCGCCATGGTCGTGCGCGTGTCCTTGTCGATGATGTTGCCGATATAGGTGACCTTGCCGTCGAAGCGGCGCTGCGGATAGGCGCCGACGGTCACCGTCGCCGGAGCGCCGATCGCGACTTGCGCAAGGTCGCGATCGTAGAGATTGGTCTCGACCCAGACGGTCGAGAGATCGGCGACGGCGAACAGGGGCTGGTAGGCCTGCGCATATTCGCCGAGCACGGCGGTGCGCTCGACGATGGTCCCGGCAAATGGTGCGGTCACGGTCAGGTGGGCCGGCGACATCCCGGCCGGGACTGCGGCTTCCACGCCCAACGACGCGAGCTTCGCTTCCGCCGCGGCAAGTGCCGCCCGGGCGCGCTCGTGGTCGGCCTGCGCGCGCAGCAAATCCTTCTGTGCGATAGACGCGTCGACCGCGAGCTTCCGGGCGCGGTCGAGATTTGCGCGGGCAAGGTCCAGCTCGGTCTGGCTCTGCCGGAAATTCGTCCGCGCCTCGGCGAGTTCAGGGCTTTCGAGAACGGCGAGAGGGGCACCTGCATCGACCCGTGCGCCGAGATCGACATTGATCCTGAGCAGGCGGCCGGCAACCGGAGGCGTCACGCGGGCGAAGCTGTTGCGATTGGCGGCGACGGTGCCGAACGCGGCGAGCGTATCGGCATATTCCGCGCGCTCCAGCCGCTCGACCTTGATCCCGGCGCGACGCGCCGCCTCCGGGTCGAGCTGGAGCAGGGGCTGGCCCTTCGGCTCTCCCGCCGCGGCCTGTTCGCTGGTCGCGGTGACGTCCGGCGCAAAGTAGAGCGCTGCCGCTCCGGCGACGCCAAGCGCCAGAATGATGCCCAAATAGATTGTCTGTCTCGAACGAACCATTGCCCATCCCTCGTCTCGACGGACGAGGGGCAGCGCGCGTCATGCGTGCCGGCCGTTCGTCCTCAAGCTTGTCCGACAGCCGATGGATGCGGACTCGAGCGGAGCCGCATCAGCCGATGCCGGTCTCAGCCCAGGGACGGAGGGGCGCGGGCAGCAAAACCAGTGGGAAAGGAAGTTGGGGCGGCGTCTGTCGGTGGCGGACGCGGCAACATCGCGGGCTGCCGGGGCCCTGCGGGCGCCGGTGAGGGCGCCGGTACGACCGGATCGAGCTGCGACGCGCCCAGCAACGTGCGATGGCCAGGACAGGTGCGTGTCTGGCAGACGGGACACACATCGAAGTCCGCCTGCCGCGAACAAGGCGACAGGGTCGCCGAAGCGCCCGCGCCAGCCGTTGCGACGACCGCTGCCGCGGCAGCCCGATTGGTCGCTGCAGCCGCACCTCCCGACGCGAACGCCGACACGGCGAGTGCCACGATCAGCAGGATCGGGCCCGCCAATCGCTGCAGCCCTCCGGGGCAAATCACGTTTACGAGGCGCTGCGCGGTTTCAGTCACGGCGGCGACCAATAGCCGTTTGGACAAACGTAATGCTATTACAGGGGCGACGGTGACGTACCACCGCGGCGCTCTCTCGCGCAGCCAGGAGGTCCCTCAGGTCGCGCCGCTGCGGGAGGCCTGGCGACGCACCGTGGCTCCGCCTTCATACCAGGCCTTGGTCGCGTTCACGATCTTCACCACCGACAGCATGACCGGCACCTCGATCAGGACGCCGACGACGGTCGCGAGTGCGGCGCCGGAATGGAAGCCGAACAGGCTGATGGCGGTGGCGACGGCCAGCTCAAAGAAGTTGCTCGCGCCGATCAGGGCGGACGGGGCGGCGACGCAATGCGCTTCGCCGCTTGCCCGATTGAGAAGGTAGGCGAGGCCCGAATTGAAATAGACCTGGATCAGGATCGGGATGGCCAGCAGGACAATGGTGAGGGGCTGGTCGATGATCTGCTCGCCCTGGAAGCCGAACAGCAGGACGAGCGTCGCGAGCAGCGCCAGCAGCGACAAAGGCTGCAGCGCCGCCAGCGTGCGTGCGAGGGCGGCCGCGCCGCCGCTCGCCAGCAGCCGATGCCGCAGCGCCTGCGCGACCACGACGGGGACGACGATGTAGAGCGCCACCGACAGGACCAGCGTTTCCCACGGCACGGTGATGGCCGACAGGCCGAGCAACAGACCGACGATCGGGGCAAAGGCAAACACCATGATCGTGTCGTTGAGCGCCACCTGGGTCAGGGTGAAATGCGGCTCGCCGTCGGAAAGGTGGCTCCAGACGAAGACCATGGCGGTGCAGGGCGCCGCGGCAAGCAGGATCAGGCCGGCAATGTAGCTGTTGATCTGCGCGGCCGGCAGGTAGGGGGCGAACAGCCGGCCGATGAACAGCCAGCCGAGTGCCGCCATCGAGAAGGGCTTCACCAGCCAGTTGATGATCAACGTGACCCCGATGCCGCGCCAGTGCGCGCGCACCTGCGCCAGGGCGCCAAAGTCGATCTTCGCCAGCATGGGGATGATCATCAGCCACACGAGGACGGCCACCGGCAGATTGACCCTGGCGATCTCGGCCGACCCGACGGCGTGGAAGGCGGCCGGCAGGAAGTGCCCGAGGGCGATGCCGGCCACGATGCAGAGCGCGACCCAAAGCGTCAGATAGCGTTCGAAGGTGGACATCGCTGGTCTCGCTATAGCGTGACCGGTGCTGCTTGGATCATCTCCTCCTCAGCAAAGCTGGGGAGGTGGCCCACGGGGCCGCAGGGGTCGAGTGCATCAACGCCGATGCTCATGACCCCACCGCCCACTGCGTAGGCGTCTCCCCATCGCGGGTTCCGCGCTGGGGAGACACGACTTTCCCACCGATCGCATCGAGACGATGCTGCAGGGACAGACGGTCGAGGGACGCGAACGGTAGGCTTGCGAACAGCCTGATGCGGTTCTCCAGCGCCGCGAAGGTCTGGCGAAAGGCGCGGCGCCTCTCGATGTCCGACCCCTCGACCGCCGCAGGATCGGGCAGCCCCCAGTGCGCCGTCATGGGATGGCCGGGCCACACAGGGCAGGCCTCGCCGCCGGCGCTGTCGCAGACGGTGAAGATGAAATCCATTCGAGGCGCTTCAGGCACCGCGAAATCGTCCCAGCTCTTGGAGCGCAGCCCTTCGGTCGGCAGGTTCATCTGCCGCAGGAGATCGAGGGCAAGCGGATGGACCTCGCCCTTGGGGCGGCTGCCGGCGCTGTAGCCGATCAACCGTCCCTGGCCGATCTCGTTCGCAATCGCCTCGCCCAGGATGCTGCGCGCCGAATTGCCGGTGCACAGGAAGAGGACATTGAAGGGGCGCATTGCCGGCTCACCCGCAACAGGCTTTGCCTGGCGTCCCCGCCGCCTTCTCGGGCGAGGGACCGCAGCATGCGCCAGCCGTCCGGATCTCTTCGACGGGAGCGGCCGTTCCGTAGACGGTGCTCTCGCCAACCGTGTGGAACGTCTCCCACAGCACGCCGGCCGGGTCGGAGATCCAGCTCTTTTCCGACCTGGCGTAGCAGCACGTCGTCATCCCTTCGTCCAGGACCGGTCGGTCCGCGGCCTTCAGGCGCCCGTAGACCTCGTGCAGCTCAGCCGTGTCCTCGGCCTGGATGCCGAGATGATCGAGTCCGGCCGCGCGGCCGTTGTGCGTGGAGATGGCGAAGTTGACGCGGGGATCTTCCAGCATCCATTTCGCATAGTCGGGCTTGACGACGGTCGGTTCGCTGGCGAACAGCGTCGAGTAGAAGCGGATCGACTGGTCGAGGTCCCCGACCGACATGTGAACGTGAAGGCGCTTCATTGCCGGGTCACTCCTCTGCTTCGGCGACGAACGACGGTGCGCGCGGCAGGCTCGCAGACGGGCACGCCACAGCCCGCTGCATCCCCGGCGCAGCAATTCTCGGTGAGGAAGCCCATCAGCTCGTTCATGCCGTCATAATCGGCGGCGTAGATCAACGAACGGCCGTCGCGTGTGACCGTCACGAGGCCCGCATGCCTGAGCTGGGCGAGATGGAAGGACAGCGTCGGCGACGCGAGCTTCAGTCTTTCGGCGATCTGGCCGGCCGGCAACCCTCGGGGGCCGGCCTGCACAAGCATCCGGAACACTTCGAGGCGATTCTCCTGGGCGAGCGCTCCCAGCGCAGCGACGGCATCTTTCGATTCCATATTTTTATATATATGGAATTATTGAAATGGAGTCAATGTCTCGTCTACGTTGGTTGGAGAGTCGAGGCGTGGATGGTGGAAGCGATTGAACGGAGTGCAGCCGCTCGGCGGTCCGGTCGGATTGGGCGGCGCGGCGTTCTGGCGGGACAAGTGAGGCAAGCCGTGCCGCTGCAGCCGGAAACATCGGACGGCTGACGATGTCCGCGGGTCGCGTCCTCGTCATCGTCATTCTGGGCTCGACGCAGACGCTCGCCTGGGCGTCGAGCTACTACCTGCCGGCGGTTCTGGCTGATCCGATCGCGCACGATACCGGCGTCTCGACGAACTGGCTGTTCGGCATCTTTTCCGGCGCTCTCGTCATCTCGGCGCTGCTCGGGCCGCGCATGGGGCGCATGAGCGACGCCGGCGGCGGCAATCGCATGCTTGCCGGCTCGAACCTCTTGTTCACGGTCAGCCTGGTGCTGCTGGCGTTCGCGCAGTCGATGCCGATGCTGGCCGCCGCTTGGCTGGTGCTCGGCGTGGGCATGGGCTTCGGGCTCTACGATGCGGCGTTCGCCGTGCTGGGCCGCATCTACGGCACCAACGCGCGGGGCGCGATCACCGGCATCACCCTGATCGCAGGCTTCGCCAGCACGATCGGCTGGCCGCTGACGGCGTGGGGCGCCGCCACGATCGGCTGGCGCGACACCTGCCTTGCGTGGGCGGTGCTGCATCTCTTCGTCGCCCTGCCGCTCAACTACTGGGCGCTGCTGCGGCCGACCGTGACCGGCGCGGACAGGAAGGCGATGGATCAGCCGGTGCCGATCGATCGGCCGATGATCCTGCTGGGCTTCGCGTTCGCGGCGGCCTGGATCGTGACGGCGGGCATGGCGGCACACTTCCCGCGCATCCTGGAGGCGACCGGCGCGTCCCACGCCCAGGCGATCGCGGCCGGCGCGTTGATCGGTCCGGCGCAGGTGGGTGCGCGGATGCTGGAGGCCAGCGTCCTGGGCCGCTTCCATCCAGTGGTGTCGGCCCGTTTGGCAACGCTGACCCATCCGATCGGGGCCTCGGTCATTCTCGCCGCCGGCGGCGGTGTCGCTGCCAGCGCCTTCGCGGTGCTGCATGGCTCCGGCAACGGCATCATCACCATCGCGCGGGGAACGGTGCCGCTCGCGATCTTCGGTCCGGTCAACTACGGCTATCGTCTCGGCATCCTGGGGATGCCCGCGCGCTTCCTGTCGGCCGCCGCGCCGCCGGGGTTCGCGCTGCTGATCGACCACCTTGGGGGCAATGTCCTGATCGTGTCGGCGGCGCCTAGCCTCTCGGCCTGCGCCGCTTTGTGCCTGCTGCGTTGCCCGCGATCGGAAGTGCCGAGGCAATAGCCACCATGGCGATTTGCGCTGTCATCGCCGGCTCCATCCTGGATCGAGGTCGAGCGCTCCCAAGAAGCCGGAGAGCGGCGGATTCGACGACCGCTCTCCGCCCCCTGTTGCGCTGTGTGCTGTGTCGCCCCTTGTTGCGCTGTGTCAGGTGCGCTTCGGCAGCGGAGCCTTGTTGTCGTCCAGGATCTTCTCGAGCACCGGGATGGAGGTTGCGGGGGCTGGTCCCGCACTTCGACATCGCCTCGGGTGCGTCGACACCGGGTGTCGCGGTCGAAGGCACCTGGCTGTGATGGGTGGTGCTCAGGGCGTTGCAGGACTCGGCGTCGCTCATGTCCGCATATGCCGCGAACGGCAATGCAATCGATGCGCAGAAGATCATCGCTGTCAGGGTTCTCATGACACTCTCCGCGCAAAAGGTTCGCCAGACGTGGATGGAACGCGACAGACGTGGGCAGGAATCGACGCAACGCCGAGCCCGAACGTATCGGCCGACTGGACAACCGTGCGCATCGTCGCCGGCCCATCACCAACGACGTTCAGCGTAAGCCTTCGAAGGGCGGCAGCGCCCAGCGCCCAGGGCTAACCGACATCGGCGGTCGGTCATACCCTGGCGTCACCCGGCCGGCTTTCTACGGGCTGGCCCCGGGCGCTCGCCTGAACCGACTCAGGAACGCCCAGCTGATGTCGCTGTAGCTGACCGGCGCGGCGGTCCAGTCGTGGCCCACGCCAGGAACGATGACGTAGCGGATGGCGGTGCCCTGGTCGCATGGGCCCGCGCCTTCGACCGTCAGCTCGGCCGACCCTGCATCCATGCGGGTGAGCGGCGGGCAGCGATCGATCGTTCGCCAACGCTCCATGGTCGCCGCCGGCCGTTCCCCCGTTACCGGGTGAACGGGATCCCGGTCGCCACTCACCAATAGAAAGGAAAGGGGATGCCGGGGTGGCGTCCTCATGTCCGGTTCGACGTCGGGAGAGACGACGGCCACGCCTGCCAGCCGGTCGGTGATCGCCAGGGCCAGCGTGTGGGCCATGAAGCCGCCGCGGGAAAAGCCGACGAGATAGATGCGGGCCGGATCGACTTTCCCTTCGGCGCCAAGCCGATCGATGATGGAAACGATCAGCGCCA
>JAFEBU010000055.1 GCA_018242505.1 Pseudomonadota bacterium
CCATAGGGGGTCCTTTATCTCTCCGCGCGCCGTTTGGGGCTTTTGCGGGCGTAGTTCAGTTGGTTAGAACGCCGGCCTGTCACGCCGGAGGTCGCGGGTTCGAGTCCCGTCGCTCGCGCCAGCCCCAACGTTGCTGGCCCAACGGGCGGAAGGGGTGACGATGGAAGCGCTTCTGAAGGAATACCTTCCGATTCTGATCTTCCTCGGCCTCGCTTTCGCTTTGGTGATGGCCATGCTGGGCGGCTCCTACCTGATCGCCCGGCAGAATCCGAACTCGGAAAAATTATCCCCCTTCGAGTGCGGCTTTGCGCCCTTCGACGATGCCCGAGGGCAGTTCGATGTGCGTTTCTACCTTGTGGCCATCCTCTTCATCATCTTCGACCTGGAAGTGGCCTTTCTGTTTCCATGGGCGGTGGCACTGGGCGACATCGGCATTTTCGGCTTCTGGTCGATGATGCTGTTCTTGGCCATTCTCACCGTCGGCTTCATTTACGAATGGCGCAAGGGAGCGTTGGAATGGGAGTGATCACGCCCACGAAGTCCAATCCCGCCGCCGAGGCGGCGCTGTCGCGAGCGCTGAATGACGAGCTGGCCGACAAGGGCTTTGTCGTGGCGCAACTCGACAAGCTCGTCTCGTGGGCTCGCACCAGCTCGCTGTGGGGGCTGACATTCGGCCTCGCCTGCTGCGGCGTCGAAATGATCCATTGCTGGATGAGCCGCTACGATCTCGACCGGTTCGGCGTTGCCCCCATGCCCAGCCCCCGGTCGGCCGACGTGATGATCGTCGCCGGGACGTTGTGCAACAAGATGGCACCGGCATTGCGCAAGATCTACGACCAGATGGCCGAGCCCCGCTATGTCATCTCGATGGGCTCCTGCGCCAACGGCGGCGGTTACTATCACTACAGCTACTCCGTCGTACGTGGCTGCGATCGCATCGTGCCGGTCGACGTGTATGTGCCGGGATGCCCACCAACCGCCGAGGCGCTGCTCTATGGTGTGTTGCAGCTTCAGAAGAAGATCCGCCGCACCGGGACGCTGGTCCGGTAGGGGGCGGGAATGGACGACCTCGGCGCCCATATTGCGCAAAAAAGCGGTGCGACGACCGGCTGGTCCGTTCGTCTCGGCGAGCTGATGCTCGACACGACGCCGGACAAGCTGATTGCGCTGCTGACTTTCCTGAAGAACGATCCGCGGTGCCTGTTCGCACAGTTGGTCGATGTCTGCGGTGTCGACTGGCCGGAGCGTGAGAAGCGGTTCGACGTTGTCTACAATTTGCTGAGTCTCAGGAACAACCAGCGCGTCCGCGTCAAGGTTGAGATCGACGAGGCAACACCGGTTCCGTCGGCGGCCGCCGTGTACAGCTCGGCGACGTGGTTCGAGCGAGAGGCCTACGATCTCTACGGTGTCTGGTTCGCCGATCATCCCGACCTGCGGCGGATCCTCACGGACTACGGTTTCGAAGGCCACCCGCTGCGCAAGGATTTTCCGCTCACGGGCTTCGTCGAGATGCGCTGGGACGATGTGCAGAAGCGGGTGATCTACGAGCCGGTGAAGCTTACCCAGGAGTTCCGACGGTTCGACTTCCTGAGCCCGTGGGAGGGTGGGATCGAGCGCATCCTGCCCGGCGACGAAAAGGCGACCGAGACGAATTGACATGTCCGACGTCGAGATCAAAACGCTGACCATGAACTTCGGGCCGCAGCATCCGGCGGCCCACGGAGTGTTGCGACTGGTCGTCGAGATGGATGGCGAGATCGTCGAGCGCTGCGATCCGCATATCGGCCTGCTCCATCGCGGCACCGAGAAACTGATCGAGTACAAGACCTACCTGCAGGCGGTGCCGTATTTCGATCGGCTCGACTATGTCTCGCCAATGTGCCAGGAGCATGCCTTCGCCCTGGCGGTCGAAAAGCTTTTGGGCATCACGGCGCCGGAGCGGGGTCAGTACATCCGTGTGCTGTTTTCCGAGATCACGCGCATCCTGAACCATCTTCTGAACGTGACGACGTTCGCGATGGACACCGGCGCGCTTACGCCGCCGCTCTGGGGATTCGAACAGCGCGAGCTCCTGATGGAGTATTACGAAGGCGTGAGTGGCTCGCGCATGCACGCCAACTATTTCCGTCCCGGCGGCGTCCACCAGGACCTGCCGGACGGCATGCTCGATTCGATGGAAGCGTGGATCAAGCAGTTCTATCCCTTCCTGAAGGATCTAGAGGATCTGCTGAACGACAACCGCATCTTCCGGCAACGCACGGTCGACATCGGTGTCGTCTCGAAAAAGCAGGCTCTGGACTGGGGCTTCTCCGGTCCGATGATCCGCGCGTCGGGCATCCCGTGGGATTTACGCAAGTCGCAACCCTACGACGTCTACGAGCGCATGGATTTCGACATCCCGGTCGGCAAGACCGGGGATTGCTTCGCACGTTATCTTGTGCGGATCGAGGAGATGTATCAGAGCGTGCGCATCATGGAACAGTGCATCAAGGCGTTGCGAACGGTGAGAGGGCCGGTCCGCATAGACGATCGCAAGATCGCGCCGCCGCGTCGCGCGGAGATGAAGGGCTCGATGGAGGCGCTGATCCATCACTTCAAGCTCTATACCGAGGGCTACAAGGTACCGGCCGGCGAGACCTACACCGTGGTCGAGGCGCCAAAGGGCGAGTTCGGCGTCTACCTGGTGTCGGACGGCACCAACAAGCCTTATCGTTGCAAGATCCGCGCGCCGGGCTTTCCGCATCTGCAGGCGCTCGACATGATGACACGAGGCCACCAGCTCGCCGACATGTCGGCGAACATCGGTTCGCTCGACATCGTGTTTGGCGAGATCGACCGCTAGGAGACGATGCGATGGCGATGATCACCGCCGATCCGAAGGATGTGCCACAGGTCGCGTCGTTTGCCTTCACGTCGGAATACCTGGAAAAGGCGAAGGCACTGATCGCCAAATATCCGCAGGGCCGCCAAGCGAGCGCCGTGATAGGCGTGCTCGACCTCGCCCAGCGCCAGCAGGGCTGGTTGCCGAGGGTGGCCATGGACGAGGTGGCAAAGCTCCTCGATATGGCACCGATCCGAGTCTACGAGATCGCGACCTTTTATACGATGTTCCAGCTCCGGCCGAAGGGGAAGTATCTCCTGCAGGTTTGCACCACGACGCCGTGTTGGCTGCGCGGTTCGGACGGCGTGATGAAGGCGTGCCGCGAGGCCGCGGACGGTGAGACGTTCAGCGTGCAGGAAGTGGAATGCCTTGGCGGCTGCGTCAACGCCCCGGTCGTGCAGATCAACGACGATTTCTACGAGGATCTCGATGAGGCCTCGATGCGCAAGCTCCTCGACGCCTTTCGCCGGGGAGAGATTCCCAAACCCGGCCCGCAGGTCGATCGCCAGGCATCGGCCCCGGCCGGCGGCCCTACGACATTGAAGGGTGAGTGAACATGCTCGCCGACAAGGATCGCATCTTCACCAATCTCTATGGCTTCCACGACTGGCACTTGGCGGGCGCTCGTGCCCGCGGCGCCTGGGACAATACCAAGGCAATCCTCGAACGTGGCCCGGATGCCATCATCGACGAGATGAAGAAGTCGGGCCTGCGCGGCCGAGGCGGCGCCGGATTCCCGACCGGTCTCAAATGGTCCTTCATGCCGAAGGAGGTAAAGGACCGACCGCACTACCTAGTGGTGAATGCCGACGAGTCCGAGCCCGGGACCTGCAAGGATCGCGACATCATGCGTCACGATCCGCATCTCCTGGTCGAAGGCTGCCTGGTGGCGGGCTTTTCCATGCGGGCGCACGCCGGCTACATCTATGTGCGCGGCGAATTCTACAACGAGGCGCAACATCTCGAAGCTGCCATCCGGGAGGCTTATGAAGCAGGGCTGATCGGCAAGAATGCCTGCGGCTCGGGGTGGGACTTCGATCTCTATGTCCACCGCGGCGCCGGCGCCTATATCTGCGGCGAGGAAACGGCGCTCCTCGAGAGTCTCGAAGGCAAGAAGGGGATGCCGAGGTTGAAGCCGCCGTTCCCGGCAGGCGCAGGGCTCTATGGCTGCCCGACGACCGTGAACAACGTCGAGTCGATCGCTGTCGCACCAACCATCCTGCGTCGCGGCGCGAGCTGGTTCTCGAGCTTCGGCCGGCCGAACAACACCGGCACCAAGCTCTTCTGCATCTCCGGCCATGTGAACAAGCCGTGCAATGTCGAGGAGGCGATGAGCATCCCGATGCGCGAGCTGATCGAGAAACACGCCGGTGGCGTGCGTGGCGGCTGGGACAATCTCCTGGCAGTCATTCCAGGCGGAGCCTCGGTCCCGCTTCTGCCCAAGGAGATTTGCGACACAGTCCTGATGGATTTCGATGCGCTCCGCGACCAGAAATCCGGCCTCGGCACCGCCGCCGTCATCGTCATGGACAAGTCGACCGACATCGTGAAGGCGATCGCGCGACTGTCGTATTTTTATAAGCACGAAAGCTGCGGCCAGTGTACGCCATGCCGCGAAGGCACGGGCTGGATGTGGCGCGTCATGGAGCGCATGGTCGTAGGTGATGCGCGCATCGAGGAGATCGATGCGCTGGAGGATGTCACCAAGCAGGTCGAGGGCCACACAATCTGCGCCCTGGGCGATGCCGCGGCCTGGCCGATCCAGGGTCTCATTCGCCATTTCCGCCCGGAGATGGAGCGCCGTATTCGTGCGCACACCCGGCAGCTCGCGGCCGAATAGGGCAGGAGTAGACAATGCCCAAGATGAAGATCGACGGCGTCGAGATCGAGGTGCCGGCCGGCATCACGGTCCTGCAGGCCTGCGAGATGGCTGGCGTCGAGATTCCACGCTTCTGCTACCACGAACGACTGTCGATCGCCGGCAACTGCCGTATGTGCCTGGTCGAACAGGAGAAGGCGCCCAAGCCGATCGCCTCCTGCGCGATGCCGGTGGCTGAAGGTATGGTCATCAAGACCGATACGCCGATGGTCAAGAAGGCGCGCAACGGTGTGATGGAGTTCCTGCTGATCAACCATCCGCTCGACTGCCCGATCTGCGATCAGGGCGGCGAGTGCGATCTGCAGGACCAGGCGATGGCCTTCGGCTTCGACCGCAGCCGCTATCTTGAGAACAAGCGCGCGGTTCCGGACAAGGAACTCGGCCCGCTGGTGAAGACCTCGATGAATCGCTGCATCCACTGTACGCGCTGCATCCGCTTCGCGACCGAGGTGGCGGGCGTGGAGGAGCTGGGCGCAACCGGTCGCGGCGAAAGCATGGAGGTCACGACCTATGTCGAACACACGCTTTCAAGCGAGCTCTCGGGCAATCTGGTCGATCTCTGCCCGGTTGGTGCGCTGACGTCCAAACCCTATGCCTACGAGGCGCGCTCGTGGGAACTGCGCAAGACCGAGTCCGTCGATGTGCTCGATGCGCTTGGCGCCAATATCCGCATCGACACGCGCGGCGCCATCGTGATGCGGATCCTGCCGCGTCTCAACGACGACGTGAACGAGGAATGGATTGGGGACAAGACGCGCCATGCCGTCGATGGCCTGCGCTATCAGCGCCTCGATCGCCCTTATGTCCGCAAGGCCGGCAAGCTCGTTGCGGCGACCTGGAGCGAAGCTTTTGCGGCGATCGCGAGCAAGGTCGAGGGTCTCGACGGCAAGAAGATCGCAGCGATCGCTGGCGATCAGTGCGATGCCGAGTCGATGGTCGCCCTCAAGGATTTGATGGCGGCACTGGGATCGCCCAACGTCGACTGCCGCCAGGACGGCGCCAAGCTCGAGTCAGGCGTGCGTGGCGGCTATATCTTCAATCCAGGCATCCGTGGCATCGACCGGGCGGACGCCATCCTGCTGATCGGCACCAACCCTCGGTTCGAATCGCCGGTGCTGAATGCACGGATCCGCAAGCGCTACCTGGCCGGTCGCTGCGCCATCGCGAGCATCGGCCCGATGGCAGACCTCACCTATGCTGTCGATCGGCTGGGCGCGGGGCCGGCGACGCTACGCGAGTTGCTCGAAGGCAGGTTGGGCTTCTTCGAGAAGCTCAAGGCGGCCAAGAATCCGCTGATCATCATCGGCATGGGAGCGCTCTCGCGCGAGGACGGCGCGGCTGTGCTGGCGCTGACGCGCGAGTTGGCCGAGAAGGTGAATGCGGTGCGCGACGACTGGAACGGCTTTGCTGTCCTGCATACGGCGGCGGCGCGCGTCGGCGGCCTCGATCTCGGCCTGGTGCCGGGCGAGGGGGGACGGGATGTGGCCGGCATTCTTGCGGGGGCACAGGCGAAAGAGATCGATGTTGTCTATCTCCTGGCAGCGGACGAGATCGACACACAGAAGCTCGGCAAGGCCTTCGTGATCTATCAGGGCCATCATGGCGATGCCGGCGCCCATCGGGCCGATGTGATCCTGCCCGGAGCGGCCTATACCGAGAAGCCGGGCACCTATGTGAACACCGAAGGCCGGGTCCAACTCGGCCGTCGCGCCAATTTTCCGCCGGGCGAGGCGCGTGAGGACTGGGCCATCCTGCGCGCCCTGTCGGAGCGGCTGGGCAAGACCTTGCCGTACGACACGATCGACCAGGTGCGCGCGCGGCTGATCGCCGTGAACCGAAGCTTCGCCGCACTCGACCAGCAGGCGCCGGGCAGTTGGGGTGCGTTCGGTAAGGCGGGTCCGGTCAGCGACGCCGCTTTCGCATCGCCAATCGCGAACTACTACATGACCTGCCCGATCAGCCGCGCCTCGCGGACCATGGCCGAATGCATGGCTTCGCGGCAGCAGGTTCTGGCGGCGGAGTAGGGGCATGTACGCCGATCTGATTCATTTCTTCACCGTCAATTGGCTCGGCCAGGCGATTGTCATCCTGGCGGAATGCCTGCTGGTGACGGTGCCGCTGCTGATTGCGGTCGCCTACATGACCTATGCCGACCGCAAGATCTGGGCATCGATCCAGCTCCGCCGCGGCCCGAACGTCGTCGGACCGTTCGGCTTGCTGCAGCCGTTCGCGGACGGCCTGAAGCTGGTGCTGAAGGAAACGATCGTTCCTTCGAGCGCCAACACCGTCCTGTTCCTGATCGCGCCCATGATCACCTTCATGACGGCGCTGATCGCCTGGGCTGTCATCCCGTTCAACGACGGTTGGGTGATCGCCAACATCAATGTCGGCATCCTCTATCTCTTCGCAATCTCGTCGCTGGGCGTCTACGGCATTATCATCGCCGGCTGGGCGTCGAACTCGAAGTACGCGTTTTTGGGTGCCTTGCGGTCGGCCGCGCAGATGGTGTCCTACGAAGTCTCGATCGGTTTCGTTCTGGTGACGGTGCTGTTGTGTGTCGGCTCGCTCAACTTGACCAAGATCGTGCTGGCCCAGTCGGGCTGGTTCTGGGATTGGTTCTGGCTGCCGCTTTTGCCGATGTTTGTCATCTTCTTCGTATCGGCGCTGGCTGAGACCAACCGCACGCCGTTCGACCTGCCGATGTCGGAGGCGGAGCTCGTTCAGGGCTTCCAAACCGAATACTCGTCGATGCCCTTCGCGCTGTTCTTCCTCGGCGAATACGCAAACATGATCCTGCTGTCGGCGATGGGTGCCGTGCTGTTCCTCGGCGGCTGGATGTCGCCCATTCCCTATGCACCCTTCACCTGGATCCCGGGCCTCGTCTGGTTTGTTCTCAAGATCGCCCTCCTGCTGTTCGTCTTCAGCTGGAGCAAAGGAACGCTGCCTCGCTATCGCTACGACCAGCTCATGCGTCTGGGCTGGAAGGTGTTCCTGCCGGTCTCGCTGGGATGGCTCGTCCTTACCGCCGCCGTGCTGCAGTTCGGCGGCTGGCTTCCCGGAAAATAGGGAGATCGCTGATGGCTTCTCTCGATCGCGCCGCCCGCTCGTTCCTCCTGTCGGAGGTGATCGCAGGCTTCGTTCTCACCTTGAAGTACATGTTCAAACCCAAGGTGACCGTGAACTATCCGTATGAGAAGGGGCCGCTCGGGCCGCGCTTCCGCGGCGAACATGCGTTGCGCCGTTATCCCAACGGCGAGGAACGCTGCATCGCCTGCAAGCTCTGCGAGGCCATCTGCCCCGCGCAAGCGATCACCATCGAGGCCGAGCCGCGCGAGGACGGCAGCCGCCGCACCACGCGCTATGACATCGACATGACCAAGTGCATCTATTGCGGGCTTTGCCAGGAGGCCTGCCCGGTCGATGCGATCGTCGAAGGTCCGAATTTCGAGTTCTCGACCGAGACGCGCGAGGAGCTGATGTACAACAAGGAGAAGCTGCTCGCGAATGGCGACCGCTGGGAGAGTGAAATCGCGGCGAATCTCCAAGCCGACGCGGCCTATCGCTAGGGCGGCCGGGAGGGAAAGATGGTGCTCCAGGCGATCGCCTTTTACGTCTTTGCGTTCATCACCATGGCATCCGGTGCCATGGTCGTCACATCGCGCAATCCGATCTACTCGGTCCTGTTCCTGATCCTTGCATTCTTCAATGCTGCAGCACTGTTCCTTCTGCTCGGTGCCGAGTTCATCGCGATGATCCTGGTCATCGTCTATGTCGGCGCTGTGGCGGTGTTGTTCCTATTCGTGGTCATGATGCTCGACATCAAGATCACAGCGCTGCGCGAGGGATTCCTGAAGTATTTCCCGATCGGAGCGCTGATCGGCGCAGCGTTGCTTGCCGAGATCCTGTTTGCGCTCGGCGTCTTTGGCAGCGGCTCGACGACCATCACGGCCCTCGACCGGGCGGGGGCGCGCGTCGGGACCATGGAGAATACGCGGGCTATCGGCCAGGTGCTCTATACGCAGTATTTCTATCTGTTCCAGGCGGCCGGAGCCGTGCTGCTGGTCGCCATGATCGGCGCCATCGTGCTGACTTTGCGTCGACGGCCGGGCGTTCGGCGCCAACGTATTGGCGAGCAGCTTTTCCGCCCCAAGGATCAGACCATCACGGTGGTCAAAGTTCCGACGCGGGGAGGCGTGTCATGACGATCGGGCTCGGACACTACCTGTTCGTCGCGGCAGTGCTCTTCACCTTCGGCGTCCTGGGGATTTTCCTCAACCGCAAGAACGTCATCGTCATCCTGATGTGCGTGGAGCTGATGCTGCTCGCCGTCAACATCAACCTCGTGGCCTTCTCGGTGTTCCAAGGCAACGTCGTGGGGCAGGTCTTTGCCATGCTGGTCCTCACCGTGGCGGCGGCTGAAGCGGCCATCGGGCTTGCCATCCTCGTCGTCTATTTCCGCAACCGCGGCACGATCGAGGTTGAAGACATCAGCGCGATGAAGGGCTAGACGGGGAACGAGTCATGGATCTTGCCGTCAAGCTCATCGTCTTCCTGCCCCTGGTCGCGGCCGCGATCTCCGGCCTCCTTTGCCGCGTGATCGGTGACAGACCGGCGCAGGCCGTCACTTGCGCCGCGCTCCTGATCGCTGCAGCGCTCTCGATTTTCGTCTTCGTCCGCATCGGCTTTGGGCCGGAGGACGGCAAGATGATGGTCGTGAAGCTGTTCGACTGGATCAATTCGGGGACGTTCGAGGTTTCCTGGTCGCTGCGCCTCGACACGCTGACTGCCGTGATGCTGGTCGTGGTGACCGGCGTGTCGTCGATGGTGCACGTCTATTCGATCGGCTATATGGCCGAGGATCCCTCGATCCCGCGTTTCATGGCGTATTTGAGCCTGTTCACCTTCTTCATGCTGATGTTGGTGACGTCGGACAACCTGGTGCAGCTTTTCTTCGGTTGGGAAGGGGTCGGGCTCGCCTCCTATCTGCTGATCGGCTTCTGGTACGACCGGCCATCGGCGAACGCCGCGGCGATCAAGGCCTTCATCGTCAACCGCGTCGGCGATTTCGGCTTTGCGCTCGGCATTGCCGCCGTGTGGATGCTGTCGGGCTCGATCGACTTCCATGAGATCTTCGCCAAGGGCCCCGACATGGCCCAGATGCGCATCCACTTCATAGGCATGGATCTGCCGGCGCTGGAGACGGCCTGCATCCTTCTGTTCATCGGCGCCATGGGCAAGTCGGCCCAGCTCGGCCTGCACACCTGGTTGCCGGATGCGATGGAAGGCCCGACGCCGGTTTCGGCCTTGATTCATGCCGCAACGATGGTGACTGCCGGCGTGTTCATGGTGTGCCGCCTGTCGCCGCTGTTCGAACTGGCGCCTGTCGCCTCTCAAGTGGTGACCCTGATTGGCGCCGCCACTGCGTTCTTCGCGGCAACGATCGGCCTTACCCAGTTCGACATCAAGCGGGTGGTCGCCTACTCGACCTGCAGTCAGCTTGGTTACATGTTCTTCGCAGCGGGCGTCGGTGCCTATTCAGCGGCGATGTTCCATCTTATGACCCACGCCTTCTTCAAGGCGCTGCTGTTCCTGGGCTCGGGGTCGGTGATCAACTGCCTGCACCACGAGCAGGACATGCGCAAGATGGGCGGTGTCAAGGAGAAGGCGCCTCAGACTTTCTGGCTGATGTGGATCGGCACGCTCTCGCTTTCGGGCATCGGCGTCCCCTTCATCCTGGGCCATGGGATCGGCTTCGCCGGCTTTCACTCGAAGGATTCGATACTGGAAGCGGCCTACGGGGCGGGGACCGACGTCGGCTACATCGCTTACTGGCTGGGTATTGTCGCCGCCTTCATGACGGCGTTCTATTCGACCCGCCTGATGTTCCTGACCTTCTACGGGAAATATCGCGGCGATCATCACACCTGGGATCACGCACACGAGTCGCCGGCGGTCATGCTGATTCCGCTCTACGTGCTCGCGGTCGGCGCTCTGGCGGCCGGCTTCGTCGCCTATCCCTGGTTTGTCGGCGGCGATTGGGAGCACTTCTGGGCGACTTCCATTGCCGTCAAGGCGACCGAGGAAATCCTGCATCACATGCACGCGGTTCCAACCTGGAGCTCGCTCCTGCCGCTCTTGATGGGCCTGGCCGGCATTGCGCTGAGCTACGTCTATTACCTCGTGCGGCCGGACTTGCCGGCGAAGACGATCAAGACCTTCAACGGCCTGTACCAGCTCTTCTACAACAAGTGGTACTTCGACGAGATCTACGACGCGATCTTCGTGCGGCCGGCGTTCGCGATCGGCCGCGCCTTCTGGAAGAAGGGCGATGGTGCCATCATAGACGGCCTCGGACCGGACGGCATCGTCGCGCGTTCGCGCGACGTGGCGGCCGCGCTCAGCCGCTTCCAGAGCGGTTATCTCTATCACTATGCATTTGCCATGCTGGTCGGAGTGGCGGCAGCCGTGACCTACTTTAGCTGGCCGAGGTAGGGGGCGATGTCGAGCTGGCCCATCCTGTCGCTTGTCACCTTCCTGCCGTTGGTGGGCGCACTGTTCTGCCTGGTCGTCAATGGCCCGAAGGAAGCGGTCGACCGCAATTGCCGCAGCGCCGCCCTGATCACGTCGCTGGTGACTTTCGTTCTGTCCCTGGTGCTGTGGGCCGACTTCGATATCGCCAAGCCGGGCTTCCAGTTCGAGGAGAAGCTCGCCTGGATCCCGTCACTCAATATCGGCTACCACATGGGAATTGACGGCATCTCGCTGTTCTTCGTGCTGCTGTCGACCCTTCTGACGCCGATCTGCATCCTGTCGAGCTGGGAGGCGATCCAGAACCACGTCAAGGAGTACATGATCGCGTTCCTCGTGCTCGAGACCTTCATGGTCGGCATGTTCTGCGCGCTCGACTTGGCGTTGTTCTACGTCTTCTTCGAAGGCGTGCTGATCCCGATGTTCCTGATCATCGGCGTCTGGGGCGGGAAACGACGCGTTTACGCCGCGTTCAAATTCTTCCTCTATACGCTGCTGGGCTCGGTGCTGATGCTGCTGGCGATTATCGCCATCTACTGGCAGATCGGCACGACCGACCTGCCGACGGCCTTCGAGAAGCTAAGCCTGCCGTTCCGGTGGCAATTCTGGCTGTGGCTGGCATTCTTCGCGTCCTTCGCGGTCAAGATACCGATGTGGCCAGTCCATACCTGGCTTCCGGATGCCCACGTGGAGGCGCCGACCGCCGGTTCCGTCATTTTGGCAGCCGTTCTCCTGAAGATGGGCGGCTACGGCTTCATCCGCTTCGCAGTGACGCTGATGCCCGAGGCAACGCAGTATTTTGCGCCGCTGATCTTCGGGCTGAGCGTCGTCGCGATCATCTACACCTCGCTGGTCGCGCTGGTGCAGGAGGACATGAAGAAGCTGATTGCCTATTCGTCGATCGCCCACATGGGCTTCGTGACGATCGGCATCTACGTCATGAACATGCAGGCGGTGCAGGGATCGATCTTCCAGATGCTGAGCCATGGCATCGTGTCGGCTGCGCTCTTCCTCTGCGTCGGCGTTATTTATGACCGAATGCACACGCGCGAGATCGCGGCCTACGGTGGCCTCGTGCATCGCATGCCACGCTATGCTTTCGTCTTTCTGTTCTTCACCCTGGCGAGCCTCGGCCTGCCGGGGCTTTCGGGCTTCGTTGGGGAATTCCTGGTGATTGTCGGCACTTTCAAGGCCAACACCTGGGTCGCCTTCCTTGCCACGACTGCACTCATCACCGGCGCGGCTTACGCGCTCTGGCTCTACCGCAGGATCATTTTTGGCGAGCTTACCAAGAGTTCGCTGAAGGCGATCCTGGATATGAACCGTCGCGAGATCGCGGTGTTCCTGCCGCTGGTCCTGATCACGCTGTGGATGGGCGTCTATCCCGCGTCCTTCCTCGATCCGATGGCGCCGGCCGTCGACAAGCTGATCGGTGACTACAACGCAGCCATCAAGCTCGCGCACACGGCATCGGCGAAGCCGTGAGCGGCGAGGAGTGACGATTATGCCTATCGGTCTCGAATCCTGGACGCTGGCCCGGCCGGAGATCTTTCTCGCGGCCGTGACGGCACTGCTGTTGGTCTACGGCGTGCTGCGTGGCGAAGAATCGACGCGGTTCGTCGCGGCAGCCACCACGGTCGCGCTGCTGGTGACTGCCCTCCTGATCTTCATTCCGTATCGTCAGGGCACGGCCTTCGCGTCCCTTTTTGTCGTTGACCGGCTGACCGGGACGATGAAGGCGCTGACGCTGGTGGGGGCGGCGATCGCCATTCCGATGTCCCAATCCTATTTCGAACGCGTGAAAGTGTGGCGCTTCGAATATCCGCTGCTGGTGGCGCTGTCGTCGCTGGGCATGATGCTGATGATCTCGGCCAACGACCTGATGTCGCTCTATGTCGGATTGGAGCTGCAATCGTTGGCGCTCTACGTGATCGCGGCTTTCCAGCGAGATTCCGTGCGGTCGACCGAGGCCGGCATCAAATACTTCGTCCTGGGGTCCGTGGCGTCGGGCATGCTGTTGTTTGGCGCTTCGTTGATCTATGGCTTCTGCGGCGGGACCGCCTTCGTACAGATCTCGCGCGCGCTGCTCGACGGCAAGGCCGGTGAACTCGGCACGGTGATCGGCCTTGTCTTCGTGGTTGCAGGGCTTGCCTTCAAGATTGCCGCTGTCCCGTTCCACATGTGGACGCCCGATGTCTACGAGGGTGCGCCCACGCCGGTGACCGCCTTTTTCGCGATCTCGCCGAAGATTGCCGCCCTTTCGCTGACCGTCTCGGTGCTGATGGGCCCGTTCAAGCCGTTGTTCGCCGAGTGGCAGCAGATCATCATCGTTGTATCCGTGCTGTCCATGGCGCTCGGCGCCTTTGCCGCGCTGCGCCAACCGAACATCAAGCGGCTGATGGCCTATTCGTCGATCAGCAACGTCGGCTACATCCTGCTGGGCGTGGCAAGCGGCACCGAGAAGGGCATCCAGGCGATGGTGTTCTATCTTGTCATCTACACGGTCATGACACTCGGCACTTTCGCCATCATCCTGCTCATGAAGCGCCGCGATGTCATGGTCGAGAACGTCTCCGATCTGGCCGGTCTTGGCCGTACCCAGCCCATGATGGCCTTCGCCATGATGATCCTGATGTTTTCGCTGGCCGGCATTCCGCCACTCGCGGGCTTTTGGGCCAAACTCTATATCTTCATGGCCGCCATCGAGGCCCAGCTCTTCTGGCCGGCTGTGCTCGGGGTGCTCGCATCGGTCGTGGCGTCGTACTACTACCTGCGCATTGTCAGGGCGATGTACTTCGACGAGCCGGCCGAAGGGCTCGATCGCATGACGTTTGGCGTCAATCGGGCGGTGGCGATCGCGGCGGCGTTGCTGGTCGCCGTCTTCTCGCTCGCACCGCAGCCGCTCAGCCTGGCTGCCGCGGCGGCTGCGAAGGGTCTGTTCCCGTGAATCGGGCGCCCGTCCTGCCGGACGGGTGGACTCTGGTCGCGCTGCAGAGCGTCGGCAGCACGAACGACGAGGCCGCGCGCCTTGCCGACAGTGGCGCGCCGGAAGGGACCGTCGTCTGGGCGCGAGAGCAGACCGGCGGGCGTGGCCGGCGCGGTCGCCGATGGGCGTCCCCGGCCGGAAACCTCTACAGCTCGACCATTCTTCGGCCTGACTGTGCCGCACAGCGCGCAGCGGAACTCGGCTTCGTCGCTGCACTCGCCGTGGCCGATATCGTACCGCCGGAGCGCGCCGTAAGGTTAAAATGGCCGAACGATGTCCTTGTTGACGATGGCAAGATCGCGGGAATCCTTCCCGAAAGCGCGATCGGACAGGATGGGAAGGCCCAGCACGTTGTGATGGGCGTCGGCGTCAATGTCGGCTTCGCCCCGCAGCTGCCTGAGATGCGTTATCCCGCGGCAAGGCTGGGGGGAACGGTTGAAATGACCCTGGAGAAGCTTGCAAGCGCACTCGCGGTCCGCCTCGTACAGTGGCGCAAAGGCGGCTTTGCACCGATCCGCGCCGATTGGCTCAGCAAGGCCGGCCCGATCGGGCTCGATGTCGACGTAAAGCTGGGCGAGGAGCTGGTGCGGGGACGCTTCGCAGGAATCGATGCGCAAGGAGCGCTGTTGCTGGAGACACCGGCCGGTCCGCGCAAGGTCGTGGCCGGTGAACTGCTGGGCCGGGCGGCCTGAAGGAGAGAGCGATGCTGCTCGCCGTCAATGCCAACAATACCAACGTCAAATTCGGCGTCGTCGACGGCGACAAGATCGTCGGCGAGTGGCGCCAGCATACGTCGGCCATGCGGACGGCCGACGAGCATGCGGTATGGTTGTTCCAGCTCATGGCGATGGAAGGCATCAAGCCCGGATCGATCACAGACGCCATCATCGCCAGCGTCGTGCCCCAGGCCACATTCAACCTGCGCCGGCTGTGCACGCGCTACTTCGAATGCACTCCCCTGGTGCTCGGCGACCCCAACATTTCCTACGGTATCAAGATCAAAGGGCAGGGCGCGGGGGCGGACCGCATCTGCAACACGATCGGCACGGCACTCCTTTTCCCGAAGACACCGGCGATCGTGGTCGATTTCGGGACCGCCACCACCTTCGATGTGGTCGACGAGGAAGGCAACTATTGTGGCGGCGTCATCGCGCCCGGCATCAACCTGAGCATCGAGGCCCTGGTCAACGCGACGGCACTTCTGCCGCGCATCGTGGTCGAAAGGCCATCCCAGGTCATCGGCACCGACACGGTCGCCTGCATGCATTCCGGTGTGTTCTGGGGTTATGTCGGCCTGATCGAAGGGATCGTCGAGCGTATCCGCACCGAATTCGGCCGGCCAATGCGCGTGATCTCCACCGGCGGGCTGGCGCCTGTATTCGAAGGGGCAACGGCGGTGATCGAGCAAGTCGTGCCTGACATTACCGTCCGCGGCCTGATCGAAATCCATCGTCGTAACCGCAAATGACCGTTCCTGCTGCCGACGAGCTCTTGTTCCTGGCCTTGGGTGGGGCAGGCGAGATCGGCATGAACCTCAACCTTTACGGTCATGCCGGCAAATGGCTGATGGTTGATCTTGGCATCGCCTTCGGCGACGACACCACGCCCGGCATCGAGGTCGTCATGCCCGATCCGGCCTTCATCGAGGAACGGCGAGATTCCCTGGTCGGCATCGTGCTGACGCACGCCCATGAGGACCATCTGGGTGCCGTGGCCGACCTCTGGCCGCGCCTTCGCGCCCCGGTCTATGCCACGCCCTTTGCTGCCTCGGTGCTGCGCCGCAAGCTCAAGGAAGCCGGCCTCGTGGATGACGTGCCGGTCACGGAGATCGCCCTGGGGGCCAAGTTCACCGTGGCCCCGTTCGAGCTCGAGATGATCACCATGACGCATTCGATCCCCGAGCCCAATGCGCTGGCCATCCGCACCGGGCTCGGCACGGTGTTTCACACCGGCGACTGGAAGATCGATCCCGAACCGCTCCTCGGCGAGACCATGGATGAAGCGACGCTGAAGCGCATCGGCGAGGAGGGCGCGCTCGCCATGGTGTGCGACAGCACCAATGTTTTCGTCGAAGGCGAGGCGGGGTCTGAGTCGATGGTCCGCGCCAACCTCGAGAAGCTGGTGAAGGCCCGCAAACACCGCGTCGCGGTGACTTGCTTCGCGTCGAACCTGGCCCGGATCGAAAGCATCGCCAAGGCTGCCGTCGCCGCCGGGCGTCACCCGGTCCTGGCTGGCCGCGCGATGCAGCGCATGGTCGAAGCGGCGCAGGAATGCGGCTACCTGCTCGATTTCCCCGAGTGCGTGCCGGAGCGGGACGCGGGCTATCTGCCGCGCGCCAAGGTCCTCTATATCTGCACCGGAAGCCAGGGCGAACCACGGGCGTCGATGGCCAAGATCGCAAGCGGAGAGCATCGCGATATCGTGCTCGAGGCCGGGGACACGGCGGTCTTCTCCTCGCGTGTCATTCCCGGCAACGAGCGGTCAGTGGGCCGGATGCAGAACGAGCTCCTGGCGCGCGGTATCGAGGTGATCACCGACCAGGACGCCGATATCCATGTGTCAGGCCATCCTGCGCGCGACGAACTGGTGCGGGTTTATCAGTGGGTACGCCCGAAAATCGCCGTACCGGTGCATGGCGAGGTCCGCCATATGGTAGAGCACGCCGCGTTGGCGAAGGCCTGCCAGGTGTCGGAGACGGTGCTGGCACCGAACGGCACGCTGGTGCGCCTGGCGCCGGGGCCAGCCACGATAGTGGACAATGTCCATGCCGGCCGCCTCGCTCGGGACGGGGATGTCGTGGTGCCGCTTGACGGCGAGGCGCTGCGCGAGCGACGCAAGCTCCTGTGGAATGGTTCCGCTTCCGCCACCCTGGTCCTCGATTCACACGGCAGGCCGGCTGCACCGCCCAAGGTCTCGCTGCGCGGGATCGCCGATACCGAGGGGGACTTGGTCCAGGCCGCAGTGTCGGCGCTCGACGAGATGCTGGCTGATCTCAGCGCCGCAGAACGGCGCGATGATGACCGGATCGAGGAAGCGGCCCGGCAGGCCGTGCGGCGCGTCGTGCGCGCGCACCTGGGCAAGAAGCCGTTGACGGACGTGCACATCGTCCGCATCTAAAATTGGAGATCGCGGGAGCCCCGGAATGATCGGACGCCTCAATCATATCGCCATCGCCGTGCCGGACCTCGACAAGGCGGCAGAGCTCTATCGCACCGTGATGGGTGCCAAGGTCAGCGCCCCCAAGGCCCAGCCGGCGCACGGCGTTACGGTGGTGTTCGTCGAGTTACCCAACACCAAGATCGAACTGCTTCATCCGCTGGGCGAGAAATCGCCAATCGCCAACTTCCTGGCGCGTAATGCCGATGGCGGCATTCATCACGTCTGCTACGAAGTCGAGAACATCTATGCCGCACGCGACAAGCTGAAAGCCGGCGGCGCACGCGTGCTGGGCGACGGCGAGCCCAAGATCGGCGCGCACGACAAGCCGGTCCTGTTCTTGCATCCCAAGGACTTCACCGGGACGCTGATCGAACTCGAGCAGGTCTGACGGTCCGTCATGAATTGGGCGACAGGCATCATGGTCTACCTGGTAATTTGGTGGATCATGCTGTTCACGGTCCTGCCGCTTGGTGTGCGACGGGTCGAGAACCCAGGGCCGGGGCAGGACCGGGGGGCTCCCGAGAATCCGCAGATTCTACGCAAAGTGATCATTACGTCGCTGGTTGCAGCCGTCGTCTGGG